>NZ_CP026948.1:0-600000 GCF_003070865.1 Corynebacterium liangguodongii
AAAGTTGTGGAACACAAGGTAAGGCCGGCCTTGGCGGCGCCTGCGGGCTGTGAATGACAGTGACAGACACACCGCAGGTGCCGCCGCGGCACGGCGTTGGTACTCACTAGAGGGAAAAGGCAGACGTGGCAGACGAACAGCTTGGGGCGCTTTGGGGAGACGTCGTAACGGAGCTCCTCAACCTCTCGGAGCGCCCCAACTCCACCATCCCGACGCTCACGCACCAGGAGCGGATCTACCTGCGGCTGGTCACGCCGGTCATGGCTGTCGATGGCTACGTCATCCTCGCCGCGCCCAACCCCACCGCCAAGGCGGTCATCGAGGACAGCCTGGGCACGCACATCACCTCGCTGCTCACCCGGAAGCTGGGCCGACCTTGCACCCTGGCGGTGTCCATCAAGCCCGCGAGTAGCGAGCCCACAGAGCCCACAATGCCCACAGAGCCGACGGGTCCCGCTGAGCCGGCTGTGTCGTCCGAGCCCGCACGATCCGCGGAACCCGCCGCCCAGCCACCGGCCGACGGCGGGTGGTACGCCACGACGAGCACACCCGCTTACCCGCCGCAGGCCACGGGCGGCAGGGTCGTCGGCGAGCAGATCCCCATGGGGCTAGACGAGCTGGCCAGGCTGCACTCCCAACAGCGCGAAACGAGGGAGGGCGGCGCACAGGGCGAGCGCAAGCACACCGGCGCCCACCCGACGGTGGCCCCGCGCCTGCCGCGCGAGACCCCCGCCCACAACCCCGACCGCGAGGCGAGCCTCAACCCGAAGTACACCTTCGAGAACTTCGTCATCGGCTCATCGAACCGCTTTGCCAACGGTGCCGCGGTCGCCGTGGCTGAAAACCCCGCTCGCGCCTACAACCCGCTGTTTATCTGGGGCGGCTCCGGGCTGGGCAAGACCCACCTGCTCCACGCGGCCGGCAACTACGCCAAGCTCCTGCAGCCGAACCTGCGCATCAGCTACGTCTCCTCCGAGGAGTTCACCAACGACTACATCAACTCGGTGCGCGACGACCGCCAGGAGAGCTTCAAGCGGCGCTACCGCAACCTCGACATCCTCATGGTCGACGACATCCAGTTCCTCGAAGGCAAGGAGGGCACCCAGGAGGAGTTCTTCCACACGTTTAACGCCTTACACCAGCAGAACAAGCAGATCATCTTGTCCTCCGACCGGCCCCCGCGCCAGCTCACGACGCTGGAGGACAGGCTGCGCACCCGCTTCGAGGGCGGGCTTATTACCGACGTCCAGCCGCCCGACCTGGAGACCCGCATCGCGATTTTGATGAAGAAGGCCTCCGCCGACGGCACACGCGTCGATCACACCGTGCTCGAGCTCATTGCCTCGCAGTTCGAGTCGTCGATTAGGGAGCTCGAAGGTGCCCTGATCAGGGTCTCGGCGTACTCCTCGCTCATCAACGAGCCGATTACCCTCGACGTCGCGCAGGTCGCGCTCCGCGACATCCTGCCCAACGGCGGGGAGATCAACATCAGTGCCACCGCCATCAAAGAGGCGGCGGCCGAGTACTTCGGCGTCTCCCTTGAGCAGCTCACGGGTGCGGGGAAGACGAGGCAGGTCGCCCACGCCCGGCAGCTAGCGATGTACCTGTGCCGCGAGCTCACCGACCTTTCGCTGCCGAAGATCGGCTCCGAGTTCGGGGGCAAGGACCACACGACGGTGATGTATGCCGACCGGAAGATCCGCAAGGAAATGACGGAAAACCGCGGCACCTACGACGAGATTAAGGAGCTCACTCAGCTCATCAAGCTCCGCGCTCGGACCCACTAGCTGTAATTCTTTCCCCGGTAGTACCCCTGCACGATCGCCCCGCCAGCCGGGGCTTTTTCTTTATCCACAGGGTTACTCACAGCTGTGTAATTCCACCGTTGTGATTCGGTGAGCTTGCTCACTTGTGGCGCGGGACACACTTTTCGGGCGCTGTTGATAACCCCGCGCTGAGTGTGAAATCCCAGTGAGGAAACACCGCCGCGCTGTGGACGGCTGAGGCAGGCGGAAAAGTTATCCACAACTGCGAGGAGATATCCACAGTTTTTCCACACCGTAGGACACACGCCCGACACGCCGTGCGAGCGGCGCGGATCGCCCGTCCTCCACAGAGTGCACAGGGCTTACTGCTGTTACCGCTCTTTTACTTGTAATTCATCCTGAGGGAAACGGGGTGTGTGAAATCGCCGCCTGCCGCCCCCGCTCCCGGCGTCGCCACGCGAATGGAAAACGGGGACCCGCGCGCCTAAGGTGGAGCGAAATGACATGTAACTCGTGGCGTCGCTTGTGGGCTGCGCCGCATCGAGCGCGCAAGGAGTATCCGCTGGCATGGATGACAACGTAGGAAACCCCGCGTCGACTTCGGTGTCGTTCCGCGTCCACAAGGACGACCTCTCCGATGCGGTGGCCTGGGTCGCCCGCATGCTGCCGACGAAAAACACCCAGCCGGTGCTCCGCGCAGTGGTCATCACCGCAGACTCCGACGGGCTTGAGTTCGCCGGGTTCGACTACGAAGTCTCCTCCCGCGTGCGCATCGCCGCCGAAGTCAGCCAACCAGGCCGCGTCGCCGTGGCCGGCAAACTCATGGCCGACATCGTGGCCAACATGCCCGCCAAGCCGATGGAGGTGACCACCGACGACACCACCATGCTGCTCAAGGGCGGGGCCGCCCGCTTCGAGCTGCCGCTTATGCCGCTCGATGATTACCCTCAGCTGCCCGCCCTTCCCGAGGTCACCGGCAGGATCTCTCCGGCAACCTTCGTCGGCGCCGTCACCCAGGTCGCCTCGGCGGCCGGGCGGGACGACACCCTGCCGATGCTCACCGGAATCCACATGGAAGTCTCCGGCACCAACCTGCAGCTCACCGCGACCGACCGCTTCCGCCTCGCCATCCGCCGCGTGAGCTGGGAGCCGGTCGCCCCAGAGGTCGAAGCCAAGCTGCTCATCCCGGCCAAGACCCTCCTCGATAACGCCCGGACCCTCGATACCCACCTCGACGACCCGATCGAGATCGCGGTGGGTGCGGCCGGCAACGTCGGCGGCGAGGGCCTCTTCGGCCTCCACTCCGCCAACCGGGAAACGACGACGCGTATGCTCGACGCCGACTTCCCCAACATCTCCCCGCTGCTGCCGAAGACGCACACCTCAATGGCGAGCGTCGAGATCTCCCCGCTGCTCGAGGCGATCCGCCGCGTCAGCCTCGTTGCGGACCGCAACGCCCAGGTGCGGATGCACTTCCGCCCGGGTGAGGTCACCCTGTATGCCTCCGGCGCGGATTCCGGGGAGGCGAGCGAGACGGTGGAGGCCGCGTTTACGGGCGCAGACGAGCTGCTCATTGCGTTTAACTCGGGATACCTCAAAGACGGCCTGGGGGTCATCTCCACCCCGCGCGTCGTCTTCGGGTTCACCGAGGCCTCCCGCCCGGCGATCATGATCCCCGAGCCCGAGGCCCTGCCGGAGGCAGAGGCGGACGGCACGTTTGCCACCCCGGCGACCGACTTCACGTACCTGCTCATGCCGGTGCGGTTGCCCGGATAGTCGGTCGCTGCCCCTTGTTCGTCCGTGAACTCAACCTGCGCGATTTTCGCTCCTGGCCGGAGCTCGGCTGCGAGCTGGGGCCAGGGGCAACCGTGTTCTCCGGCCGCAACGGACACGGCAAGACCAACATCGTCGAGGCGCTGCACTACACGGCCAAGCTGAGCAGCCACCGGGTCTCCTCGGACGCCCCGCTCATCCGCGCCGGGGCCGCCAGCGCACGGGTGTCCTGCACGACCGTCAACGCCGGCCGGGAGCTGACCACCCACCTGCTGCTCAAAGCCTCCGGTGCGAACCAGGCCCAGATCAACCGCACCCGGCTGAAATCCCCGCGGAAGCTGCTCGGCGTGCTGCGCACCGTGATGTTTTCTCCGGAAGACCTGCGTCTTGTCGTGGGGGAGCCGGCCGAGCGACGGCGCTTCCTCGACGACCTCGCGGCCGAGCGGGCGCCGCGGCTGGGCGGCGCGAAGGCCGATTTTGACAAGGTGCTGCGCCAGAGAAACGCGCTGCTTCGCCACTCGGCGATGGATTTGCGCCGCGGCTACGGCGACGGCGCGGGCGCAAGCGCGCTGGCCACCCTCGATGTGTGGGACTCGCAGCTCGCCAGCCACGGCGCGCAGGTCATCGCGGGCAGGCTCGCGCTTCTCGACGCCCTCGCTCCCCACATCGAGAGCTCTTACGCCGCCGTTGCCCCCGAATCGCGCCCCGCTTCTGTGAGCTACTCCTCCACACTCGACGCGGCGCTCGAGCGCCTCGCCGGCGAGGGCACCCGGGACGCCGCGGTCATCGAGGCGGCGATGCTCAGCGAGCTCGCGCGGCGCCGCAAAGAGGAGATCGAGCGCGGCACCACTCTGGTCGGACCGCACCGCGACGACGTCGTGCTCATGCTGGGCGATGCCCCCGCCAAGGGCTACGCCAGCCACGGGGAGACGTGGTCGCTCGCCCTGGCGCTCCACCTCGCCGAATACGCCCTGCTCTCCGCCGAGGGCTCGGCCCCGGTGCTCATCCTCGACGATGTGTTTGCCGAGCTCGACACCGCGCGCCGCCAGCGCCTCGTCGCCGTTGCCGAGCAGGCAGAACAGGTTCTCATCACCGCAGCGGTGGGAGACGACCTGCCGGCGAGCCTGGCCGAGACGGTGACGGCGCGCTACGCGGTGACGATGGTAGACGGCGCCTCGACCCTGGAGCGCGACGATGCCTGACCTGGTCAGCGAGACCTTCCGCGCGCTGCGCGAGACGGCCAAGGCCCGCGGCGGTCGCGTGCCCGACCTGCGGCGCCAGGGTGGGTCGGTGGTGCCGCGGCGGGCGGGCGCGCTGTCGCTGCGGGATGGTGCCGCGGGGGCGTCGATAAGCGTGCCCGGGTTAGAGCTCGACACCGCGCCGTCCCCGCGTGGGCCGGCCAGGGGCAGGCCCACCGGGCCCGATGGCCGCGCACTCGGGCGCAGCTACCAGGTCAAGGGCTTTGGCACCTTGGTGCGCGCCGAGATCCGCAAGCGCGACTGGACCGAGAACATGGCGTACGGGTGGGTCATGGGCAACTGGGCGCAGCTCGTTGGCGACAAGATTGCGCAGCACACGCAGGTGCAGATGATTAAGGAAGGGGAGGTCTTTATCACCTGCGACCAAACCGCCTGGGCGACGCAGCTGAAGTACATGCAGGCGACCATCTTGAGCGCGATTGCGCAGAAGGTAGGACCAGGGGTGGTCACCGCCCTCCACGTCTACCCGCCGAGGACCAAGAACTGGCGCAAGGGCCCCCTCCACGTCAAGGGCCGCGGCCCGCGCGATACCTACGGATAGCCAAAATTGGGCCTACAGCGCCGTCTCGCGGAGTTGGCAAGTGCGGGCAATCTCCCCTACGGGGTGTAGGATTAGACGGGTTAAAGCCCTTTTAGCGCGACAGGAGAGACCCACATCGTGGCTACCAACGAACCACACTACGACGCGTCATCGATCACCATTCTGGAGGGCCTCGAGGCCGTGCGCAAGCGCCCCGGAATGTACATCGGCTCGACCGGCGTGCGTGGCCTGCACCACCTCGTGTGGGAGGTCGTGGATAACTCCGTCGATGAGGCCATGGCGGGCTACGCCGACCGGGTCGATGTCACACTGCTTGCCGACGGCGGAATTGAGGTCATCGACAACGGCCGCGGCATTCCTGTGGAGATGCACCCCGCGGGAGCCCCCACCGTCCAGGTTGTTATGACCCAGCTGCACGCCGGCGGAAAGTTCGACTCGGAATCCTACGCCGTCTCCGGCGGCCTGCACGGAGTGGGCATCTCCGTGGTCAACGCCCTCTCCACCCGCGTCGAGGCCGACATCAAGCGCGACGGCAAGCACTGGTACCAGAACTTCACCTACGCCGTACCCGATGGGCTGGTTGAAGGCGGCAACGCCCGCGGCACCGGCACGACCATCAGGTTCTGGCCCGACGCCGAGATTTTCGAAACCGTCGAGTTCAACTACGACATCATCGCGCGGCGCCTGCAGGAAATGGCGTTTTTGAACAAGGGCCTGACCATCACGCTCAAGGACGAGCGGGTCACGGAGGAAGAACTCGAGCTCGAAGCCATCGTCGAGGAGGGGGAGTCGGCGGCCGCCGTCGAAGGAGACTCCTTCGACGACACCGTGGTCTCCGAATCCGCCGGGGTGAGCCCGGCGGTGCAGAAGAAGCGCGAGAAGAAGGTGACCTACCACTACCCGAACGGTTTGGTGGACTACGTCGAGCACCTCAACAAGTCGAAGACCCCTATCCACCCCTCCGTGATCGGTTTCGAGGCTAAGGGCACCGAGCACGAAGCCGAGATCGCGATGCAGTGGAACAACGGATTTAAGGAATCCGTCCACACCTTCGCCAACACGATCAACACCCACGAGGGCGGCTCGCACGAGGAGGGCTTCCGCGCAGCGCTGACCTCGTTGATGAACAAGTACGCGCGCGAGCACAAGCTCCTGCGCGACAAGGAGCCCAACCTCACCGGCGACGATTGCCGCGAGGGGCTCTCGGCGATTGTCTCCGTGCGCGTGTCCGACCCGCAGTTCGAGGGGCAGACGAAGACCAAGCTGGGAAACACCGAGATCAAGGGCTTTGTCCAGCGCGCCGTGGGCGAGCACCTCTCCGACTGGTTCGACGCCAACCCGGCCGAGGCCAAGGTGATCATCAACAAAGCTGTCTCTTCCTCGCAGGCGCGCCAAGCCGCCCGCAAGGCGCGCGATCTCGTGCGCCGCAAGTCCGCCGGGGATATGGGTGGGTTGCCCGGCAAGCTCGCGGACTGCCGCTCGAAGGACCCGAAGGTCTCCGAGCTCTTCATCGTGGAGGGCGATTCCGCCGGCGGCTCCGCGAAGCAGGGCCGCGACTCGATGTTCCAGGCGATCTTGCCGCTGCGCGGAAAGATCCTCAACGTGGAGAAGGCCCGCATGGATCGGGTTTTAAAAAATGCCGAGGTCCAGGCCATCATCACCGCTCTCGGCACCGGCATCCACGATGAGTTCGATATCGCGCGCCTGCGCTACCACAAGATCGTGCTCATGGCGGATGCGGACGTCGACGGTCAGCACATCGCGACCCTCCTGCTCACCCTGCTCTTCCGCTTCATGCCCGAGCTCATCGAGCAGGGCCACGTCTACCTGGCTAACCCGCCGCTGTACAAGCTCAAGTGGGCCAAGGGCGAGCCGGGCTACGCCTTCTCCGACCGCGAGCGCGACGAGCAGCTCGCAGAAGGCCGCGAGGCCGGCCGCAAGATCAACACCGATGACGGCATCCAGCGCTACAAGGGCCTCGGCGAGATGAACCCGAGCGAGCTGTGGGAGACCACGCTCGACCCGGAGCACCGCATCTTGCGTCGAGTAGACGTTGAAGACGCGCAGCTTGCCGACGAGCTCTTCTCCATCCTCATGGGTGACGACGTCGCCGCGCGCCGCTCCTTTATTACCCGCAAGGCGAAGGACGTCCGCTTCCTCGACGTCTAGGGCCCTGTGCCCTCAAGCGGGCGCTGCCACGGCGCGTGCAGGGCGATCATCTTTGCCGCCTCGGCGACGATTTCGACGTTCGCGGGGTAGGCCTTCAGGGTGTAGTCGCCCCTCGATTCCCCCCGCACACGCCGGGCGATGCGGCGCGTGCGCTTGGGGTCGGCGCTAAACGTCTCGCCGGCGAAGACGACGGCGGAGGGATCGACGACCTGCACCGCGATGTCAATGGCCTCGGCGAGGATGTGCGCGCGGTGGTCGAGGAGGGCGGCCAAGGGGGCGTCGTCACGCGCGGCCGCGATGAGCTCAGGCAGGCTAGACGCCGCCTGACCGCGCTGCGCCGCGACCTCGAGCAGCGCGGAGACGCTCAGCGGGTCGATTCCACGGCGCCGCGCGGGCTCAGAAAGAGGCGAGCCGGAGAGCAATCGGGCCAGCAAAGGGGATTGGTGGCCGAGGCGGGGGCGGTGGATTGCGCCGTGGACAATCCAGGCGTAGCCCAGCACCTCGCGCGCGTAGACGTAGAGCGACGAGCGGGTCAGGGCCTCCTCGTTGTGCTGCGCGAGGTCGGTGTGCGCCAGCTCGTGGGCCGCCATGGCGGCAACACCCGTGCTCACCTCCACCGTGTACCCGGGAGCGAGGTGCGCCGCCGACCCCACGCGCTCAAGCGCGGCGCAGGCTGCGGCGTGCGCCGGGACGCGGTCCCACCCATAGGTCTCGCTCGTGATCGTGCCGTCGGAGTCGATATCCGCGGAAAACGCGATGCCGACGTGCCGCACGGGATGCGGCGAGTGCTGGGTGAGGTGGGCGAGGCGCCAGGCGATCGCCTCGAGGGTATCTTGCGCGGAGGCGGTGCTCACGTCGTGGGGCAGGAGGTCCTGGGCGAGGGTGGCACCGCTGAAATCGGTGAGCACGATGCGGGTCTCCCGCTTGCCCACGTGAGCCCCGGCGGCGACGAGGGCGGAGCCTTCGAGGTAGATGCCCGCGCTCGGGCGGCCGGAGGAAGGAGACCCACCCAGCGGGGCTCCCATGCGTACCAGGCCGGCGGACTCGAGCCGGGCGACGAGGCGGGTGGTGGTTGGCTGGGTCAGGCCCAGGTCGGCCTGGAGCTGGCGGCGCGTGATGCCGGGGTGGATGCGCAGCTGTTGGAGGCAGCGCGCGGCAGTATCCGCGGGGAGGCGGAAGTGGACTGGGCGGGCGGCGCTTCGGGTCCTCGGGGGTGCGGTCATGGCGCTAGGGTACCCGATAAAGACAGAGCGGTCTATATGGAGGCGCGGCGGGACGGGCTTAGAGAGGCTCGACTACCTGGGTTTTATGCACGGTGAATCGAACGCTGGCCGCACATTAGACTGCATGGTCTACTTGCAGGCATGTCAACCACAGCGCAACACAAGGCAACCCTGCACTGGTTCCTACCCACCTACGGCGACTCCCGCACCATCATGCCGGGCGGGCACGGCGCCGGGCTGCACACCGGAGCGCGCGACGCCGACCTGAACTACCTCACCCAGATCGCGCTCGCCGCCGAACGCAACGGCTTCGAATCCGTCCTCACCCCGACCGGCCAGTGGTGCGAAGACGCCTGGCTCGCCACCGCCGCGCTCATCGGCGCAACCAGCAGGTTGAAGTTCCTCGTCGCGCTGCGCCCGGGCCTCGTCTCCCCGCTCCTGCTCGCCCAGCAGGCCGCCACCTTCCAGGCGCTCTCCGGAAACCGGGTCCTACTCAACGTCGTCGTCGGCGGCGAGGACCACGAGCAGCGCTCATACGGCGACACCCTAAGCAAGCCCGAGCGCTACGCCCGCGCCGGGGAGGTACTCGATATCACCCACCACCTGTGGAACAAGCCGGAGCCACTCGACTACGCCGGGCAGTACACCACTGCCGAGAATGCGAGCCTGGCTAAGCGCCCGGCGGTCAGCCCCCCGATCTACCTCGGCGGCTCAAGCGAGGGCGCGATCGATATCGCCTCGCGCCACGCCGATGTGTTCCTCACCTGGGGCGAGACGCCGCAGGCGGCGGGGGAGAAGCGGGCCCGGGTTGCGGAGGCAGCGGCGGAGCGCGACCGCGAGCTCGACTACGGCATCCGGTTCCACGTCATCGCCCGGCCAACCACAGAGGAAGCCTGGGCCGAGGCAGGCCGCCTGCTTTCCCACATCAGCGCCGAGGACGTCGAGAAGATCCAGCGGGGCCTAGCCAAGTCGCAATCCGAAAGCCAGCGCCGCATGACGCAGCTGCACGGGCAGGGGCACGACTTCCACTCCGGGCAGGACCCGCACGAGCTTGAGGTCTACCCCGGGCTGTGGGCCGGCGTCGGGCTCGTGCGCGGCGGGGCGGGAACCGCCCTCGTCGGCTCGTATGCCGAGGTCGCGGCTTTGATCAAGGAATACATCGACGAAGGCTTTGGCCACTTCATCCTCTCCGGCTACCCGCACCTAGAAGAGACCTTCCACGTCGGCGAGGGAGTCGTGCCCGAGTTGCACAAGCTCGGCATCGAAGTCGCACACCACGACTCGGCAGTCGCGGCCAGCCAACACCAGCAGGTGCCGTTCGCGCCGCGCACCGCCTAACCGAACTCATCCCCGAAACAAAAGGACACGCTTATGACCGCCACCATTTCTTCCCCCGCGCTTGTCGACATCGCCGATACCCGCTCCCTGCGCAACGCTCTCGCGCTCGCCCCCACACCCTTGGCCACGGCCGCAGCGCTTGTTGATGGCGAGCCGACCGGCATGATCATCGGCAGCTTCGTCGGGCACAGCCTCGCCCCGGCGCTGGTGAGCATCAGCATTCAAAAGACCTCCACGACCTGGCCCCGCCTGCGCCGCGCCGAGAGCATCGGCCTGAGCATCCTCTCCGAGGCCAATCGCGGCGCGCTCGAGAACTTCTACCGCCCGTCAAGGCAGCGCTTCGAGGACCTCGACTACGACACCGATGGCCACGCGATCCTGCTGCCGGGTGCCGCGCTCCAAGCGACAACACGGCTCGTCGACGAGGTCGACGTCGGCGATCACATCCTGGCCATCGCGCGCATCGAAAACGCGAGCACGGGCGAAGATCATCGCCCGCTCATCTTCCACCGCTCGCTTGTGACCACGACCGTCTAACACACCCCAAGGACTTACATTCCATGACCACGTCCCGCATCGCCGACGACCTTTCTTTCGCCTATTGGGTGCCCAACGTCTCCGGGGGCTTAGTCACCTCGACCGTTCACCAGCGCACCGATTGGGGCATCGAGTACAACCGGGAGCTCGCCCGCCACGCGGAGGAGGCCGGGTTCGACTACGCACTGACACAGGTGCGCTACCTGTCGAGCTATTCAGCCGAGTTCCAGCACGAGTCCGTGAGTTTCTCGCTTGCGCTACTTGAGGCGACCGAACGCCTCAACGTCATCGCCGCCGTCCACCCGGGCCTGTGGCAACCGGGCGTGCTGGCCAACCTCGCGGCTACCGCATCCGAGCTATACGACGGGCGCTTCGCCCTCAACATCGTCTCCGGGTGGCTGCGCGACGAGTTCCGGGCGCTCGGCGAACCCTGGCTCGACCACGACGAGCGCTACCGCCGCTCGGCGGAGTTCCTCCAGGTTCTGCGCGCCCTATTTACGCAGGATACGGTGGATTTCGCTGGTGATTTCTACCGCATCCGCGACTACTCGCTCAAGCCCCGGCCTAGCAAGGCTCCGGAGCTTTTCCAGGGCGGCACCTCCACGGCGGCGCGCTCCAACGGCGGGCGGTATGCGGACTGGTATTTCACCAACGGTGGCAGCGTCGAGGAGCTGCGTGACCAAGTCGCCGAGGTACGCCGCCACGCCGAGGAAGCAGGCCGGGAGACCAAGATCGGCGTCAACGCCTTCGTCATCCTGGGCGATACCCAGGCAGAGGCGGAGGATCGTCTGCGCGAGATCATCGCGCACGCAGACACGGAGTCCGTGAAAACGTTTGCGAAATCCGTGCAAGACGCCGGGGCCGCAACGAAGGACGGCAAGGGAATGTGGGCGAACTCTTCGCTCGAAGACCTCGTTCAGTACAACGACGGGTTTAAGACGGGGTTGATTGGCACGGCCGACCGGGTCAGCGAACGCCTCGAGGAGCTGCGCTCTATCGGAGTCGACCTCGTGCTCACCGGCTTCCTTCACTTCGACGAAGAAGTCCAGCGGTTCGGCCGCGAGATCATCGCGCCCCTGCGCGCGGGCAAGGCGCCGGTGCATGCCTGACGCCCACGATGCCATCCGCGCCGCAGAGCGGGCCGCCGGAGTGCTCACCGCGGCCACGCAGCAGGGCACCGAGCGCAAAGAGGCAGTCCGGCGCGCCGTCGCGGCACTTAAATCCGGCCCCGCCCTGCGGTTGGACGGCATGCCGCTGTCCACGGGAGTCGAGGTGGTGCGGCGCCTCGCGCGCGTCGACGGCTCCCTGGCCCAGATCCCGCAGAGTCACCTCGTCTTTGCCAGGCGCTTTCCCGGCCACATCCCGGCCGGAGCATTGATCGCGAACGCCCAAGTTGACGGCGACCCAGAGGTGGGCATAACAAACGGGCTTTTGACAGGGGAGAAGCGCTTTTGCACCGGTTCGGCCTACGCCGACCTGCTGGCGGTTACCGTGAGCGCGGAGCCCGCGGTTGCCGTGCTTATCAGGGCGGACGCACCGGGGGTGGGGGTTACGGGCGATTGGGCGGCCATGGGGCAGTCCTACACCGCCAGCGGGACCGTGCGGTTCGATCGCGTCGATGTCGCGCAGGCCCCGCGCTCGCTGCGTAGCGACGCCCTCGCGCTGCGCCACTACGGCGCTTACGCCCAGGCCCTCCACGCCGGCATCGATCTCGGGTTGTTCGAGGGGGCAGTGAGTGCCGCCTATGAACGCGCCGGCCTCCCGCGCAACGCCGGGGGCGAGGACCAGCTGCTGAGCGCGCTCGTCGGGGAGGTGGAGGTCGAGCTGTACGTCGCGCGGGCGTCGCTCAGCAGCATGCTGGGCGCGCTCGACGACCCCTCGGCCGACGCGAACGAAGTCGCGGAGGACGTCACCGCGGCGAAGCTCGCGATCCAGGATGCGGCGCTGCGCACGGTGCAGAGGCTGTTTGAGGTGACCGGGACCGCGGGTGCCGCGGGGCAGGATCCCTTGGATAGGTGGTGGCGCGACCTGCGCACCCACACGCTGCACGATAAGCGCCGCGTCAAGCTGGGCCTGTTGGGAAGGCGGGTAGTAACGGGGGAGCGGATCCCGCGCAACGAGAAGCTGGGCGGGTAGGTCCGCGGTAGGGTAGGCGCTCGTTGTCTACACTTTTGTCATGGCAACCACCGAAGTCGAGATCTCCCTGCCCGATGGGTCCACCAGTACTGTCCTGCTCTACCCCGCCCAGCAGCAGGAGCACCCGTTAGTGGTGATCTGGCCCGGGTTCGGGATGGGCGCGCACTATTACCGGCCTATTGCTCAGTGGTTGGCGGACCGCGGTTATCCCACCGCGATTGGGGAGCTTCGCGGGCAGGGCTCGAGTACGGCCGTTGCCACGCGGGCGCACACCTGGAGTTACCACACCATGGCCAGTGAGGACTACCCTTTGACCATCTCGGCGGCGAAGGAAGCCTTCGGCCTGGGTCGGGATTACCCGGTGGTCCTGCTTTCGCACTCGATGGGTGGGCAAATTGGCACGCTATTTCTCTCCAGCCCTGCCGCCCGGGCCCTCAACGTGCGCGGCCTGATGGGCGTGGGCGCCGGCAGCCCTTATTGGAAGGCGTTCGACGGCAAGACGCGGCGCACGCTGCGAGTGGGGGCGACCCTGATGGACGCGGTGTCGCGGGTGATGGGCTATTGGCCCGCGGGCCCTCTCGATATTGCCAATTACGGGCGCCAGGCGCGGGCGCACGTCGCCGAGTGGGCGAGGCTTTCGCGCACCAACTCGGTGGCCCACATCGCGGGGGAAGATTACGTGGAGGCCCTGCTGAGGGTGACGGTGCCGGTGCTCTATACCCGCTTTAACAATGACGACGATTGCACGCTCGCCTCGGCGGATGCGCTGGCGATGCACGTTCCTTCTGCGCACCCTAGGGTCGAGCAGCTCGAGGGCGGGCTCGGGCACAACCGGTGGGCGCGGGAGCCGGAGGTCGTGGGCCGCCGGCTGATCCGGTTTGTGGAAGAAGAGCTCGGCGCCTAAATCGCGTGGCGCTCGAGGATGTCCCCGAGCTCGGGGAGGACCGGCGCGAGGATTTTCTCGGCTTTGCCGCGCAGGCTGGAGTACACCCCGCGCGCGGGTCCGGGTGCGCGCTCGGCGAACTTGTCGCCTAGGGCGAGGACGCTAGAGACGACCTCGCTCTGGCGGGAGGCAAGGTAGTTGCCGAAACCTGCGGAGTTCTGGGGGTCGTAGTCGTTCCAATAGGGGCTCAGCGTTTTCACGATCTCGGGCAGAGCGCTGTCGATTCCCTTGGACACTGCCTCCGGGTTGGCCTTGGTGGCGGCCCCGAGGGCGGACTTCAGCGCCATTCCGGTGAGCCCGGACTGGGATTCGATGGTGCGGCGGGCGAGGTCGGTGAGGTCGTTGACGGCGAGGGGGCGTACGGTCTCGCCCAGCAGGGTGGAAAGTTCGCTCATTGCCCCGAGCATACAGGCGCCTAGGGAGGGAAGAGGACGGCTTGGGTCGGCCCGCGGCGCCTATTGCGCTTGGCCCGCCGCCTGATCTTGGCGCCGGCGGAGGTGTGGTAGCCGTGGGTTTCGTTCGTGCGCGGCGGCGACCCGTCGGCGGGGTGGTGCTCGACGCGCCCGGTGTCTGGGTTGATGTCAACAAAGCCCTTGTTGCCGGCCCCGTCGCGGGCGTCGTTGTTGCAGCGGTGGTGCTGCCTGCACAGCCCGACGAGGTTGTCGATGTCGGTGCGGCCCCCGTCTTTCCACGCGAGCACGTGGTGCGCCTCGAGCTCCATTGCGGCCTTGTCGCACCCGGCCCACGCGCAGACGCCTTGGGCGGCGAGCAGCGCGAGCTTTTGGTGCACGCTGGCGAGCCGGGTCGCTCCGAGTGAGAGCGGAAGCCCGGTCACGTCGTCGAGTTGGAGGATGAAGTCGGTCTTGCCGAGGCCGAGGCGGAGGATGTCGAGGGCGCTGAGGTCCGTTCCCGTGTTGGTGGGGAAGGCCTCCCCTGCCTCGGACCCGAGCAGGTCCTCGAGGGTGAGCGATAACACGATCGAGCACACGCCGTGGGAGCGCTTGGCTTTCTCCGCGTCATAGGCCCGGGCGATGGCCATGAGCTGGTCGAATCCGCGCTGGGCGCGGGTGCGGGTGTCGGCCGAAGGATCAACCCCGGTGTTCGTGCCGGGGGCGTAGCCAGGCTGGATGAGCGCCTTGAACAGGGAGAGCTCGGCCTTCGGGCCGGTCACCACCATGCGGGCCAGGCCGTCGGAGTCAGGGTGGCCGAAGGTGACGCCGCGCTTTTTCCAGGCGGCGAGGGGGTCTTTCTTGTCGTCGTAGTCGCGTCCGGCCCGGTTGGCCCGGGCCACCTGGTCACGCAGCCAGGCGCGCAGGTCTTCGGGGGTGCGTGATGTGGCCTCCTTGAGCGCGAGGCTGTGCAGCGCGTCGAACCCGGGGTTGGAGTGTTCGTTGAGGTCGCGCAGGCATTGCGCGATGATCTTTTGTTTCTCGGCGTTCACGCGGGCGGCTTCCTTCCGGGCCTCGGCGCGGGCCTTGCGGGCTTCCGCTTTGCGACGCTCCTCCTCCTGCTCCCGCCGCGCCTGCGCCTCCGGATCCTCCGCCGGCTCGTCGGGTTGTGGCGGCACCTCGGGCTCGCCGAAGAGGCGTTTGCCGCGCATAATGCGATCCATCGCCTCGGCGCGGGAGAACCCGAGGACGTCGACGAAGTATTGGATCGCGTGGTGTGCCCCGACCACGGAGCCTGCCCCGTCGCGCTCGGCGAGGTAGGCGAAGGAGGCGTCGATGAACCCGAACTTCTCTAGCGCGGCGTAGAGCCGTTCCATCTCGCCGCGCACTGCGTGGAACGTCAGCGACTCCGGGGTGGAGAAGGCCTCCGACAGCGCGTGGGTGGCGTTGGCGATGTCATCGACAAGGTGGGCTAGTTGGGTGGTCATGGGCACCTCCTTTCCTGGTGTGATGCATACACACTAGAACGCCCATGCGACACGCCCGAACACCAATTCGAACACATATTCGCCAAACGAAAACCCCGCCCGGGGGGCGGGGTCGGTGGTTGCAGCTCTTCCGCCACAGCAACCTCACATATCAGAAGCAACTGCAGCCACAACAGCAACAAAAATAACACGCGCAACAACGGCGCGCTACTCCACCCACTCCACGTACACCCGCCGCGCCACCTCGCCGAACGCGCGGTTGCCCCCGTTGAGCGGCTCCAGCGCCACAATCGCCTCCGCCAGGGCCTCGCCGGCTGCCGTGGCGGAATCGAACACCGGCACCCCATGCACCCGTGCCCCGGGCACAGCGGCCGCTGCGCACAACGCGGAAAAGGACCGCACGCGCGCGCCCCTGGGCGCGCAGAACTCGTCCGCGATCGCGAGGAGCTGCTCCGGGCTAAGCGCCCTCATTGCCCCGCGCCTGCCTGATCCGGGCCTCGGTGGCGGCATACGCGCTCACGTGCTTGCGGGCCAGGGCGGTGATTGCGGCGTCGTCAAGCAGGCGCGATGCCGCGGTGACCACAGCGCGCCGCGCCGCCTCCTGCTTCGAGCAGCCCCACGCGGAGGCGAGCAGCACGAGCGCGTGGTCCTCGTCAGCGGTCAACCGCAGCGTCATAGCCATACCAAAGTGATACCGCATGCCCCCGCAACAACGCCACAGCGGCGGGTAGGATCCCATGAGTAACCGAAAAGAAAGGCACCCCATGAGTGATGACACTCTCACCGGTGATGGCTTCGATCGCATCCAGCCGATCGACATCAACGACGAGATGCAGACGAGCTATATCGACTACGCGATGAGCGTCATCGTCGGCCGCGCCCTGCCGGACGTGCGCGACGGCATGAAGCCCGTGCACCGCCGCATCATCTACGCCATGTACGACAACGGCTACCGCCCCGAGCGCTCGTACGTGAAGTCCGCCAAGCCTGTCGCGGACACGATGGGTAACTACCACCCGCACGGCGACTCCGCGATCTACGACACCCTCGTGCGCATGGCCCAGCCCTGGTCGATGCGCTACCCGCTTGTGGACGGCCAGGGCAACTTCGGCTCGCCCGGCAACGACGGCCCCGCGGCGATGCGCTACACGGAGTGCAAGCTCTCGCCGTTGGCGATGGAGATGGTGCGCGACATCCGCGAAAACGCCGTGGACTTCTCGCCGAACTACGACGGCAAGACGAAGGAACCGGACGTCTTGCCCTCCCGCGTGCCCAACCTGCTGATGAACGGCTCCGGCGGCATCGCCGTCGGCATGGCCACCAACATCCCGCCGCACAACCTGCGCGAGCTGGCCGAGGCCATCTACTGGATCCTGAAAAACCCAGAGGCGGACGATAAGTCCACTCTTGAGGCGGTCATGGAGCGCGTCAAGGGCCCCGATTTCCCCACCTCCGGCCTCATTGTCGGTGACTCGGGGATCAAGGATGCCTACACCACCGGCCGCGGCTCGATCCGCATGCGCGGGGTCACAGAGATCGAGGAGGTCGGCTCACGCCAGGCCATCGTGATCACGGAGCTGCCGTACCAGGTCAACCCGGATAACTTCATCGCCAGCGTCGCCGACAACATCGCGAACGGCAAGCTGCCGGGCGCCTCGCGTATCGACGACGAATCCTCCGACCGCGTCGGCATGAGAATCGTCGTCTCCCTCAAGCGCGACGCCGTGGCACGCGTGGTGCTCAACAACCTCTACAAGCACTCGCAGCTGGAGACGAATTTTTCCGCGAACATGCTCTCGATCGTCGACGGCGTGCCGCGTACCCTGCGCCTCGACCAGATGCTGCGCTACTACGTCACGCACCAGGTCGAGGTCATCGTCCGGCGCACCCGCTACCGCCTCGACGAGGCCGAGAAGCGCGCCCACATCCTGCGCGGCCTGGTCAAAGCCCTCGACATGCTCGACGAGGTCATCGCGCTGATCCGCCGCTCGCCGACTGTCGACGACGCCCGCCAGGGCCTCATCAGCCTTCTCGACGTCGATGAGATCCAGGCCAACGAGATCCTGGCCATGCAGCTGCGCCGCCTCGCGGCGCTGGAGCGCCAGAAGATTGTCGACGACTTGGCTGAGATCGAACGCCAAATCGCCGACTACAAGGACATCCTGGCCAACCCGGAGCGCCAGCGCCAGATCGTCGCCGACGAGCTCGCCGAGATCGTCGAGCGCTACGGCGATGACCGCCGCACCCGCATCGTCGCGGCCACGGGCGACGTCTCGGAGGAAGACCTCATTGCCCGCGAAAACGTCGTGGTCACCATCACCGCCACCGGCTACGCCAAGCGCACCAAGGTCGACGCCTACAAGGCGCAAAAGCGCGGCGGCAAGGGCGTGCGCGGCGCGGAGCTCAAGCAGGACGACGTGGTGAAGAACTTCTTCATCTGTTCCACCCACGACTGGATCTTGTTCTTCACCAACTTCGGCCGCGTCTACCGCTTGAAGGCATACGAGCTTCCGGAGGCCGGGCGCACCGCGCGCGGCCAGCACGTGGCCAACCTGCTGGAGTTCCAGCCGGAGGAGCGCATCGCCCAGGTCATCCAGATCCGCTCCTACGAAGACGCTCCCTACCTCGTGCTGGCGACGCGGGAGGGCAGGGTGAAGAAGTCGCGCCTGACCGACTACGAATCGGCCCGCTCCGCCGGGCTCATCGCGATCAACCTCAACGAGGGTGACCAGCTCATCGGGGCCGTGCTGGCCTCCAGTGACGACGACATCTTGCTCGTCTCCGAGCAGGGCCAGTCGATCCGCTTCAGCGCCGACGACGAGCAGCTGCGCCCCATGGGTCGTGCGACCGCCGGCGTGAAGGGCATGCGTTTTCGTGGCGACGACCAATTGCTCGCCATGACCGTCGTCCACGGCGGGGAGTTCCTCCTCGTGGCCACGTCGGGTGGCTACGGAAAGCGCACCGCGATCGAGGAATACTCCACCCAGGGCCGCGGAGGCATGGGTGTGATGACGTTTAAGTACACCCCGAAGCGCGGCAAGCTCATCGGCGCGCTCGCCGTCGGGGAGGACGATCAGATCTTCGCCATCACCTCCGCGGGCGGGGTCATCCGCACCGAGGTCAACCAGATCCGCCCGAGCTCGCGCGCGACGATGGGCGTGCGCCTGGTCGACCTTGCCGAGGGCGTCGAGCTGCTCGCCATCGACCGCAACGTCGAGGACGAGGGCGAGGAAGAGGCAACCTTGGTGGCCAAGGGCGAGAAGACCCTCGAGGAGGCCCAGGAGTGCACCACCCAGGGTGGCACCGTGGGCGGCTCGAGCGCGGGAACCCCGGTCAACGTCAACAGTGTCGAGGCGGACCCCGTCGGGCCCACCCACGATTACGAATCCGGTGAAGAGGAGTAGACCATGGCCGCGCGTAAAGTGACCATCACCCACGTCCACCCGGGATCGGCGTTCCGGGTGGCCACCCTCGTCGCCCTCGCCGGGTTCGCCGCCTGGATGATCGGCGCCTCCCTGGTCTATTTCTTCCTCGCCCAGGCCGGCGTGGTCGAGTCGATCAACTCGCTGCTTGCTGGGGTGGGCGGTGAAACGGTCGTCGATACGCCGCTCGTGCTCTCTGCGGCCGCGCTCATCGGGCTCGTTGGCGTCGTGTTTGTTGCCGTCATGGCGCCGCTGACCGCGGTGATGTACAACGCGATCGCGGGCCTGACGGGAGGGCTGACTGTCACGATGGTCAACAGGTAGGCGGTCGCGGCGCGGCCGGATTAGCTGCGCCCTGACCTGCCGATTTGTTGTTTCCGGAGCTCCCTGGGTAATGTTCTATCTCGTTCCAAGGGCCTATAGCTCAGTCGGTTAGAGCGCATCGCTGATAACGATGAGGTCGCAAGTTCGATTCTTGCTAGGCCCACCAGGGACCTTGGGGCATTAGCTCAGTTGGTAGAGCACCTGCTTTGCAAGCAGGATGTCAGGAGTTCGATTCTCCTATGCTCCACTGCTCACGCAGAAGCACACCCCCGGCACTCGTAGGAGTGCCGGGGGTGTGCTGTTTCGAGGTCGGTGTCGCAATCATTGGTGTCGGGGGTCGTCAGTACGCTATGTGAAGACCGTATACAAAACCGAAAAATGCGCCCCCGTGCGGGAGAAGAACGACATGTCACCGACCACAAAAGAAGCTCAGCGCACCGAGCTGCATAAGACGATCTGGCGTATCGCCAATGACCTGCGCGGCAGCGTCGACGGGTGGGACTTCAAGGCCTATGTGCTCGGGATGCTTTTCTACCGGTTCATCTCGGAAAACCTCACCGCCTACATCAACGAAGGTGAGCGCAATTCGGGGATCGAGGGCTTTGACTACACAAAGATGTCTGACGCTGACGCGGAGCTCGGCCGCGACGTGACCGTGCGCGAGAAGGGCTTCTACATCCTTCCTTCTGAGCTGTTTCAGAACGTTCGCGAACGGGCGCCGCGCGACCCAGACCTCAACGAGACCCTCGAGCGAGTATTCAAGAACATTGAGGGCTCGGCGAACGGCACGGAAAGCGAAGACGATCTGAAAGGTCTGTTCGACGATCTCGATGTCAACAGCTCTAGGCTAGGGCCGACGGTGGCTAAGCGCAACGAGAAGCTGGTGAAGCTTCTCGACGCCATCGGGGACCTCCCGCTGGGGAACTTCGAGGACAACACGATCGACCTTTTCGGCGACGCCTACGAGTACCTCATGCAGATGTACGCGTCCCAGGCCGGAAAGTCCGGCGGCGAGTACTACACGCCGCAAGAAGTCTCCGAGGTCCTTGCGCGGATCACGGTTGTCGGCAAAAAGCGGGTCAATAGGGTCTATGACCCAGCGGTCGGATCGGGCTCCCTGCTGTTGAAGTTCGCGAAAGTCCTTGGGCGCGACAACGTCGGCGGATTCTACGGCCAGGAGATTAACCTGACCACGTACAACCTCGCCCGCATCAACATGTTCCTGCACGACGTGAATTACGAGAAGTTCGACATCGCGCATGGGGACACGCTGACGGACCCGCAGCACTGGGACAATGAGCCGTTCGAGGCAATCGTGTCCAACCCGCCGTACTCGATTAAGTGGGAGGGGGACGCGAACCCGCTGCTGATTAATGATGAACGCTTCGCCCCCGCCGGGGTGCTCGCCCCGAAATCGAAGGCCGACTTAGCCTTCACCATGCACATCCTGTCGTGGCTGGCGGTCAACGGCACTGCGGCGATCGTCGAGTTCCCGGGTGTGCTCTATCGCGGTGGCGCGGAGCGCAAGATCCGCCAGTACCTCATCGACAACAACTACGTCGATGCGGTGATTCAGCTGCCTCCGGACCTGTTCTTCGGCACCACCATCGCCACCTGCATCATCGTGTTGAAGAAGTCGAAGAAGGACAACGCGGTGCTGTTTATTGATGCATCTGCTGAGTTCAGCCGAGTGGGCAACAAGAATAAGTTGCTGCCGGCGAACCAGGAGCACATCCTGGAGCGTTTCACTGCCCGCGAGGACGTCGATTATGTAGCCAAGCTCGTGCCGAACGAGGAAATCGCGGACAACGACTACAACATCACCGTGTCTTCCTACGTCGAGCACGAAGACACCCGCGAGGTTATTGACATTACGGAGCTCAACGCGGAGATTGCCGGCATTGTGGCCCGGCAGGCGGAGCTGCGCACCTCCATCGACGCCATCGTCGCAGACCTGGAAGCGTAAACCGCATGACGGATGGACGTAACGGGGAGGTGACCCTCTACCGGCGCGACGATGGCTCACCGGCGATCGAGGTCCGCTTCGACGCCGAAACGGTCTGGCTGAACCAGCAGCAGATCGCGGAGCTGTTTGAGACCTCCCGGACCAACATCGTCGAGCACATCAAGCACGTCTACGAAGAAGGCGAGCTCGATAAGGCGGCAACCTGTCGGAAATTCCGACAGGTTCGCACCGAGCGCTCCTGCACGGTTACCCGCGAGATCCCGTTTCATAACCTCGACGCGATCATCTCCGTCGGCTACCGCGTTAACAGCAAGATGGCCACGCAGTTCTGCCTGTGGGCGACACAGCGGCTCCGTGAGTACCTCGCGCAGGGCTACGCGATCAACGAGAGGCGGTTGGAGCAGCTTGGTAGCACCGTGCAGATCCTGTCACGCTCGAGCGACAAGCCCATCACCGGGGTTACTGATGTGCTGGCAAGCTACCTACCCGGCCTCGCGCTGCTGCGAGTCTACGACGAGGGGCAGCATCGACACCGCTCCAAGGCCGGTGCCGGGCTGTACGGTGACTATCGACGAGGCCCGGTCGGTTATCGCACAGGGGGAAGCGAAATTCCCCAACGGCATTTTGTTTGGCGCAGAGCATGCCGGCGCCCTCGCCGGCATCATCGGTGCGAACTACCAGTCATTCGGTGGCCAGGACCTCTATCCGACGGTCGAGGAGAAGGCAGTCCTTGCATTACCAACAACGACCGGGCGGCAATAACGCTCATGGAGGAAATGAGCGATCCAAAGGAGAAAGACTTGATCATTTCCTTGCTTGTTCGTATGATCACGGAGGGTGAAGCATGAGTCGTATTGATGAACTGATCGCGGAGCACTGCCCGGATGGGGTGGAGTACCGTGCTTTAGGCGAAGTCGGTGAATTCATTCGGGGAAGTGGTCTTCAAAAGAAAGACCTACTCGAAGAGGGCGTCCCAGCTATTCATTACGGTCAGATTCACACTCACTACGGGGTCTGGACAACCGTGACTCAATCCTTCACCTCAACTGAGACTGCTGTTAAGCTCCGGCATGCTCGTCCGGGTGACCTTCTCATTGCTACGACAAGCGAAGATGACGAAGCAGTTGCCAAAGCCACGGCTTGGCTTGGTAAATCTGATGTTGTATTGAGTGGTGACGCCTACATCTACCGCCATGAGCTTGATCCTCGATATGTCTCCTACTTTTTCCAGGCGAAGAAGTTCCAAGAGCAGAAGCGTCGTTATATCTCGGGTACCAAAGTGCGACGCATTTCTGGTGCATCGCTGGCAAAGATTCGAATCCCAGTCCCCCCTCTCGAAATCCAGCAGGAGATCGTGTTAATATTAAATAAGTTCACCAGGCTGGAGGCGGAGCTGGAGGCGGAGCTGGAGGCGCGGCGGCGCCAGTATGAGTACTATCGCGCGCACGCATTTGATTTCTCGGGGCGCGGTGATGTTCGCTGGTCGACGCTCGGGACCGTATCGGCTCGTGTTTCTACCGGAGCAACTCCCAAAGCGGGTTCCTCGAAGTACTACGAAGATGGACGTATCCCGTGGCTTCGTACAGGCGAGGTTACGTTTGGAAGGATCTGGGATACGGAAGTGAAGATCACCGAAGCCGCTGTTAAAGAGACTGGCGCCTCCTGGATCCCATCCGATTGTGTGATCGTTGCAATTTCAGGCGCCACTGCGGCTCGTTGCGCGATCAATAAGATTCCACTTACAACTAACCAGCACTGCTGTAACCTCCAAATCGATGCTTCCCAGGCTGACTATCGGTATGTCTTCTACTGGATTGCATCAAACTATGAGGCGCTAAAATCCCTGGGTCGTGGAGCACGGTCAGATTTGAACGTAAGAATTATTAAAGATTTTCCCGTTCCTCTACCGCCGATCGAGGTGCAGAATCGAATTGCATCTTTTCTCGACAAGTTCGACGCCCTCGTCAACGATCTCAACAGCGGCCTTCCGGCCGAGATCGCGGCGCGGCGCAAGCAATACGAGTACTACCGCGACCGTCTGCTTACCTTTAAGGAGTTTTCCGCATGAGTGACGCCACTCACCGCAAATACGATCCGATCGCGGTCTCGGCCGAGAGCACCGTCGTTGCTGAGTATGTTCCCGATGCTGCGTCCGAGACGGCGTATCAGTCTGAAGCGGCTCTAGAACGCGAGTTGATCCGCCTACTGCAGTCGCAGGCCTACGAGTACCTGCCCATAAGCTCCGAGCAAAAACTCATTGATAACCTCCGTCGGCAGCTAGAGGCGCTGAACCACATCACCTTCTCGGAAGAGGAGTGGCAGGGCTTTTTTGAAAACTCCATCGCGGGTAAAAACGACGGCATTGTCGAAAAGACGGTGCGTATCCAGGAAGACCATGTGCAGCTCCTCAAGCGTGACGACGGTTCGACGAAAAACATTACGTTGCTGGATAAGCAGAACATTCACAACAACCGCCTGCAAGTGATTAACCAGTACAAGGTTGATCGTGCTGAACCTGCCGACGAAACCCGCACCGGAGGCCGATACGCAAACCGGTACGACGTCACCATCCTTGTTAACGGCTTACCGATGGTGCATATCGAGCTAAAGCGTCGTGGGGTGGATATCCGCGAGGCGTTTAACCAGATCGACCGCTACCAGCGCGACAGCTTCTGGGCGGGCTCAGGCTTGTTCGAGTACGTGCAGCTGTTCGTGATCTCGAACGGCACGCTGACCAAGTATTACTCGAACACCACGCGCAGCCAGCACATCAAGGAGGGGAACCAGCGCGGCAGGAGTAGAAAGACCTCGAACAGCTTCGAGTTCACCTCGTGGTGGGCTGACGCGCAGAACAAGCCGATCCAGGACCTCACCTCGTTTGCCAAGACGTTCTTTGCCAAGCACGCCCTGCTCAACATCCTGACCAAGTATTGCGTGCTCACAGCCGATCGGATGCTGCTGGTGATGCGCCCGTACCAGATCGTCGCCACCGAGCGGATCCTGCAGCGCATCGAGATTGCCACAAACTACAAGAAGCTCGGCACCGTCGAGGCCGGCGGGTACGTGTGGCACACGACCGGTTCGGGTAAGACGCTAACATCGTTCAAGACCGCCCAGCTAGCCTCCGCACTGCCCAGCGTGGATAAGGTGCTATTCGTCGTCGACCGCAAGGACCTCGATTACCAGACGATGCGGGAGTACGACCGCTTCCAAAAGGGCGCGGCGAACTCAAACACGTCGACGGCCGTGCTGAAGAGGCAGCTCGAAGACCCAGCTGCGCGAATCATCATCACGACAATTCAGAAGTTATCCACGTTCATCAAGGCGAATAAGAAGCACCCAGTCTACGACCAGCACGTGGTGATCATCTTCGACGAATGCCACCGGTCCCAGTTCGGAGAGATGCACACCAGCATCACGCGCTCGTTCAAGTGCTACAACCTGTTTGGGTTTACCGGCACGCCGATCTTCGCTGCCAACAGCGGAAGCGGTGGTAATCCTCAGCTCAAGACCACCGAGCAGGCTTTCGGCGAAAAGCTCCACACCTACACGATCGTCGATGCGATCACTGACAAAAACGTGCTGCCGTTCCGCATCGACTACGTCAACACGATTGCGGAGGGGGAAGTAGCCGACAAGCAGGTCGCCGCGATCGCGTCTGAGGAGGCCCTCCTCTCTCCACAACGTATCAGCAACATCGTGAGCTATACCCTGGAACACTTCGACCAGAAAACGAAGCGTACATCGAGCTACGAGCACTCGGTGGTGACCAACGTTGTGGAGGCGACACGCAGCCGCAAACAAGCAGTGGCGTTGCGGAAAAGAAGGCGGGTGAAGGGCTTCAACGCGATTTTCGCTACTGCCTCGATTGATGCCGCCCGACGGTACTACAATGCCTTCCAGGCACAAAACGATCTGCTCCCGCCGGAAAAGCGGCTGAAGATTGGCCTGATCTACTCGTATGGAGGGAACGAAGCGGTAGACGATGGAATTCTCGATGAAGAAGACTTTGATACCGCGGCATTGAGCGTTGACGCGCGAGCATTTCTCGAAGACGCGATCCAGGACTACAACGACCTGTTCGGAACGAGCTATGACACTACCGCAGATCGGTTCCAGAACTACTACAAGGACCTATCCCAGCGATTGAAAAACCGGGAACTTGACCTCGTGATCGTGGTGAACATGTTCCTTACCGGCTTCGACGCGACGACTTTGAACACGCTCTTCGTGGACAAGAACCTCCGCTCGCACGGCCTGATCCAGGCATATTCGCGCACCAATCGCATCCTGAACTCGGTGAAAACCTACGGCAACATCGTTGCTTTCCGGGACCTCGAGGAGGAAACCAACGCGGCGCTCGAGTTGTTCGGAAATAAGGACGCCCGTGGCGTCGTCCTGCTCAAGCCTTACGCGGACTACTACGCAGAATATGCGGAAAAGGTCCAGGAACTGCTGGATAAGTTCCCGCTGGGAGAGCGCATCATCGGGGAAAAGGCCCAGAAGGAGTTCATTGCGCTGTTCGGCGCGATCCTCCGATTAGAGAACATCCTTACCTCGTTCGATGAGTTCACCGGGAACGAGCTACTCACTCAACGCCAGGGGCAGGACTATCGCAGTCTCTATCTCGACCTCCACGCGGAGTTCCGCAACCGGGAGGCTGTGGAGAAGGAGCCGATCAGCGACGACGTTGTTTTCGAAATCGAGCTGATCAAGCAGGTAGAAATCAACGTCGACTACATCCTCATGCTTGTCGAGAAGTACCGCGAGCAACACGGCGATGGCCAGGACAAGGAGATTCGCTCCGAGATCTCTCGTGCCGTGGACGCGAGCCCGAGCCTGCGCAGCAAAAAGGATCTTATCGACGCCTTTGTCGATCGAGTGTCTGTCGATAGCGACGTGGACGAAGCATGGCGGGCGTACATCGCCAAGATGCGTGAGGAAGAACTCGGTGAGATCATCACGGCTGAAGGCCTCCGCCCAGACCTCACACGAGCGCTCATTGAGACCGCATTCCGCGAAGGCGTTCTCCGTACGACCGGTACCGCGATCGCTCAGGTGCTTCCACCTGTGTCCCGTTTCGCGGTGAGCGGTGGCCACGGTGAGAAAAAGCAGCGCGTGACCCAAAAACTTCAGGCGTTCTTTGAGAGGTTTTACGGCCTAGCAGAGGTGAGAGAGTAGGAAAGGCCAGCGCCCCGCCGCGATTTTATTTTTCCGGGGGCAGGGGAGTACGGTATTTCCTTGCGCGGGGCATTAGCTCAGTTGGTAGAGCGTCGCGTTCGCAATGCGAAGGTCAGGGGTTCGATTCCCCTATGCTCCACTTCTCACCCCCTCACCCCAGTGAGGGGGTTTTCCGTTTCACATCTCCTAGACAGCTGTTCTATACTGTGTACAGTTTCAGCACAGCGTCTTTGGAGATGATTCACATGCGGGCATTCACTCGCCGCTTCCTTGTTCCCCTCACCGCCACCGCCCTCATTACCACCGGCTTGCCCGCCGTGGCCTCCGCGGATCCCGACCCGACCACGGGGGTTGAGCTCAACGTCGCGCAGAACCAGTTCGTGGGCAAGAGCGTGACCTATGATCCCTCTGCGGGTGCGCGCGAGGGCCTCGCGGCGCTGAAGGAGCTGCGTGGGTACATGTGGGACCAGAACCCGCCGTTTAGGGCTTACAACAACGAGTACTCCGGGACGCTGCAGGACGCCGCTCGCTCACAGGGCCTACGCACGAAGGAGGCGTACCAGAACGCGGTCTCACTTGACGAGGACTTGACCTGGATCGCTACCCAGCGCGCCGTCGAAGCTTCCGTAAAGTTCGAGCATAAGAGGCCCGACGGCACGGATGTGAACACCGCGAAGCGAGGCACGGTGCAGTGGAGCGGGGAGTCCCTCGCCGTCGGTACGCCGAACCTGCGAGACACCATTATCAACGAATGGGGTAAGGGCGAACTGCAGGCCCTGAGGGACGCAAACGGCGCGTGGAACGAACACAACGGCCACCTCATCCACATGCTCAATCCGAAGAACCGGGCCTACGGTTTCGGCGCGGTCTACGACGTTCCTGGCGTCGTGTTCGGTCATTATGGCCGCTATAATTACTTCGCCGCATGGTCCTCGACCGTTGTGAAGACCCCCGCGTCCACCCAGACCGGCAAGACCACCGGAGTGATCTACCGTGCGGCCCTTCCGGGTGAGCGCCCCACCGGGATCGTGAGCGGTGGCCATATCCCGGCACCGGGCGGCGACAATCCCGCGTCGGGCAGCAGCCTGGATACGGGTCAGGCGATCGGTATCGCCCTCGGGGTCATTGCGCTGATCGTCACTTTGCTCGGCGGGGTGTCGTTCACGCTGCACCTATAGGGCCCGCTGTGATTGCCCAGTTCGGGCTCTAGCTGCCCCTACTTCTTCGGCAGCGCGAGGAGCGCGGCGCCGATGGCGGCGAGCCAGGAGTCCTTGGCCAGGGGGGTGCCGGCCTGGGACGGGCGGATTCCGTCGTCTTCGGTGTTGTCGCTGTTGCCGAAGTACATGGTCAAAAGGCCCGAGCCGAACGCGGTGAGGCCGAGGCCGGCGAGGCGGTTGGACACGAACGGCAGCAGCAGCGCAGTGCCCAGTCCGGTCTCGGCCGCGGCGAGGGCCTTGGCAAATGTCTCGGCGTCGAGCTCCTTGACAAACGGCAGCCCGGTCGCCGCCATGCCCTGCAGGCCCTCCGCGGTTGCCTTATCGGCCTGGAGCTTGCCCAGCCCGGAGTTGAGGATGAACAAGCCGGTGGGAACGCGCAGTGCCGCGGAGCTCAGCCCGAGCTTGGTCTTGGAGGTCTTGTCGTGCTTGGTGCGGTTGAACATGAGGAATATCCTTCCTTTGCGTTAGTGATACATCAACTAGCCTAGCGCGATTCGGCGAGGCCACGCGGCCGCGCTTTTACGACGCCCGAATCTCGCTTTCCACGACCCACTTGTGGTTGGTCATGGTCATCCCGTCGGCCTCGACGTCGACGACGTAGACCGTCTCGTCGGTGGAAGAGTCGATCGTTGCCGCCGCACCCTTCATTCCTGGCATGTGGTCGGCCTCTAGGGTGACCTCGGTGCCCGCGGCGAGCGTTTCTTTGCCTGCACCCTTGATCTCCTCCTGCACGACCCATTTGTGGTTCGCCACGGGCTCCGAGCCGTCGGTAGGCATGTAGCTCACGGCGTAGGCGGTGGTGTCGTAGGCGCCGACGATGGTCGCGGGCGCGCCCTCCATTCCTGGCATGTGGTCGGCCGCGAGAGTCACCTTGGTGCCGACGGGGTAGGTCGGGTCCGCAGCCTCAGCCATGCCGGCGGGTACCGGGCCGCCGTCCGCGGGGTGGTTGTGCCCAGAGTGCCCAGAGTGCCCAGAGTGCTCGGAATGCTCGGAATGCTCGGAATGCTCAGCGTGCGCGCTGTGGTCCGGTTCTGCGGGCGCGGGCTCGCTCTGTGCGCACCCGGCGAGTGCGGCGATGCAGGCGGCGGCGCAGGTTGAAATAAGGGTCTTCTTCATGCGCCTCATCGTAGCGACGCCACGCGGCGCCCCGACCCGATCTTGCGCAAAACCGGGGGTGGAACGGGTGGGGACGAAAGTAGACTATTCGCCTAGGGGGATAGACCGACGAGGATTCTTCAGTTATGGTCTCAATTGCGCGTAAGTTAACGACAGGTGCATATTTCGGAACATCTGGCTTGCGGGCAGGAAAATTGAGGTCATCGTGTTTTTTTATCTACCCGGGTCACTGCGGGTGCAGTCGCATTTGCGCTAACGCTGCCCATGGTCACAGCTTTCAACGCAACTCCCGCGTACGCTGCGACACCGGAATCAGCTCACCTGAACACCAGCTTCGCAAACCCTGATCTGGCAGAACGAGCTCGTGAATTTGAATTTGGGCTCTCCTATATTGCTTCAATTCCGGACGAAGTTCTTGAAAATGGAGACAGGGCAACTGAGGAGTGGGTACGAATGAATCCCCCAGCGCCTGGCTCACAATGGATGAATGGGGGGATCTCGACCTACGCAAGCGTGTGGGGCTGCACTCAGGCTATCTTGGGAGTAACAGCTGGGAATTTGGTAGGTGCAGCAAAGCTCCTGAAGATCAAGAAGTACATCAGCGCCCTTGGAGGCGTGGGAGAGGCGGTGCGGCTCATGTGGGGCGCGAGCTTCAGCTACGAGAAAATGATGGCCTTGGGGGGTGCGCTTGGTGCATTGGCGGGAGAGCTTTCAGGAGTCACCGCTGTCCGGAACGAGTGTTTTCAATAAGTGGTTAGAAAGGAGAAAACAACCATGAACCAGATCTCTCGGGCTAGCTCCTACGTCCTTCTTGCCCTCGCGGCCGTCTTGCTGTTCACAGGGCAATTCCCGCTCGCCGCGCTGGCGGCGTTCATTGGCGTGTGGGGGCTCAAAGAATCGCACAAGGCCCCCAAGGCCGACGACCTCGACCGCGGCAAGCCGGCTCCCTCTGCCGATGTGGTGCGGCGGCTGAGGGAGGACAATCCGGGGATGTCCTTACACGACGCCGTGGCGAGGTCCCAGGCGCAGGAGTAGACGCCCTATATCGCCAGCTCGGGGTGGATGTCCTTGGCCATGATGATGCGGTGCCTCCACAGCCCGGCCGAGGCCACCGCCCACGAGACGAGTGCGAGAAGGACGAGCACCGCGACGCCGATGCCGGCGCGGGGGTCGCCGGGCTGCCCGCCGAAGAGGCATTGGCGCAGCAGATCAACGCTAAAGCGCATCGGGTCAACCTGGTGGATCCACTGGATGAGGCGCGGCTGGACCTCGGTGGGGTAGAGGCCGTTGGAGGCGACGAGCTGCAGCGACATCAAAGCCATGGTGATGAGCCTGCCCGGGGCGGGGCCGAAGACGATGTTGATTGCGGTGATGGCGGAGATAAACGCCCACGATGTGAGCACGAGGGAGGCGAGCATGAGTCCCGGGTGCGCAGGCTCGACGCCGATAGCGAAAACCTGCACGAGCCACAGCAGTAGCGCCTGCCCGAACCCGACGACGAAGGCAGGCAGGAGGGTGGAGAGCAGCGCCCTGAACGGGTTCGTGCCCGAGTCGATGGCCCGCCGCGGCATCGGGTTAAACACCATGAACAGAGCGAGCCCGCCGAACCATAGCGCCAGGGAGAGGAAGAAGGGGGAGAGACCTTTGCCGAAGAAGGTCACGTCGTCCCCGGCGCGCTCCGGGGCGACGGGGGTGGCGGCCGCGCCCGCGGCGGCATCGAGGCGCTCGCCCTGCCAGCGCGGGGCTTGGGAGGCGCCGTCGCTAAGCCGCATGGAGAGCTCGCCGGAGCCGGAGTCGAGCTGGACGAGGCCATCGGCGAGCGCGCTCGCGCCGACGACGAGCTGGTCCGAGCCGGCCGCGAGTTTCGACGACCCATCGGCGGCCGTTCGCGCCCCCACGACGAGCTGGGAGGAGCCGTCCTTGAGCGTGGCCACCCCGGCCACGAGCGTGCCCGAGCCGTCCTTGAGCAGTGACAGGCCCTGGGAGAGGGCCTTCGCGCCGGCGGCGGCCTTGTCCACGCCCGCGCGGTACTGCGCGTCTGCGTCCCCGAGCTGGTGGGCGATCTCGTGGGCCCCGGCCTTCAGCGCGTAGATCTGCTGGAGGGTATCGGGAGTGAGTGCCGCGGCGAGCTCTCCGCTGTGGAGCTGGGACTGCACCCCGCGCGCTTGGTCGGCGAGCGCGGTGAGCCCGGCGGCGTCGAGGTCGGCGACGACGCGGTCGACGGAGGCGGTGATGTCGGCGTAGATCGATTGGGCGGTCTCGAGCTGGGGCGCGACGGCGGTGATGCGGTCGACCCCGCCGGCGACGCGGGCGGCGCCGTCGCCAAGCATGGTCGTGCCGCCTTGAAGTTCGACCATGCCATCGGCGAGCGCGTCCGCGCCTTGGGAGGCCTCCGCGATGCCGCCGTCGAGCTTGCCCGCGCCGTCCTTAAGCGCGCTTACGCCCTCATCGAGCTTGACCGTCCCCTCGGTAAGCGTGCCCAGGCCGCTTTCGAGCTCGTGCGCGCCGTTCGAGAGTGTGCCGGTGCCCTCCTTAAGCTGGCCGCCACCGTCGGAAGCCTGGATTGCACCGTCGTGGACCTGGCGCGCGCCGTCGGCGGCTTGGTCGAGGCCGTCGCCAAGCGTGTTGATGCCCACGAAGAGCTGGTTGACTACCTCGCGGCTGACCGAATCGGCGATCACCGAGGTCATGATCGTCGTGGCCTGGTTGCCCAGCAGGGTGGGGATGAAGCCGTTGGCCTCGCTAAGCGTGACGTTGATCTTCGCCTGGTGCGGCTCGGGCGAGTCGACCGAGGTCACGGCCTCGGTGAAGTCGGTCGGGATTTCCACGCCGAGGTAGTACGTTCCATCGGCGATGCCGCGCCGGGCCTCCTCGGCGCTCACGAGGTGGAAGTCGAGCGGTTGGCGGTCGGCGAGCTCGTCGACCACCTTGCCGCCGGCATCGCCGGTATCGGAGTTCACGAGCGCGACGGGCATCCGGCCCAGGTTGCCAATCGGGTCGTAGTACGACCAGACGAACAGCCCGCCGAAGATCAGCGGCAGCGCCATGATCACCGCGAGGGCCAGCGGGGGCAGGGTGCCGCGGCCGAAGCGGCGGAAGTTGCTGCCTAGGTGCAATCCGGAGATCATCGGCTGGCTCCTTCGCGAAGGTCGACTACGTGGGCGGCGTGCCCACCGACGTCGGGGTTGACGCTGGTAACAACGACGGGCAGGTGTTGGGCAAGGTTGGTGAGGTCGTCGAGAAACGCGTTGCGCAGCCCGATGTCGCGCAGCTGGTCCGGGTCGTCGACGACGAGCATTCCCGCCCTGGGCCGGGAGACGAGAGCAAGCAGGACGCGCAGCCGCAGGCGCACCGCGGTCTCTACCTCCCCGACCCGCGCGTCGGTGTCGAGGCCCGCGAGACCGAGCGGGGCAAGCCAGGGCTCCACGAGCGCGTGGGCGCACACGTCGCGGGGAATCGGCCGGAAGAAGGGCTGGCGCCAGGCGATCTGTTCGCGCAGGATTTCGCGGACGGTGACCGAGCGCTCGAGGGAGTCGATCAGGCTCACCCCGGCGAGGGCGGTGTGGCGGAAGCGCTCGCGCGTGCTGGTCGCGGTGCCCGCCGGGTGGCGCAGCGTGATGTGGCCGGCGGCGGGGTTATACCGCCCGGCCAGCGCCATGCTCAGGGTCGAGGCGCCCGATTCGCGGCCGGCGAGCAGGAGGGTCAGGCCCTCGCCGGCCGCGAAGGAGTAGGCGCCGTCGCCTTTGCGCAGCACCAGGTCTTGGGTGCGGAGGAGGGGGTCCATGCCAAAATCCTTAAGCGTAGGAAGGGCTATCACTTAAGCGTGAATGGTTCTCCCTTGCCCCAAAAATGTCAAGTGATAGCATGCAGAGAATGCGTGCAGATGCGAAGCGCAAGCGAGAACTCATCATTGACGCTGCGACGCGCCAGTTCCGCACCGTTCCCGATGCCCGCATCACCCTCGAAGGCATCGCCCAGGAAGCCGGGGTCGGCATCGCCACCCTCTACCGGCACTTTCCCACCAAGCACGATCTGCGCCTAGCCTGCGCGCTCAACCTCTTTGACACGCTCGCGGGCACGCTCAACGAGGCGCTAGAGACCTTCGAGGACGACCCGGAGGCGCATTGGGAAGCTCTCATCTGGCGGCTCGTCGACTACGGCATCGGCATGCTTGTGGCCACGCTGGCTGATCAGGGCAGGGTGGAGATCGACCCGGAGCTCATGGACAAGCGTGGCCAGTTCTTCGCCGACGTCGAGGTGCTCATGGACAAGGCCGCGAGCCACGGCCTCGTCGATCCCGATATCAGCGCGCTCGAGCTGGCCTCGGAGCTCATTGTGGTGACCCGCCCGCAGAGCGAGGTGGTCAACGAGCTCTTTCCCGACGTCAGCCGCCGGCTGGTCCAGCACCTCCTGCTCGCCTGGAGGCGCTCGGAGCGCTAGAGGCGGGTGGAACCGCGCTGGTCGTTATCGAGCGTGTCCAGCGTGGAGAGCTGCTCGTCGATCGAGCTCAGCAGCTCCTCATCGCGCACCGCCGGCTCCTCGCCGAGCGGGCCGGCGACCTGCGCCTTATCGGACTTGTCGTCTTCGGTGCGGCTGGAGTAGACAAGCGTGCTCTCCCCGGGCTTCGTCGCGCCCGAGGGCTTGGCCGGGGTAGACGTCGGCGCCTCTTTGCGCTCCTTAATCACACACTCCCACACCGCCCAGCCGGCGCCAGCGGCTGCGGCGAGGGCGGCGAGAGTGGCAAAGCCTGCGGCAGCCTTGCCGCCGGAGCTCTTCGACTTCTTCTTCGCGTCCTTAGCCTCCTGCTTCAGCGCCTTGCGCCGCTCAGCCCGCGAGGGAGCTGCCGCGGCGAAAGCGGCACGGCGGCGGTCGAGGCGGTCGTGCGCGTTGCGGGTAATGGCGCCGGCTTCGCGCCGGGCCGCGCTGTAGAGGTCTTCGAGCTCGTCGATGTGCGCGAGGTCGTTGATGCCTTCAACCTTGTCGTTCTTTAAGGCGTCGATAAGCGAGTCGTAGATCTCGCGCTGCTTGTCCTTGTCCAGGTTGCGGAAGTAGCTCACCGCGGAGCCGGCTCCCTTGAGCGCGAGGCGGATGGTCATCGGGTTCATGTGTCATTCCTTTGTGTCGTGAGCAAGCGTGAGCAAGGTCGAGTGTGTTTCCCAGCCTAGCGATTCACCGCGCGGCCCGCCCCCGAATTATATTCACGCTCCCTACTGCGAATGACCTGCACAGACCGAGCAATTCAGGTGAACAGAGTTGTCTATTGGCGGGCGCGTTTATAGATTTTCTCACCAACGACGTTATCCGTAAGCGCCGAGCCCGGCCAGGCAACCCGTGTCCATCAAGAAAGGTTGAGTTTCTCGTGACCGAGAGATCCCCTTCGACGCGGCTTTCTGCCTCCGCCCCGCTAGATCGCCTCGACGAAGACCCAGGCTACCCGCCCGCTCGCCGGGCCCCCGTCGCGCTGAGCTTCGAGCTCATCCCGCCGCGCCACGACGCGGACACGGCGCTGCTCGACACCCTCATCGAGGGCCTTTTGGCCTACCACCCGGACTACGTCTCGGTGACCTCCTCGCGCCGCTCCGATTGGCTCGAAGGCACCGCCGCACTCATCTCGCGTATCAGCCGCACCACCGACTTAAAAACGATCGCGCACCTCGCCTGCACGGCGGGCACGCGCGAGGAGCTCGCGGGCTGGATCCGCGCGCTTATCGACGCCGGGGTGCGCGGCTTCCTCGCCCTGCGCGGAGACCTCCCCGAGGGTCAGACCGGCCTGCCCGCGGACCACCTCCAGCACGCCACCGACCTCATTATGCTCATCCGTGACGTCGAGCGCGAGCAGGCGTTCCGCCTCGCGGCCGGCAAGCTGGCCCTCTCTGTGGCCTGCTACCCCTCCGGCCACGCCGAATCCAAAAACGCGGACATGGACCTCGACGTGCTGCTGGCCAAGCAGCGCCTCGGTGCCGACTTCGCCATCACCCAACTGTTTTTCTCCGCGCAGGACTACCTCGACTTCGTCGAGCGCTCCCGCCTGGCCGGGGTGCGCATCCCCTTGATCCCGGGCATCATGCCCATGACCAGCCTGCGCCGGGTTGAGCGCATGGGCGTGCTGTCCGGGATCACGGTGCCGGAGTGCGTGACCAGGCGGCTGGCGGCCGCCGGGTCGCAACAGGAGGAATACGACATCGGTATGGAGCTCACCGCCGAGCTCACCCGCACGATCCTCGATGCGGGGGCCGGCGGCCTGCACATCTATACACACAACAACCTGGCCGTCACCCGGGACCTGCTGGGCCGGATCGGCATCGAAGAGCCTCACCACCACTGAAAATAAGGACGAACTACACGATGAATTTCCCTAAAGCCACCATCGAGGGCTACCCCCGCATCGGGGCAAACCGCGAGCTCAAGCGCGCGTTGGAGTCCTACTGGGCCGGGCGCATTAGCGCCGAGACCTTCCGCTCGACCACCCACGCCCTGCGCGTGGACACCTACAACCACCTGCGCGATTTGGGCCTCACCGAGGACTACGCGATCCCGGCCGACGTCGCCTACTACGACCAGGTGCTCGAGACGGGCCTGACCGTCGGCCTCATCGCCGGCGGCACTGACCTCGACGAGGAGTTCGCGCTGGCCCGCGGCAACGCCGAGCGCGTGCCGCTGGAGATGACGAAGTGGTTCGACACCAATTACCACTACCTCGTGCCCGAGGTCGCCGCCGGCCAGGAGATCACCCCGGCCCCGGAGCGCATCGTCGCCCTGGTGGAGGAGGCCCGCGAGGCCGGCCACACCGTGCGCCCCGCCCTCGTCGGCCCGGTCACGCTGCTCGCGCTGTCCAAGCCCGTCGAGTTCTCGCTGCTCGATTCGCTGACCGACGCCTACGCAGTAGTTCTCAAGGCCCTCAAGGAAGCCGGTGTCGAGTGGGTCCAGCTCTCCGAGCCCGCCCTGGTCGCGGACCTGTCCACCACCGACGAGGAGCTGGCCGGCTACCTCAAGCAGGCATGGTCGAAGCTGCTCGCAGTGCCCACCTCCGAGCGCCCGAACCTCTACCTCACCACCCCCTACGGCGCGGTGCGCAAGGCGCTTCCTGTCCTCGCAGAGCTCAAGCCCGAGGCGCTTCACGTCGACCTCTCCCCGTGGACGCTGGCCTCCGACCCCGGCTACCCGCAGCGCGTTGCGGAGACCATCCCGGCGGACGTCCAGCTCGTCGCCGGCATCATCGACGGCCGCAACGTCTGGGCCGCGAACCTGCGCGAGCGCACCGAGGTGCTTGAGGCCCTGAGCGCCGGCGGGCGTGAGGTCTCCGTGTCCACCTCGACCTCCCTGCAGCACGTCCCGCACACCCTCGATGCGGAGAAGAACCTGCCCATCGACGTGGCCAACTGGCTCTCCTTCGCAGACGAGAAGATCGCGGAGATCCAGGCGTTGGTTGCCGGTGAGGAGGCCGCGAAGACCGCATTCGCCCGCTCGGACCGCGCCGTGCGCACCCGCGCCGAGTCCGATACGATCCACAACCCCGACGTGGTCAAGCGCGTCGAGGAGCTGCCGGCTGGCGCGGTCACGCGCGCGCCCGAGTTCGCTGAGCGCAAGCGCATCCAGGGCGAGGTCCTCGGCCTGCCGCAGCTGCCCACCACCACGATCGGTTCCTTCCCCCAGACCCCGGAGATCCGCAAGGCCCGCGCCGCCCACAAGGCCGGCGAGCTCACCGATGAGCAGTACGTCGAGGCGCTGAAGAAGGAGATCAAGGGCGTCATCGAGCTGCAGGAGGAGATCGGCCTCGACGTCCTCGTCCACGGCGAGCCCGAGCGCAACGACATGGTGCAGTACTTTGCCGAGCTGCTCGACGGCTTCGTGGCCACCGAGAACGGCTGGGTCCAGTCCTACGGCTCGCGCTGCACCCGTCCGCCGATCGTCTTCGGTGACGTCTCCCGCCCGGAGGCGATGACGGTGGAGTGGGCCACCTACGCCCAGTCGCTCTCCGACAAGCCGGTCAAGGGCATGCTCACCGGTCCTGTGACCATCCTCGCGTGGTCTTTCAAGCGTGACGACGTCCCCCTGGCCGTCTCCGCCGACCAGATCGCGCTTGCGCTTGCCGACGAAGTCCGCGACCTCGAGGCCGCCGGCATCAAGGTGATCCAGATCGACGAGCCGGCGCTGCGCGAGCTGCTCCCGCTGCGTGCCGACGAGCGCGCCGCCTACCTCGACTGGGCCGTGCGCGCCTTCCGCCTCGTCGCGCTCAAGGCCGCCCCGGAGACCCAGATCCACACCCACCTGTGCTACTCCGAGTTCGGCCAGATCATCGACGCCGTCGCCGGCCTGGACGCCGACGTGACCTCGATCGAGGCCGCGCGCTCGAAGATGGAGCTGCTCGAGGATATCGACGAGACCTTCCACTCCGAGATCGGCCCGGGTGTGTGGGACATCCACTCCCCGCGCGTGCCGTCCAAGGACGAGATGGTGGAGCTGATCAAGGCGGCGCTCGAGAACGTGCCCACCGACCGCCTCTGGGTCAACCCGGACTGCGGCCTGAAGACCCGCGGCTACGCCGAGGTCGAGCCCTCGCTGAAGAACCTCATTGCCGCGCGCGACGAGGTCGTCTCCGGCCTCTAGGGCTGAGGTGAGAGGTCACAGTGAAGCGATTTTTCACTGTGACCACCTGGGCAAACGCCGGCCCCAGATCGTTGACTGTGACATCTCAAAGAGCCGCATAAAACGATCACCCGCGATTCCGGCGAGAAGATCGGCATCAACGAGGTGCTGGGCGAACTGCCCTGACGTGACGCGCTCACCACCTCAGGTCCGTCGCAGATGCGACGCAAATGCGTAACAGTATGGCCATGGGTGCGCTGAATATTGCTCAGATCGTCGAGACGCTCCTCGCCAGCGGCGGCGACCTGTGGAGCATCGAAGCCAAAGCGGCGGGCCACGGCCTCCCGGAATCGCTCGACGAGACGTTGAGCGCCTTCGCGAAGGCGCCGGAGGGCGGGCTCATCGTCCTGGGCGTTTCTGAAGAGGGCGGAGACGTCTTTGTATCCGGGGTCACCGATGCGCCGAAACTCATGGGTGGCCTCTCTCATAAGGCGCGTGAACGCATTGTGCCGCCCGTCCGGCTCGGTGCGATGGAATCCCATCTTGTCGTCTTCGACGCTGCTTCCGAGTGCCGACCTGGAATGGCTTGGTTCCCTCCCCGGTGCGGAGCAGCTCAGCGTCGCTCACAAGCACGCTCTCGTGGCAATGCGCGGGGGAGCGAGCGTGACCAACACCTCTTATGGGTCCCAGTTTCCGATGGACTCTGCGCAGGCACGCGACGAACTTCAGCAGCTGGTTCGCTACGGACTCGCAACCTCCACCGGGAGCGGACGAGGAACCTCATATACATTGCCAGCGGCGGCGCCCTCCGCAAACGTCGCGCCCACGCCCCCGAGCAGCAACCGCGATAAAGTTATCGACGCGCTCCGCAGCGCCGCTGAGCAAGGAGCAGCTTGTAGAGCGCACCGGGCTCAGCTCCTCGCAGACCGCGAGGGCACTGACAGAATTGAAGGCGGCGGGGGACGTTATGGCGGAAAAGTCGCCGCAGGACGGTCGGGTCATCCTCTATAGGGCGTAGGCGCGCCCGGCCGGCGACACCAGATCTGCCCCGATGTACCTACAATGGCGGGCATGACCATTTCAACTGCGAAAGCAACGCTGCACACCAACCATGGCGACATCGTCATCGAGCTGTTCGGCAACCACGCCCCGAAGACGGTGGAGAACTTCATCGGCCTGGCCACCGGCGAGGCGAACTACACCACCCGCAACGCCTCCGGCTCGGGCGAGGGCCCGTTCTACGACGGCGCGATCTTCCACCGCATCATCCCTGGGTTCATGATCCAGGGTGGCGACCCGACCGGCACCGGTACCGGTGGCCCGGGCTACCAGTTCGCCGACGAGTTCCACCCGGAGCTGCAGTTCGATCGCCCGTTCCTCTTGGCCATGGCTAATGCCGGCCCGGGCACGAACGGTTCGCAGTTCTTCATCACGGTGGACAAGACCCCGCACCTCAACAACCGCCACACCATCTTCGGTGAGGTGACCGACGAGGCCTCGCAGAAGGTTGTGCTGGAGATCTCCAACGTTGCCACCGGCCGCATGGACCGCCCCGTCGACGACGTTGTCATCGAGTCCATCGACATCGAGCGCTAGGCTCCCGACCTCTCCGCCCCCGCGCACCGCACGTGCCCGGGGGTTTTCTTAATGCACCCGACACAGATTTTCTTTCGTGCCCCCGCGACAGCGGCGATAGCTACGGTCTGCCTCGTCGTCTACGCCGTCGCCGCGCTGCAGGCCGGTTCGCCTTCCGACACGGTGTGGGGATCCCCACTCGGCATCCGCATGGTGCTCTACGGGCCCTTCGTGGCGGGCGAGGGCCCCTCGGGCTGGCTGCGCGTGCTCTCTGCGGCGTTTTTGCACCTGGACCTGGCGCACCTGTGCGCCAACATGCTCATGCTCGTGCTCATCGGCGGCGAGGTGGAGCGCTGGGTGGGCACCGCGCGGTTTCTGCTCGCGTACCTTGCCGGGGCGCTCACCTCGTCCCTCGCGGTCCTCGCGGGCAGCTTCGGCGCCCCGACGGCGGGCGCGTCGGGGGCGCTGTTTGCCCTGCTAGCGTTGCTTGTCGCCATTGCTTATCGACGCCACCTCGACCCCCGCGCCCCGCTTGCGCTCGTCGTGGCCAACGTGGCGTTTACGTTCTTCGCCCCGAACGTGAGCATCTGGGGCCACCTTGGCGGGTTGGCGGCGGGGGTGGTGCTGGCGTGGCCGCTGGCGTCGCCACGCGATGCCAGCTGACATCGCACCGGGTTATCCCCCGGTTATCCCCACCCGAAGTTGTGCACAATTTCTTCCACACTGTGGATAACAACAGGGATGTAATTCCTAGAACGGCTTGCCGAAAGCATAGAGAAAGCCGCAGGGGAGGGGATTACACCTGCGGCGATGTTCGATCAAGCGGGGTAGTGCACAGAGTTATCCACAGGTGGGGATAACTGCGAATCCACAAGTTTTCCCACAGGCTGTGGATAACCGTGCCCCCCTAGGCTGTGGAGCGGCTAGAACAGCCCCGCGATGGGATTGCCGAAGTCGTTGCGCGTGGACACGCGCGAATCGACGTTCTGATCGTTGTGCTCGGAGGTGTCCCCGGGCAGGCGGCCGGTCTGCGTGACGGTCATGTAGTTGACCAGGCGGCCCTCCGAGGTGTTGCCGTCGCCGAAGCTGAAGGCGCCGAGTAGCATGTCGTCGCCGGCGTTGACCGGGTTGGACAGGGTCACCTCGAAGATGCGCGCGTTGGTCTCAAAGTTGTAGCCGAGGTCGCGGACGTGGGTGCCGTTGGAGCCGTAGGAGGTGATGAGGCGGTCGACGCCCTTCGGGCCCGACTGGGTCTTCACCTCGACGCGGAAGGTCATCGCGGGGAACTCCGCCCAGTAGCGCTTGGAGCCGACGTTCTTCACACGCAGCGCCACGCTGCCGGCGAAACCGGGCTGCTTTGCGCCCGAGACGGTGAAGTAGGGCTTGAGGTCGAGCTCTTCCTTGCCCAGGGAGGAGCTCGCCGCGGTGAGGGTCTTCAGGTCCGCGGCTGCGTCGAAGGCAATGGCGCCGTCACCGGACTCCTGCGCCGGGGCCTCGGGAAGGTTCTCGCCGTTGCGCAGCTTCTGCACGTCCTCGTTGTAGGACGGGTTCGGGTTGTCTTGGGTCTCGGTGACCTGGGCGCCCTTGTTCGGGGCCCACGAGTCGGCCGGGGTGGCGTAGTTCTTCACCCGGACCTCGTTCTTCACCGGCATGTTGGCGATCCACGCCGTCGGGCTGGCCCAGGTGCCGTTCGGGCGGCAGCGCTGCTGGGTGCCGGTCATGGTGATGGTGCGGAAGCCGTAGGTGGCCTCACCGGTGTGCCCGGCCGGCACGTCGTACGGGCCGATCTTCTGGCCGACGTTCCACGACAGGCTGCCGGAGACGGACCAGCCGAGGGACTTGGCCAAGGCGTAGCCGATGGAGCCCTGTAGCCCGTCGCGCGAGGCCTGCCCGCCGATGTTGAGGGTCTCGGTCTTCGACCCGTTGATCGAGGCCTCGATGGTCTGCGTGCGCGAGAGGTCCTGGGTCAGAGGAACCGTGGAGTCGGAGAGGTTGGTTGTGGAGATCGTGCCCACGGGCAGGAAGTTATCCGTAACCTTGTAGACGATCGTGCGGTAGTCCTCGGTGGAGTTGCACACCGGGCGCGGGTTGAGGATGTTGGCCTTGATGTGGTCGGAGCCGCGGTAGGTGTGGATGATCGGCAGGGAGTCGTTGGTGGCGGCGGTCTCCGGGTGGGACTCCTCGATCGTTTGGGCGTGGGCGGCCGACGAGGCGGCCGCGCCGGCGGCGAGTGCGACGGCAGCGGTGAGCGCTACCGCGGGGCGGGCAAATCGGGTGATATTCACGAAGCGACCTTTCTTGATCCTCGATGCGGGGTGACCAACGGTGTGATCATTAACGAGTGAATGTCTATTCCCCATCGCAGCTCGCCGCGAGCGAGGTAACGAAAGTACACACCCGTTGCGGAGGAAAACGCCAGGTCATGGGCGCACGTAGATACCCCCGTTTCGATGACGAATCAACGAAACGGGGGTTGTTCTACCGACAAAAGTATACTTTTGTGGAAAAGGGCGCCGAACGCTAGCGCCAGCCCATTGTCATGAGCAGGCCGACGATCATCGCGGAGAACCCGATGAGGTAGTTCCACGGGCCAAGCTCCTTGAGCAAGGAAATCTGGTCGCCCGCGACGTAGAACACGATCAGCCAGGCCAAGCCCAAGATGAGCAGGCCGAACATGATCACCTTGTACCACATCGGCGTGCCGCCGGTGTTGATCTTCACCGGCGTGCGCGTGGAGCCCGACGGGGTTTTCGGCAGCGCGGCGGCGTCGTTAGTTACCTTTGCCTTGGGCATTGTGCAATCTTCCCCTTGTTGTCAATCGTTTGGTGTTGGACTCTACCACCCGCCGCGGACCTCACCTCAGCGGGTTGAGCTGCGCGGCGTCGAACTTCCACAGGTTGTAGCCGATCTGCTGGTCTTTGCGGATATCCTGCCCTGCGGGGATCTCCTGGTGGCCGATGAGTCCCTGGTCCACCAGAGCACCCGTGGGCACGGTGGGCCCCGCAACCAGCTTGCCGTTCCACCCGGTGGCGCGCAGCGCCTGCTCCGCGTCCCGCGGGTTCAGCCGCGTGATCTCGATCATGGGAAGAAGCATTCCGTTGGACACGCGCAGCTCCACCGTGGTGCCGACCTCAACCTCGGTATTCTCCCCGGCGACGGCGAGGACCTCCTCCGCCGGCTTGCGCGAATCCACCTGCGTAATGGTGGACTTGAGGTTGAGCGAGGACAGCGTCGCGGTCGCCTGCTCCACGTTCATGCCCACGAGCGAGGGAACCGTCACCATCTCCCGGCCATCCGAGACGACGACGGAGACCTGGGAGCCCTTCGACAGCTGGGAGCCTGCCGCCGGGTTCTGGGAGATTACCGCCCCGGCCGGCACATCGTCGCTGTTTTCGTGCCTAATCTCCGGGTTGAGCTCTAAGCTCGCCTGGGCAAGGACCTCGGCGGCCTGCTGCGGGGTCAGCTTGGTCACATCCGGCACGTCGGTGATCTCGCGCCCGGACGAGACGGTCACCGTCACCAGGGTCCCGCGGCGCAGCTGCGAGCCCGCCACGGGGTTCGTGCCCAGCACCTCGCCGCGCGGGCGGTCCGGGCTCGGGGCATCGTTGACGGCGACGACGAAGCCCAAGCCCTCGAGCTGCGCGACGGCGTCTTCGCGGGGCTTGCCGGTCATCTCCGGCACGAGCACCATCTCCTCGACAACCGGGGCGCTGTCCTTCTCACCGCCGCGGAAATAGTTGTATGCCACCACCGCCCCGGCACCGACCAAGACGAGCGCGAGGAGCGCCGCGACCCACTTCATCCACGATCCACCGCCGGCCTTCTCGTGGGCGCGGCGGTGCTCTTCGTAGCGCGAGGGCGCGGCTGCAGACGGGGCGGGGGCGACGGAGGAGACAAAGGCGGTGCGCGCATCCGGGTCGACGCCGGAGCTGGCCAGGTGGCTGCGCGCGGCCGCGGTGACGGCGCCGCGGGCGAGCCGCTCCAAGTCCTCGCCCATCTCCGCGGCGGACTGGTAGCGGTCAGCCGGGTGCTTCGCCATCGCGGTGAGGATCACCGCGTCAACGTTGACGGCCTCGGTCTCGGTGAGGGCGCCGGCGGAGGCGTCGGCGGAGGCGTCGATAAGCGAGCTCGGCGGCTCAGGGTCCTCCTGCACGTGCTGGTACGCCACGGCGAAGGGTGATTCGCCCTCGAACGGCGGGCGGCCCGTGACCGCTTCAAACATGACGCAGCCGAGCGCGTAGATATCGCTGCGCGCATCGGCGTGCTTGCCGCGGGCCTGCTCGGGCGAGAGGTATTGCGCAGTGCCAATGACGGCGGAGGTCTGCGTCATCGCCGAGGTGGAATCGTCGAGCGCCCGGGCGATGCCGAAGTCCATCACCTTCACCGCGCCGGTGTTGGTCACCATGATGTTCGCCGGCTTGATATCGCGGTGGATAATGCCGGCGTCGTGGCTGGCCTGCAGCGCGCGCGTGACCGGGATGAGGAGCTCCGCAGCCTCACCCGCGCGCAGCTGGCCTTCCTCGCGCACGATGTCGCGCAGGTTGCGGCCGTGGACGCGCTCCATCACGATGTAGGGCACCGCGAGCCCGTCGACGTCGACGTCGCCCGTGTCGTAGACCGAGACGATGTTGGGATGGTTGAGCTTCGCGGAGTTTTGCGCCTCCCGGCGAAAGCGCTCGCGGAAGTTCTCGTCGCGCGCCATGTCGGTCTTGAGCATCTTCAAGGCGACCTCGCGTCCGAGGACCGTATCGGTCGCCGCGTAGACGTCCGACATTCCGCCGGTTCCGATCGCCCCTCCGAGCTGGTATCGGTTACCAATCAGGGTCATCTTAGGCACCTCCGCCAAGCTGGTTCACGAAATCGTTGAAGGGATCCAACGCGGCCTCCGAGGTGGGCGCGGCCGTCTCCGGCGCGGGCTGCTGCCGGGTCGGGCTCGCGGCGCTCGAGCTCGGCGCTTCGGGGGCGGGCGCGTTGGGCCGGGAGCTCGGGCTCGGCGCGCTCGAGGGCGGCTCGACGAAGCTCACGGTGCCGGGAGCTGAGGGCTCGGCGGTAGACCGCGACGGCTCCGGGCGCGGGGCCTGCGTCGCCTGGGTCACGGTAGAGACCGACGGGGATACCGTCTCCGTTTGCGTGACCACGGCCGGGGGCGGCGGGGGCGTCGACGTGCGGGGCGAGGACCCGGAGATCCCGTTCGAAATCGCCCAGGCCAGCCCGCCCAGCACCGCGAGCACGATGAGCGCAATACCGACACCGAGGCCGAACCCGCCGGACTCTTTCTTGGCAGCACGCGCATCGACGCCCTGTCTTGGCGCCCGGTTCGCCACCGCGGGCGGCGCTGGATTCGGCGCTGCATTCTGTGCCGTATTCCGTGCCGCTGGTGCGGGCCGCACGGTCGTCGGCTGCGCGACGGAGGCCAACATCTGCGTCGACTCGGTCGGGGAGGGCTCCCCTGCGAGCTTCGTCGAGGCGAGACCCATCGGCTGGTGCGGGCGGCGGCCGGCGCGCACCTGGGCCACCGCGAGCTGCATCTCGTTGCCGTCGGCGAAGCGCACCCCGGGGTCCTTGCGCAGCGCGATGCCGATGAGCTCGCGCGCCGGGGCCGAGATGGCGGTCGAGAGAGCCGGGGGCTCGGCGGAGACGTGGGCGAGCGCGACGGAGACGGAGGAATCCCCGGTAAACGGCCGCTTTCCGGCGAGCATCTCGTAGCCGACCACACCGAGCGAGTAGACGTCGGACGCTGCGCTGACATCGAGGCCCTGGGCCTGCTCGGGGGAGACGTACTGGGCGGTGCCCACGACCATGCCGGTGCGGGTGAGCGGGACCGCCGCGGCCGCCTTCGCAATGCCGAAGTCGGTGATCTTAATCTGGCCGTTCTGCGTCACCATGAGGTTTCCGGGCTTGATGTCGCGGTGGACCAGGCCCATCCGGTGGATCGCGGCTAGGCCGTGGGCGGCCTGCTCCAGCACGTCGAGCGCCAACGCTTCGTCGAGACGCCGCTCGCGGGCGATGAGGTCCGCCAGGGATTCGCCCCTGATGTACTCCATGACGATGAAACACATCGTATAACCGGCCGGGGTGTCTACCTCGCGGTAGTCGTAGGTGGCCACGACGTTGGGCGAGGAGATGCCCTCGGCCGCGTGCGCCTCGTTGCGGAAGCGGGTGAGGAACTCCTCGTTGTTGGAAAACTCCGGTCGCAGCACCTTGATGGCCACCTCGCGGTCCCCACCTGTGTCGTCTGCAAGCCAGACCGTGGACATCCCGCCGTGGCCGATGACCCACTGCAGCGTGTAGTCGGGTCCGATGAGGCGCTGGAGGTCTTCGCGATTATCGGTATTCATAGCGTTCATGACTGTGTCCCTGTCCCTCCGCTCGCCGGGGTGGCACGCAGCACCGCCCGGCCGATCGAGCTGGCAACCTGCCCGCCGGTCGCGTTGACGCCGAGGTTGCCTCCGTCCTTGACCACGACGGCCACGGCGACGTCGTTATTCGGGTCGAAGGCGACGTACCACACGTGCGGCGCCGCGCCCTCGCCATGCTCCGCGGTGCCGGTCTTGGAGGCGAAGCCGTTGCCGTCGTAGCCGAAGGTGGAGCGCTCCGAGCCGTACATCAGCTGGGTGATCGTCTCCGCTTCCTCGGGCGTGAGCGCCTCGGCGAGCTCGCGGGGCTTGGCCTGCCGCACCGGCTTGAGGTCCGGCGCTAACACCCTGTCGACCACGTAGGGCGCCATGCGCTTGCCGCCGTTGGCCACGCTGGCTGCCATGACCGCCGCCTGCAGCGCCGTCATGGTGACGTCGCGCTGGCCGATGGCGGATTGGCCGAGCTCCGCCGGCCCGGGCAGCTCCCCGAGGGAGCCGGAGGCCGTGGGCACGCCGAGGTCGTAGTCCTCGCCGATGCCGAAGCGCTGCGCCGCCTCGCGCAGAGCGTCCGGGCCGATGTCGAGCCCCATTTGCACGAACGCGGTGTTGCACGACAGCGCGAACGCGGTGCGCAGCGTCGTCGACGTGGAACCGCCGCAGGCCTGCCCGCCGTAGTTGGGCACGTCCGTGTTGGTGCCGGGCAGAGTGATGCGCGCCTCGCCTGTGAGCGTGGAGTCGGGCGAGTAGCCGGAGCGCAGGCCGGCGGCGGTGGTGACGATCTTGAAGATGGATCCCGGAGGCAGCTGCTCGGCCGTGGCGTGGTTGAGCATGGGGGCGGCGGGGTCGCTGTTGAGCGCGGCCCAGGCATCCGGGGCGGTCTCCGGATTGACCAAGAGGTTCGGATCGTACGACGGCGCCGACGCCATGGCGAGCACCGCCCCGGTCGACGGCCGGATGGCCACGACGGCACCGCGGTACCCAGGGTTGGAGAGCTGCTCGTAGGCCAGGGCCTGCATCTGCGGGTCCAAGGTGAGCTCGATCGAGTTGCCCGCCTTGTCCTGCTCCAGGCCGGTGCGCAGGAAGCGGCTGCCGGTCACAGCCCCGTCGCCGTTGAGGTCGGCGTTGTAGCCGGCCTCGAGCCCGCCGACGCCGAATTGGTCGGAGACGTAGCCGAGCACGGGGCCGAAGGAGTACGGCATGGTGGGGTAGAGACGCTGGTAGAGCTCGTCGGCGCCCTTCTCCGAGTCCGCCAACACCTGGCCGCCGGCGTTGATCTGGCCGCGGTTGACCTGCTTGAGCTCAATGAAGGTGCGCGCGTTGCGGGCATCTTGAGCGTATTTCTCTTCGCTTAAACCCTGCACGACGGTGAGGTTGACCAGCAGCGCGACGGTAAGCAGGAGGGAGAGCACGGCGCCGAGCCGGATGGACTTGTTCATCGCGCCACCTCCACGGCGCCCTGCCCGGCGGCGGGCGCTTCTGCCTCAGCTGCCCGCTCGGTGGGGCGGTTGGCGCTGTTGGAGATGCGCAACAAAAGGCCGAGCAGGACGTAGTTGGCCATGATCGCCGACCCGCCGGCGGACATGAAAGGCGTGGTCAAACCGGTCATGGGGACCATCGCGGAGACCCCGCCGGCGACGACGAAGATCTGGATAATCAACGTCGTTGACAGGCCCGCGGCGAGAAGCTTGCCGTAGGTGTCGCGCACCTGCATGGCGGCCCGGAACCCCCGGTTGACAAAGATCAAGAAGAGGCACAATACGGCCGCTAGCCCGGCGAGCCCCAGCTCCTCGCCGATTGCGGCGAGGATGTAGTCAGAGTGGGCGACGGGCACCATGTCCGGGTGGCCGTAGCCGAGCCCGGTGCCAGTGACCCCGCCCCAGCTCAGCCCGAAGAGGGCTTGGGAGGGCTGGAAGCCCGTGGTGTCGTAGTTGGCCAGGGGGTCGAGGAAGTTGGTCACGCGCTCCTGGATCTTGCCGGAGACCTGGTAGACGGCGTACCCGCCGACGGCGACGAGGCCAAGGCCGATGACGAGCCAGCTCAACCGGCCGGTGGCGTAGTAGACCATGGCCAGCACCGTGGCAAAGAGCAGCAGCGCCGGGCCGAAGTCGTTGGAGATCGCCATGATGACAATGGCGATGGCCCACACCACCAAGATCGGGGCGAGGTCGCGCAGACGCGGGAACGTCAACCCGGCGAAACGCTTCCCGGCGACGGTGAAGAGCGACCGCTTCTGGGCGAGCAGCTGCGCGAAGAAGATGAGCAGCAGGATCTTGGAAAACTCACCCGGCTGGATGGAAAACGGCCCGATCCAGATCCAGATGCGCGCATCGGCGAAGTCCGGCGGCTGCGGCCAGACCAGAGGCAGCGCCAAGAACACTAGGCCTACAAGCCCGAGGATGAAGGAGTAGCGGGTCAGCGACTTGTGGTCGCGGACGGCCAGCAGGGTCATCACCAGCAGCACCACGCCGGCGAATGACCACATGACCTGCCGCTCAGCGAGGGGGCCGTAGCCTGCGCGCTCCGCGAGGTCAAGGCGGTAGATCATGACGAGGCCGATGGCGTTGAGGGTGGCCACGGTCGGCAAAAGCACCTGGTCGGCGTGGGGGGCGGCGAGGCAGATCGCGAGGTGGGCGAGCGCGTAGACGCCGATGAACCCGCCGACGAGCCAGAGCATCTCCGTCGACATGGCCCGGCCTTGGGAGAGCTCGAGGCCGAAGAGCATGAGCAGCAGGAGCAGGGCGGAGCAGACGAGCAGGCCGAACTCTTTGGTGCGGGAGAAAATCCTGGTCATGCTACTTCACCGTCCTGCAATCGGCGTGTTGTTCGGTCTTCTCCGCCTCGGGTTTCCCCTCGACGCAGGCGGGTAGCGCCTCGCCCGCGAGCCGGTTGAGCTGGGCGACAACGTCGTCGTAGCTGCCCGGGGCGGGCTCCGCGATGGCCCCGCGTTGTGATTCGGGAAGGTCTGCAAGCTCGAAGATGTGGCAGTCCGCCGGAGTATCATCCAGCGGGGCGATCTGGAGCTCATTGCGGTTGTTGATGCACGCGAGCTGGATCGGCCTGTGCGAGCGCGCGCCGAAGAGCGTGCTCTCGGAGCCCTGCTCGATGAGGATGTGGCCTTGCTCGTTGGCCCGCAGGAAGAACGTGTCGTTATTGCGGGCTTGGAGGTAGCCCACGCCGAGGAGCGCTATGAGGGCGAGGCTGAGCGCGCCGATGACCCAGGGCCAGATGGTGCGGCGTGGGTGGTCCTCCTCGTCTGCGGCGTCAGCGGGATCCTCGCTGGCGGCGGGGTCGCCCTCGCGCGGGGCTTCTGCCGGGCGCATGAGCGCGGCCGCGCGGCTCGCCGCCGAGCTGGGGTGGGTGGCCTCGACACCCGGGGCGAGTGCCCCAGCGACGATGGGGGCTTGCGGCGCCTCAGGGCTGCTGGGGGCACGCTTGTCAACGACCTCCCCAATCACCACGGTAATATTGTCCGGCCCGCCGGAACGCAGGGCGAGCTCGATGAGGCGCTGCGCGGCGATCTCGATCGTGCCCTCCTTGAGCGCGCCAGCGATGGTCTCCGGGGTGACCGGGTCGGAGAGCCCGTCGGAGCAGAGCAGGTAGCGGTCCCCCGGGCGCGCCTCGAGCAGCTCGAGGTGGGGTTCGACGGGGCGGCCGGTATACGCCTTGAGGATGAGCGACTTCTGCGGGTGGGAGGAGACCTCGCTCGCGTCGAGCTTGCCCTCGTTGACCAGCGATTGGACGTACGTATCGTCCTCGGTGATCTGGGCGAGCTCGCCGTCGCGTAGCCGGTAGCCGCGGGAATCCCCCACGTGGATGAGCCCGAGCTGGGCGCCGTTGAACATCAGCGAGGTGAGCGTGGTGCCCATGCCCTCCTGCTCGGGGTGTTCGGCCACGGAGGCCTCGATCGCGGCGTTCGCGTCGTCGGCGGCGGCGCCGAGCAGGGCGAGCATGTCGGCCTCACCCGGGTCGCGGTCGAGGTGTTCCATGTGCTCGACCATGAGCTGGGATGCCACCTCGCCGGCGGCGTGTCCACCCATGCCGTCGGCAAGCACGAGCAGGTACGGGCCCGCGTAGGCGGAGTCTTCGTTGTTGCCCCGGACGAGGCCGCGGTCGGAGGCGGCAACGAAGTTGAGCTTGAGTGTCATGGCTTTAACCTCACTGTCGTGCGCCCCATTTTCATGTCAGTGCCCACGCTGACGCGCTCCGGTTGATCGATGCGCACGCCCTGGACGAACGTGCCGTTGCGCGAATCGAGGTCCTCGATGAACCACTCGCTGCCACGGCGAAACAGGCGCGCGTGGGTGCTCGAGGCGTAGTCGTCCCCCAGCACGAAATCACACGTGTTGGCACGCCCCAGAGTTAAGTCTTCAATGCTGGCAATCTCCATGTGGGAGCCTTTGAGCGGGCCGTCAACGACGACGAGCTCGCGGGCCTTCTCCCGCCTGATCGGCGTGGAGGGAGCCGACTGCCTGCGCGCTCCGGAAGCCGCCACCACGTCTTTGCGCACGACCCACAGCACAAAGCCGATAAAGAGCCACAGGAGGATCAGTAGGCCGAACCGCGCGCCGAGGATGATGGCGGAATCCATGGGTGCTCCTTAAATCTCGTCCGGGGTTGGCCCCCGGAACAGCTCGGTGCTGGGGTTGGCCACCTCGTCCGGGTTGAGGCCAAAGGTCGGCTCCGGGCGCTGCGCGCGCGGCTCGACGATGCGTACCTCGATGTGGGAGTGTCCGACGGTGATCACGTCGCCGTCCGCAAGCATCCAGTTGTCAATCGGCTCGTCGTTTACGGTCGTGCCGTTGGTGGAGTTCAAGTCCACCAATACCGCTACCTGCCCGTCCCACGTGATCTCTGCGTGCTGGCGGGACACGCCAGTATCCGGCAGGCGGAAGTCGGCGTCGTTAGAGCGTCCCAAGATGTTGGAGCCCTGCTGCACCAGGTAGGTGCGCGAGGAACCGTCCTGCAGCAGGAGGCTCACGGTCGGCTCGCCGCTCGCGGCCGCGTTGGTGGAATGGGACTCGGACAATGCATCCTCCTGATCTCGTGTGCGCTTCGCGGCCGCGGGCTCCGAATAGATGGCGTCGTACCCGCTCGCCACATCCGGGCGCTGATCGATATACGACGACACCCGCAGCTGGCCCGTGCGCAGCCCCGATTCCTCGGCGATGCGCACGACCGCCGGCCCCTCAAGGAGCCAGCCCTGGTTGCGCACGAAGCGCGTGAGCTGGTCGGCGAGGAGCGCGGGCAGAGCCGCATCCTGGGAGAGGTTCTCTAAATCCTTGCTCGAGACCCCCACGGCGAAGACGTTCGGCGCAATGAGCTCGTCGCGGTCGGAGAGCACGAGGCTGTCCTGCGTTTCCTGCTTGACCAACTCCTCAATCTCGGCCGGGACGACCTTGCCGCCAAACAGCGCCGCCATTGAGTTGTCCAGCCCGCGCTGCAGCGACGAGTCGAGCTTCGCCAGCCTGTCCATGATCGGCATCTACCCACACCTCCCTTCCAGCCATGTAGTGGGTTAGGTTGCTAATAACTAGGACAGTATATGTGGGTAGCCCCTATCAACCTAGACGCGAACCGGTCCCTGGACCGGTATCCCGTGTGAATCTTGGGCATGAGCTGGCACTTTGAACTTAAGTCTCGCCGGGTGATATATTAATCCAGTCGCCCGCCCGGGTGGCGGAATTGGCAGACGCGCTGGCTTCAGGTGCCAGTGTTCGCAAGGACGTGGGGGTTCAAGTCCCCCCCCGGGCACAGACGAGGACCGGTCACCGTTAAGGTGGCCGGTTTTTGCGTGTGCGGGGGTGTGGGCGGCGCGGTCAGATGTCACAGTCAACCCAGCCCTTCACCGTGACATCCGACCCGACCACGCAGCCAGACGCCCGCGCCCACAGATCCAATAACCAACGCACCCCGCTGACCGTGGCCTCTATCCGACCAAAGATCCGCCACATCAGCTCCATATACTGGCCGCATGGACCGCTACCTCGAGCTTCACGACGTGCCGAAGGGGTGGTTGCCCGCCACCTACGCCTTCATCGCGGGCTGCGCCGCGCTGCTCGTCGTCGGCTGGAACCACATTCCCGACCCCCTACCAACCCATTGGGGCTTCGGCGGCCCGGACGCCTGGACGGAGAAAACGCCGCAGGCGGTATTCGGCCAGTTCGCCATCGCTGCCGTCCCGCTCGGGCTCCTCACGCCCCTGGTTACCTTCCTCACCCACCAGCAGGCGAAAACCGCCCACGAGGGGTTTCCGCGCCGGTCCGTTGCCGAGGTCAATCGGGCGCGCGCGACGTCCAACGAGCTCGTCCCGGTGATCCAGAAGAATCTGTGTGGGATCACGGGGGTGGTCGTGGGAACCCTGACGGCGAGCCTTCTCGGTTGGTCGGGTCCCTCGGCCACGATTGTGACAATTACCCTGATCATCTGCGTTGTGGTGTGCTTCGCGCTCGATGTTCGAGCAGCGAATTGGCATATCAACGCCGTCGCTGGGGAAAGTGAGCTGAGCCGCCACATGGCGTGGGGCATGTTCTACTACAACCCTGAGGACCGCAGGGTGATGGTGGACCACGCGATGGGGGCGACCCTCAATTTCGCCCGCCGCGGGGCGTGGGTTTTCCTCGGTCTGATCCTCTCGCCGGCGGCGCTCGTGATTCTCGTGATGCTCTTCACACGCTAACCCCTACACCCAGGCCCATACCCGGCCCTTCTCGCGCGGTAATGAACGCTCTCGGAATCACCGCAGGAACGGGAGGGAGCGCAATTTTGTATTGGGCAGACCACACGGATTGGCCTAAGAGTGTGTGCATCTAGATAAGGACTCGACATGCCTGCGTGGATCATCGGCATTGTAGTGACCTGGTCGGCTGTGGTGATAGGTGGCCTTATTCGACGTCGTCGCAATAGGTAAACAAGGCTACGCCTGTTGGTTTTTTCTCCCGAATGTCGTCTCGGGGGGGATTTATGGGTGCCTACCCGCCCCGTTCGTGCCCAGCAGCCCGTAGAACTCGCCGCTGTGCACCGAAAAGCTGACCCCGTCGACGGCGGTGTAGTCGCCGTACCTTCTGGTGAGATTGCGGACGTCGATAAGAGTTTCCATGCCTACGAGTGTGCTTGCCCGAAGTTTGTGCTGGTAGAGCCGTTTGTCACGTTCTTAATATGACGTTTGTCATGTCACAGGTCACCCCAATTTGGGGCGTGTAGCCTTGTGTCGCACTGCCTGCGCGATTGGAGGATGACGTGGTTTTGAAGCTCACCGGCACGATGCACAACTACGCGTGGGGGGACCGGGAGGCCATCGCTGACCTGCAGGGGCGTGAACCCACTGGCGCTCCCGAGGCTGAGCTGTGGTTTGGCGCGCACCCGAGCGCCCCGGCGCTCACGAGCGAGGGCCCCTTGGACGAGGTCTACGCCCGCGAGTCAGCTGCGCCTCTGCCGTTCATGGTCAAGCTGCTGGCCGCCGCGAAACCCTTGTCGCTTCAGGCGCACCCCTCGCGCAGCCAGGCGCGCGCCGGGTTTGCGCGAGAAAACGCCGCGGGGATTGCGCGCGATGCCGCGCACCGCAACTATAAGGACGCCAACCACAAGCCGGAGATCCTCATCGCGTTGACGCCGTTTCGCGCGATGGCGGGTTTCCGGCCCCTGGCCGGCACGCTGGAGCTCGTGAGAGCTTTTGACCTGCCCGAGCTCGCCGACATAGAGCACTCGCTTGCCGACGCCTCTTTGACCCCCCGCGATCGCCTCTCGCGCACCCTTGAGCGGGCGATGGGCTCGAGCGCCGCCGCCGCTGTGGGGCGGCGCGCCGCCGAATTGAAGGGCCGCCCCGGTGTTGTCGGGGAAGTAGCTGCCAACCTGGAAGAGATTGCGCGCGAGTACCCCGGCGATAGCGGGGTTGTCGCGGCGATGCTGCTCAACCACGTCTGCCTCGAGCCGGGCGAGGCGATCTTCCTGCCCGCCGGCAACTTGCACGCCTACCTTCGCGGTCTCGGGGTGGAGGTGATGGCTAGCTCCGATAACGTCCTGCGCGGCGGCCTGACGCAGAAACACGTGGATAGCCGCGAGCTTTTCTCCATCCTTCGGTTTGACACGCTCGAGGACCCGACCGTCGCGCCCGAGCGCGGGCGCTACGCCGTTGACGTCGATGATTTCGCCGTCGCTGTAGTGCCATCGGGCGAGAGCGTGACGGGCCCGGCGATCGTGCTCAACGTCTCCGGCTCGCTCGCGGTAGAAGACGTTGAGCTCGGGCCGGGCGAGGCCGCCTGGGTCTCGTCCCGGGACGGGGCCGTTGTGCTCGATGGCAAGAACTCGTGCGCGTTCGTGGCCGCGATCCCTCGGGATTAGGCGCGGGCCGGAGGCACGAAAAACCGCGCCCACCCCGGTGAAGAGGTATGGCGCGGAATTCGAGCTAGGTCCGAATTTACTTCTCGGAGCTGGCCTCGATCTTGGAGGACAGGCCCTCGATGGCGGAGCTGCCCTTGGAGGAGGCGGTCTCGATGAGGCTCTCGAAGTCGACGCTGGAGGACAGCTTCTCGAGGACGGTGGAGGTGAGGTTGACGAGGAGATCGATGAGAGCAGACATTGTGTCTTCCTTTCGGTTGCTGGTCGGTGGAACACTTGAAAGGTACAACGCCGCGAGTATGGCGCACTATGTACTTTCGTAGACTCCCCTGGGCCATATACCCGCCGGTAGGCCCGTTTTTCGCGCCGCGGGGGCAGGGAACGAAAGTATCAATCGCCACGGTGTGGGCCGTACGCGGAGCGTGGTATCCGGGTCAAAAGTAATCTCAATGATCCGCCGAAAAAATCTGTCGAGGCGCCGCGCCAACTACCCTCATTCGGGGGTAATGCGCCGAAAACGGCCGCCTTCCCACGGAGGGGCGGCGGCCGCGTTGCGCACTCCGGCACCTAGAAGAGCGCGGAAGAGAGCTGCGAGGAGAACTCCAGCGGGAACTTCAGTAGATCGGAGGCGGTGGAGGTGAACAGGTCGATGAGGTTGGTGATGATCTCGGTCATGGTGTCCGTTTCCTTTCGTTGTGATCTGTGGACGCTTTTGACCGTAGTGGCGCCCAGCGGCCTTGAAAAGTGGGGATATGGGATTATCTTGCCTACAAAACATGAAAGCGTTCTGTGACCGGAGCGTTACATAGTCGTGATGATTCCCAGGGAGTTCAGATCGTGGCACGGAGACAGCACCGTGCCGGCGCAACGGAGGGTCCGCGGGCTCCCAGAAATGGCCCCTGAACTGGTCATATCTAGCCCCATGGCCGCCGGTGTCGGCTACCCCTATCCGGGGGTGAGCGGTCCCTATGGGGCGCTGGCGAGCTGCCCTACCTCGCTGCGTCCGAAGCAGGTGTCCGCATCTGCGTTGACCCGGATCCGGTCGCCGCCACCCTCTACCCTCACCCACGCTTGGTGCAGCCCGGGCTCGAGCGGGACCGAGACCGGCGCGCCGTCAAGCGAGACCTCGGCGCTGCCCGCAGAACCGGCGGCGTAGTTGAGCAACACCGTCCATTCGTAGTCCACGAGCGGGCCGTCGAGCGGCAGCTCTCCTGCGCCGCAGCCTTCCGCGCTCGTGCGCTGGGTGACGAGCGCGGCCGGGATGCGGTTGCCGTGGGCGTCGACAAGCGAAGGCTCGACCACGGTATCCGCGACGACCCACGGCGCGAGCCTGCTGAGCCGGTTGTAGGGGCTGGTGACGGGGAGCAACACCTCGAGCGGCACCGCCTGGTCCAACACCGGCCCGCGGAGGTTGGCAAAGTACTCGCGGGCCGGTTGTTCTGCCCACGCGCGCGCATATGACGTGCTGGAGGCCAGGCAGGATGCAGCCACCACGAGCGCGATCGGGCGGCACAAGCGGGGGCGTGCGCACCGGCTGGTGAGCACCGCCAGCGTCAAGGCAGCGATCACCGCGGCGGTGGACACGTAGCGCAGAGTCATCACGATCTCTCCCGCGGTGTACTCCCCAGAGCGGGCCCACCACAGCGTGAGCAGCGGCGCGAGCGGGTAGACCAGCACCGGCACCCACGCCACGAGGTGGCGGCGGGACCACGCGAGCACGACGGCAACCACCGCCGCCCCCGCAAGTACACCCAGCGCGGACTCCGCGGCAAACGGCGGGCCGGGCACCCAGCGCTGCCAATGCCACGGCCCGCCCGCCGCGGCGGGGAGGAGGGCGTAGACGTAGCCGCGGGCGACTAGGGTGGCCAGGCCGGCGAGCCCACCGCGATCCCCGGCCTCCGCGGCGGGGTCCACCAGCGCGAGGTAGGCGGCGGCCCAGGCCGCGGTAGGCAGCGCCAGGACAGCGGCGAGGCGGCCGAGGCGCTCGCGCAACCCCCAACAGGTGACCATCGCCACCGCGGCGGGGCCGATGACGAGCGCGCGCTCGCTAAAGAGCAGGCCCCCGCAGAGCCAGGCCGAAGCGGCCGCGAGGTGCCCGCGTGACCCGCCGCGGAGGTAGCGCACACCGTGGCCGGTCACCATGGCCAACGACGCGTGGACGGGCAGGGAATTGAGGCCCGCTGCCAGCCACGTCGTCGCGGGAAGGGTCAGGGGGCTGAGTAGGTAGAGGGCAAGCGGAGCGGCCGGGCGCGGGGTCAAGACCCTACAGCACCACGCGACGGCTAGGGCCGTGCCCGCCTGCAGCGCCGCGAGCACGGCGAGCGCGGCGGGAGCGCTCAGGGGCGCGAACCGGGCCAAGGCCCACTCCACCAACCACCCGGCGGGCATGAGGTGGCCATCGTGGGGAGTGAGGAGCGCGTCTGCGAGCCCAAGGTCGCGGACTTTTGCCTGGAGTACTAAATCGTCCCAGTAGAGCCAGCCCTGCGCCGCGACGGCGACGCGCAGCGCAACGCCAGTAATGAGCACGACCGGGACGACGGGAAAGCGGGGCACGCTCACACCCTATCGCCCGCGCGCAGCACGATGGGCCGGGCCAGAAACGGCGTAGCATGAGGTCATACCAACACCTGTACCTGAGTACCTGGAACAGCTCCTCGAGTCCGTGCGGGATGACACCTCCGGCGCCGTCGCCGACTACATCGAAGCGCTGCGCCAGGCGGACCCCGACAAGCTCGGCCTGGCGCTGTGTACGACCTCCGGCCACCTCTACTCGGTGGGGGACGATGATTACGAGTTCTCCATCCAGTCCATCTCCAAGCCCTTCGCCTACGCGCTGGCGCTCGAGGAAAACGGCCCCCGGGCCGTGCACAAGGTCGTCGGGGTGGAGCCCTCGGGGGACGCGTTTAACGCGATCTCGCTCGATAGCGAGACTAACCGCCCCTCCAACCCGATGATCAACGCCGGGGCGCTGGCGGTCAACCAGCTCATTAACGGCTCAAACTCTTCGGTGGAGGACCGCGTGGAGAAGATCCGGGCGTTCTTCTCCGAACTCGCCGGCCGCGAGCTCTCCATCGACGAGGCGATCGTGGACAACGAGCTCTCCTCCGCCCACCGCAACCTCGCCATCGCGCACCTGTTGTGCGAATTCGGCATGGTGCAAGACAGCCCGGAGGACGCGGTGAACTCCTACACGCAGCAGTGCGCGATCCAGGTCACGGTGAAGGATTTGGCGGTCATGGCGGCCACGCTTGCCGGCGGCGGGGTGCAGCCGGTGACCGGCAAGCGCGTGGTCTCCGCGGAGGCGGCGCGCGTGACCCAGGCGGTGATGACGTCCGCGGGCATGTACGACGGGTCGGGGCGCTGGATGGTCAACGTCGGCATCCCCGCCAAGTCAGGGGTTTCCGGCGGGTTGATCGGCACCATGCCAGGCCAGCTCGGGATCGCCTCGTTGAGCCCACGGCTTAACGACAGGGGAAATTCGGTGCGCGGTGTGAAGCTCTTCCGGGAACTCTCCTCGGCCCTCGGGCTCAACCTCATGGGGTCCGATTACTACCTCGCCCCGGGAATCAAGTCGGTCACCCGCAAGGGCTCGGCGAACGTGGTTGCGCTGCAGGGCATGATCAACTTCACCGCGGTGGAGAAGATCCTCTACGAGCTCGCTGAACGCAACCTTTCTCAGCGCGATCTCGTGCTCGACGTCTCGCACGTCACCGCGTTTAACAAGGCCGGGCGTTTGCTGATTAAGGAGGGGATCCGGCACATCCGCGACCAGGGCGTTAGCGTCTCCATCTATGACCCGGATTCGGCACTGCCCGACTATGAGTTCTCCGACGGCACCCGGTTCGAGGCGGTGAAGGACTTCACGCACTCGTTTACTATCGACGCGCCCCGCGAGCAGGTCTTCGACGCGATCTGCCGCCCCGACCAGTGGTGGAACGAGGAGATCGAGGGGGCCGAAGGCGCGGCCGGGGAGCCTGGCGGCGGGTTCCGCGTCGACACCGAGGACAGCTGCGCCGAGGTCACCGTGGCTGAGGCGGTTCAAGGAGATCGGCTGGTGTGGCGCATCGAGCCGACCGGGGACGAGCGCGAGGACAGCGAGTGGAGCGACACCGACATCGTCTTCGACCTCGAGGAAGGCGAGAGCGGGAGCACGCGGGTGAAGTTCACCCACCGCGGCATGCACGAGGGGGAGGAGGGCTACGAGAGCTTTGCCGAGGAATGGCGCAGGCGTTTAAAGGACAAGCTCGAACCGCTGATCAAGCGGGGTTAGGCCCGGCCAGCGCTCCCGTGAGCGCTCCGGAGGCGGTGGCGATGATCAGCCCGCGCTGGTCGCCCGGGCAGCCCTCGTCGACCCAGTCGAGGCAGATTGCGTCGAGGAAACCGAGGAAGCCGGAGACGGCACGGGTACCCGCAGCGTCGTCTATCGAGAGCGATTCGCGGAGTTCCTCGATGCAGACGTCGCGCTGCGCAATGCGGAAGTTGATCGTCTCGGTGGGCTCCTCCCCGCCGCGCCGACCGGCGGCCCAGATCAGCGGGCTGGCCGCAATGTAGTCAAGGTAGATTTCCAGTGTCTGTGTGAGGAGCTCGTTGCGAGAGGCCCGGGGGTGGGCTTGAAGCGCGGCGCGCAAAGCGCTGGCCAGGGAGCGGCTGCTGTCCTCAAGGAACGCGGTGTAGAGCCCGGATTTGGAGCCGAAGTAGTGGAAGATGAGTCCTTGGGACGCGCCGCACGTTTCGGCGATATGCTGTGTGGAGGCGTCTGAGTACGGGGTGGTGGAGAAGACGTGGCGGGCGGCGGCGAGGATCTCCTCGCGTCGCTCGGCCACTCCGAGCCGCCGGCGTTGATGTGGCATGAGGCCCAGCATAGCATTGTTGAATAAAGCTCAATAAGGAGTTTCATGATCCAGGACACGATCTGGTGGCACGTCTACCCCCTCGGTGCGACCGGCGCGCCGGTCCGGGACCGCGCGGGTGACGACTCCGGTCACCGGCTGCGCCACCTCGGGCCCTGGCTTGACTACCTTGTCGAGCTCGGCTGCGACGGGCTGCTGCTGGGCCCGATCTTCGAGTCCGTCGGCCACGGCTACGACACGCTCGACCACTACCGCATCGACTCCCGCCTCGGCACGGACGAGGATGTCGAGTGGCTCATCGCCGAGTGCGACTCTCGTGGCATCAAGGTCATGCTCGACGGGGTGTTCAACCACGTCGCGCGGACGCACCCTGCGGTCGGCCAAGGCCTGGCAGGAAGCACTAACTGGGAGGGCCACGAGGAGCTTGCCACCCTCCATCACGACGACGAGCGCGTGCGCGAGCTGGTCACCGACATCATGCTCCACTGGCTGCGCCGCGGGATCAGCGGCTGGCGCCTCGACGTCGCCTACGCGGTGCCCTCGGACTTCTGGGCGGACGTGCTCACGCGGGTCCGCGGGGAGTTCCCGGACGCCCTGATCCTCGGCGAGGTGATCCACGGCGACTACGCGGGCATCGCCACCGCCGGGAAGATGGATTCGGTGACCCAATACGAGCTGTGGAAGGCCATCTGGTCCTCCCTGGTGGACGCGAACTTCTTCGAGCTCGACCACGCCTTGGGGCGGCACCGCGCGATGCTGGCGGAGATTGTGCCCAACACGTTCATCGGCAACCACGACGTCGACCGGATCGCCTCGAAGGTCGGCCAGGCAAAGGCGGTGATCGCCGCCGCGCTGCTTTTCACCCTGCCGGGGATGCCGTCGATCTACTACGGCGACGAGCAGGGCTTCGAGGGACTGCGCACCGAGGGCTTCGAGGCCGACGACGCTGTGCGCACCGCACTGCCGGCCAGCCCGGACGAGCTCTCGCCCCTCGGGGGCTGGCTCTACACGCAGTACCAGGCGTTAATCGGGCTGCGCAGGCGCAACCCGTGGCTCACCCGCGCGGACCTCGAGGTGCGAGAAAAGACCAACGAGACCATCACCGTGCGCGTCTTCAACTCCGCCCAAGAGCTGCTTATCGACGCCTGCCTGGCCCCCACCCCCGGCGTGCGCGTCCACGCGGGTGGGGAGACCCTCTACGAATGGCACGCCTCCTAGGCAGATCACACACCGAGGAAGCGGCGAATCAGGCTGCGGTAGGCCAGGGTGGTAAGCCTGACGTCCGCGACCTCAACGTACTCGTCGTGGGAGTGGAGCAGGTCGAGCACGCCGCCGAGCGTGCGCTGCCGTTCGTGGAGCGCGAAGCCGTAGCCCACCCCGCCCTTGCGGCGGGCGAACCGGAGGTCGGAGCCACCGGCGGCGATGGTGGGCACGACGGGAACGCCGGGGAAGAACTCGTCGAAGGTCTCCACAATGGCCTCGTAGAGGGGCCCCTCGGTCGGGGAGACAGTGGCGTCTTCGGTGATGAGGTGTTCGATGGTGACGCGCTCGGCGAGGTCCCCGAGGGCGTCGCGAAGCATCTCGTCGATGCTCTCTTGGGTCTGCCCGGGCAGCGGGCGGATGTCGAGCTCGATGTGGGCCGTCGACGGCAACACGTTGATCGCCCCGCCGGCGTGCATCACCGTCGGGGCGATGGTGAGGTGGCTCATCGCGTGGGAGTAGCGGGCGAGGTCGCCCAGGGCGGAGTAGGAGGAGCCGTCGATAAGCGCGCGCTGCGTATCTTCGTCGAAGCGGAACGCGCGCACGTATCCCTCCCACAGCTCGTCCGAGGTCACCGGGGGTTCGATGGCGCACACGCGGCGCGCGACCTCGGCGATGAGGTCGACGGTGAGTTCGCGGCCGTAAGGGGTCGAACCGTGCCCGGCGTCGCCGTGAATGGTCAGCCTGCGCTGCGCCGCGCCCTTTTCGCCGACGACAACGACGAGCGCATCGCTGCCGTCGGCGACGGGCAGGTGGCTCCCACCCTCTTCGGAAAGGCAGTTCTTCCAGCTAAAGGCGTCGCCGGCGTGGCTGGCGAGCCACCCCGCCCCGAGTCCGCCCCGGGCCTCTTCGTCCGCGCAGCCCACAAACGTCAGCGTGCCCTTCGGGCGGTCCCCGCTTCTGGCAACGTCGCGGGTCGCTGCGGCCATGGCGGCGGTGATGTAGAGCATATCGGTGGCGCCGCGGCCGTAGATCCGGCCGGCCTCTTCCTCCGCAGCGAAGGGATCGCGCGTCCACTTCGGCAGGTCGACGGGGACGACATCGGTGTGGCCGAGCAGGGTCAGCGGCTCGGCCTCCGGGTCTGTGCCCTCGATAGTAAAGGCGATAGACACCCGATTCGGGTGTGGCTCGAATCGGCGTACCTGAACGTCGGTGCCTGAGAAGAATTGCTCGAGCGTATCGGCGCTTTTCGCCTCGCCTCCGGAGTCGGCGGTAAGGTCGTTGACGCAGCCGTTGCGGACGAGCTGTTTAAGCAATGTGATGGCTGCTTCGTCAATGGGGGTGTCTTCTTGCATGCCGCAAAGTCTAGCGTTGGGGGTGGGCCAATTAGTTACATGCGACCTAGTGCATGTAAGGTCGCCTCATACAAGACCGTGAAAGGTGTGGATGTGGCAAGGCGTGAAACGAGTACTGATCCGAGGGCGGTAAGGACCCGCGAAACGTTGATCCAGTCAACGATTGATCTGCTGCGAGAGCACCGATCGGAGGACCTGTCGGTATCGCAAATTGTGAAGGTGGGGGGCTTGAGCCGCCAGGTGTTCTACGAGCACTTCGCGGACCGGGATGCCCTGCTGCTCGCGGCGGGTGAACAGATGGTTAACCCTGCACTGCAGTGGGCGGGTGAGGTTTCCCGAGGTGGCATCGGGCCCGATCGTGCGGTCGAGCGCCTCTTCGAACTCATTGAACCCTACCGGAGCGCATTGAGCAATCTTTGCGACGGCCCGGTGCATTGGCGTCTGCACTCCTACGGCATGAGCGAAGTCGAGCCGTTCCTGCGAGCAGAGCTCACCGAGGTGCTGAGTAAGGACGGGCAGGAAGTCTCCGAGAGCCACCTGAAGAACACCTCTCGCTTCATCTCCTGCGGTGTTATCGCCCAGTTCACTGATGCGATCCGGGAGGGGCGCAGCGCTGAGGACGCACGTCGAGTCATGCGGGAGATCCGCGAGACAATCAGCGTCGTCACGTACAAGACGCCGTAGTCTCCCCCCGCGTCCTTGAACGCCGTTTAAGTTTGTGAGAGAGTATCCTCATTCACACTGAACGGAGTTCAAGCATGAGCGCAAGCATCCTCGATACCGCCCGCACCAAAGTTCTCGAGTGCGGCGAAGGCCTCAACGAGGCCGAGATCCTCGACGCCCTAAGCGTGCCCGACGACGAGCTCACAGAGCTGCTCGAGCTCGCCCACCAGGTGCGCATCAAGTACTGCGGGGTGGAGGTGAGCCTCGAGGGGATCATCTCGCTGAAAACCGGCGGGTGCCCCGAGGACTGCCACTTCTGCTCCCAGTCAGGGCTTTTCGAATCCCCCGTGCGCGCCGTGACCCTCAACATCGAAGAGCTCGTTGAGGGCGCGCGCCAATCCGCCAAGATGGGCGCGAGCGAGTTCTGCATCGTCGCCGCCGTCAAGGGGCCCACAGAGCGGCTCCTCGACCAGGTGGCCGACGCGATCGAGGCGATCAACGCCGAGGTGGAGATCTCTATTTCCGCCTCGCTCGGCATCCTTGACCGCGACCAGGCCCGCCGCCTGCGCGAGATGGGGGTGTCGCGCTACAACCACAATTTCGAAACCGCCCGCTCCTTCTTCCCCAACGTCGTGACCACCCACACCTGGGAAGAGCGCAAGAACACCCTCGAGTACGTGCGCGCGGAGGGCATGGAGGTCTGCTGCGGCGGCATTATCGGGCTCGGGGAGTCTTTAGCGCAGCGCGCCGAGTTCGCCGCCCAGCTCGCCGAGGTCTCTCCGCACGAGGTGCCGATGAACTTCCTCGACCCGCGCCCCGGCACGCCGTTCGCGGATCGCCCGCTCGTGCCCCAGGGCGAGGCGCTGCGTGCCGTAGCGGCGTTCCGCCTAGCCATGCCGACGGCGCAGATGCGCTTCGCTGGCGGCACTGAGCTCGCGCTTGGCGACGACGGCACAGAGCGCGGTCTCCTCGGCGGGGCCAACGCGATTATCGGCGGCAACTACCTCACCACTGCGGGCCGACCCATGGAGGCCGACCGCGACGCGATCGACCGCGTGACCAGCCTCGGTATGCCCACGGTCTACGACACGATCAAGGCGCTGTGAGGATCCCCGAGAGCACCGAGCTTGCCAGCGCCATCCTCTCCGGCGAGGCTGCCTTCAGCCACCCCGCCGGCCGGTCCTGGGATGTGCCCCGCATCTGCCCGCTCTGCGAGCGCCGCATGGTGGTCAAGCTCAACCCCGTCGGCTGGGAGGCCGCCTGCTCGCGCCACGGCCTCTTCCGTTCGGAGTGGCTGGAGCGTTAGCGACCCTGAGTGACATCGGTTGCAGCGCTGCTGTCACCGTTGTCACTTTTCCCAGGTCGCATCGTGCAGGGGTGCATCTGATGTCACCGCCGCCTCGCCCACACAGCAAAAACCGCCGGCACCCGATAAGGTGCGGCGGTTTTCTCGGGCGTCGGATTAGAGAGCGACGACCTGCTGGGCCTGCAGGCCCTTGGCGCCCTGGCCGATCTCGAACTCGACCTGCTGGTTCTCCTCAAGGTTGCGGTAGCCGCTGCCCTGGATCTCGGAGAAGTGGACGAAGACGTCCGCGGAGCCGTCGTTGGGAGCGATGAAGCCGAAGCCCTTGTCGCCGTTAAACCATTTCACAGTACCCTGTGTCATATCTGTACCTTCAAGTTTCTTCTGGTGATGCTACGAGCGACAATATGATTCACTGCCACCGCGAGTCGAAAACGACCGTTAAATCTCTGCGAGCACGTGAATCAATGTGGTGTTTCAGTACTGTGCAACAAATTGCGACTGCGCTCAAGCCTGTCACACCTTGGCCTAAGGCCCCGCATCGGGGGTGAAAAACCAGCCCCGTGGCTGCTATAGTCCCAGCTCCTCGCCGAGGGCTGCCGCGAGTTGGTCGAGCGCGTCGGTGGTGTCGGTGAACGATCCCTCCGGGGAGCGTGATGCGATGGCGATGCCGAGCGGGGTGTCGTCGACACGCACGAAGCCCATCTGGCGCGAGTGCCACGAGCCGTCGAGGCGGTCGCCGCTCCAGCCGCCCTTGAACGCGGTGCTCTCGAGTGTGCCTAGGCCCCAGCTCTGTTCTTCGGCAATGTTGCGCATTGCCACGATGACCTCGTTGTCTTCGTCGAGGGTCGATAAGTACCAGGCGTAGTGGGACGCGGCGGCGATTGGCCAGTTGGAGCGCCCGAAGGTGCGGTGGATGTCGATTGTGGATCCCGTTCGCGCGACGTCCTCGCTCACGCGGGAATCGGCGAGTACCCCATCGCCCTGGCCGACGCAGTTGAGGAGCTGCCACGCAGAGGCGTTGTCGGAGTATTCGATCGAGGATTTGATCATGGCGGATATCGTCTCGTCGTCAAAGGCGCAGTAGTCCTGGGCGGCCAGGGCGATGGGAACCTTGATGGTGGACCACGACGGTAGGGTCTCAAGTTGGCCGATGAAGGCGTTGACGCTGCCGTTGTCGAGCGAGACGCCGAGCTGGGTGCCCGTGTCCTCCTCGATCGCCTCGAGGTCGTCCTGCAGGTCGGCGAGGGCGGAGATGACGTCAACGGGCGGTTCAGGAGTGACTATGGGGAGCTGCGGGGTAGCAGGGTCGGCGGAGGCCACGCCGGTTGTCTGGACCGAGCAGGCGGAGGTGAGATAAGCGGCGGTGATGGAGGATAATGCCGCACACACGAAGCGCGATGTCACGGCGTCGATATTAAGCGCCGCGGTTGAGTTCGTCCCAATAGCGCGCTAAGTCGTCTCCGTCTGCCCCAAAGAGCGCGGGAACACCGTGGTAATTGCCAGGTTGCTCGATGGCGGTGGTGCTGCCGTGGGCGAGCACGTGCTCGCGCGAGCTGAGTTCCCGGATGGCCACGAGCTCGATGCGGTCGGGGTGCTCGGCGACGAGGTCGGAGTAGATCATGGGATCATGCTGGCCGTCGTCACCCACGAGTGTCCATGTGATGTGGGGAAAGTCGATAAGAAGGTTGCGCAGCCGCACGCGCTTGTGCTCGGGACCCGAGCGGAACAGGCCGGTGGGGGTCGGGCCCCAGTCGGTCAAGAGGAGGGGTCCGCGCGGGTAGCCGTGGTCGCGGATAAACGCCGTGAGGGTGTCGTAGGTGTTCCACGCGCCGGTGGAGAGGTAGAACACCGGGTCCTCCGGCCCGCGCAGGCTGCGAAGGAATCCCGCCATTCCGGCAACGGGTTTGCGTGTGTTGGTCTTTTTCACCCAGGAGTTCCACGCCGCGAGCGCGGCCCTGGGAAGCATGGTGACCATGATGGTGTCGTCGACATCGGAGACGATGCCGCGGGTGACGGTGTCGGGGATGATCACTACCGGTGCTAATTCCTGGTGCCCGCCGATCGCGAGGGTGATGCGTGCCGTGTGCCAGCCGGGCTCCAGCCCGTGGCCGGTGATGATGACCTCGAAGTAGCCCTCGTCGTTGGTGCGGGTGCCGATACGCTGGCTGCCAAGCTCCACCGTTACCGGCGTGTGGGCGACCTGCGCGGTGATGAACTGGCGCCATCCGCGCTCGTTGCCTGTCTCGGCTGAGGCGGGGTCTTTCATGAGCACCCGGCCCATCACGCGTGCTCGCTCGGGGCTGCCGTAGCCAGTAAATCCCGTGGCACGTGGCTCCCATCCCGCGCGTGCTTTACGACGCACCTGTGAACGCGCCAGGCGATGCTCCGCCGAACGTGCAATGTCTGCTACACCCATGGCAACCCAGGGTAGTGAAGGTGCGCGGGATCGGATTAGACCGTGTTGTCCATCATGTGTAGACAAATCGGTTTGCTTTACCTATCGTAGGCCAGTGGTAACTAACCAAAGGAGAGGGGAGAAGGAAAATGTCGAAGAAGATCCTCGCCGGCGCCATCGCCTCGGCGCTCTTGTTGACCGGCTGCTCCGCATCTGGGGATCCCGACCAGGACAAGACCATCAAGGTCGCGACCTCGCCCGGGCCGTACTCTGAGCTTTTTAAAGAAGGTATCGACCCGATCTTGAGCGAGCAGGGCTACACGCTGGAGTACTCCAACTTCTCCGACCTGCAGCAGGCCGATACATCCGTCGCGGAAGGGGCCAATGACCTGATCGTCGACCAGCACTCCGCCTATATGAAGGTGTTCAACGACAACACGGGCTCCGATCTCGCCGCCATCACTGAAATCCCGACGGTTCCGTCGGCGCTATTTTCCAAGCAGCACGCGAGCCGGGACGAAGTAGCCGAAGGCCAGACCGTCGGTGTGCCCCAGGACGCCTCCAACAAGTCGCGCGCGATCAACATTCTCGTCGACGCCGGCTGGGTGACCATCAAGCCGGAAGCGGATCGGGCCTTGCTGAGCGAAACCGACATCCAGGACAACAAATACAACCTGGAGATCCGCCCGATGGACTCGGCCCAGCTCCCGCGCACCCTCGATGACCTCGATTGGGCGGTGATCCCCGGCTCGATGTCTTATGCGTCGAAGGTCAACCAGGAGTGGAGCCATTTCCAAGAAAACCTCCGCCCGGAGCTGATCCTCGTGGCCGTCACCCGCCAGGATGAGGTGGATTCCGAGTGGGCTCAGGCGGTGGCAGACGCGTACCGCTCGCCGGAGTTCAGGGAGTTCATGGAAGCGGAGAACACCAACAACTACTGGTTCGTTCCGGAGTACAGCTAGCCCCATGGAACGGTCTCCAATCATCCGCTTCGAGCGCCTGTCGAAGGTCTTTGACGGATTCACCGCGCTCGATTCGATTGACTTCGACATTCCGCAGGGATCGATCTACGGCATTATCGGCGCCTCCGGCGCGGGAAAGTCGACGCTCCTGCGCACGATCAACGGGCTCGAGCGACCGACGGAGGGGCGCGTCGAGGTGCTGGGGAAGGAGCCAGCCAAGCTCTCGCGCGGAGAGCTCAGCGAGCTGCGAAGGTCCGTCTCGATGGTCTTCCAGCACCACAACCTGTTGAAGTCGAAGACGGTAGCGGAAAACGTCGCCATGCCCCTCGTGTTGGCGGGCGAGAAGAATGCGGCTTCCGGCGAGCGCGTCCGCGAGGTGCTGGAGATGGTTGGCCTCTCCGACCGCGCCACGCACTACCCTTCGGAACTTTCGGGTGGCCAGCGGCAGCGAGCGGGGATCGCCCGAGCGCTGGTCACGAGCCCCAAGGTCGTGCTGTGTGACGAACCCACCAGCGCCCTAGATCCCGTGACGACGGGCCAGATCCTCGATCTGATCTCCCGCATCAACCGGGAGTTGGGCATCACGGTGGTGATAATCACCCACCAAATGCACGTCATCGCCCGCCTGGCGGACCTTGTCAGCGTGCTCGACGCTGGCAAGGTGGTGGAAAGTGGCCCCGTGAGCGAGATCTTCATGCGCCCCCGCACGCCGGAGGCAAGAGAGCTCGTTGGGTCGGCATCGCGCGGCGGAGGGACCGGAAACCCCGAGGATCCCGCTTGCCCACACCAGTTGAGCGTCACCACCATTCGCCCACCCCAGGAGATCATCTCGGAGGTGGCCCGGCTCAGCGGGGAGAACCCGGTTCTGGTGCGGGCGGACTCGCTGCCCCTGCGCAATGCCACATTGCACAACCTGACCCTTGCAACGACCAGCCCGTGCGTCCCCGCGTCGCTTAACGACGCCCGAACGACCGCGGAGGTGTATCACCAGTGAACCTACTCGAGACCAGCGTGACCTTCGGCCAGTACATGCAGGCGGGTGTGGAAACCGCCTACATGGTGCTGATCTCCCTGGCGCTGGGCAGCGTGCTCGGCATCCCCCTGGGCCTGGCGCTCGTGCTTACCCGGCCCGGGGCGCTGCGGGGAAACAGGGCTGTCTACTCGGTCCTTAACACATTCGTCAACATTGTGCGTTCCCTGCCGTTTATCATCCTCATGGTCGCGATCGTGCCGTTGACGAAGCTCATCGTGGGCACATCGATCGGTACCACGGCGGCGCTCGTGCCACTGACGATCTTCGTCGCCCCCTTCATGGCGCGGCTTTTGGAATCCGCCTTTTTGGATGTGGACCCCGGCATCTACGAGGCAGCCGAATCCATGGGAGCCTCCACATGGCAGACCATCCGGCACTTCCTGCTGCCGGAGGCGCGGCCGTCGATCATCCTCGCGCTGACAACGTCGACCGTCGTTTTGATCGGGGCGACCGCGATGGCTGGAACTATCGGCGGCGGAGGCATCGGCGATCTCGCGATCTCCTACGGGTATCAGCAGTTCGACACGGCGGCGATCCTCATCACCGTGATCATTTTGGTTATTGTCGTACAGGGGATCCAGAGTCTCGGTGATCACTTGGCCAAGCGCTCGCGACACTGATGGGGGCGGGTGTTCAAAGACGAGCATGTGGCCCACCGCGCCCCTTTTCCGCCCAATGCTCGCGTTTGAATGTACGCACGCCGCGGCGCGACGGCAGTAGATCATCCAGGTTACGGTGACGATAAGGATAAGGCAGGCAACAAGGGGCAAACCTCCTGACCCTAGCCCATCATCGTCCCGCTCATCCCTACCTGAGAAAGGCATCGAGATTGAATCGCCGTAGCAGTGTTCTCCTGAGCTACCCGCTTGCGGAGCTGTGCGTGGCGCTCCTGTGCGTTGCGGCCGTGTTGATGTTGCCCTGGAGGACAGCTTCGCAGAGAAGTTCAATCGCGCTTTTCGTCGGGTTGTCGGTCGTCGTCGCCCTTGTGTGGCACTTCGCGGTGAGCGCTACGCCCCCTGGGCGAAGGTGGGTGCATGCGGCGCTCGGGGCGAGCATTGTGGCAGTTGGCGTGTGTGTCCACTTCACGGTGCAGACTGCAATTTTGAGCATCCTGAGCATCCCGATTGGGCTGGGCATCGTCATCGCGGCCCTGTGCAGCGCGCTGCGCTGAGCCGGATTTTCCACAAAGCAATCTCCGGCCATTTCAGTAGGCTGGTCTATATGAAGGGGCGGAAAGTGTTGCAGGGGCCGTCGATAGGCTGATCGAGCTCTGCCGCGCCTCCTGCGAGGTGGCGCGGCGCGCGATCGCGGCGGGAGACGTCGCGGCCTATGACGCTAAGATCCGCGTCTGCTACTCGGACACCCGCACCGCGCCTGAGTACACCCGCGGCGTCGAGGAACCCTCCGAGCTGCCGACACGCGCGGGCAACGCCGATCACGGGGAAGCGAGCTCTCTTACTCGGATCCGCGCCGAGCCAGTTGGCCTTCGGTAGTTCTCGGTAACCGGGGAGTGCCGGCGCCGCTACAGAACACTCGAAGTATATTTCCTAGACAAAACAAACAAGGTGCACTACGGTAGTCGTCAGTGTTCTGGCAGGAAAGTGTCATACTAGCTGGAAGGTTCCCCATGCCTCGTACTCTTAACAAGCTGGCGGCTGCCATTGTGATAACTCTGTTGGCCACCTGTACACGTCCTGTTGCATCTGCGCAGTCAGCGTTATCGGCGTGGGCCTCATCGGCAGAGTCTTCGGATGGTGTGGCAGTGCCTGACGTGCAGTCAGAGGCTCGTGGGCCTTTCGCGGTATGGGGTCTTCCTACCCCGCCGGGGGCAGAAGACTATCAGGTCAATCAGGCCTCAGATGAAGAACTCAACCCCCAGGGGCTGGAATCTTGGCATCCTACTCCTTATCCGAACGCCGAGATCACCGAAGGGCGTATGCGTTCCGATCGGGAGAAAGTGCCGGAAGGCTTTTCCAAGGCCGATGCCGATAAAGCGGAGGTTACCGAGGCGCGTTTAAGTCCTAGCGGCGCCTCACGTCTACAGGCACGGCAGGAGTGCGGTGTGTACTGGCCGTCTTGGTTCGAAGTGTGCGGCGCGATCAAATCCAAATACGACAGTATCGGCGGCCCGTCCAGTTTCCTCAACTTACCGAAGTCGAACGAACTTACCAACCCCGACGGGGTAGGTAAACGCTCCGAGTTCCTCAACGGATTCATTTACTGGCATCCTACAACTGGTGCCCATAGTGTCAGCCTCCCAGTTTCTTTGGTGTGGCAGCGGCACGGGTGGGAGCAAGGTTTCCTAGGCTACCCCACTACGAGTGACATGGCGTTGGGTGATCAGTGGTTCAAGCAGGACTTCCAGGGTGGGCACGTCTACACCCATAACGCGCTTCCCGCTTCCCAAGCCAGCATCCAGGGCGCAATCTACGACAAGTGGCAGTCCATGGGAGCGCAAGACAGTTCGCTTGGCTACCCAATCAGCGATGAACTGACCACCCCGACGGCATCGGGAGGTACAACGTGTTCGAAGGCGGAATGATCTACTGGACGCCCACAACTGGATCGCACGAAGTCCTTGACCTTCCTCTAATGATCTGGGCATTGAAGGGGTATGAGAAGTCAAAATGGGGATATCCGACAGGTACTCCTCAATTGGCTAGGGACGCCCCGGTAGTTGTCGAGCAGCAATTCAGCGGCGGGCACATGAACGTTTTCGAGGAATTTGAAACTTCAGGCGAGACAGAAATAGGCAATAAGACCGTGGCGAACCTTGTGATCGACCTGCTAAAACAACATGGCGTGGAAGTCCCAGGTGAAGCTCAATCGGCAGCGTCAAGCAATGACCCCTTGCGCAGGTCTGCAAGTAAATGCCCCATTCCAGATTCAACGCAGCCACAATACGGCACTATCACGATTCCCCCTAGTTATGATTACTGGGCGTGCATTGATGGTTTCAGGGATTGGCCCCACGCCGGATACCATGACTACTGTACGAAATCGCCCGACCAATTCCCAGCACCTGGGAAGAACGCTGAGTTTAGCGGCGCGTGCGCAAGGCACGACCAATGTATGGAAGCATCTGACACCCGAGGGCAAGGGTACGGGGCATGCAATAATCAGCTATTCCGCGAGATGGACACTGTTTGCACGTCAGTCTATCCAAAGTCTGACGCTCGGCGTGGTGGGTGTACCAAGTTCCGCAACACGTATTGGGCTGCAGTGACAGGCCGTCACGTTAGGAACCTTTGAGGTGGCTCAAAATGACGCGGCAAGAGTTTCAGTTCGAAGGCTTCCTGATAGGGACGTCCATCTTCGTTGTCATCCCGACTGTGCTCACGCTTGTCGTGTTCTTTGCCATCGGGCCGAAGTCCTACCGACCCACGTTGTGGAAGATATGTCTTATCGGGGTGCTGACCGGGTTTTTTGCCGCAGCGGCGTGGTTGTCGTGGGATCCGCATAGCCCCATGAGCGAGGTGCTGTACCGTGGGGCGCCCACGCAGTTTTCCCCTTGGCAGATCGTTGGTTGCGGTGCGACACTGATCATCGCTAACGCGCTCACTATATGGTGCTGTGAACGCGCTCCGAGTGGAGTTATGGCACTTCCTATATCCACGACCGCAGGATTTGCGACGGCGTTTTCGTTTGGGGTCTCTTTCGGTGTATCCACGCAGGAAGCAGTGGGAATCTTTCTTTCCTACGCGGGAGTTGGGACGCTGCTGCTTCTCACCAACACGGTGTGGTTCATCGTCCTGACTTCCACCCAGTCTCCCTAGGTGGTTTACAGGGGTCCCCACGCGGTCTTGAGTACGCTGGGCTGCATGGAGAAGGTCGGAAGCGTTGATGAGGGCGTCGATAAGCTGATCGAGCTCTACGAGGCCTCGTGCGAGCTGGCGCGGCGCGCGATCCCGGCTGGTGACGCCGATGCGTACGAGGGCGTGCGCTACCCGAAGATCGCCGTGAAGATCGCCACGTGGGTGCCGGTGGATCGCCGCGAGCCCTTCGGCTACGTCGACGAGGCCGGGACGTATTCGGCCGCCCTGTCGCGCCCTGACCTGATGGCCCCCTACCTGCGCAGCCAGCTCGGCGCGCTGTGCGCGAACTACGATGCCGTCATCGAGGTCGGCTACTCGGAAATTCGCATCCCCCCGGAGTACATCCGCGGCGTTGACGGGCTCGCGGAGGTGCGCGCCAACAACCCCGCCGGGGTGCCGCGGCCCACGCTTGACGACGTCCACGACGGCATCATCGACGGCGAGTGGGAATCCTTCCACGGCGCCGAGAAACCCCTGTTCCACTTCGGCCCGCAGCGCTTCGACATCGCGTGCGCCCGCATCGAGCACTACACCGGCATCGAGGTGGACACCGTGCAGCGCTACATCTTGTTTACCAACTACGCCATGCACACCCGCGAGTTCGTCGCCTTCGGGCTGCGCGCGATGGAAAAACCCGACTCCCGCTACACTCGCCTCGTGCTGCCTTCCGGCGAGGTCGAGCCGGGGGAGGACCCCGACGATATTGACCTCGGCTCGCCGCGCCAGATGCCGCGCTACGACCTCGTTACCGACGACGGCGACGGCATCACCATGATCAACATCGGGGTGGGCCCGTCGAACGCGAAGACGATCACGGATTGCCTGGCGGTGTTGCGCCCGGAGGCGTGGATCATGATCGGCCACTGCGCTGGCTTGGACGCGCGCATGCGCATCGGCGACCTCATCCTGGGCAACGCCTACGAGCGCCACGACAACCTGCTCGATTCCCACATCCGCCGCGATCAGCCGATCCCCGCCGTGCCCGAGATCCAGCGCACGTTGGAGAAAACGGTGGAGAAAATCTACGGGGAGGACCCCTCGCTCATGCGCACCGGCACAGTGCTCTCCACCGGGGACCGCAACTGGGAGTGGAAGACGCCGCAGGAGCTGTGGAACTGGCTGCGCGGCTCCACCGCGACCGCCGTGGACATGGAATCGTGCACCATCGCCGCCAACGGGTACCGCTACCGCGTGCCCTACGGCACCCTACTCGCGGTCTCCGACCTGCCGCTGCACGCCGTGCCCAAGCTGCCGGCTGGTGCGCAGGCGTTCTACTCCAACTCGAAGGAGGCGCACGTGATGTGCGCGGTGAAGGCGATGGAGAAGCTGGCGAAGCACCCCGAGCGGCTGCGCACCCGCAAGCTGCGCCGCACCATCGGCGAGGTCCCCTTCCGCTAATGACGTTTAGCGACCCGGCCATCGAGATGGCCCACCGCAGCGCGATCCGTTCCATCGAGCGCGTCGTCGCCGAGACCGTCGAGCCGGCCGAGCCGGGCGCCGCGCTCGACTACGTCGTCAGCATGCTTGGTGATCCTCAGGTCCTCGTGCTCACCGGGGCCGGGGTGTCTACCGAGTCCGGCATCCCCGACTACCGCTCGGAGAACGGCCGGCTTTCACAAGGCCGGCCGATGACCTACCAGGAGTTCGCCCACGCCCCGGAGGCGGTGCGTCGCTACTGGGCGCGCGCCTTCGTGGGCATTCGCTACCTGCGCACCGCGGCGCCGAACCGCACCCACTTCGCGCTCGTCGAGCTCGAGCGCGCCGGGTTGGTCAGCGCAATCATCACACAAAACGTCGATGGGCTGCACCGCGAGGCCGGCAGCGCCCGCGTCATCGAGCTTCACGGAAACATGGGCAGCGTGTCCTGCCTGGACTGCGGTGTGAATGAGGAGCGCACGCTTTTCGACGCCCGCCTCACCGCCGCCAACCCCCACTACGCCGAGTCGGTCCGCGTGACAGGTTCCATGCTCAACCCCGACGGCGACGTCGAGCTGCGCGACGGCGACGTCGAGCGCTTCCGCATGATCTCCTGCCGCTCCTGCGGCGGGCAGCGCCTCAAGCCGTCCGTGGTCTACTTCGGCGAATCGGTGCCCAGGCGCCGCCGCGACGAGGCCGCGCGGTTGCTCGCGGAATCCACCGGGGTGATCGCGCTGGGCACCTCGTTGGCGGTGATGAGCGGATACAAAATCGTGCTTGATGCCCTCGCCGCACACAAGCCAGTCGCAGTGATCAACGGCGGCCCGGGCCGCGCTGACCCGAAAGTGCCGGTGGTGTGGCGCACGGGCGTCGGCGACGCCCTCGACGCGGTGCTCGACAGCCTCGAGCTGTAAGGGGACGGGAGACGTACTGTGGTGGCTATGGACGCAGTACTATTCGGGCTCTCCGGCGTCATCCTCGCGCCGCGCTCCGAGGCGGGGCGCCGAGCGGTCGAGCGGGCGGCCGGCGCGGGCGATACGGCGCGGTTCTGGCGTGCCTACGCGGAGCTGCGCCCCGACCTCGAGGTCGGGGAAGTCTCGGACGCGCGGTGGTGGCAGCAGGTGGGGCTGCGCGCCGGGCTGGCCGACATCGACGTCTACGAGGCGATCGCCGCGGACGCGGCCTCGCTTGCGTCCGAGCGGCGGGACATGGTGGATCTGCTGCTCGAGCTGGTGGATTCCGGCTACGCCGTGGGGGTGATCGATAACGTCCCGCTGGGTGTCGCCACGCATGTGCGCGAGTGCCACCCGTGGCTTGCCGAGCTCGACGCGGTGACTTTTTCGTGCGACATCGGGGTGGGAAAGCCGGACGCGGCCGCCTACCTCGTCGCGCTCGACGCGATGGGAGCTAAGCCCGGCTCCACGCTCTACGTCGATGCGTGCGATGAGTGGCTCGCCGCGGCGGCGGCCCTCGGAGTGCGCACCGTGCGCTTTACCGAGACGACAGACCTACGAGAGGACCTAACAAAGCCATGATCTACACCTTTGAGGGGCACACCCCACGGATCGATCCGAGCGCCTACATCGCGCCGGAGGCCACCATTATTGGCAACGTCGTCATCGGCGCGGGGGTGAGCGTCTGGCCCGGTGCGGTCATCCGCGGCGACGTCGGCGCCATCCGCATCGGCGCGCGCTCCAACATTCAAGACGGCGCCGTGGTCCACGTGGACACCGGCGGGGAGACGATCCTGGGCGAGGACGTCACCGTCGGGCACCTCGCCATGGTGCACGGCTGCCACGTCGAGCCCGCCTCCCTGATCGGGATGAACTCGACAGTGCTTTCCCGCTCGCGCATCGGCGAGTGCACGATCGTCGGCGGTGGAGCGGTTGTGCTCGAGGGGCAGGTCGTCCCGCCCTTCTCGGTGGCCGCTGGGGTGCCGGCGAAGGTGCGCAAGGAGCTGCCGGGCTCCTCGCGTACCGATCGGATCGCCCACGCCGCCCATTATGTTGAGCTAGGGCGCCGCCACCGCGAGGGGCTCGCGCAGCACGAGGTCTAGGGCGACGGCGCGGGCGATGTCGCGCACGACCTCGCGGTGGGTCGGGATCATCCGCAGCTCGACGGAGGAGCCGGCGGCGCCGGACGCGCGGACGGCGCGGGCGAAGGGGCCGGGGGCGAGGGGGTCGTCGATAAACGCGCTGCCCGCCACGACGATCGTGGAGGGGGAGTGGGCCGCGGCGAGGTCTGCGGCCAGTACGCCGAGCTCCCGGGCGCGGCGGTCGAGCGCGCCTCGGGTGAGCTCTTTGCAGGTGGCGTCGGTGACGGCGTCGATAAGCGTGCGAATGTGGGGCTTGTCAATGGAGTCGATCAGCCCTTCCGTGGTGAGGTCCTCGCGCTCCACAGCGACCGGCTCCACGCCCCCCGGGGTGGAGATCGCGCAGCCGAGCGAGTCGTCGGCGAACAGGGCCATCACCGCCTCCGCGTCGAGCGCGGCGGAGGATTGAAGCTCGGAGCCGACGATGGCGGCCGCGGCGGAGGTCACCACAACGGGCACGGAGAACTGCTCGCGCAGCTGGGCGCCGATGTCCACCCCGCGCCACCCGAGGTTCGGGGCGTAGACGTCGCCGTCGCCCGTGACCGTGCCGGAGGTGGTCACCCCGACGGTGGCCAGCGGGCGGTGTACGTCGGCGTTGAGCCTATTGAGCGCCGCCATGACGTGCTGGATGAAATCGTCCTGGCTCATCGCGGCGACAGGGATGTCGACGTCGATGCTGCGCAACGTGTGGCCCTTGAGATCGAACAGGGCGATGTAGGTCGACTGTGTGCCCACCGCGATGCCGGCGTGGATGGCCTGCGGCACTGCCAGCTCCAGCGGAATCGTCGGGCGCCCGCGCCCCGCAGCGCGGGCCAGGTCGGGGCGCTCGGCGACGTAGCCCGCCGCGGCTAGGGCGGCGATGGCGCGTGTAATCGTGGGTTGGCTCAGCCCCGTCGCCTCCACGAGCTCGCTTCTCGATGTCAGCTCCCTCAGCCGAACGAGGTGCAGGCACTTCGCCGCCGGACTCGACGGGAGGGAGAAAGGGGCCGAGGACATGATGAATATAATAACAACCTGATAGGCAGCTTAACGCACGGGCGCCGGTGTAGGAACCAAATGGCAGTTGGGTGGACAGTTGGATAGACTCTGCCACCATGAAGCGAGAGCAAACGGGGCGGGCCCCATCGCTGCTTGATGCGACCTGCGAGGATTTTGTCTACGATCTCGTCGAATTATCCCCAACGCTAGCCACGCGAATCGGGCTCGAGGGCCACGACCAGGAGTTGCAGGACTTCAGCCCCGCGTACTGGGACAAGATGGCAGAGAGGATCCGCGACCTTCTGGCCGATGTCGATGCGCTCAACGACAACACCGATGAATCCGACGACGAGGACGATTTCGATCACGTCGACAGCCTCACCGCCGCCATCCTGCGTGACCGCATGATTCAGGAGCTCGACCTGCACCACCGCGGCGAAGACCTGCGGATGCTGAACAACATTGACTCACCGATCCAGCACATCCGCGACGCGCTCGCGCTGATGCCGAAGATTACGGCGGAAGACCTCGACAACGTCGCTGCCCGGCTGACCAAGGTGCCCGATGCCCTCTCCGGCTACCGCGATTCCCTCGCCGAGGCGGCGAGCCAGGGTGATGTGGCAACCCACCGCCAGATAGACGCGGTGATTAGCCAATGCGAGGCCCTCGGGGGAGAAGGTTCGATGCTCGAGCGCCTCGGCGTGGAGGCGGAGTCCGACCCCGTGGCCTGTGCCAAGCGCGCCTTCGAGGAGATGGCGGACTGGCTCTCCACCGAGCTCTCCCCGATGGCCTCGCACGACGACAGCGTCGGGCGCGACCGCTACGAGTTCCTCTCCCAGTTCTTCCTCGGCCGCAAGGTTGACCTCGACGAGACATACGAGTGGGCGCTCGACCGCCTCCGCGAGGTCGTCTCGCAGCAAGAACAGCTCGTGCGCTCGATGTTTTCGGAATCCACGACGATCCACGCGGCGTTTCGCAAGCTCAACGAGGAGGGCCGCTACGCGCTGCGCACCAGCGACGAGCTGCTGGAATGGATGACAGATTCCGTCCGCGAGGCCTACGCGGTGCTGCAGCGCAACTGCTTTACCATCCCCGCCGGCGTCGAGCGCCTCGACTGCGCCATCGACCCGGCGGCCTCGGGCGGGCTCAGCTACACCCCGCCCAGCGACGACCTCGTCCGCCCGGGCACGCTGTGGTGGTCCATGGCCGAGGGTGACAACATCTTGCATACCTGGCACGAGCTCACCCACATCTTCCACCAGGGCGCACCCGGCCACCACGTCATGCACGCTACGGCCCTTAGCCAGCGAGGGGACCTCAACCTGTGGCGCCGCGCCGTCTACACCAACGCCGCCCACGACGAGGGGTGGGCGCTCTACGCCGAGCAGCTCATGGGCGAGTTTGGCTACTTCGAAGAGCCGGCGATGAAGCTCGGCCACCTCGACTCGAAGCGCCTCCAGCTCGCGCGCGTGATCGTGGACATCGGCGTCCACCTGCAGAAGAAGACCCCGGACAAGACCGGGGTGTGGGACGCGCAATACGCCAAGGCGTTCCTGCGAGACAACACGGCCATGCCGGAGTCGCGAGTGAGCTTCGAGCTGGACCGCTACATGGGCTGGCCGGGCCAGGCGCCCGCCTGCTGTGTGGGCTACCGGGCCTGGCTCGAGCTGCGCGAGGCCGCGCGCGGGCGCGGGATGAGCCTGCGCGAGTTTCACGACGAGGCCCTGCGGCTCGGCTCCATGCCGATGGATATCCTCGCCGAGGAAATCCTCGGCGAGGACCGCTAGGTATCTGGCAAAACGCACGACGCGGATCAGGCAGATGAACTGGATACGGGCCACAGGTGGTCCTGCTGCGCCAGCGACGGCCCGCGCGCTCGAAGATGGCACCGAGGACGACGGATGCGGGCGCTACGATGAGCCAACGGGTTACCGTACTCACCCAGGAAATGCTACTCCGGGTGCCCGCTATGGCCGGCAGAAGTATTCCATATCTAAGTATCGGCCACGCGGGTGTGTCATTATAGGCCAATGACTAACTCCGATTCACACGCCGCGGAGCGCCCCCGCGTCGGCCGCCCGAAGCGCCGGGCCGCCACCGAGGAAAAGATCTACCGTTCGGTGCTCAAGATCGCCCGGGAGAAGGGCTTCGGCGCCGTGACCATTGACGCCGTCGTGGCCGACTCCGGGGTGGCAAAGACCACGATCTACAGGCGCTACGACGATCGCGTGGACATGCTTATCGACGTCCTGCGCCACCTCACCCTCGATGTCCCCGCCGAATACCCCACCGACCAAAAGGGATTCGAGCGCTACATCGTCAACCTCCACGACCACCTGGAGAACAAGATCGGCTTGCGGCTCATCGGCGCGCTGGTCTCGAGCTCGGAGGAGTTCCTCGAGGAGTGGCGCGAGCGCGTCGTCGACGAACTGGTCTCGGGGTTTAGCCGCTACTTCTCCAAGGGCGTGAAGGCGGGCAGCTTCGCCGAAGGGGTTAACGGGGGTGTCATCGCCACCATGGTCGTCGGCAGCGTGCTCACGCGCGCGGTGTTCGACCTGAAGAACCGCGAGCGGCACGCCAAGGCCGTAGCCGCCATGCTGTGGCCGATCATCTCGGTGAAGACGCAATAGCGGCGCGCTACCCCAGGGTCAGCGTGCCCCCCGCCAGGCCGAAGACGGCGGCGATCGCCCCGGCCGCGATGAGCGCGACGACGCCCCACTCGAAGGCGTTGAAGGCTCGTTCGCGCCGGGCGATGCGGGTGAACACGTACGGGATGAAGCCGGGCACCACGGCCAGCGCCCCGAAGAGCACGTAGACGGGGTCGGCGGCGTAGATCAGCCAGAGCGAGTAGATCATGCCGACCACGCCCACGGCGAGGTGGGCGCGGTCATCCCGCGGGGAGGCGGCGGGCCCGGAGTCGTCGAAACGCGTGCCCGCGTGCGGGTGGGTGAGCCCTTTGCCGCGCACGGCGAGGAGCACCAAGTAGAGCGAAGAGAAGATGTACGGCAGCAGGTACATGATGGTGGCCAGCTGCACCATCGAAGTATACGAGGCCTCGCTAACAAAGAAGATGATGACGAAGGCCTGGATCACCGCGGTGGAGATGAGCTGGGCGGCAACCGGCGCGCCGGCCGCGTTGGTGCGGCCCAGGCGGTGAGGCAGGATGCCGTCGCGCGCCATCATCACGATGGGTTCGGCACACAGCATCTGCCAGGAGACGTACGCGCCGAGCACAGACAGGCACAACCCGGTCGAGACCAGCGCGCCGCCCCAGGGCCCGACGACGGCCTCGAGGACCGCGCCCATCGAGTTCTCCGGCAGGGCGGCGAGCTCCTCGCGGCTCATCACGCCGTAGGAGAGGGTGGATACCGCCACGAGCAGGGCGAGGACGGAGAGGAAGCCGACGACGGTGGCGCGACCGACGTCGCTACGCGTGCGCGCCTGCTTGGAGTACACGCTCGCGCCTTCGATGCCGATGAACACCCAGACGGTAAAGAGCATGATGCCCTGGAGTTGTTCGCCGAACGGGAGCCCTTCGCCCGCGCCCCAGAAGTCGAGGGTGAAGGTGTCCCAACGAAAGCCGAGGAAGGCCACCAGCACGATGAAGCACAAGATGGGCACCGTTTTAGCCACCGTGGTGACCACGTTCATGAGAGCCGCCTGCTGCACCCCGCGCGTGAGCATGGCGAAGATGACCCACGTCAGCGCCGATGTCGCCACCGCGAGAACCGCGTTGTTGCGCAGCACCGGCACGTAGTGGCCGATGGTGGAGAAGAACAGGTTGGCGTAGCCCACCTGCGCGATGACCGAGCCGAGCCAGTAGCCCCACCCCGAAGTAAACCCGATGAAGTCACCGAGGCCCGCGCGCACGTAGGAGTACACGCCAGAATCGAGGTGGGGTTTTCGCTGCGCGAGGATCTGGAAGACAAACGCGATGGAGAGCATGCCGACGCCCGCGATCGCCCAGCCGACGAGCATCGCGCCGGGGCTGGCTAACGAGGCGATGTTCTGCGGCAGGGCGAAGATGCCGGACCCGATGCAGGAACCGATGATGAGCGAGACCAGGGTCCACATGGTGACGGTGTGGGTCTTCGACGCCGTTGTCATGTTCCCAGAGAATAGTGTGTGACAGTTCAAAGAAGGAAAATGGCCGCGGTGGTGCTCCCGCGACCTTCACGGCTCTGGTGCCAAAACCTCACGGCGTCCGGCGTTGACCGCCGCGGGTAGCGAACTCGTCGAGCAGGTCGAGGACTTCGACAGCCCGGCATGCTCGCGTCCGTTTGTCCAGCATCGCTGATGCCAGGATTCCCGTGCTCTCCCGTGCATCCAGTGCCTTGCGCACACTGACCTGCGTTATGTTCAACTCGTCGGCGACAATCCTGGACGTAACCACCGGGCGCCGCAGCAACAAAGGTATGAGCTTCCACACCAGCGCATCACCACGGGAGCTCACGTCCCCCTCCCACTCACCTCTCAAGACGTTGAGCTCGGCGGCAAGAACCCGAACGTGATCTTCGCCGATGCCAACTTCGACGCCGCCATCGACAACGCAATGACCGGGGCGTTCCTCCACTCCGGCCAGGTGTGCTCGGCGGGCGCGCGGATCGTCGTGGAGGAGAGCCTCCACGACCGGTTTGTCGAGGAGTTCGTGCGGCGCACCGAGCGCATCAGGATCGGCGGGCCGCGTGACGACGCCGCCGAGACCGGGCCGCTGATCTCCGTCGCGCACCGCGAGAAGGTGGCGGCGTACGTCGACAAGGCCCGCGAGCAGGGGGCGAGCGTGCTCACCAGCGGCAGGGTGCCCACCTCGGAAGACATCCGGGGCGAGACCGACCTGACCGCCGGGATCTACTACCTGCCGACGATCCTGGATCAACGCACCCGCGACATGGACTGCGTGCACGAGGAGGCGTTCGGGCCGGTCGTGACCATTGAGACGTTCGGGACCGAGGACGAGGCCGTGGCGATCGCAAACGACACCGACTACGGGTTGGCGGGCGCGGTGTGGACCTCCGACGCGGGCAAGGCCGAGCGCGTCGCGCGCCGCTTGCGCCACGGGACGATCTGGAAAAACGACTTCCACCCCTACCTGCCGCAGGCGGAGTGGGGCGGGATGAAGCAGTCCGGCAACGGCCGTGAGCTCGGGCCGACGGGACTGGCCGAGTACCAGGAGCTCAAGCACGTCTACACCACCCTCGCTCCCGCGGTGACCGGGCAATTCAAGGGGTAGGGTCAAACGGTTCACGGCAGACGTACCCGCTCGAGTCCACCGTCTTACCTACGACCTGTTGCGGCAGTCGAGGTACCTGTTGCCGTCTTGGCCTTCCCGATTACTTGACTGATAACCGAGGCGGGCGTCCATCTCCGCTTGCAGGCCACTGGCCAGTAAGGCCTGCAGCATGCAGCGCACCGGGTCGTTGGCGTCGGTTGCTGAGACAGCCAACTCCCGGATCAGCGTGGCCACCTCGGGGGTGTCCAAAAGCTTCTTTTCGATCGCATCAACCTTGGCCTTATCAACCGCGTCTCGTTGTGTCACAATAGTCATTCTGATTTATCTCCTTCGCGTGAGAGCAATCCGGTTCTTCGCGTTTTGGAGTGCGTAGCTGACCGCAGAGCCCGGTCCGGGGTGGCACAACGTGTAGGGGTCCTGGCCGGTACAAGATGAGAGTTACAACGCTTCCATCTGACCGAACCAGGACCCCACTGTGCAGCCTACTGGCAACCTCGTCGCAGACACCATCTGCCGTACCGCGGAAATCGGCCTGACCATCACCGGAGCCGCCGACGCCGGAACCTTCACCATCATCGACGCCGCCCCGGTAGCTGTGGCCACCACCTGTCCCGAGTGCCGACACCCCGGGAAGAAACGTGATCACGTGGTCCGCCGACTGGTTGACCTGCCGGTGGTGGGGTTTCCCACCCGCCTGCACGTTCGTGTCCCCCGATTCACCTGCACCAATCAACAATGTCGGCGGAAAATCTTCCAAGCCTGCCTCAACTGCGCCAATGACGGGGCCACGCTCACCCACCGGGTCACCGGCTGGATCCTCCAACGACTGGCCATCGACCGGATGAGCGTGGCCGCCACCGCCAAGGCCCTTTGGGCGTGGGCTGGGAGTTGGTCAATCAGGTCGCTGTGGACGCCTGCCGGCAGCTCGTCTACGACAACCCCTCCCATCTGGACGGGGTGCGCATCCTCGGGGTGGATGAGCACGTGTGGAAGCACGCCCGAAAGCCAGGCCAGCCGTCGAACCTGGTGACGATCCTGGTCGACCTCACCCCGCTGGCCGACGGGACGGGGCCGGCCCGATTGTTGGATATGCGCCCGGGGCATAGTGCGGACGTGCTGCGCACGTGGCTGCAGGAACGCGACCCTGGTTTCCGTAGTCAGGTGCAGGTGGTGACGATGGACGGCTTCACCGGCTACGCCACCGCCGTCGACCAGGTTCTACCCCAGGCGAGGAAGGTGATGGATCCATTCCACGTCGTGCATCTGGCAGCGGACAAGCTCACTGGTTGCCGGCAGAGGCTCCAACGGGAGACCACGGGGCGTCGTGGACGCAAGGTTGATCCCTTGTACAAGCACCGGCGGACCTTGTTGACCAGGACGAATTACCTCACCGAGCGGCAGAAACAGCGTCTGGACTTGTTGTGGGCCACCGATGGCGACTACGTGGTGCTCCGAGGTGATGTGGATGGCTCTCACAGGATATGATCCAGGCCTACGGGCACCCGAAGAAATCGGAGGGCAAGAAGTTGATGGAACGGATCATCAACACCCTGTGTAAGGGCGTGCCGAAAGGGTTGGAGGAGCTGGCCCAGCTGGGTCGGACGTTGTGGCGTCGGCGCGAGGGGGTGCTGGCTTACTTCGACATCGGGGCGTCCAGCGGGAGGGTGTCAGGAAGTTTGTGTGTGAGGCTCTGATCTAAAAGGAGTTTCACCGATAATGACTACGGTGTCACCGAAGAAAGGCCACGACCCGGCAAGGGTCAACGAGATCAGCGAGAAGCTGATGGAAAATCCTGAACTCGCCAGCTTGATCGGCGAGTTGTCCACCTCCACTGACAATGCAAGCGATCTGGTCAAAGGCCTGTTGCAGGCATCGATCAACGCTGGTCTGCAAGCGGAGATGGATGCACATTTGGGCTACGGCCATGCCGACCGTAAGGCGAAAGCCCGGGTGGAAACCGCACAGGAGAGCAATCACCGCAACGGGTCGTACACCAAGACCGTTAATTCTGGGTACGGCGCGTTGGAAGTGACCATGCCGAGGGATCGTGCCGGCACGTTTGCTCCAAAGATGGTGCCCAAAGGCTCCCGTCGGCTCACAGAGCTCGACGACATGATTATCTCGCTGTACGCCGGTGGGATGACCGTGCGCGATATTCAGCACCATCTCGCCACCACCCTCGGGGTGGATATGAGCCCAGATACGATCAGCACCATTACCGACGCGGTGTTAGAAGAGGTCATGATCTGGCAAAACCGCCAGCTCGACGAGTTCTACCCAGTAATCTTCCTCGACGCGCTGCGAGTGAAGATCCGCGATGGCCACCGCGTGGTCAACAAGTCTTGCTACATGGCGGTAGGCGTCGACATGGACGGCATCAAACACATCCTGGGATTGTGGATCGCAGACAATGAAGGCGCCAGTTTTTGGGCATCCGTGTGCGCTGACCTTGCCAACCGTGGGGTCCAAGACGTGTTCATCGTCTGCTGCGACGGGCTTATAGGCCTGCCGGAAGCCGTGGAGGCAACCTGGCCGAATTCCATGGTGCGAGATGAGTATCGTGCACCTGATCCGGGCGGCCAACAGGTGGGTGTCCTACCAAGACCGCAAACCCGTATCAAGTGCGCTACGGGAGGTCTACACCGCACCGAACGAGGACACCGCCCGCGCCGCCCTGGACGCGTTCGAGGCGTCCGAGCTGGGACGGAAGTATCCGCAATCGGTCAAGGTGTGGCGTGATGCGTGGGATCGGTTCGTGCCGTTTCTGCAGTTCCCGCCTGCGGCACGGCGGGTACTCTACACCACGAATTCGATCGAATCGCTGAATGCTGAACTGCGGAAAGCCACCCGCAACCGCGGCCAGTTCCCGAACGATACCGCGGCGCTGAAGACGCTGTGGCTGATGATCTGCAACATCGAGGACAAGCGCGCTGCCCAGCGAGCGAAGAAAGCCAAGCGCGCCATCGAATGCAACGGCTATATTGAAGGAGCGAAAGCCACCGGGTGGAAACAAGCCATCAACCAACTAGCCGTGGCTTACCCCGACCGATTCGCGGACTACTTGTAAACCAAGCCCCCCGCACACAAAGAATCGGACACCCTCTCCAGCGGGCTGGTCGAGGCGATCAATGGCCGGCTAGAGCATCTACGTGGAATCGCTCTGGGGTTCTGCAACCTCGACCACTACATCTTGCGGTGCTTGATTCACTCCGGGCAGCTGCACACCCGGATCAACGCACTCTAAATCGTGAAGAGCCGTTAAAAGTCATCGGCGTGGACGAGCATGTGGGGCGTCACACCCTCCAGGGGCGACAAGTACGTCACCGTCATCATCGACCTCACCGGTGTACGCGACGGGACCGGGACAGCTCGGCTGCTCGGACATGATCGAGGGCCGCTCCAAGGCCGTGTTTAAAGACCTGGCTGGGCCAGCGCGACCAGGCCTGGCACGATGGCATCGAGGCCATCGCCATGGACGGGTTCACGGGTTTTTAAGACCGCTGCCGTCGAGGAGGTCCCACAGGCGGTGACGGTGATGGACCCCTTCCACGTGGTCCACCTGGCCGCCGATGCCCTGGACGAGTGCCGACGTCGCACCCAGCAGGACATCTTCGGCCGCCGTGGCCGCGCCGGCGACCCGCTGTACCGGGCCCGTCGCAGCCTGCACACCGGAGCCGACCTGCTCACCGACAAGCAGATCACGCGCCTGCAGGACTTGTTCGCCGATGAGCGTCACACCGCGGTCGAGGTCACCTGGAGCGTCTAAAAGCGGATGATCGCCGCCTACCGCGACCCCGACCGAGCGACCGGGAAGGCCACCATGACCGCGCTGATCGACACCATCGCCACTGGTGTCCCGGCCGGGCTGCCCGGGGTCGCCCGCCTGGGGCGCACCCTGGCTCGACGCGCCGACGACGTGCTCGCGTTCTTCGACCGCCCTGGCACATCCAACGGCCCCACAGAAGCGATCAACGGCCGTCTGGAACACCTGCGCGGCATCGCCCTGGGCTTTGGCAACCTCGCCCACTACATCGCCCGCAGCCTCCTGGAAGCCGGCGGGTTCAAACGACACCTACACCGTTGATTGGGAAGAGCCCGATAACAGTATTGGCGACACCATCAGCAGCGTCCAACAGGCCCCTTGCCCTCATCACGTCACGGTGCGCAGCAGTCGTCTACTTCGACAGCTTCGTCAAAACCAACCGGTCAGCTTCAGAAACAGGCAATGCAGCAGCAGGAGCACTCATGAACACAACATACCCCACAACCAGCTATCCATTTGAGAGATACGCCGCTAGGAAACATGCACCTTGAAGAGCTTTGAGTGATTCAAACTATTGATGTCGATGGTGTATCCGCCAGAACCACTCTTCGTTCGAAAACTTACGACTGTTCCATCGTTGAGCGTGATACTGTTGGGAACGGCGGTATCACCGTTCAAGAAAGCTGAGCCATGCGTTGCGCCGCACCACAGACGCCATACCGCTTCATCATTGGGAGCCTGCCATACCCGTCCGTCTCGCCTGTAAACGCCATCAAGATATGAGCGCATTTGGTCGAAATTGGTATAGTGAGTGACATAGTTGTCTCCTGGGCAGTCTCGCACGACTGGTTGCGCTTCGGCGATTGGAGAAGCGACTGCGGGAGCAATTAGAGCTAGTCCGATAGCAGCGAGTGCGGGAATGAAAGCGGTTGCGTTCTTACGCTTAGAGAATTCCATTGAGGGTACGTCCTTAAGAGGCTGGTTAGTTGTCTGCTGGTGAAGGAGTCTTGGATTCATCGCTACTACTGCGTATTTTCTCGTCGGGTGGCTTTACGATGTTTCTTCCCGCGCGCCGTCTTCCCTCTGGGGCCATTCCCCGGTCGGCCGAATGAAGGTCTCCATCATGGCCCCTACTGGCTGTGGATCGGAGAAGATTTGGTCGGCCACCTCGGCGGGGTCCCAATCGTCGGGGAGGTCAAGGAAACCCCCCTCCACCTTGCCGACGGATATCTCCGGACTCTTCTTGAGCACCCTCAAAATGGCCATGACCTCTTCGCGACTTGCAAAGTGCGAGTTGCGGCCATTAGCGGCTAGCGCATCCGCAATGCTCGCCCAGTCGCCGATTTCGGCCATGTCGGCGAGGATATTAGCGATTATTTTCTCAGGATTGGTTTCCATGTATTTTCAGCTCCTTCGCGATTTGGACTTGAAGTGCCGTCGATTTTTGCACTTCTCAAAGTATTAACATAAGGATGGCCGCCTTCCTACCAGACCTTAACACAGTTCAACGCGATCGATTCGACCCCATGCAAAGGATATGTTGTGGCGTGTTCCGTCGACGACGAGGTGACAAGCAGAATCGGGTGCAAAGGCCATAACAACTTTGATGCGTAAGTCAAAACCGCAGTTATTGTAGACCTGAACGAAACCCTTTTCCCAGACGGCGTTAATGCAAGATGGTGCCAGATCCCCAGCGTAGGTGGTTGTCGCGCCCTTGGCGTTATGGGTCTGAGGAAGTTCCGCGATGATCGATTCCCAAGGTTCGTCGTTCGAAATCTTCATCGACTCCCCAGAGGAAAGAATTCTTACCCGCTCCGACGCGTCTAACAGGTTGGCTTCGACTTGTGCGGAGGCAGTCGGTGTATTAACTGCGCATGCTAGGGCAGTAAGGAAGGCTAACCCTGCTGCGATGGTGAAGTTCTTCATATGTACTCCGATTCAGTAGGCGCTTTGATTTAAGGGGAGCCCAGGGATGGCTTGTGGTGGATGCTGCCACGGCACCCAAATTGCTATGTCAGCTGCAGGGGGCGGCCGACGTCCACAGTGTAGCAGATTTTTGTATTTTAACACCTTCGCTCGTCCCTGTTTTTCCGGATGCTGGTGCGCAATCTGCAACTTCGGGTACTCCGTGTGACTCGGTCAGTCCCCTGGTGGTGTACCTCGCTCTTGATCCTTTGCTGGTGGTTGAATGGGTAGTTGCGTCATGTCATCAGTGTTCACCGCCGTCGCCTAGTTGGTGTCGTTGCTGGTGGTCTGGGGTAAGGCGGCAGAGGATGAGCACTTTCCGCCCTAGGTGGTAACATGGCTCTACAGGATTGAGAGTGCGTAGCTGACCGCAGAGCCCGGTTCGGGGTGGCACAACATGTAGGGGTCCTGGCCGGTACAAGATGAGAGTTACACCGCTTCCATCTGACCGAACCAGGACCCTACAATGCAGCCTACGTTCAACCTCGTCGCCGACACCATTTGCCGCACCGCGGAGCTGGGATTAACGATCACCGATGCCGCGGATGCCGGCGAGTTCACGGTCATCAGTGCTCGTCCCATCGACTCCTGCGACAAGTGCCCGGGCTGCGGACACACAGGCCGGCTGCGTTGTCACGTCGTGCGCCGGCTGACCGATCTTCCCGTCGTCGGCTTCCCCACCAGGCTGCAGGTACGCGTGCCGCGGTTCCTGTGCCTGAATCAGTCCTGTGCCCAGCGGATCTACCAGGGCGAACTGGCCTGCGCCGAACGCGGGCGCACCGTCACTGGCCGGGTGACCCGCTGGATTGTGCAACGGTTGGCGATCGACAAAATGAGTATCTCCGCCACCGCCAAAGCCCTGGGCTTGGGCTGGGACCTGGTCAACGACCTCGCCCTGGATGCCTGCCGGCACCTGGTCTACGACGACCCCGGCCACCTTGCCGGGGTGCGCGTGCTGGGCGTGGACGAGCAGGTGTGGAAGCACACCCACCGGGCCGGTGAGCCGGACTCGTTCGTCACCGTGCTCGTCGACATCACCCCCGTCATCGACGGCGCCGGACCGGCCCGGTTGCTGGACATGGTCCCGGGTCGTAGCGCCGCGGTACTTTGCGATTGGCTCAGCCAGCGTGGGCAGGGCTTTCGCGACCGGGTCGAGGTTGTCACGATGGATGGGTTTGCCGGCTACGCCACCGCCACCAAACAGGCCCTGCCGCGGGCGCAGGCGGTGATGGATCCCTTTCACGTGGTGCACCTGGCCGCCGACAAGTTGACCGTGTGCCGACAGCGCCTGCAGCGGATGACCACCGGGCGGCGGGGCAAGAAAAACGATCCGTTGTATAAGAACCGGAAAACCCTGTTGACCAGGATTGACTTCCTGACTGATCGACAGCATCGGCGACTCGAGCAACTGTGGGCCACCGACGAAGAGTACGTGGCTTTGGAGGTGACGTGGTTGGTGTATCAGCAGATCATCGCCGCCTATCAGCACCCGAAGAAAGCCGAGGGCAAGAAGCTGATGCGGAAGGTGATCAGCGCGCTGCGTTCATCGACGATGCCGAAGGGGTTAGAGGAGATTAAGCAGCTGGGAAACACGCTGTACCGACGCCAGAAGGACGTGCTGGCGTATTTCGATATCGGCGCGTCCAACGGGCCCGTCGAGGCGATCAACGGGCGCCTGGAGCATCTGCGCGGCATCGCTTTGGGGTTCAAGAACCTCGGGCACTACATCTTGCGATCCTTGATCCACTCCGGACAGCTGCACACCAAGATCAATGCACTCTAAATCGTGAAGGGCCAGTAAAGAGCTTGCTGGAAACGTTCGTTCCGGGTGGCGATGGCGCGGCGCAAAGCCTTCTTGAGGCGTGGCAGACGGCTCACCCTGAATCGTCCTAGTGCTCATTCCTTCCGCATGTGTCTCTTCGTCCGCGCCGTCGCCGCCGCCGTCCACGGGTCCTCCGGCCAGGGGTGCTTGGGGTAGCGCCCGCGCATCTCTTTGCGTACCTGAAGGTAGGGGCCGTTCCAGAAGCTCTCCAGGTCGTCGGTGACGGCCAGCTCGCGCCCGGCCGGGGAGAGGAGGTGGAAGAGCACCTTCACCCCGGCGCACGTCGGCGACTGCGCCAACCCGAAGCATTCCTGCAGCTTGACGCGCACGACCGGACGTCCCATCGCGTAGTCCACCCGCGGGTGCGAGCCGCTGGGCACCGCGAGACGCTCCGGGGCGAGCTCGTCCAGCCGCGCGGCCTCGGGCCAGGGCAGCTGCCGCATCAAGGCCGAGCGCATGTCGAGCCTGCTTATCGACGCCCCCTTGGCCACCTCCCCAATCTCTGGCGAGTAGTCCCCCTCCTCGACATTCGGCCAGGGCTCGCCAATCCGCTGGTGCAGGAAGTCGATGCGGTTTTTGAGCTGTTGCGCGCCCTCGTCCAGCGTCAATGCGTCAAAGTCGAGGCCGGCCAGTGCCTCCATCGCTTCCTCGGGGGTGAGCCTTACCGGCGTGGAGCTCAGCTCGATCGCGCCGATCGCGGTGACTTTCCGGCCGCGCACTGCGCCGTCGATAAGCGATGCCCTGGTGTCCTCTGTGATGCGTTCGGCGGGCAGGGCATAGGGCGCCGCGGAGCGGATCACCGCCCCTTTCTGCGTGAGCTGGACCTCGGCGGCCGCGATCCACTCGGGTTGTCCCATTCCGGCGTCGAGGGTGGCGCGGGTGCCGCTGGCCAGCAGGTAGCCTTCGTCGAGGCGCTTGGCCACCCAGCCCGGGTAGGCCGCGGCGACGACGTCGCCGGCCGGGACGGGATCGGTGTGGGGGACCAGCTTCTCCAGGCGGCGCACCTGGTTGCGCGGGGCACGCGCCCGCGATAGGTCGCCGCCCATCCCCTCCGCGAGCGCCGCGACGGTCTCCGCCGCTCCGCTTCCTTGGCGCAAGAGCGCCGCACCGAGTCGGGGATCCAGGGGCAGCGACGCGAGCTTCCGCCCGAACTCGGTGATGCCCGAGCCGTCCAGCGCGCCGAGCTCTGCGAGGGTGGCCTTCGCATCCTGCATCGCCTGCGCCGGTGGGGCATCGAGCAGAGGCAGGTCGGGCGAGCCCCACGCCGCCATCGCCAGCGCGGCCGAGGTGAGGTCGCTGGTGGTGATCTCCGGGGCGATGTCGGGGGCGAAGTGCTGGTAGTCGGCCTGCGAGTAGGCCCGCACGACGGTGCCGGGGCCGAGGCGGGCGCCGCGGCCTGCGCGCTGGTCGGCGCTCGTCTTCGCCGCCGAGACGGTCACCAGGCCGGTCATGCCGCGGGCGGCATCGCGACGCGGCACCCTTGATAGCCCCGCATCGACGACGCGGCGCACGCCGGGAACCGTGATGGAGGATTCCGCGATCGACGTGGCGACGACGACGCGTGATGTTCCGTGAAGCGCCCGGTCCTGTTCCGTGCTTGTGAGGCGGCCGTGCAGGGGCGCGGCGTCGTCGACAAGCGAGCAGACGAGCTCGACCTCGCGCACGCCGGGAACGAAGACGAGGGTGCGCTCGTCGGCGTCGCACAGCGTGGCGACGTGCCGGTAGAAGTCGCGGCTTCCTTGCGCGCGCTCGGGGTGCGGGGCGTACTCGATGCTAAGCGGGTGGGTGAGTGCCTGCGTGCGCAGGATCTGCGCGCCCAGGTGGTCGGCGAACCTCTGCGCGTCGAGGGTCGCTGACATCGCTGCGAGGTAGAAGTCCTCGCGCAGGATGGCGACCTCCATGCACATCGCGAGTACCAGGTCGGTGTCGAGCTGGCGCTCGTGGACCTCGTCGATGACCACGGCGCCCACGCCGTCCAGGCCTGGGTCTGCGAGCAGCCGGTTCAGCAGGACGCCGGGGGTGCAGAACTCCACCAGGCGCCCGGGGGCGTGTTCGCCGCGGATCGAATATCCCACGCGGTCGCCGAGCTCGCTTTTGTCAAGCTGCGCTAGGCGTTGCGCGGCGGCGCGCACGGCCACCCGGCGTGGCGCGGTGACCAGCGTCTTTCCCGCTTGGTTGGCGATGGCCGGCGGGATCAGCGTGGTCTTTCCCGTACCCGGCGGGGCCTCGACGACGAGCGGGCCGCGGTCCGGCAGCTGGTCGATCACCGCGGCGACGGGCAGGCCTTCGCCGATTGTGGCGAGGTCGAAGGCGGCGGGGGACATGGGTTCCAGGGTAGCGGGCGCGGTGTCGCCGCAAAGTCATACACCAGGAGTCATACACCCAAAGGCAGATAGATCGCCGTTGGAAAAGGAGTGACCAATCGGTGACGGTGAACTATCTGCCTTTGGGTGTATGAGTCTCGCCGGGCCGCCCCGCGCCGGGGGAAGATGTGGCACTCGGGCCCTAGCCCCGACAACCCCACCCCCTTGCGCCCAATATACCCCCCGGGGTATAGTCACGCTCATGTGTTACCCGACGACATGCAACACGTGCCACAAGACCACCTGGGCCGGCTGCGGCCAGCACATCGACAGCGTCAAGGCGCAGGTCCCCGCGAACCAGTGGTGCACCTGCCCGCGAGAGGCCCCCAAACCTAAGTTCCGGCTCTTCGGATAGGAGAAAAGTCCCATGACAACCACAGTCATCATCGGCGGCGTCGCCGGCGGCATGTCCGCCGCCACCCGCCTCCGCCGCCGCGACGAGGACATGGAGATCATCGTCCTCGAGGCCTCCGGCTACGTTTCGTTCGCCAACTGCGGCCTGCCCTACCACCTCTCCGGCACCATCGAGCAGCGCGAATCGCTGCTGCTCCAGACCCCCGAATCCCTCAACTCCCGTTTCAACCTCGACGTCCGTGTCAACACCCGCGCGACGAAGATCGACCGCGACGCTCAGACCGTGACCACCGAGGCTGGGGAGACCATTTCCTACGACTACCTCGTGCTTTCCCCGGGCGCGACCCCGGTGCGCCCGCCCATCCCCGGGATCGAGCGCACGCTGAGCCTGCGCACGGTCGAGGACCTGGACGCCATCAAGGCGGCAACGCAGGGCGCTTCCAGGGCCGCGATCATCGGCGGCGGCTTCATCGGCCTCGAGGTCGCCGAGAACGTGGCGCACCGCGGCGTCGAGGTCACCATCATCGAGGCCAGCCCCCAGATCATGGGCCCGCTGGATCCCGAGATGGCCGTCATCGTGAAGAAACGCCTCGAAGACAATGGCGTCACGGTGCTCACGTCTACCGCCGCCGCGGAGTTCACCGAGCAGGGCGTGACCCTGAGCGATGGGACCACCATCGACGCCGACGTCGTCATCGCCGCGATCGGCGTCAAGCCCGCCAGCACACTCGCCTCCGAGGCCGGCCTCGAGGTCGGCGAGCGCGGCGGCATCGTCGTCGACGACCACATGCGCACCTCCGATCCGCGCATCTTCGCCGTCGGCGACGCCACACAGAAGCGCGACGCCGTCAATGACGAGCCGACATTGGTGCCGCTCGCCCAGACCGCCAACCGCCACGGCCGCCTAGTCGCCGACGTGATCACCGGGCGCGACACCGCCGCCCGCCCCGTGCTCGGCACAGCGGTTGTGGGCCTGTTCGGCCTGGCTGCGGCATCGGTGGGCTGGAACGAGAAGCGCGCCCGCGCCGCTGGCCGCAACGTGCGCACCGTCTACCTGCACCCGTCCAACCACGCCGGCTACTACCCGGGCGCGAGCCAGATCCACCTCAAGCTTGTCGTCGACGCCGACACGGATGCCATCCTCGGCGCCCAGGCCATCGGCGAGGACGGTGCGGATAAGCGTATCGACGTCATCGCCACCGCCATGCGCGGCGGGTTGAGCGCCTCCGACCTGGCAGACCTCGAGCTCGCCTACGCCCCGCAGTTCGGTTCCGCGAAGGACCCGGTCAACATGGCCGGCTTCATCAACGACAACATCGCCGGCGGCGAGCGCACGGTGGCCTACCACGAGATCGAGAAATACAAGGAAGACGGCTGGCAGCTTGTCGACGTCCGCACGCCCGCCGAGTACTCTAAGGGCACCATCACCGGGGCGATCAACATCGAGCTCGATTCGATCCGCGACCGCATCGACGAGTTCGAAGGCCAGAAGGTCGTGGTGTTCTGCCAGGTCGGGCAGCGCGGCCACACGGCGGCCTCCCTGCTGGCGGGCCGCGGCATCGAGGTCGCTAACGTCGGTGGAGGGTATCTCACGTGGAGCTTTGGTCAGGAGGTCTAGGGTGAAATTCGACGAGGCGGAGATAAGGCCGTCGATAAGCAGGCTCAAGCGTGCGCGCGGGCAGCTCGACGCCGTAATCCGCATGATGGAGGAGGGACGCGACTGCGAGGAGATCATCACACAGCTCGCGGCCGCGGACAAGGCGGTAAGCCGCGCGAGCTACCAGGTGCTTGTGCGGATGATGGAGCGCTGTTTGACCACCGACGGTGTGGATAGTCCAAATGTTGCCGACATGGAGAAGATGTTCCTCTCTTTCGCCTGACTAAGGGCTAAGATGAGCGTCGTCATGAGACGCCTATTCGCCGCCGTCTTGCCGCCGGACGAGGTCAAGGAGCACCTTGTCCGCGCGTTGCGCCCCATCCGCGAGCTCTCCTCCGAGCTGAGGTGGGTGGATCCCGATACGTGGCACCTCACAATGGCGTTCTACGGCAACCAACCAAATGACGCCGCCGCGGTGACCGACCACCTTGCCCAAGCCACAGCTTTTCGACGCCCCTTGCGCCTCCACCTGAGAGGAGCGGGGGCGTTTGATCGTCGTACCCTCTGGATCGGAGTCGGCGGGGACAAGCCGCAGCTGCGCGAGCTGATGGCGGATTGTTCGGTGGAGGTTGACAAGCGGCAGCGGGCCCACCTCACGGTTGCCAAACGTTGTAGCCGCACCCGCGATGTGTGGCTGATGGATGATCATTCCCGGGCCCTGTCTGTGTACTGCGGTCCCGAGTTCTGGGTCGATGAGGTCCACCTCATGGAGTCGCACCTGGGTAAGGGGCGCGGTGGCGGACCGCGCTACGAGATCGTGGATACGTTTTACCTGCGCTAGGAGGTTCGTGTGGGCAGTTTTAGAGAACATTTTTGCAGATTGTACTGCGGCATTGACAGGCAGCTTGTAGCCTAAGGGCAGCCAGCGCACATCACAACACCAGGAATTCAGAGGAATTCAATGAAACTGCAGGTAAAGAAGTATCTAGCAGCTTTGTCCATCCTTGTCTTCATGGCCGCGCATCCCACTGCCGCCACAGCCCAGACCGCCTCATCAGGCTCATCCTTACATGACGGCATCTCCCCACCGGAGACGAATGAGGGGCAACCTATACCGGATACGGCCGGAGAACCTATAGCAGTACCGTTGGAGGGTCCTTTCGCCGAGTGGGGTATCCCGACTCCTCCCGGGGCTGAAGGCTACGAGGTTAACCAGGTCACGCAGGAAGAACTCAATCCCCAGGGCCTGGATCAGTGGCACCCCACTAACGATCCACAAAGCGAGATCATTCCGGGGCAGATGCGCTCGGACAAAGAAGAGGTCCCGGCAGGGGTCAGCAAGGCTGATGCAGATCAAGCTGAGGTTAAAGAGGCCAGGCTGACCAGCCCGGATACCCCTACGCTGAATGCCCGACCAGGATGTAGCGTGTATTGGCCGGCACCGTTTGAGGTCTGCGGCGCAATTAAAAATCTCTACGACTCCATCGGTGGACCAACCAGTTTCTTGCTTCTTCCGAAGTCTAATGAGCTGGTCAACCCGGACGGGGTGGGAAGGCGCTCCGAGTTTGTTAACGGGTTTATCTACTGGCATCCCCGCACGGGTGCGCACAGTGTGAGCATCCCCGTGTCCACGGTGTGGCAGCGGCACGGGTGGGAAAACGGGTTCCTTGGCTACCCCACCACCAGCGACATCTCACTGGGCAACCAGTGGTACGTCCAACACTTTGAAGGCGGACACGTCTACACGCATAATGCGCTACCTGCTACGCAGGCCAGCATCCAGGGAGCTATCTACGACAAGTGGCAATCCATGGGCGGACACAACAGTGATCTTGGCTTTCCCATCAGTGATGAGTTGACCACCCCAGACGGAATCGGACGCTACAACGTCTTCGAAGGCGGAATGATCTACTGGACACCACAACACGGAGCACACCCGGTTACGGATCCTGTGCTTCTTGATTGGGCCGCAGCGGGTTACGAGAAAAGCTCCTACGGATACCCCACGGGAGACCCGAAAGACGAGGGGGTATCTGTCACTCAAGACTTTGAAGGTGGCACTTTGGAGTCTTTCAAGGTAGAAGAGATGCCAGGTGGTGCGCTCATCGGTACTATACCTTACCTGGAGTTTCCCAGTGACCAGCTAGCAGCAGAGTTCTTCGACCGTGTGGAGGCTGGACTGGAAAGTATCCCTAAACCGGATTCGGTTAGTCTCCAAGCGGCAGGGAAGAGGTACGGACCTTGTGAACTTTCGATAGACTCCCCGCATGCTCGCAAAAGCTCCGCATTTAACGCGGTGGGCTTCAAGCCCCGCACGAAATGCTCTGAAAGGGTACTTAAGGTAATGCACACTAATACGTTGCGCTATAAGTACTTTGCAACATGGCGAAAGGCACCAAATCTAAGAGGCAGGTATGACCCCGCTCCAGATTACAAGTACAATCAAAATTCCAGCCTCCCGTATGAGTACTCAACTCTAGATTTGGAACAGGATTGTGCTGGTCGAGGTGTTGAAACCTTGTTCGTCGGCGTAACAGAAGGAAAGATTGTTACCACGACTGGTACTTTTTACGCACGCGTGTATAGCAAACCCAGCCGCGTAGGATGTAAGATCCCCGGCAATGACTGACAATATTCCCCGCGTTGTTGCCCCGCCTCGTATCTATCTGGCGTATGTGAAACGTTTTCGCCTAGATACTCCCCGCCATCCGCTACAAATCCTGGCTGGGGCTAGTTTCGAGGAAAAGACGGTCCTCGACTGGATCGATGAGGGGAAACGGATAAACCACGATATTTGGTACGAGGACATTCCCATCGATGATTACCCTCATTCCGGCGCCGCACCGCGTGAAATCCTCGTCCAATTCACCGGCCCCTTTATGGACGAAGACCCCTGGAACCGGGATCTTCAATGGTCGGATCCGGTAGGACGTAAGGCTCGTGTCCCAGGAGATTTCCTGGGAATCGTGCGTCCCCAACCTGAACGGGAAGGAACACTAAACGAAGACGGCTACTTAGGCGATAACATGTACCTGTGGCGGGTCCCGTGCCCATGGAAGAGTCGTTTCTTGCTGTCACCGTTCACAGAAAGAAGTAACGAGAACATTAATTACGGTCGGCCTTACTCAGTTTGAGTAAGGGGCGAGCCGGAGGCAGCGAGGTGCTTCCGGGAAAAATCATCGCTGAGCTCAGCTTTGACTTCTGGCGCTTCCTCTTAAGCAGTTACTACCAGGCGAGCATTTGGCCTCAGGTAGAGAAGGCCTTGAAGCAAAAGCCCGGCAGCAGACAGCATTTTGAAGCTCTTGTAGCTACTATCTACGAGATGCGAAACAGGTGTTCTCACCACGAATCCATCGTTCAGCAAAGCGATATATCCCGCGAAACTGACTATCTCGACTCAATTGATAACGCTATCCAGATGGTGGCAAACTTCATTGATCCTGATGCTGCGACATGGATTAAGGGCAATTCCCGAGTCCCTACTGTCCGAGCGCAACGACCATAGCTGCCTACCGCAACACCAAGGCCGTCATCGACACTGGGGTGTACTTATAGACACAATGGCGCCCCTCAGCCACCACGCATTCCTCCGGTGAGGTTGGCTAATGGTTTGGATCGGCATTCGCGGCCTCTCCACGGGGACCCGTTTGCTTTGCGAAAACTCGTCTGGACCGGGGATCTCCACTGGGCTGACCGAAAACCTCGGCGGAAAGTAGACAATAACGTTTGCCCAGATAATAAGCACAAAACAGGCCATGCTCCGCAGGACCTAACCCCCTTCGCAGCAATTACAACCGCGAAATACGACGATGGGGGTGTCGGCATTCCAGCCAGATACGTTTATGACCCCTCGAAAGGAAACTTGCACGACTACTGTTCGTCTTCACCTGACTTCTTCGACCCGACGGCATCGCCAGATTACCCCTACGCTGAACGTGCTGTTATCGCGGATTTGCGCGGTTCATGCGCCCGTCATGATCTATGCTATGAGCAATATGATGCCGATTCGGGAATGCGCTACGCTTGCAACCGGCAGTTCGAAAAAGACCTCATCACAGTGTGCAACAACGTGTATGTAGACACCCCTCGAAACCTTCCCCCATGCCGCAGGAACGCCCGCATGTACTACGACGTAGTGGTAGTAGCACACCCTTCCCATTGGGAAGGGCACATAAGTAACCCTTAGAGGAAAAGCATGACTAAGACCTGCGTTTACAGACGCCAAAAGCAGCTAGCCGGGGCCGTATGTCTCACCGTTTTTGCGATTACAGTGCTGCCATCCTGCGGCAACCTTGTATACACGGACATTGAGGGGAAAACAGGGGTAGCCCTAAATGCAAGTAGCGAAATCGAAATCTATGTTCAGCCTTGCGGCACGAGGATAGACCAAATCACCATATCCGGGGAGTTGAAACAACCAACCAATGAACCCAACGATACCTCAGCTCCGTCCACAGGGGGTAATCCTGATTTTGGGAAGCTGAAAGCCGATGTTCCCCAACAGGACCTGTTTGCTGTCAACCTCAGTAGTCCCACCGCCCCATGGAAAATCGAATCGCCGATCAACCTGCCGGCAGATGAATCCGCGTGGCTTCTCATTAGTGCATTCTCGTCTAGTCAAGATAAAGAGACCGCGGGGGTAGCAGTGCAAAAAGAGTCGCTCCTCCAACTTCAGCCTGGTGAAATTCTCATCGGCAAAAGTACAGTTATAGGAGGGTCTGGGACCAGCATTGTCACACAGGAAGAGTTCAGCCAATGTGCTGACTAGATCTGGTTAAAATCGCCCCTCTGAGAGAGGAAATTTTTCGGGAGCCACAGACTGTAAAAGAATAGGGAATCTACCCGACCCCACTAGCAAGGTACTTGTACAAGGTAGTCCACCCGATCCCGAGTCGGTGGGGCCACCTCCGACTGAGGTACACCATCAGCTACCCACTGCCTAGGACTTGACCCGGCGGCAAACCAGGCTGTGGTGCGCTGCGCGTGGACGTCGACAAGCATTAATGCCCCTGACGCCGCCTACTCGAGCGAACGTTCTCTTGCATGTGAGGGGGTTTAAGTTCATAGCGAACGCTTCACCACGGCCGGTACGCCCGCCACGAGGGAGTTCGCGGGCACATCGGCTGTGACCACGGACCCCGCCGCGATCACGCAATTGTCGCCGATAGTCACCCTCGGCATCACCATCGCACCGGCGCCGAACCAGCAGTTATCGCCGATCGTGATCGGGTGGGCGATCTCCCAACCTGCGGCGCGCTTGGCGTGGTCGTCCACGGGGTGGCCCACGGTGATCAGTTGACACGCGGGTCCGAAAAGCGTTCCAGCCCCGATGGTCACCGGCGCGAGAAGATCGCGAGCGCCGATGCCGCAAGCACCACCAGCGGGGCAGCCCACGTGCCCTCGGAGAGGAAGTACGCCGCAACCACCACGGCGACCACGACAGCGGCGACGACGGCCACGTTGAAATCTCTGGTCATGCGGCTCACGCTACCAGCAGCGGTAGGTTGAGGGCATGCTTATCGACGCCTCCGCCCTGCCCCGGCCCCCTAAGCGCATCATGCCCGGTGTCGTGCACCTGCCGAACTTCCTGCAGCTCGAGCAGCAGGCGGAGTTGGTTGTGCAGGCGCGCGAGATCGCGCGCAGCGTCGCCGGTACCCCGGTGGCGATGCGCCGCCCGATGGTTGGAAAGGGCCAGATGAAGGCCTACCTGCTCTCCTTGGGGTGGTTCTGGGCGACGAACCCCTACCGGCTGGTCCGGCAGGTCGACGGCTACGCCGTACCGCCGGTCCCGGACAACTTCCAGGGCATCGCCGATCGCGTTCTCGCCGCCGCCCGCGAGGTCGACGAAGCGGTGGGGCAGTCGATCCGCGTGGAGACGGCTCTGGTGAACTTCTACCCGCCGGGCGCCGGCATGGGCGAGCACGTCGACGGCCAAGAAGAGGCCGAAAACCCGGTGGTGAGCCTGTCCATCGGCGACGATATCCTGTTTCGGATCGAGGGCCGCGAGGTGCTGCTCATGTCTGGCGACGCGCTGGTCTTCGGCGGACCCGCGCGCCGGGCCCGCCACGGGGTGGCAGGCGCCAGGGCCGGCACGGGACCGGCGGGCACGGGCCTGGCAGAGGGCAGGATCAACATCACGATGCGCCAGGTGCACAGATAAGGTGAGAGAGTATGGAACGCATTGCGGTAGTCACGGGCGGATCGGCAGGCATTGGTGAGGCGAGTGCTCGGGCACTGGCGGCGGACGGGTGGACCGTCTACGTTGCCGCGCGGCGCTACGAGCTCTGCCAGCGCATCGCCGAGGAGATCGGGGGTGTGGCGGTTGAGTTGGACGTGACTGATCAGGGCAGCGTCGATAAGCTGGCGGCGAAGCTGGAGCGCGTTGACCTGCTGGTCAACAACGCGGGCGGCGCGAAGGGGGTCGACTACCTGCGCGACGCCGACGAAGAGCGCTGGCGCTGGATGTACGAAACCAACGTCTACGGCACCGCCCGCGTGATCAAGGCGCTCTACCCGGCGCTGCTTGAGGCCAGCGGACTGATCATCAACATCGGCTCGGTTGCCGGCACCGACGCCTACCCCGGCGGCTCCGGCTACAACGCGGCGAAGTACGGGCTGCGCGGGCTCACCCGGGCACTGCGCCGCGAGGAGGCGAGCAACCTCATCCGCGTCACCGAAATCGACCCGGGCCGGGTGGAGACGGACTTCGCTGTCAACCGCCTCGGAAACGAGGAGGAAGCAAGGGCCGTCTACGAGGGCAAGCTCAACCTCACGGCCGAGGACATCGCGGAGACGGTGCGCTGGGTCGCCAGTATGCCGGCGCACGTCAACATTGACACGCTCAGCATCATGCCGCTGGACCAGGCGGAACGCTAGGTGCTTCCGCTCATAGGGGCGTGGATCGCGGGCATCGTCAGCCCCGGCCCCGACCTGTTCCAGATCATCCGTATGGGCACGAAGTCCCGGGCCGCGGGCGTGGCCTGCGCCCTGGGCATCATGGTGGGCAACACGGTCTGGATCGTCGCCTCCCTGGTGGGGCTCAGCGCGCTCATGCAGGCCCGGCCGGAGATCCTCGCCGCGCTCCAGATCATTGGTGGGGCCTACCTGCTGTGGATGGGCATCGGCGCGATCCGCAGCACGGGCGGGGCGGCACCGCGCGCCACGGCGGACGCGACCGTGGCGCGGGCGCTGCGCGCAGGCATCCTCACCAACCTCTCTAACCCCAAGGCGGTGCTGTTCTTCGGCGCGATCTTCGCCCAGTTCGTCCGCCCCGACATGGGTAGCGCGGCGATGCTCGCCATCGCGGTGACACTCATCGCCATCGGGCTGGCCTGGTTTATCGGCTTCGCGCTCGCGGTGCGGCAGCTCGCCGCCCCCATCGAGCGCTACGGCTTCGTTATCGACCGCGTCACCGGCGCCATCTTCGTCGCCATCGCCCTGTGGATGCTTCTCGAAGGGCTTTGCGCCGTCGCCCGCTAAGCTTGAGCGCGTGGATGTAGAGATCAGCGGGGATTCGATCAAGCTCGGGCAGTTTCTCAAGGTAGCCAACGTCGCCGAGACCGGCGGGCACGCCAAGGAACTCATCTCGGGCGGCCAGGTCACGGTCAACGGCGAGGTGGTCACGGCCCGTGGGCACATGCTTGTCGACGCCGACGTGGTCACCGCCGCCGGCCAGAGCCTCACAGTAGTCACCGGTGCCGAGGGCGGCGACTACTTTGATGAGCGTACCGCGAACGACGACTTCGACCCGGAGAAGTGGAGGAACATGTAAATGCCCGCCTTCGAAGCGCTGCCGGGGATGCCGTATTGGCAGGATCTCGCGACCGTTGACACCACCAAGTCCGCCTACTTCTACTCCAAGTTGCTCGGCTGGGAGGTCGAGGGCGACCTCTACCGGATGGCGCGCACGCAGGGATTGCCGGTGGCAGGGTTCATCGGCGGGCTCGACGACCCGACGATGAGCGATGCCTGGGTGACCTACTTTTTCACGCGCGATGTGGAGGGGGTGAAAAGGGGCGTCGTCACGCGCGGCGGTGAGGTGCTGGCTACCGCCGAGGTGTCGCTGGGAACGATGGTGCTGTGCGCAGACCCGGCCGGCGCCATCTTTGGCGTGATCGAACCGGCGGGGGAGGACCAGTTCGTTGCGGCCGGGGAGCCGGGCACTCCCGTCTGGCACGAGTACGTCGCGCTCGATCGCGCCCGTGAATGCATCGACTTCTACGCCGAGCTGTTCGACTGGGAGGTGACGCACTCGCAGGGCTACTACCTGGCCACCGCCGAGGGCGCACCCTTCCTCGGGCTGCGGGACGATTCGGGGAACGCGGACGTCGCAGCACTCGCCGGGTTCTGGGAGACCTATTTCGGCGTGGAGGACGTCGCGCGTGCGGCGCGTCGCGCGCAAGAGCTCGGTGGCGAGGTCGTACACGGCCCCGAAGACTCGCCCTTTGGACCCCTCGTCCTCGTGGCCGATCCGACCGGGGCGACCGTGACGCTCTGCGAGGTAGAAGCTCCTGCGCCTGAGGAGCTGCTCAGCGAGTCCGACTCCGTGCTGGGCCTGTGAGAACATTCGCTGCCCTAGCGGCGACGGCGGTGCTCGCCGCCGCGCTCGCATCGACGGTCGCCCCCGCGGGAGCCTACGAGGTCGCTCGCGACTTCGACAGCGATCGCACCGCCCTCGCCGTCGTCCACCCGGACGGGCGCTGGTCCGGATCGGAGGACGCGCTCGAGCCGCGCCCCGCCCTTTCCCTGGCCAAGCTCTACCTCGGCTACTGGGTGTTATACAACGGCACCGAGGAGGACAAGGACTTGGTCGAGGAGATGATCGCGCTCTCCCGCGACGACTACGCCCAGCGCCTCGACCGCAAGTACCCGCAGGCCATCGGCGAGATCGCGGACGACTTCGACCTGCAAGACACCGCCCGCTACGGCGCGTGGGGGAGGACGGAGACCTCGGCCTACGATGTGGCGACCTTTATCGCCTCGATCCTGTGGGATCCGCGCGCCGAGCCGCTGCTCGACGGCATGCGCCAGATGCAGGAAAAGGCCCGTGACGGCTTCGATCAGCTCTTCGGCGCCGCCACCTTGGACCGCGTCGAGGGCATGAAGACGGGGTGGTCCGACGACCAGGAGTCTCAGACCGGCAGCGTCGCCTTCGGCGAAATTGGTGACGACGTCTGGGTCGTCGCCGCCCTGACCTGGGGAGACGCCGAAGAGAACACGGCAGATGTGAAAAAGGGCGTCAACCAGGTCGACGACCTCGCGGCGCTGAAGCTGCGGCTGAGACGGGGCATAAGCGGCTGGCAGCCCGGAGACGGACTGCCGGTGAAGTTTACGCCGCTAGACCTCGGCTGAGAAGCGGCCTACATACGCCGCGACTTCGGTGATGCGCCGCCGCGCCTCCGCGGGGGTGGAGATCCCCTCAGCCGCGTAGTATTCGATGACGTCCGCGCCGGGCGCGCGCACCCCCGCCCCACGCGCGGCCTGCACGAGGGTGGGGCCGGTGACCGACGGGCGGCTGGGAAACGACAGCACTGCGGCATCAGCGCTGGTCGCGGCGCCATCTCCGGCGAACCACGCCACCACCGCGGTGGCCCCGCGCGAGCGCGCGTAGGCGATGGCGGGCTCGATGAGCTCACGCGTGTCGACATCTATTGCCACCGCTCCGGACAGCGCCACTACCGCGGCGACCTCGGGCTGCCAAGAAAACTCCCGCGCCCGTGGCGTGGGCGGCCCGGCGGCGATAACCCACACCCCGGTTGTGCGATCAGCGGGTCGAATGCACGCCCCGTAGTCGCAGGTGCCCACCTCCACGCCGGCGCTGAAAGCCACCCCCGGCATGGTGTGGTCGACCGCGGAGCCGAGCATAAGCATCGCCGCGTGCGTGAGCCGGTCGGGCATGAGGGCGAGGTAGCGGTCAAGCTCGTCCGCATCGGCGCCGTTCGGGCGCGGGTAGGTCGCCTCCATGTAGGAGCGGATCTGTTCGAACTGCAGGCTGTCCGGGAGGGTGCGGCGCACCCCACCGACGTTGAAGTTCGGGTCTTCTTGCTCGTTGAGCGGGTAGGAGTCGCCCTCGGCGCCCTGCTCGAGCGGCCCGACTACCAAATCTGCACCCGGTCGGCGGGGGCGACCCACATCGCGGAGTCCTCGCGCACATCGAACGCGTCGTAGAACTCCGGGATGTTGCCCGCGATGACGTTGCAGCGGAACTCGTTAGGGGAGTGCGGGTCGATGGCAAGGAGCTGTGCGGCCATCTCCGGGCGCGTCTTGGAGCGCCACACCCTCGCCCACGCCAAAAACAGGCGCTGGAGGCCGGTGTAGGTTCCCTCGAGCTCGCCGAACGGCTGGGCGGGGCCGTCGCTCAGCCCGTTGTCATCGAGGTAGAGCTTGTAGGCCGCCACCGCGATTCCCAGGCCGCCGAGGTCGCCGATGTTCTCACCGAGGGTGAACTCGCCCTTGACCCCGCTGACCCCCTCGGTGCCCTGCAGCACGGCGGGGACGAGGCCGTTGAACTGCTCAACGAGCTTCGAGGTGAGAGAATCGAAACGTTCGCGATCCTCCTCGGTCCACCACGAGTTGAGGTTGCCGTGGCCGTCGTAACGCGAGCCCTGATCGTCGAACCCGTGGCCGATCTCGTGGCCGATCACCGCCCCGATCGCGCCGAAGTTCTCCGCGGCGTCGGCCTCGGCGTCGAAAAACGGCGGCTGCAAGATCGCGGCGGGGAAGGTGATGTCGTTGACCACCGGGTTGTAGAAGGCGTTGACAGTCTGCGGGGTGGTCACCCACTCGCCGCGGTCGGCCGGGCGGCCCACCTTACCCAGCTGGTAGTCGTGCTCGAACGCAGCACCGCGGCGCACGTTGGCGATCAGGTCCTTGCCGGACTGGCTGAACTCCAGGCCGTCGAAGCTGCGCCACGAATCGGGGTAGCCGATCTTCGTGGCAAATTGCTCGAGCTTCTCCAGTGCGCGGGCGCGGGTGTCCTCGCCCATCCACTCGAGCCGGGAGATGCGCTCACGGTAGGCGCGCAACAGGTAGCCCACAAGCGCGAGCATGTGCTCCTTCGACTCAGGCGGGAAGTGCTTCTCCACGTACCGGGCGCCGATCTCCTGGCCCACGAGGGACTCCGCGAGGCTGACCCCGCGCTTCCAGCGGTCGCGCTGCTCGGTCGCCCCGGCGAGCTTTACGCCGAAGAATTCGAAGTTCGCCGCCCCGATGTCTTCTGGGAGGAGCCCCGCGCGCGAGCGCAGGATGTTCCACGCGCCCCACAGTTGCCAGTCAGCCAGCGTCTCGGGACGCAGCATCTGGCCGAGCGCCTCAGTATAGGAGGGCATCATGTTCACCACCGGGCCCTCGCCCAGGCCCGAGCCGCGCAAAATCTCCTGCACCAGCGGAGGAAGCTCACCTAGCTCGACCGGGTTATAGGTCGCGATCGCGTCGCGGGACCGAACCACATCCCAGTGGCTCGCCGCGAGTTGGGTCTCGAGGTTGACCACGCGCTCCGCGGCCACCTCGGCGGGCAGCCCGAGCAGGGGCGCGGAATCGAGGTAGCCCAGCATCCGAGCGACGTGGGCCTTGTACTCCGCCAGGGTCTGTGCATGCTGCTCCTCGCGGTAGTACGCCTCGTCCGGCAGCCCGAGGCCGCTTTGCACGACGTAGGCGATCGAGTCTTCGCCCTGGGAGTCTTTCTCCACCCAATAGGTCACGGGCGCGCCGACGCCGACGCGCTCGAGCTCACCGAAGCTGCGGGCCAGCTCCGTGATGTTGGATACCGCCAGCTTTTGCAGGTCCGGCTCGAGCGGGGCGAGGCCGGCCGCGTTGATCTCGGCGGTATCCATGAAGGACAAGTAGAGATCGCCGCCGCGCCCGACGCCGTCTTCCAACAGGTCGCGGACGTCCGCTTCGGACTTGTCCCGCAACGCGTAAAAGGCGCCGTCGATGCCGCGATCGGCCGGGATCTCGTGGGTGGCCACCCACTGTCCGTTCACTAGCTCAAAGAGGTCATTCATGCCACCACTCTACGCGTGCGCCGTGATCCATCCCGCGGCCTCGCGGCGGTCGGGGCCTTCGTAGCCGCCGTGGGCGGTGATCCCGGCGGCGAGCTTGAACACGTCGAGGCCCAAGGTAGCCAAGACGTGGGCGACCGGAGCTAGCGGCGCCAGTCCGCTGGCCAGGCCAACCTGCATCGCCGGGGCGACCAGCCCGCGCAGGCTAGGAGGCATGGAGCACACGACGTCGTCGGCGTGGCAGATCTCCAACACCCGCGGCCCGAGTTCGCCGTAGCCCTCGGGCAGCGAGCCGAGCGCACCCCTCGAATCGGGCGGGGTCCCGGGCGATAGCACCGCGCCGTTGCCGCCCTGGTGGGGGTTGGAAAACAGCGCCACGGAGCCGACCCTTTCGGGGCCGATCGGGCCGCGGCCGTGGGCGATGTCGCTGGTCATCTGCGAGGTGATGTGGGCGCCGAGGGAGTAGCCCGTGAAGCTAAAGCGCGCCTCGGGGCAGCGCTGGGCGAGGGTGGTCACCGCGTTTCGGGTCTCGCGGTAACCATCGTCGAAGGCAGCGGGGTAGGTATCCACGGCGAAGGGCAGCGAGCGGTAGGACACCCACAGCGCCTCCACGGCCCCGTGGGTCTGTGCCTCGACAATCAGGCCGGTGCTAAAGACGTTGCCGCCGTGCGGGATCGCGGTGGGCAGACCTTCGACGGTGTTGGCGCCGCCGGGCACGGCGATGAGGTAGTGCGCGCTGCAGCCCTGCTCGTTGACCACGGTGTTCGCCCTGTTCGACGAGATTTCCTGTGCCCCGGCAGGCCGCGGTGTCGCACCGATGGTCACGGCGGCGAGAAGTGCCGCAGCGCCCAGCGCGTTGATGAATGTCCTTGCTGTGCTCGCTGCCATGCCTTCTAGTCTTTCTTCTCTTCGGGGTCGCGGATCTTCATCGGGCCAGGGGTGAACCAGCCCCAGCGGGTCGCATTGTCGTGTTCCACTGCTGCGACCTGCGGGACCTCGCCCGCGGAGTTCGTGCGCGGTTCGTACTTCGCCACAGAACCCCAGTCGCGCGCCCAGTCGTTTCGCAGGTATCCGGGGATGTCGTAGGAGTAGTTCACCGCCTCCGTGGTCGCCAGCGCGCCGCCGCCCAGGAAGTCCATGAAGCCGGAGAGCTGGGCCTTGCCCGGGGCGTCCGGCATGATGCGGAACTCAGGGATCTCCGCCACGCCCGCGTAGTGGTTGAAGGTGCGCTGGCAGGGGTACTGCAGCGCCACCGACCAGTCCAGCAACCCGGGGGTGGAGGGGGCGAAGACATCCCCGAGAGGCGCCAGCGTGGGCACGCGCGGCGGGGTCAGCGCCATCCAATCCCGATCCGCCAGCGAGGAGTCCTCTGCAACGAGGCGGACCACGTCTGCCTCCTCGGGCAGATCCGCGATGGGGTAGCGCAGGTTGCGCCACGACGGGGTCGGGCCCTGGTCGAGCATCTCGACCTCCCCGAGGCGCTCGACGGAGGTGCCGTCGCGAAGCGCGCCGTACTCGAGCTTGAGGTCGGCGCCTTCTTGCTCCACGCCGTTGATGTCCTTGTGCGCGATGCGCCCGGCGGCGGAGGCGACGACGAGCGGAGCGTCCTCGCGCGCGGGCGGGAGGGCGAACCAGGCCGTCTCGAGCTGGGCCGAGCCCGTCGGCTCCTCGGAGTAGGACCCCAGCATGGGAACTTTGGTGTAGTCGAGGTTAAACGGCAGGCGGACGGTCGAGCCGTTGGCCCCGCGCATGGTCTCCGGGCGGTTGCCCTGGGTGCTCGTACGGGTGGTGGACTGCTCCTGCTCGGTGGTGGCCTTCGCGGCATCCGCGGAACCCGACCCTGCGTTGGTGTTGGTGCCGGTGCCGTTGCCGGTGGTGGCGCTATTGGTGGCCCCGCTCGGGTCGAGGGTCGAGGCCGAGGCGTTGTTATTGGCATCGGTGCGCGGGCTCGACGCGGACGAGCTGGAGTCCTCCTCCACGATGAAGGAGGGCACGCCCTCCGGGTCGAACCCGCGGTTATCCCCGCTGTCGAGGGAATCGGCCAACGCGACGCCCCCGATCGGGGAGAGGAAGGACTCGTTCGTGTTGGTCTCGAGCAAGACGTCGGAGCCGAGCTGGCAGGAATTTCCGGCGAAGGTGCGAACGTTACCCATCCCCACCGAGTAGGCCGGGGCCTGGTCAAGGAAAGCCTTGACAAAGGTGAGGCAGGAAAACGCCACCATGAGCGCGGCGACGATCGCGATCGGGGCGGACATGAGCCCCGCGAAGCGGCCCGCGCCCACGCGCGTTGCCCGGGCGTGCCGGAGCGATTGGAAGACCCCGATCATAAGGATCACAAGCGCGATGACGAGCACGACAGTGTTGGCCTCCACGGCGTGGAGCTGCACCGTCTTATCCCACCACGGCACCCCGAAGGAGGAGACGTACCACCAGCCGTTCCACCCGGCCAGGGTCACGGCCATGAGAAACGCCACCCCGGCAAGCGCGAAGGTGCGGTTGCGCGCCGAGCGCAGTGCGATGTGGGAGAGCACCACGGCGCCGAGGGCGGCCACCGCCCCGCCGATCCCCGCGTAGATGCCGAAGTGGTGGGTCCACTTCGTCGGGGTGAACATGAGGAAGAACGTCGAGAGCGCCACGATGAGAACCAGGCGCACCGTAGGCCCCTTCGCCGCGCCGGGGATGGAGCCCATCCGCACGAGCGCCCAGGCGATAAGCCCCAGGCAGGCGAAGAAGACGAAGGTGGGGAAGCGCCTGGTCATGGAGCCGTCCACGGTCTGGTCGAACAGCGTGCCGTAGCGCACCCACTCCGAGTACCAGTCCAGCGCGGGGCCCACCTTCGAGCGCACCGAGGTCGCCTCGAGCACGGTGGCTAGCGTCTGGTCGTGGAACACCGCGAGCATCACCGCGAAGCCCGCGGCGAGGAACGGGGCGATAAAAGCCAACCGGGGGGCATGGGGCAAGCGGCGCTCCATGATGGCGAAAAGCGCCGGTAAGGAGATGAGGAACACGCCGACGGCGGCCAGGCCGGTCGGTCCGCAGGCGAGGGTGAATGCGGCCAGGATCGTGCCCACCGCGGCCGGGAAGAGTCGCTCGGTGGCGATCGCTCGCTCGAAGGACGCCCACGTGGCAATGAGCCCGAGCGCGATGATCGGCTCCGGGCGGGTGCCGTTGTTGTAGGGCAGCCAGAAACTCAAGAAGACCAGCGCGGCAGTCCAGTGGGCCATGCGCCTCTCGGCAACGACGGGCCCGAGCCGCGGCAGGAGCTCCCGGGAGAGGATCCACCACGTGGCCACGCCCGCGAGTAACGACGGCAGGCGCATCCACATCGACGCCGTGGAAATCTGCGCGAAGGCGGAGAGGATGTCGTAGTACGGCGAGCCGAAGGGAGATTCCGGCACACCGTACCAGCGGTAGTAGTTCGCCATGTAGTCCGACTTGGATGCGACCCGCGCCATGGTGAGCAGGTAGCCGTCATCGGAGGTGTTCGCCCCGAAGATGTGCCAGAAGCCGAGCACGGCGAGCACGAGAGCGTCGAGGGGGCGGAAGGTGCGCCACTGGCTGCGCAGCAGCGGGAAGCGGCGGCCGTCGCGCGCGTCGAGGCGCCACAGCGCCCAGAGCGCGACGATGAGGGAGGCCGCGCCGAGCGCCATCGCGCCGGATTTCAGCGCGGTCGGCGAGGAGGTGAAGCGGGAATTGACGTTGACCTGGGCGGCGAGCCCGGCGTCGACAAGCGTGCCCGCTTCGCCCTCTAGCTCGCTGTAGATGCCGGTGACCTGGGGGCGAAGGTCTTCCTCGCCGTCCTCGCTGAGGTCCGTGCCGGAAATTGCGATGCTCGTACCCTCCGAGGTGGCGGAGACCTCAAGCAGTGCGCTCGCGGGAAGGGAGGCAACCTGTGCGGCATCGAGCTCGAAGAGCACCTCGTTGAGCGAGGTGACGAGCAGGCCGCCGTCCGGCGCGGAGACGAAGAGCCCGCGGTCGCTGGCCTCCTGGGAGGAGGCGGGCAGGGTGCCCGCGATGAGCGTCTCGCCGTCACGCAGCGCCGCGATGGACTCCTTAACCGGGACATCGAGCTCGATCGACTCGGGCGCCAGGGAGATCAGCGGTGCGTTGATCGAGCCCAGCGACTCGTTCTGCGGCCAGCTCACCGTCGATTCCACCTGGTTGATCGGGAGGATGGGGGTGAGCAAGAAGCAGGTGAACGCGAGGAGCCCGGAGACGATGGCGCACAAGACCAGCGGACGGGGGGCGCGGTTTTCGGCTTCGGCTAACACGTCGTTGAACTCTACTGGGCGGTGCGTGCTCATCGGGAACGGACCACCACCACGAACGGTCCGATCTGGGCTTTATCCCACTCGGGGGAGTCGAACGAGGCGGGGTTGAAGAACAATCGCTCGTAGACCATGTTCGGTTCGTTGGGGAAGATGTCGTGGCCCACGTGGGTCTTATACGGCTCAGATTCGTCGTCAAGGTTGCCGCGGAAGAGGAACACGTCGGGCGCGCGCCACGGCAGGGAGTCGAGGGCCGCGAGCATCTCCTGCGGGTCTTCCAGGGCGTCGTAGGAGCCTTCCGCGAGCGTCGTGAGCGCCTCCACTCGCCGGTCGTACTCGCCGAGGGGGTTGGCGTAGTGGCTGGTAAACGCGTTGAAACCGTAGTAGGGGTTCATGGCCATGAAGTTGATCTCATCGGTGAGTACGACGGTATTGGTCGGCTCAAAGCCGTGCGCGGAGATGAAGCTGCGGACCTCCCCGTAGTAGCGCCCGGCGTCGGCCGGGAAGCGGTCGGCGCGCTCGCCGTTGCCGTCCGTATCGGCGTAGGCCTGGTCGATGTGGGCCTGGTTTTTCTCGGGAATCTGCTGGATGTAGAGTCCCCCGGCGGCCGCGAGCAGGATCACCCCGGCCGCGGTCGCGGCGGGGGCGAGCGAGCCGAAGGCGCGCTCGAGGAGCGGGCCGGTGTGGGACAGCGCGACGAGGCCGGCGGTGGCGAAGAGCAGCAGGATGAGCACCTCGACGCGGAAGCCGAGCAGCGTGGTGCCCAGCAGTGGGGTGACCATGGAGGCGAAGACCCACGCGTAGCACACCGCGATGGTGACCGCGAGCCCGGTGACCGCGGGGCGGCGGATCGCCGCGCACAGGTAGAACAACCCGATCAGCGAGAGCACCCCGAGCACGGAGAACGTGAAGAACGGTAGCGGGAACTGGGTTCCGTGCACCGGCAGGAAGTGGTTCGCCGTGGACCTCGCCTGGTAGTCGCCGAAGGCGAGGTTGTAGAGGTAAGGCCCCCACGAGAGCAGGGCGATGCTTAGCGACGCCACACCCACCGCAACCAAGTGCACCAGCGGCACCCAGGAGCGGCGCGCAAGGGCGAGGCCGAGCGCCAGGGCGACTACGCTCAAGGCGGTAAGAGCGGTAAAGAGCGTGTAGAAGGTTGCGGAGACCCCCAGGTAAAGGGCGAGGGCGGCGGTCGCCGTCCACGACCCCGCAAGCGCCTTCGAAGCCGCGACCGCCGCGGCCGGCACGAACATGGCGACGATCGCCGCGTAGGGCTCATCCGGGGTCTCGGTGAGCACGATCGCGGTGGTGGCCAGCGCGATCGCGGTCGCGAGCGGCAGGGAGCCGGTGAGCGCGCGCCACACCGGCGTCAGCGCCGCGGCGGCGGCAGCCAGGGACACCAGCGCCCACGGCTGGTAGACCTCCCAACCGTCCATGCCGAGTGCCCCCGCCATTCGCCCGCCGAGCCAGAACCAGCCGATGGGGTAGAAGGTGGGCAACCCGACGTAGTTCATGTCCTGGTTGGACATTGTCTCAGTCATCCGGGACAAAAACTGGGTGCGAAAGCCCTGGTCGACCTGGACCCCGTCGAGGTAGAGGCGGGTTGCGCTCAGCGGGATGCCCAGCGAGGTGACAACCAAGCCGGCCGGGGCGAGCGCGGCGATGACCTCGGTGAGCAGCGCTCGCGCGCCGCGGATCCACGCCCACAAGGCCGCCGCGGTGGCGACGATGAGGAGCATCGAAAACGCCGTCGCCAACCCGCGGGTCACCATCGAGGTGTTAAACGCGGGCAGGGATGCCGAGCGGAGGATGAACCAGGAAAGTAAAGCGAGCACGGCCGCGCCGAGCGCGGATGCCGCGACCCGCGCGACGTGCGCGCCTACCCCGCGAGTGTCTGTCATGGCTAACAGTGTGTCATAGCTTAAAAATTCAGCCGGCGCATGATCGGCGCCGGGATGTGCTGGAGCACGAAAGAGATCGGGCCGAACGCCTTGTGCACGAAGACCGCGCGCTGCCCGGCGAGGGCGGCCTCCACGGCGGCCTTGGCGACGTCTTCCTTGTTCACCGTCAGCGGGGCCTCGTCTAGCCCCTCGGTCATCTTCGTGCGCACCTGGCCGGGGCGCACGACGGTCACCCGCACGCCGAAGTCCCGCAGCGCCTCGCCGAGCTGCAGGTAGAACCCGTCCATGCCCGCCTTGGAGGCGCCGTAGACGAAGTTCGACCGGCGCACCTTCTGGCCCGCGACGCTGCTCATGGCGATGATGGTCCCGTGGCCCTGCGCCTTGAAGCGCTGGCCGAGCAGCACGCCGACCGAGACGAAGGCCGTGTAGTTCACCTCGGCGGATTCCACCGCGGCGGCCTGGTCCTGCCAGAGCTGCTCCTGATCGCCGAGGGTGCCGAAGGCGACGATGGCGACATCGACGTCCCCGCCGGCGAAAGCGGCCTCGATTGCGGCGGGGTGCGAGGCGGTATCGCGAGCGTCGAAGTCGACGACGCGGACCTCGCCGGCGCCGGCTGCCTGGGCCTCGGTCACTGCGGCGTCGATACGCGGGGAGCCCTCGCGCGCGGCGAGCGTGACGGTGGGGCTGCCGCCGCGCGAGGCGAGCTCGCCGACGATGGCCAGGCCGATCTCGGAGGTGCCGCCGAGAAGAAGGATGTGCTGTGCTTGTCCTACTGCGTTGAGCATGAAAAAGTTCTCCTTTTAGTTGAGCTCGAGGCGGCGCGACATGTCGGAGGCGAACACCCCGGTCGGATCGATCGCTCGGCGGGTCTCCAGCCAACCCGCCAGGCCCGGGTACATCGCGTGGAAGTTCTCGGCAGAGGTGCGCGACTCCTTGGCCAGGTAGAGGCGGCCCCCGAACTCCATGACCTGCTCGTCGAGGCGGTCGAGGAACTCGCCGAGGCCGGGGCGGATGGGGAAGTCCACGCACACGTTCCAGCCCTTCATCGGGTAGGACAGCGGTGCTCGGTTGCCCTCGCCGAAGAGCTTGAACACGTTGAGAGCGCTGTAGTGGCCCGAGGCCTGGATCTGGTAGATGATGTCCTTAAACGGCTCAACTGCATCGGTAGGCACGACGAACTGGTACTGCAAAAAGCCCTTCGAACCGTAGCCGCGGTTCCACTCGCCGATGAGATCGAGCGGCTGGTAGAACTGCGTGAGGTTTTTCACCTGGTTGCGCGCCGGCGCGCCCATGAGGTAGTACGCCTCTCCAATCGCCATGAGCGAGAGCTTGTTCATCGTCCACGACGGGAAGACATCCGGCACTGTCATCAGCTGCGGCGCGTTGAACTTCAGCGGATCCTTCGCCAGCTTCGGGGCGAACTCCTCGAGCTGAGCCAGGGTGGCCAGCGAGCCGCGCGAGATCGTCGAGCGGCCCGTCTTCGGCGGCGCCGAAATCGCGTCGAACCAGGCCGACGAGTACGTGTAGTTGACCTCGGAGCCGTCGGAGTGCGCCGCAATCGTCTCGTCGAGGGTGTCGGTGCGGTCGGTATCGGCGATGAAGTAGGCGGTCTCTGTGCGCGTCATCTCGATGCGGGCGCGCAGGATAATGCCGGTGAGCCCCATGCCGCCGACCGTGGCCCAAAACAGCGTCCCGTCCGGGTCCTCGGCGGTACCGTGCGGCTCGAGGTGGAGCACGCGGCCGTCGGCGACGAGCAGCTCCAAGGAGACGACGTGGTTGCCGAAGGACCCGGCCGAGTGGTGGTTCTTGCCGTGGATGTCCGGCCCGATCGCGCCGCCGATGGTGACCTGGCGGGTGCCGGGCAGCACCGGGACCCACAGGCCGTAGGGCAGCGCAGCCTTCATGAGCTGGTCGAGGGTGACGCCCGCGTCGACATCGACAATCGCGGTGGCAGGGTCGATGGAGTGGATGCGGTTGAGCGGGCGCATGTCCACCACCAGGCCGCCGCCGTTTTGCGCCGGGTCGCCGTAGGAGCGGCCCATGCCGCGGGCGATCACGCCGCGGCGGGCGTGGGCGGGAAGTGTCGCGTTGTCCTCGGCCACCTGCGCAACGGCGCGCTTGATCACCTCGACGTCCGGGGTGGAGAGCACGTGCGCCGTCGACGGCGCGGTGCGGCCCCAGCCGTGGAGCGATTCAACGTCAGTGTGTAATTGCATGCGCCCCAGCCTAGTCGAGCCCTAGAGGTCCATGAGGTCACGAATCTCTGGCGGCAGCTCGCTTTGCGACGTGATCACCGGGCGGCCCGCGGCCTTGTGCTCCCGCAGGATTTCGTAGACGCGGGTGCGCGAGGCGCTATCGAGAAACGGCAGCTCCTCGGCGAAAAGCCGCACCATGAAATCGGAGAGCGGGGCCTCGACCCGCTGCGCGGCCTCGTGGATCGCGTCCGGATCATCGCCCTTGTAGTGCTTCCTCATGGTTTTTCAGCCTACGATGGGGCCACATGAGCGCACCAATCGACTACAACTCCCTCGACGACACCTCAGCCGGGCGCATCGCGCAGGCCGGCTTCATCGCCGCGATGTTCGCCGTGCCGGACGTGGTCCAGGGCCGCGGGGCCCGCGCGGCGGCGTGGACGGGGCTGGCGGCGGCCAACCTTGCCGCGATCGCCGTGATGAACGCCGTCGACGAGGACCCCCGCAACGACCTCACCGCGGCGGTGGAGCGCGCGCCGGAAAAGGCGGGGTCGCCCGCGCAGACATGGGGGGTGCTTGGCCTGGGCGTGGCCGTCCTCGGCGCGTTGACGTATGTGAACGTCGCTTTCTACAAGGCGGCGGCCGGGTGGCTGCGCCGCCGCGGCGTGTCCCGGCCGTACTCCGCGCTCGGGTTCCTCGCCGGGGCCGGTTACATCGCGGCGCGGCGGCTCGCGACATAGCAGGAGGCAACCCGTGCCGCTCGCCGAACACCGCGCCCCCGTCATCGACCTCGCCCTGGTGCGCCCCCGCGCCGGGACGCGATCGACCTACGTCGTGCGCGCGAGCGCCCGCGGCAGCGAGGAAGACGCCTACCGCTACATCGGGATCGACGAGGCGGCCACGCTTGCCGACGTCTCACGCGCCCTCGCCCTCTCCTTCGGCTTTCACGGCTGCCCCGCACCCTCCGGGTTCAGCGAGCGCCCCGGCGCCCCCACCGAGCTCGCCCAGCCAGACGGGGAGACCACCCTGGGCGAGGCCCTCTCTGGGGCGCGCACCACGATCTTCTACCACTGGGGGCTGTGGCAGTTCGAACTCGAGCTCGTCGAGGCCTACCCGCGCGACGACAACACCCCGCCCGCCGTCGTGGTCGCCGGTGCGGGCGACTTCGCCGGCGCGGAGTTCCGGATCGACGAGATCAACCGCGAGCTCATTGGCGACGACTCCGCCCGCGCCGTGCTCGCCCAGGCCCGCCCGGAGGTGCGCGACATCGTCGAGCGCTCCGGCATGTACGACTATGTGCTCCTGCTCAAGGCGGTGGACCTGGGGCGGGTGGAGGGGGCGTCGATAAGCGAGGTGCCCAGGGAACGCACCCCGCTCGGCCGCGATGCCTTCTACACGGTCGTGCTCGCGCTCGCCTGCCTTGCCGACGCCGAGACGACCGACACCGTCATCGAAGCCACCTTCGCCGCCCTCGGCCACACCGGCTACCGGGCCCGCGACGTGCGCGAACTATGCGCCGGCTCGCTCGTGCGCCTCGCCGCGCTCGGTGCCTACGGGGCCGGCGCGCACGCCCCGGTGGCGCGTCTCGATGTCTACAGAGCGCTTTTGCGCGGGTAGGATTATCGCCCGTGCCTTCCCAAAAAGCCTCTTTGCTGAGCCAGCTAATCCCCTTCGTCATCATCGGCGTGGGCTGCGCGGTGGTCGATTTTGGGATCACGTACCTCCTGACTTCTCCCTTCGGGCGCATGCCGGCCAAGGCGATCGGTTGGTGCTTCGGCACCCTGATCGCCTACCTGCTCAACTCCAAGTTCGCCTTCCAAGCCAAGGTCAGCGCCAAGAAGGCGGGGGCGGTGTTCATCCTCTACGGGGCGACCTTCGGCGTGCAGCTGCTGCTCTACGCCGTGACGGAACCGCCGCTCGCAGCGCTCGGATTTGTCAACCCGTGGAAGGACGGCATCTCCTTCATCATCGCCCAGGGCGTGGCCACCGTGACCAACTTTGCCCTGCAGCGCCGCCTGATCTTCCGGGCGGAGACGAAGATCGTCTCGTCTGCCGAACCGCGCGCGTTTAAGGACGCCGAAAATCCTCCCGCGCCCCCATCCGCAGTAGCGTGAGCCACTTTGTGAACTCCTGCGGGTTTTTCCTTTGCACGAGGAAGAACCACCCGAAACGCACGACTTCCTGTAGTTTCATCGCCCGCATTCCGCGCTGGTTGATGATGTAGCCGCGGTTGCGGTAGGTGAAGTAGCGCTTCGTCTCGTTGTCGGGCCACTGCGCGTGGGCGCGCCCGCCCATGATGGGGTGGAACTCGCTGGATCCGTCGGGGTGGAGGTAGTAGGCGGTAAGCGCGGTGCCGTATTTCAGGCCCGATTGCGCTAATCGACGGTGGTACTCCACCTCATCGCCGCGGATGAATAGCCGGTAGTCGGGCACCCCGATGCGTTCCATTGCTTTTGCGCTGATCAGGGCGCCGTTGAACAGGGAGGCGTACTGGGGGAGAAAGTCGCCCTCCAATTCGCTGGTCTCGCGTTTCCAGGTCAGCCCCTGCCGTAACGGGAAGGCGAGCTTGGTTGGATCCTCGAGATTGGCCACGATCGGGCTGACCTCCGCGAGGCCTTCTCTCGTGGCTACTCGGTAGAGCTCCGCGAGGACGTTGTCATCGGCGGGTCGGCCGTCGTCGTCGGCGCACCAGATAGCGTCCGCCCCGAGAGCGAGGGCGTGCAGGAAGCCGTAGGCGAACCCGCCGGCGCCGCCGAGGTTGGTCTTCGAGGGGAGGTAGACGCCGCGCTCGGGGCATAGCGCCTCGAGCAGCTCTCGTACTTCCGGCTGGTTCCCGTTGTCCACCACGATGATCCAGTCCACCCGGTGCGTCTGCTCGGCCACCATGGTGAGCGAGTGGCGCAAGAGCTCGACGCGGTTATGGGTGACAATCACGGCCGCGGTCGTGCCGTTTGGGTCCAGGGTCGTGTCCATACACTTCATTGTGCACGAGGGGAACCGTTGGGGGCCGAGCGGGACTCTAATGAAGTATGAGACCTTTCAACGGCATGCCCCTTGGCGACTCGTGGGGCATCACCCAACACCCGGGCCCGGGATACGTCCAGATTTCCACGCGCCGGTACGTTCCTCCGGAATCTCTGCGGCCGGACTGGGCCGTCGAGCTGCAGGCGAAATTGCACCCGCGCGGAGTGCGCTACGCAGCGCCCGCCGCTGCGCGTGCTTTGGCGAACGCCATCGAGCATCCCACCAGCATCATTACCGGCTACAGCGCTTTGGCAGTCTACGGATTGCCCCATTTGGCCGAAGGGCACGATACGACCCTCGTTGCCCCCGTAGCATCGAACTCGATAGGTGGGCCGTGCACGCCGACGGTGACACGGCGCGGCTGCAAAGCGACGGAGGCGTGGACTGTGTCAGTTCACGGCTACCCCTTCCGCGTCGCTTCCCCGGCCGTTGCGACGGCCCAAGCCTTAAAGAGCCTCGAGCAGTTACCCGCCGTGCAGCTTATCGACGCCTCGAGGCGCCACCTCGGAGTCTCGCCTGAAGAAATCAAACTGGCTTGTCGCAGGCGCGTCAGCAAGAGGTGGGTAGAGAAGGTTTTGCGGCTCTCGAGCGCCCACGCAGATTCGCCCAAGGAGACTGAAATGCGCTTAATGACAGTGGACATAGCCGCAGATTTCAACCTCACGCTACGCGAGCAGCACCCCCTTCTGCTAGGCACTCAACTCATCACAGTTTTCGATCTTGCCCTTCTCGAGCCCAAGATCGGACTCATGTACGACGGGCAGCACCATTGGGAGTATCAACAGCGGCAGAAGGATTCCCTCATCAACCTCGAGGCTACGGCCCAAGGGTGGACCGTCCTCCGATTCTCCGCGGGGACTCTTCCAGAGTTGCCCTCTCGCCTACGGCGATTGCTCGCGGCGGTGGGTGGGTGACATCGGTGACAGGTCGCTGCGTGGTGTCCTGGGGATAGTGACATCGGTGACGCAGGGGTGGTCGTTGGTGTCACGCGCGGCGGTGGGTGGGTGACATCGGTGGCAGGTCGCTGCGTGGTGTCCTGGGGATAGTGACATCGGTGACGCAGGGGTGGTCGTTGGTGTCACGCGTGGCGCACCAGCCAAAGCCACCCCTACATCCCGTGGAACCTCTCCACCAACTCGGCGACATACCCCCCGGCCTCCGGCCCCTCGTAGGCGGTAACCACGTCGGAGACGAGGCCGGCCTGCCTGATCTCGCCCTTGTCCACCCACAGGGCGGTGGTGCATAGCTGGGCTAGGAAGTCGTTGGAGTGGGAGGCGAAGACGAGGATGCCGGAGCGCTCGACCATCTCGGCGAGCTTGACGCGGGCCTTGGCCATGAAGGCGGCATCGACGGCGCCGATTCCTTCGTCGAGAAGCAAGATCTCGGGCTCGATGGAGGTGACCACCCCGAGGGCGAGGCGCACCCGCATGCCGGTGGAGTAGGTGCGCAGCGGCATGTCGAGGTAGTCTCCGAGCTCTGAGAATTCGGCGATTTCGTCGATCTTGGCTTTCATCTGGCGGCGCGACTGCCCCAAAAACAACCCGCGGATGATGATGTTTTCGTAGCCCGAGATCTCCGGGTCCATGCCCACCCCCAGGTCGAAGACGGGAGCGACGCGCCCGCGCACCCGCGCCACCCCCCGTGTCGGCTCGTAGATCCCGGAGAGCAGGCGCAGCAGCGTCGATTTACCGGCGCCGTTGTGGCCGACGAGGCCGACGCGGTCGCCCTCGCGCAGGTGGAGGTTGATGTCTTTGAGCGCTTCGACGACGACGGTGTTGGAGGCGTTTCGCCCGATTGCACCGCCGGCGGTGGAGACGACGGCCTTTTTCAGCGAGCGCGATTTCGCGTCGAAGATGGGGAAGTCGACGCAGGCGTTGTAGGTGTCGATGGAAACCACGATTTACTCCTTAAACCCAGTACGGGACGCGGAAGCGCCACTGGCGCATCACGAGCACGGCGGCGAGGAGGCCGGCGATGGTGCAGGCACCGACGATGCCCCAGTGGTAGGCGGGCACCTCGAGCCCGATGAGCGGGCCGCGGACGATCTCGAGGTAGTGGTAGAGCGGGTTGAGCTCGGCGATGCGGGCGCGCTGGGCGACTTCGCCGCCTTGCTCGAGAAGGGTCTGGGTGGTCCAGACGATAGGGGTGACGTAGAACAGCAGCTGGACGAGGGATTCGAGCAGCGGCGCGACGTCGCGGAAGCGGGTGGCGATGACGCCGAAGAGCATGGTCACCCACACGCCGTTGATAACCAGCAGCGCCAGCGCCGGGATAGCCAGCAGGGTATTCCACGTCAGCGGGATCCGGAAAATGAGCACCAGCAGGACCCAGATAACCATGTTGTGCGCGAGGAAGAGCAGCTGGCGCCATACGAGGCGGTAGACGTGGACGGACAGCGCGGAGGGGAGTTGTTTGATCAACCCCTCGTTTTCGATGAAGACGTTTGAGCCATCCTTGATGCAGCCGGCGATAAAGCCCCAGACTATGAAGCCGACGGTGACGTGGGGGAGGAACTCGCGCACCGAGATCTGGAAGAGCATGGAGTAGAGCAGCCCGAGGGCCAGCGCCATGACGCCGGTGGCGATGGTGATCCACAAAGGCCCAAGCACGCTGCGGCGGTAGCGCTGCTTGATGTCTTGCCAGCCGAGCTGGAGCCAGAGCTCGGATTGGCTCCAGCCGCGGCCGAGGTCGCGAAACGCTGTGCGGAAGGTCTTCGACGTCGAAGGGGGCGTGTCGGCGCTCCCGTCGCTGGTCATGCGGGTGACGTGGCTAAGCAAGCGCTCTCGTTGCTGGTGGTTGTCCTGCACATCTTGGAGGGTACCGGGGTGGTGCTGGTGATGTGCGTTGTGGGGTGGGCGTGTGCATAATTGGTAGCGTTGTCTATCGGCGCGGCTTGGGCGTTAAGGAGGTGGGGCGTGGGTTACGATGTTCCCAGCGTGCGCGGCCTTTATACCTCCCTATCCGACGGCTGGATCTACTTCAATGCGCACGATTGCCCGCAGGTGCCCGAGCGGGTATCGGCGGCCGTGGCGCGTTCTTTCCGCATCTCTCCGGTGGTTTCCACTCCCGAGCCGGCGGGGGGTTCTCACGCCAAGCAGTTCTCGGGGGCCGCGGAGGGGACGGGCTTGCTTGTCGACGCCGCCGTCGCCGTCGCCGATCTCGTCGGGGCCACCCCGGACCGCGTGGTGCTCGGGCCGAGCCTTCCATATCTTTACGCGTCCCTGGCGGCGTCGATACGCCCGCTCGTGCGCCGCGCCTCGACGATCGTGCTCAACAACGTCGACCGCGTCGAGCTGACCTCCGCCTTGCTGCGGACGGGCGCGGATGTGCGCTGGGCGGCAGCCGATCTGGCCACCGGCGAGCTGCCGGGCTGGCAGTACATGGATCTAGTCGACGGCGCCACGCGGCTGGTTTCCGTGCCGGCCGCCCACCCGCACCTCGGCGTGATCGCCCCCGTGGCGGAGATCGTGGAGACGGTGCGCGCGCAATCGCGGGCCTGGGTGCTTGTCGACGCCTCTGCGTACGCCCCCTACCGCCCCATTAGCTTCGATGAGTGGGGCGCCGACATCGTCGCGGTCGATCTGAAAGAGATGGGCGGGCCGGAGATTGCGGCGCTGGTATTCCGCGACGCCGCGATGTTTGCCCGTCTTGAATCGATCACCCGCCCGGGTGCCCGCGGGGCGGAGAAGCTCTCGCTGGGAATCTCTCCCGGCCTGGCCGGCGGGGTGGCCGCCACCGTCGACCACTACGCCTCCTTCCATGATGCCCCGGCGGGGCGTGCGTCGCGCCGCCACCGCCTGGCCACCTCCATGGGCGAGGCCGCGCGCTACCTCAACGGCCTCCGGGACGACCTGCACACCTTCTTGGGCACCCTGCCCGCGGTCCACATCGTGGGAGTCTCTGGGGAGGCCGCCGCGGAGACGCAGACGGAGATTGACCGCATCGCGCGGCTGTCCTTCGGGGTAGTCGGGGTGCCTGCGGAGACGGTCTACCAGCGCCTGCTGGCGCACGGGATCGTCGCCACGCTGACCCCGCCCTCCCCGCTGACGGAGGACATGGGTGTCGACGAGCTCGGGGGAGCGGTGACCGTCTCGCTCAGCCCGTTTAACACCTCCGCCGACATTGACCAGCTCATCCGCACCGTCGCCTCGCTCGCTTAAGGGATGAGCACCACCTTGCCGGTGTGCTCTCCCGACTCGAGAAAGTCGTGTGCGCGGGCGGCGTGGGCAAGCGGGAAAGTCTTGCTCACCGTCGGTTTGATCGCCCCGCTTTCGATCAGCGGCCACACGGCATCGACGGTGCTGGCCACGATTCTGGCCTTGTCCTCGCGCGGCCGTGAGCGCAGGGTGGTGGCGTGCACCGACTGTCGGCGCGGCATCATCCTGCCCAGGTTGAGCGTGCCCTTCGGCCCGCCCTGGACCGCTATCGTGACCAGGCGGCCCCCGATAGCGAGGCTGCGCACGTTGCGCTCGAGGTATGGCCCGCCAACGACGTCCAAGATCACATCGCAGGAGCCCTCGAGCTCCTCTGCGAAGTCGGCCTCGTTGTAGTTGATGGCAATATCGGCGCCGAGGCGGCGGCAGTACTCCAGCTTCTCGGCGCTGCCTGCGGTGGTGGCCACCTCGCAGCCGAGCGCTGCGAGCAGCTGGATGGCAAAAGAGCCAATGCCACCCGCGCCGCCGTGGACGAGGACGCGCTCGCCCTCGCGGACGCCGGCGAGCATGCCGAGGTTCGCCCACACCGTGCACGCCACCTCGACGATGCTGGCGGTCTCCACCAGCGATAGCCCCGCGGGGACGGGGGTGAGCTGGCCGCGCGGCACGGCGGCGACCTCGGCGTAGCCACCGCCGGCGAGCAGGCAGCCGACCTCCTCGCCGGTGCCCACGACAGTCCCTGCGCACTCGAGACCCATGGTCTCTGGCTCGCCGGGCGGCGGCGGGTACATCCCCTTGGCCTGCATGAGATCGGCGCGGTTGACGCCCGCGGCGGCGACTTCGACCACGACCTCGTCGTCTGCGGGGGCGGGGGCGGGGGCGTCGACAAGCGAGAGCGAGCGCGGATCGTCCGGGTTAGCGAGCGTGATTGCCTTCATGGCGCCCCAGATTAACGGCCGGAGTGGGACCGTGGGTAGAATCTGCCCTACTGGAGACGTGGCAGAGCGGCCGAATGCACCGGTCTTGAAAACCGGCGAGGGTCACACCTCCGCGGGTTCAAATCCCGCCGTCTCCGCCAATCCCTACACCCGATCCAGCGCGCCCAGGATGCGCTGCGCCGCCGCCTGGGGGTCTGCCCACTTGTCCAGGCCGAACAGGCCGATGCGGAAGGTGGAGAAGTCCTCGCCCTCGCCGATGACGAGGGGGACGCCGGCTGCGATCTGCACGCCGAAGGGCTTGAGCGCCGCACCGGACTTCAGCTCAGGGGTATCGGCGTAGAGCACCACGACGCCGTTGGACTCGAAACCTTCGGCGGCCACGGACGTGTAGCCGCGGGCGTAGGCGCCCTCGCGCACGGCGCGGCCGAGCTCGACCTGGCGCTGGGCAAGGGTGTCGAGGCCGATGGCGAGGGATTCCTTCATCACCTCGAGGTTGTGCACGATGGTGTCGGTCGGCAGGGTGGAGTGGTAGGCCGCCACGCCGTCGCGGTAGCCCTCGAAGATCTCCAGCCAGCGCTTGAGGTCCAGGGTAAAGGAGGTCGATTCGCTGGCAACGACCGCTGCGCGCCCGGCGGCGCTGAGCATGACGTAGCCGGTCGCGGGGGAGCCCGACCAGGACTTCTGCGGCGCGGAGACGAGCACGTCCACGCCCGCCTCCCGCATGTTGGTGAAGTCCGCGCCGGCGGCGATGCAGTCGAGGACGAACAGTGCGCCGGCGTCGTGGGCTGCTGCGCCTAAGACCGTGACGTAGTCGGGTCCGAGCGTGGTGCCGGAGGCGGTCTCGGTGTGGGCGGTGACCACCAGGTCGGGTTGGAAGGAGGCGATGGCGGCGCGGACGTCGTCAAGCGCGGGAGGGGCGTAAGCGGGGCGCTCGGAGTCGTCGGTGGGCACGGCGTTGAGCACCTTGACCTGGTCGGTGATCTGGTCTTTTTCGATGATCTGGCTCCAGCGGTAGGTGAAGTTGCCCTGCCGGATAATCAGCACCTTCTTCCCCGTGGCGAGCTGGCGGGCGACCGCCTCCATCGCCCCGGTGCCCCCGCCCGGGATGAGCGCTACGGTCTCGGCTCCGTAAGTTTCGGTGAGGATGCCGAGCAGCTCCTGGGCCGCGGAGATGAACTTGCGCGACATGTGGTTGAGCGAGCGGTCGGTAAAGACGACCGAGTATTCGAGCAGGCCGTCGGGGTCGATGTCGGGGCGGGGCAGTTGCGTCATGCGTCCAACTCTAGCTGTGGATCGCGTCCCAGGCGCGCAAAAACTGCTCCGCTTCCTCACGGTTTGTCACCGTCACCCGCAGGCCCTCGGGGAAGGCGCGCACAACAACGCCCTCAGCGGCGAGCCTTTCGCTTATCGACGCCGCATCCACCCCAGGCAGCCACACGAAGTTGGCCTCGCTGCGCGCCGCCCCGATGCGGTCTGCCACCTCATCGCGCACGGCGATGGTCTCTCCCGTGCGCTGTGCCAGCGATTCGGGGGCGCCGAGGGAGGCGATCGCCCCGGCCTGGGCCACCGAGCTGACTTGGAAGGGGATGGCGACTTTGCTGAGGGCGTCGATAAGCTCGCGCCGCCCGAACGCGTAGCCCACGCGCACCCCGGCGAGCCCGTAGGCCTTGGAAAACGTGCGCAAAGCGACGACGTTGGGGTAGCGGCGGATCGCCTCGGTGCCCACGACCGCGTCCTCGTCGCGGTTGTACTCGAAGTAGGCCTCGTCGAGGGCGACCGTGACCCGCGGCGGGACCTTGGCCATAAAGGCATCGAACTCGGCGTTGGTGATGACCTGCCCGGAAGGGTTGTTTGGCGTGCACACGAAGATCAGCGAGGTCGCCTCATCGATGAGCGCGGCCATCGCGTCGAGGTCGTGCCTGCCGTCGCGGTCAATGGGAACCGGCCGGGGTTTCGCGCCCACGACCTGCAAAAAGATCGGGTAGGCCTCGAAGCTGCGCCAGGCGTAGATGACGTTGTTCTCCGCCGTGCAGGTCGCCTGCACGAGCTGCTGGAGCAGCGCCGAGGAGCCGTTGCCCACCGCGACCTCGCACGCCTCCACCCCGAGGTGCGCCGCGAGTGTCTCGCGCAGCTCGACGGCGAACATGTCGGGGTAGCGGTTGGCTCCGGCCGCAGCGGCTGCCATGGCCTCCGCCGCCTCCTCCAGCGGGCCCTCGGCCGACTCGTTCGACGAGAGCTTCACCGCGTCGGGGAACGCCTTGCCGGGCGCGTACGGGGGAATCGAGGCGATGTCGGGACGGATCATGCGCATCAGTGTATTTGGTTCCAAGCCCGGGCGTTGGGTAGTATGCAAAAGGTCTGGAGACGTGCCAGAGTGGCCGAATGGGGCTCCCTGCTAAGGAGTTGCCCTCTTTGCGGAGGGCCGCAGGTTCAAATCCTGTCGTCTCCGCCAGTGCTTATGCCCCCACCTTCTATGCGGTGGGGGTTTTGCTTCTCGCCCCGCGCGTCTATGCTGTGCGCTCGTGAAACTACAACCCTCCCCGGGGTTTCTCGGGCCGGCGCGGCTGACGGCGATCGTCTTCCTTGCGCTCATTCTCGTGGGCACGCTGCTGCTCATGATGCCGTTTTCCACCGCTGGCCCGCAGTGGGCACCGTTTTTGCCCTCGCTGTTCACGGCGACCTCGGCGGTCTCGCTCACCGGGCTCATCGTCGTGGATACCGCCACATACTGGACGCCGATAGGCCAGGCGATCATCCTGGCGCTCATCCAGCTCGGCGGCCTGGGCATCATGTCGCTTGCCTCGCTCTCCGGGCTGCTTCTCACCGGGCGCGTGAGCTTTAAAACGCGCAAGACCTCTGCCGCCGAAGGGCGCCCGATCACGGCGGACGGGATCCGCCGCACGCTGATCTTTACCCTGCTGTTCACCCTCGTGGCGGAGGCGCTGGTGGCGCTCACGCTGGCGCTTCGCTTCATCTTCGCCTACGGCCACTCCCCGGGTCGCGCCCTGTGGGAGGGCGTGTTCCACTCCGTTTCCGCGTTCAATAACGCGGGTTTTAGTACGAACACCGACAACGCCATCCCCTACGCCGCAGACTTTTGGGTGCTCATGCCGCTGGCCGCCGCGTTCATCGGCGGCGGGCTTGGCTTCCCGGTGTGGGCGGAGATCCTGCGCCTGGCTCGCCGGGGGCGGGCCGAGGTCCACCGCATTTCCATCACGGCGCGGATGACGCTGGCGGGCACGGCGCTGCTGCTGATTGCTGGAACGGCGCTGGTAGCCACCGCCGAGTGGAACGGGGTGCTAGCGGGCATGCCGCTGGGCCAGAAGCTGCTCAACGCGTTTTTCGCCGGTGCCTCACCGCGCACGGCGGGGTTTAACTCCATCGACTACGCCGATGTACACCCCATCACGCTGATGGGCACGGACGTGTTGATGTTTATCGGCGGCGGTTCCGCCGGCACCGCCGGCGGCGTGAAGGTCACCACCGCCTGCGTGCTCGCGGCCGCGATGGCTGCGGAGTTCCTCGGGCGGGAGGAGACCTCCATTGGGCACCGCAGCCTGCCGCGCACCGTGACCCGCCAGGCCCTCTCCCTGACGTTCGCCGGCATCGCGGTGGTCACCGCGGGTATCGCCGGGCTGCGGATTTTCGACCCAGACCTCACCGCCGACCAGGTCAACTTCGAGGTGGTCTCCGCGTTTGCCACCGTCGGGCTCTCTACCGGGATCACGGCGAGCCTGTCTGCCCCATCGCAGGTTATCCTGTGTCTCATCATGTACCTCGGCCGCGTTGGCCCGACCACGCTCGTTGCCGCCCTGGCCGCGAGGGCGGTGAGCCGCCGTTACCGCTACCCAGAGGAAAGGCCCTTCATTGGCTAACGTTTTTAAGGGATTCGGTGGGCCGAAGCCCAAGATCGACATCCCGCCCGTCGTCGTCATCGGCCTGGGGCGCTTCGGCGCGTCGCTGGCCACCGAGCTCATGGCCCACGGGGTCGAGGTGCTTGGCATGGACTCCAGCGAGAAGCTCGTGCGCGAGCAGGCGCACTACCTTACCGACGCCGTGTGCGCCGATTCCACCGACCCGGAGGCCCTGCGCCAGCTCGGCGTCCACGAGGTAGAGCGGGTGGTCCTCGCCATCGGCACCCACCTGGAGGCGTCCATCCTCACCGCGTCCAACCTCGTGGAGATGGGCGTGAGCGACATCTGGGCGAAGGCGACTTCGGAGGCGCACGGGCGCATCCTCACCCAGATCGGCGTGCACCACGTCATCCGCCCGGAGCGTGACACGGGCCGCCGGGTCGCGCACCTGCTCGGCGGCCGCTTCCGCGACTTCGCCGAGATCGCACCGGACTACGGCGTGACCCGGCTCGCCCCGCCGCCGTCGATCGTGGGCCGGCCCCTCGACATCGCCAAGGTGTGGGACAGCCATGACGTGCAGCTCGTCTCGGTGCGCGAGGGCGATGGCAGCTGGTCCCCGCTGCGCAGCGGTGACGTGCTCTCGGCGACCGATTTCATCGTTGTTGCCGGATCGCCGGCGGCGCTGGAGTCCTTCGCCAGCCGGGGGCAGCGTTAAGGTGGTCTCGCTCAACATGCGCGGCGGTCCGAGCGCGGACGAACTCGCGCGGATCCAGCGGCAGCTCGCCGGCATGGGCCACCGCGAGCTCGTCGGGGAGATCTCGCGCACTGACCCCACGCGCGGCGCGAAAATCCTGCGGCTGCTGCCACCGGAGCGCTCCTCCCACGTCTTCGACGCACTCGGCCCAGCCCACCAGGCCGCCGTGGTTCGCGCGCTCGGCGGGGAGAATGTGGTGAACTACTTCGGCGCGCTCGGGGCGGAAGATCGCGTCGCACTGCTCGATCACCTCCCGGCGGAAATAGCCGAGCGGCTCGTGCGCGAGCTCGACGAGGATGACCAGCGCGTCACTTCCGTCGTGCTCGGGTACAAAAAGGGCACCGTCGGGCGCCGCATGTCGCCGAAGGTTCCCGTCGTCTACCCCGAGATGACGGCGGGGGAGGTGCTCGAAGAGCTACGTCGCGGCATCGACAGCTTTGAGACGATCTACACCGTCCCCGTCGTCGACGCCGACCGCGTGGTGTGCGGGGTGCTGCGGTTGCGCGACATGCTCGCCGCCGGGGAGGACGCGCGAGTCTCCGCGGTGATGGAGGCGGCGAGCGTGTTCCACTCCGGCGACGAACTCGAGGACTCCGCGCGTTGGCTTTTGGCCTCGGGCCGCCTCGCCGTTCCCGTGGTGGATGATGACAACCGCCTCATCGGCATCTTCACCTACGACGAGGCCCACGACGTCGTCGAGGGGGAAAACACACAGGACTCGGCGCGCATGGGCGCCTCCGAGGCGCTGCGGCAGCCCTACCTCACCACCCCGGTGATCCGGCTCGTGCGCAGCCGCATTGTGTGGTTGCTCGTGCTGGCGCTCTCCGCAATCCTCACCGTTCAGGTCCTCGATGTCTTCGAATCGACGCTGGAGAAGGCCGTCGTTCTCTCCCTGTTCATCCCACTGCTCACGGGCACGGGCGGCAACACGGGAAACCAGGCCGCCACCACGGTCACGAGGGCACTCGCGCTTGGCGACGTCCGAGCAGGCGACATCCTCAGAGTCATGTGGCGCGAGGTCCGCGTGGGGTTTACCCTCGGCGCCGTGCTCGGAGCACTCGGCTTCGCCCTTGCCACGGCCTTCTACGGCCTCGGGATTGGTGCCGTCATCGGCGCCACCCTGTTGTTGATCTGCACCATCTCTGCCACCGTCGGCGGTCTCATGCCGATTGTGGCCAAGAAGGTCGGCGCGGACCCCGCGGTGTTTTCCAACCCGTTCATCTCGACCTTCTGCGACGCCACGGGGCTGATCATCTACTTCCTCATGGCCAAGTCCGTGCTCGGAATCTAGCCGTTGAACTGCCGTTTTGGTGTGTTTCTATGGGCCGTGTAATGTTCTAACACGTTGCAAGCGCCCGTAGCTCAACGGATAGAGCATCTGACTACGGATCAGAAGGTTGGGGGTTCGAATCCCTCCGGGCGCACAATTTTCTCCCCCGGGCTACGGCCTGGGGGTTTTGCGTGTGCGCCCCGTGCCATTGAGGGTAAACCCGGACGGGTAAGAATGCCCAAAAAATGACGCTCCGGGCGCATTCTTACCCGTCCGGGTTGAGGCGCATCTGCCTAGAACACCTCGACGCGGCCGCCTAGGTCCTCGATCTGCTTGAGCTGGCCCACCCATCCTGGCGCACCGGGGTGGACGCGCATGACGGGGCGGGAGGAGATGCGCACGGGGGAGACGGATTCGCGCCGGGCCCCGGAGCGCGCCGTCATGCGCACGAAGGCCCGGTTGCCCGCCTCGGAGAGCGCCTTGACCGTCGGGGTGTCGCCGGCGAGGGCCGTGCGGGCGCTGCCGAGCAGCGAGATGAACTCGTCGAGCACGGGCACGAGCGCCTCGGCGTTGGTCTCGCACATGTTGCGCACGAGCTCGGGATCCGTCCCGGCAACCCTGGTCGCGCCCTTAAACGAGCCCGCGGCGAGAGACTGGGCGAGCGTCCCCCCGTGGTCTCCGACGATGGCGAGGGACTCCGCGATGACGTGCGGTAGGTGCGAGACGCGGGCGACGGCCTCGTCGTGGTGATGAACGGTCACCGGTACGGCTTCCGCCCCGGAGAGCGCCGCGAGGGTGCAGACCTGTGCGAACAGGGTCGTCCAGGAGGGGTCGACGGGCTCGCCGGCGTCCGTGCGCTCCGCCGCCCAGTCGTAGGCCACCGCCCAGGCCGCTCGCTCGAACAGCCCGACGTGGGAGGCGTTCCAGCCTGAGTTTTCGGTGCCGGACATGGGGTGGCCGCCGACGTAGCGTGGCGCGAGGCCGCGGGATCGCACGAGGTCGTATACCGGCTTTTTCACGCTGACGACGTCGGTAATCCCGCAGTGCGGGGCTCGGGCCGCGATGTTGTCGAGGATGGATTCCACGGCGGACATGGGCACGGCGATGATGATCAAGGCCTCGTCGCCCGCGGCGCGGTCGAGCGTGGCTGAAAGGTCCGTGGAGGCGTCGAAACCCTCCTTGTTCGCCGCGTACGCCCCCGAGCGCGACCGGTTGTAGCCGTAGACCCGCTCGCCGCGCGCGGCGAGGTCGCGCATGATGGATCCGCCGATGAGCCCGAGGCCAAGGATGCAGACCGGCGGGAGGCGGTAGTTTCGCTGGTCATCAAGAGGAGTCGTCACGGTGACAAGTCTTACACACTTCTGCCCCGGGGCGGGGGACTACGCTAAACGGCATGAGTGAGCACATCGCGTCGACCTTCGAGGAGGACTACGTCCTCATCGTGCGGCCGGGCCCGTCGCGGGCGCTTGGCTAGCGCGCTTTCTGCCGCCGAGCGCGTCGCCCGTGGGCGGATGGCGCGCGCCATCGAGGTGGCCAGGGGCACTCCGCGTGGCGACGTCCCCGTCGGCGCCGTGGTCTTCGACGCGTCAGGGCGAGAGGTGGGGCGGGGTGTGAATCGTCGTCACGCGAACTGCGATCCCACCGCCCACGCCGAGGTCGAAGCACTGCGCGCGGCCGCACGGGCACTGGGCACTTGGCGCCTCGATGGCTGCGAGCTCGTGGTCACCTTAGAGCCGTGCACGATGTGCGCCGGCGCGATCCTCGGCGCGCGGGTCGAGAGCCTGGTCTTCGGTGCGTTCGAGCCGAAGACGGGGGCCGTGGGCTCCGTCCTCGATGCCCTGCGCGACCCCGCCCACGTGCACAGGGTGCAGGTCCGCGGCGGGGTATGTGAGGAGGAAACCGCGGCGATCCTCACGGGATTCTTTGGGCGTTTGCGTCGATCTGACACCTAATTGTTACCCACGGGGCGGGCGGGCGTTGCTACGGTGGGGTGAAGACAAACATTCATCTACGAGAGGATTTCACCATGGCATTCGAAGGCAAAGCAGACCAGCTCAAGGGCAACATCAAGGAGGGCCTCGGCGAGGTCGCTGGCGATAAGTCCCTCGAGAACGAAGGCAAGGCCGACCAGCTCGGCGGCCAGATCCGCGAGAAGGCCTCCGAGGTGGGCGACGCCGTGAAGGACAAGGTCAACGAGGTTGCCGGCAAGCTCAAGGACGCCCGCGAGGACGACAAGTAGGAATTACCTCCGCGGCGGAGGCAATTTGGTCGCGCACACACCTACCCGTTACTCTTATCTGCGGTAGCGTGTCCGAGCGGCCGAAGGTGCTCGCCTCGAAAGCGAGTGTGGGTAAAACCACCGCGGGTTCAAATCCCGCCGCTACCGCCACGTAGACAACAAGCCCCCGATCGGATGAGGTCGGGGGCTTTGTCCATGCCGCCTATAAGATAGGCGGGGCGTAGACGACGCCAGAGAGAGTGTAAGGACGGGCAACATGGCGAAGATTCTGTTCAACCTGGGCCGGTGGTCCTACCTGCACCGGTGGCGCGTCATCGTAGCCTGGCTGCTGCTCCTCGCGGGCACGGCCGGGGCGGGCTTTGCGCTGGCGAAGCCGTTTACCTCGGAATTTTCCATCTCCGGCACGCCGTCCATCGCGGCGCTGGAGAGCCTGCAGGAAAACTTCCCCGGCGCAGGAGATGTCTCTACTGCACCGAGCGTCAACCTCGTCTTCGCTGCGCCGGAGGGGGAGAGGCTGGATTCGCCGGAGAACATGGCCGCGATGGATCGCGCGGTGGGCTACATCCGGGATAACCTCGAGGGCATCACCAGCACCGAGCGTTTTGGTAACCCGGTGAAGGTCAACGAGGAGATTACCCGCACGATCGTCGAGCAGATGACCCGGATGGGGATGCCGGAAGAGTCGGCGAAGCAGGACGCCTACAACGTGCGCATGGTCTCCGACGACGCGCGGATCGCCTATACGGTATTCAACTTCGGGGCCGATTCCGCGCTGACGGTGCCGCAGGCCGACCGCGACGTGGTCAGCGAGGCGATGCAGCTGGCGCGCGACGCCGGGCTGACGGTGGAGGCGGGCGGGCCCGGCTTCGGTGACCCGCTGGAGATCAAGACCACCAGCGAGCTCATCGGCCTCGGGGTGGCGCTGTTGGTGCTCATGATTACCTTCGGCTCGCTCGTCGCGGCGTCAATGCCCGTGGTCACCGCGGTGATCGGAGTGGGCATCGGCGCGCTGCTCATTGTGGTGGCAACGAGGTTCACCGAGCTCAACGAGATCACCCCGGTCCTCGCGGTGATGATCGGGCTGGCCGTGGGCATTGACTACGCGCTGTTTATCCTCTCGCGCTTCCGCCAGGAGCGCGCCCGCCTGAGCGGCCCGGACGCCGCGGGCATGGCCACGGGCACGGCCGGCTCTTCGGTCGTCTTCGCCGGGTTGACCGTCTTTACCGCGCTCGTCGCCCTGTCCCTGGCGGGAATTGAGTTCCTCACCTGGATGGGGCTCTCTGCCGCCGTGACGGTCGCCATCTCCGTCCTCATCGCGCTCACCCTCATCCCGGCGCTCTTGGGGGCGTGGGGCGAGCGCTCGTTTGGGGCGAAGATCCCGGGCGTGGCGGGCAACCCTGGGCCGGGGAAGCGGCCGGGCAAGGACCTCGCGGTGGCTTCTCTCGGGCGGCGCTGGGTGGGCCTGGTCAAGCGCTTCCCGGCCGTCGCCATGGCGGTGGTTGTTCTCGGGCTCGGCGCCCTTTCCATCCCGGTGCTCAGCCTGCAAATGGCGCTGCCGGCGGATACGACCTCGAACCTGGATACGACCCAGCGCAAGTCGGCCGACCTGCTCGCCGAGGGCTTCGGCCCCGGCATCAACGGCCAGTTCCTCGTCGTGGTCGACGCGCACGGAGTCAACCCCGACGCCGAGATCCTGCGCCCGTACGTCGATGCGATCCCGGACGAGGTCGGCGGTCAGGCCCAAAAGGCGGCGCTCGCCTCGTTCCTCTACACGGTGGGTGAGGCGAAGTCCGTCATCGGCGTGCGCCACGCCCAGCTCGTCGCGGTGAACGACGATCTCACGGCGGCCCAGATCGCGGCAACACCGACGGCGGGCCCGGAGGAGGAGTTCACCCTCGACGTGGCGCACGGGCTGCGGGAGACCGGCCAGCGCGTCGAGGACGCGACCGGGGTTGCGATCGGCCTGACGGGCCTGACCGCGGTGCAGATGGATATCACCGAAGAGCTCGCAGGCGCCATGCCGCTCTACCTGGGGATCGTGGTGGGCTTGGCCATCGTGCTGCTCATCGTCGTTTTCCGCTCTCTCGCGGTGCCGTTGGTGGCCGGGCTGGGGTTCCTGCTTTCTGTGGGCGCGGCCTTTGGCGTGACCATTGCGGTGTTCCAAATGGGATTTCTGGGCCTGGTCAACACCGCCGCGCCGATCATTTCGTTCATGCCCATCTTCCTCATCGGCGTGACCTTCGGCCTTGCGATGGACTACCAGGTCTTCCTTGTCACCCGCATGCGCGAGCACTACCTGCGCGCGCGTGGAAACGGGCCGGGCGCGGAGCTGCGCGCCGTGGAGGAATCGACGGTAGAGGGCTTTGCTCAGGGGGCACGCGTGGTCACGGCCGCGGCCATTATCATGATCGCGGTGTTCGTCGCGTTCGTGGATCAGCCGCTGCCGTTCATCCAGATCTTCGGCTTTGCGTTGGGGGTGGCCGTGCTTTTCGACGCCTTCTTTATCCGCATGACCCTCGTGCCCGCCTCGATGTTCATCCTCGGGCGCGCCGCGTGGTGGATGCCACGCTGGCTCGACCGCCTGCTGCCGGAGGTCGACGTCGAGGGCACCGCGCTCGAGGCGGAATTTGAACGCCGCGCAGGCGCAGACAAGGAGCCGGCCGATGCCTGAGCACACGCCGGATACGACCTTTGAGATCGCCGCGCGGCTTGCGGGCACGGGCGGGCGTGCCGGGGTGATCCGCACCCCGCACGGCGATATTGCCACGCCGGCGTTTATTCCCGTGGCCACGAAGGCGACGGTCAAGACCCTCACGCCCGAGCAGGTGCGCCAGGTCGGCGCCCAGGCGATCTTGTCCAACGCCTACCACCTCTACCTCCAGCCCGGACCCGAGATTGTCGACGAGGCCGGGGGGCTAGCGGTTTTCGAGAACTGGCACGGCCCCACGTACACCGACTCCGGCGGCTTCCAGGTGATGAGCCTGGGCGCGGGGTTTAGGAAGGTGCTGGCGATGAGCCTGGACGGCTACAGCGAGGCCGAGGTGCGCGCCGCCCACAAGGAGCGGCTGGCCCGGGTGGACGAGGATGGGGTTGATTTCAAAAGCGTCATCGACGGCTCCGCGCACCGGTTTACCCCCGAGGTCTCCATGCAGATCCAGCACCAGCTCGGTGCCGATATCATGTTCGCCTTCGATGAGCTCACCACCCTGATTGATACCCGCAACTACCAGGAGCGTTCGGTCGAGCGCACGCACCGCTGGGCGAAGCGCTGTCTTGATGAGCACGATCGGCTCACCCGGGCGCGGGCGGGCAAGCCGCTCCAATCGCTGTGGGGCGTGGTGCAGGGCGCGCAGTACGAGGACCTGCGCCGCGCCGCGGCACGGGGGCTCGTTGGGCTCGATGCGCAGGCGCGCGCGGAAGGCAAGCGCGGTTTCGGCGGCTTCGGCATCGGCGGCGCGCTGGAGAAGGAAAACTTGGGCACCATCGTCGGCTGGGTCACCGCGGAGCTGCCGGAGGAAAAGCCCCGCCACCTACTGGGCATCTCCGAGCCGGACGATATTTTTGCTGCCGTCGAGGCCGGGGTTGACACCTTCGATTGCGTCGCGCCGACGCGGCTGGGGCGGCGCGGCGGGGTCTACACCTTAGACGGTCGGCTCAACCTCACCGCGGCGCGGTTCACGCGCGATTTTTCGGGGGTGGACGAGGAATTCGGCGGCTACGTCTCGGAGAATTACACCCGGGCCTACATCCATCACTTGCTCAAGGCGAAGGAGTTCTTAGCCGGGACGCTGTGCACGATGCACAACCTCGAGTTCATGCTGCGGCTGGTCGATACCATCCGCGCGCGCATCGCTGACGGCACGTACTGGCAGTTCAAGGAGGAGTTTATGGGGCGCTACTACGCCACGGCGACGTCGTGAGCGAGCCGCTGCTCGGCGCGGCGCACGGTACCGATGACGGGGTAGGTAATCGGCAGCAAGACGATCTCCATGAAGGTCTTCCACAAAAAGCCGACGATGACGTAGTTGGCGAACTGCCCTGGGGTCTCGATTCCGATGACGCCGGCGGCGATGGCGCAAAAGATCAGCGTGTCTGCGAATTCGCCGACGACGGTGGAGCCGATGAGGCGGGCCCACATGTTCGCCGGGCCGAAGCGGTCTTTCATCTTCTGCAGCACCCAGGCGTTGAGGATCTGTCCGACGAGGTAGCCGGCGAATCCCGCGAGCAGCATCCTTGGTAAGAACCCGAGGACCGTGGCAAAGGTCTCTTGCCCGTCGTAGAAGTCGGCCGGGGGCAGCCACACGGAGATCTGGAAGCAAACAATGGCGAGCAGCGAGACGCCGAAGCTATAGAACACTGAGCGCCGGGCGGTGCTAAACCCGTAGACTTCGGCAAGGACGTCGCCGATGATGTAGGAGACGGGGAAGAGGTAGAAGGCGCCGTCGGTAATGAGGGGCCCGATTTCGACACCTTTTTGGGCGGTGATGTTGGAGACGATGCTCACCGCGCAGAGCACGGCGATGAGGATCGGGTACGGGGAGCGGGTCACTGTGGGATTCACCCGTCATATCCTAGTGCCATGAGTGCTGGTAGATTCGCGCCTTCGCCGAGTGGAGACCTGCATGTGGGCAACCTGCGTACGGCGGTGCTCGCGTGGCTCTTTGCGCGGGGTAGCGCACGGAGGTTCTATCTACGGGTGGAGGACATTGATTCCGAGCGCTCCACCCGCTCTGCGGCAAGCCGCCAGCAAGAGGATTTGGCAGCGATCGGGATCGAGTTCGATCCCCCGGTGGTCTTCCAATCCGACCGCGGCGAGCTCTACGCAGACGCGCTGGGTCGCCTTCCGGTCTACGAGTGCTACTGCACCCGCCGTGATATTCGCAACGCTTCTCGCGCGCCGCACGCGCGGTCCGGGCTCTACCCGGGCACGTGCCGCGATTTGGATGACACGCAGCGTGCGTATCGACGCCACCAGCTCGCCGCCGAGGGTCGTGTGCCGTCGTTGCGTCTGCGGGCGGAGGCCGCGCAGTGGCGCGTGCGGGATTACTACCGCGGGGAGGTTACAGGGCCGGTCGATGACGTGGTGCTGCGGCGCGGGGGCAGCATCAACCAGGCACAGGCGGGGGATTGGGCCTATAACCTCGCGGTCGTCGTCGACGACGGTGAACAAGGCGTGGATCAGGTGGTGCGCGGTGAAGATCTGTTGTTTTCCGCCCCGGCGCAGGCTTACCTTGCGCACCTGTTGGGCTACCCGGAGCCGGTCTACGCCCACGTTCCGTTGGTGGTCACGCCGGAAGGGCACAGGTTGGCCAAGCGTGATGGGGCGGTGGCATTGCGAGAGATTGGCAGCGTGCGCGAGGTTGTGGGGTGGATCGCTGAGTCGCTTGGGTGCGCGGGGGTGGGGCGGCTCAGCGAGCTTCTCGGGGTCTTCGAGCCTGAGCGGCTTCCACTAGGACCGTGTGTGTGGGAACGCACATAGGGGGCCACTTCACAATCGAATAACCTGGAACTACTATATTAAGGGCATTTTCAACAATCAATCCGATATGGAGAGTCTATGGGATTCATCAGGAAGGCCGCGGCCATCGCGGCAGCAGTTGCGCTGACCGCGGCGGGAGTTGTGGCATCCCCGGCGCACGCTGACCCCGCGCCGGGGCAGTATAAGAAGTATGTCGCACTCGGGGATTCCTTCGCCGCGGTGGGGTCGGTTTCGCAGTTTGAGTGGAACGACCGCCCGCTGTGCATCCGCTCGAAAGACAACTACCCGCGCCAGCTTGCCGGGCGGCTCGGGCTGTCCGGGCCCGACCAGTTCCTTGACGCGACGTGCGCGTGGGCACGCACTCAGGACTACTGGGGGCCGCAACATACCCCGGTGCCGTTCGCTAACCCGCAGACGCAGGCCGACGCCGTTACCCCTGATACAGATCTGGTGACGCTGACCTTCGGCGGCAACCCCTCGGCGATGTTTTTGACGGCGGCGTGTGTAGGCGCATACACGGGACTGCACTCTCGGCCGAACGCAGTCGACGCGTCGTCGTCCTACCCGCCGCAGGTATGGCGTGCACTGTATGACGCTAAGCGTCAGGCCGATAGCCTGGGCCTGGGATGCGCTTCCGGCGCCCCGGCCATTGCTAAGGCAAACGAGAATTTCTACTGGGAGTATCTCGACATTGTGCGCGACGTTAAGCGCCGCGCACCGCACGCGGAGGTCCGGGTCGTGGGTTACTATGACATCATCGGCGACCCGAATAAGCTCTGCCTATCCACAGGCGGCATGGGCGTGGAAGACGTGCACTTCATCAAGGACTACATCGCCGGACTGAACGATGTCGCGCGCCGGGTCGCGGCCGATGCCGGGGCCGTCTACGTTGATTCGCCAACGGAGACCAACGGTATCTGCGCGGACACACAACGAGAGGGAACGGCCCCCGGCATCCTCGGAGTAGGCCCGCTTGAAGGCGACGACGCGATCCCGTTCCACCCGACCAAGTTCGGACAGGCGAGGACCGCGGACACCGTCTTCCAGTCTCTCTAAAGACTATGCGGAGGTAAGTTGCAGAAAAGTTACTTCCGCTATTTTTGTTCTCCGCCCGCCAGGGCATTGCACAGTGGGAGTTTGATGTAGGGTGAGTACTGTGAATAGTAATCAACATCAATCTCACTGGAATCCAGAGGCTCTCGCCGCGGCTCTCGACAACCTGCGTGCGGCGGGTGGAATTGCAACTTTATTTGATTCCCGCGCCGCATTCGACGGCGCGGCCGAGGATATCGGGCGCAGCATCTGTGCGTTTGCCAATATGCCGGCCGGCGGGGCCATCGTGCTCGGAGTCGACCCGGAGCAGGATTTCGCGGTCGTCGGTCTGCCCGCCCCGGCGCAGGCGCAGCTGGAGATCTCGCAGCTAGTGCAAGACGCCATCGCCCCGGCTCCCGAGCTGACTTTTGATTTCGTCGATGTGGATTCCCACATCGTCCTCATCATCGACGTCGCGGGGCGCCGCGGCGATGAGTTTTCCACCTACGAGGGCGTGGCCTACCTGCGCCGTGGCGGTGCGAACGCGGAGCTCACGCCCGATGACGTCGCCTTGCTGCAACCGGGGCAGGGGCGCCGCGGCGATTTCGAGCCCGTGCTCGGGGTCGGTACCGCGCAGTTGAGCGGCGGGGCGGTAGAAAAGGTCGTCGATAAGGCGCGCGCGGCCAAGAAGCACTTTGCCGCAATCGATGATGATGCCGCGCTCCTTGAGCTGCTCGGCGTGGTGTCCAAAGACGGCGAGGTCCGCGTCGCCGGGCTCTACGCGCTCGGCGCGTACCCGCAGTCCATCTTCGAGGCGCTGGGCGTGATCCTGCGCATCGAGGGCGTGGGCGATGAAGTTGTCACCGGTGCACTGCCCGAACTGCTCGAGCGCGCCGAGCGGGCTGTGGCCGATCACGCCCCGCAGCTGCCTGCGGAGACCGTGCGCACCGTGCTTGCCGACGCCTTGCTTCACCGCGACCTCACCGCCTCCCTCGACGCGGGGCGTCAGGTCGAGGTGGAGATCACGGGGCGGGCGGTCACCGTGACCAGCCCCGGCAGGATGCCTGCCAACGAGCGCCTGCGCCGCATCGCCGCGCTTCTGGAGACCTCGGACGGCAGGCCCGTCTTCGGCTTCGCGCCGCTTGCGCAGCTTGCCACCCGGCGCGCGTTCTTCGAGCACGGGCTGCGCGAGCCCCGCACGATCGACGCCGCGGTGGCCACCACGGTGGTATTCCCGCTCACCCCGCGCCTGAGCGAGGCGGAGAGCCAGTGGCTGACTTCGATCTCGGGGCTGCTGACCCCGCTGCAGGGTGACATCCTTGTGCGCCTCCGTGGCGGCGAGGAGCTCACGCCCGAGGCGCTGGCCGCGGGGGAGTACCCGTGGTACGACGGCGAGAAGGTGAGCGAGGCAATCGCGGGCCTCGAACATTCCGGGCTGCTCTACCGCTACAACGGCATCTACAAGCTCAAGGGGCAGGCCGCGGAGCAGCCGGAATCGGCGAGGTCCGGCACTAGGCGCCGCCGGCGTCGCCGCCGCCGCAAGAACAACCGTGAGGTGGTCGTGGGCGCGCTGGAGAAGCTCGGCACCGCAACCGTCAGTGAGCTGGAGTCGGAGACGAAACTGTCTAAGACCCAGATCCGCTACGTGCTCAACACGCTTATCGAAGCCTCCTCGGCCACCATGGAGGGCGGCCGAGGCCAGCGCCGCACCACCTACACCCTGGTCGAGGGGGACAAGCCCCTAGATCGCGGTGTATCCGCCGTCGACGAGGTGGTAGGAGCCGTTGATGAAGGACGCGGCGTCGGAGAGTAGGAACGCCGCCAGCTTAGCCACTTCCTCCGCCTCGCCGAGGCGGCCCTGCGGGTGGAGGCGGACGAGAAGCTCGCGGGTCTCCGGGCGGAGGTCCGTGAGCAACGGAGTGTCGATGTAGGCCGGGCCGACCGCGTTACAGCGGATGCCCCGATCGGCGTAGTCCGCGGCGATCGCCTTGGTAAGGCCGACCACGCCGTGCTTGGCGGCGGTGTAGGCGGGGATGCCGCCTTTGAGGGCGACGGAGCTGTGGATTGAGCCCATGTTGACGATGGCGCACGGCACGCCGTCTCTCTGGGAGAGGAACTGCTTGAGCTGGGCGTGGCAGCCGTAGGCGACGCCCGAGAGGTTCAGGGCGATGACCTTGTCCCAAGAGGCCATGTCTTTTTCTGCCAGGGGCTTGCCGTCTTCGCCGATCCCGGCGTTATTGACAGCGAGGTGGAGGGCGCCGAACGTCTCCACTGCGAACTCCACCGCTGCAATGTGCTGGTCCAAGCTTTCTGCGTCGTGGGCCATCGACGCGGCGCGCCCGCCGGCCGCCTCGATCGCCTCCGCGCTCTCCCGCGCCGTCTCGGCGTTGATGTCGGTGACGACGACGGCGGCGCCCTCTCGTCCGAGTTCAGCGGCGATGGCCTTGCCAATGCCGGATCCGCCGCCCGTGACCAGCGCGACCCTGTGATCAAGACTTCCCACGGGGTTCTCCTTACGTTGAGTGGGATGTGATTCTGTCTAGCACTGTAGGTGGGCGGTACTGGGTGTGCTGAGCACGCACGGATCCTCGCTAGGATCGGTAGCATCTGAGAAAAGGACAGCTCATGCATATCTACAATCACACTGCGAGGACAACGCCCAGTTCCGTGGGAGAGGCTGTAGCCAGCAGTGTCGATCACAGCGTCGACATCGTTTTCGCCGAGGGCCTCGAGTTTACGGCGGCCGCGGTGAGCCCCACTTTCACCGCTGATGCAGCGGATTTCCGTTTGGCGGCGGAGGCGCTGCGGATCACCTACGCGGGGCTCTACGACCCCATGGCCGCCGTCCACTCCTCCGCGGTGGATCCCTTGCCCCATCAGATTCGTGCAGTCTACGGCGAGCTGCTGCCCCGCATCCCGCTGCGATTCCTCCTTGCGGACGACCCCGGCGCGGGCAAGACCATCATGGCGGGCCTCTACCTCAAGGAGCTGCTTCTGCGCTCGGCTCTCAAGCGCGCGCTCATCATCGCGCCGGGCGGGCTTGTGGATCAATGGTGCACCGAGCTGGAGGAGAAGTTCGGGCTCCGCTTCGAGGTGTTCGATCCGACGATGGTTGATGAGGACGGATGGCCGGACACGCACCCTTTTCTCGTGGCCAAAATGGACCAGGTGGCGCGGCGGGACGACCTCGTCGATGCGGTGGCGCAGGTGGACTGGGACGTCGTTGTTGTCGACGAGGCGCACCGCATGTCCGCGCACTATAGCTCGTGGGCGGGCGGGGTGAAGGCAACGAGGAGATTCGAATTGGGGCGCGCCTTGGTGAGCTCGGCGAGCAACGCCCTGCTGATGACGGCTACCCCGCATGCTGGCAAGGAGGAGGACTTCCAGCTGTTCATGTCGTTGCTAGACCCTGATCGGTTTGAAGGCGAGTTCCGCACCGGCGTCCACACCACGGATACCGAGGGTCTGATGCGCCGGATGGTCAAGGAAGACCTTCTCACCTTCGAGGGCAAGCCGCTCTTCCCGGAGAGGCGAGCCTACACGGTGGTCTACGACCTCACTGATGCAGAACGCGCCTTGTACGATGACGTCACGGACTATGTGCGCACGCAGATGGGTCGCGCCGAACGCATCAAGGATAGGAAGCGCGGTAACGCAGTCGGGTTCGCGCTCATGGTCCTGCAACGGCGCTTAGCTTCGAGCCCGGAGGCGATTGTGCTCTCTCTCAAGCGGCGGCGCGATCGGCTTGATGAGCGCGCGAGGCTGCTCGAACAAGGTTACATGGACCCGGTCGTAGACCCCAGGTTAAGCGAAGACGATGTGGAGCGGTTGAGCTCCTACGACGAGGAGTATTCCGCCGCCGAGGTGGAGGATGTCGAGCAGGAAGTTCTTGATGCTGCGACTGCCTCGCAGACTGTAGAGGAGCTCCGCGCGGAGATCGTCGCGCTTGACGTGCTTCTCGCCCAGGCCCAGAGTGTGCGCAATGCGGAGGAGGACTCCAAGTGGGTGCAACTGCGCTCGATCTTGAACACCAGCGTGCTCGGCACGCCGACGGCCGACGGTGCACCGCGCAAGCTCATCGTCTTTACGGAGCACAGGGACACTCTCGACTACCTGAATCGGCGAATCACCGCGCTGCTTGGGAGCCAAGATGCCGTGGTGGCGATACACGGCGGGGTAGCCCGTAAGGAGCGAACGCGGATCCAGGAAGAGTTCACGCGTAACCCCAACGTGGTCGTCCTCGTGGCCACCGATGCGGCAGGGGAGGGTCTTAACCTCCAGCGAGCGCACCTCATGGTCAACTATGACCTTCCCTGGAACCCGAACCGTATTGAGCAGCGGTTCGGGCGCATCCACCGCATCGGTCAGAGGGAAGTGTGCCACCTGTGGAACTTGGTCGCCGGCGGTACTCGGGAGGGTGACGTGTTTGCGGCGCTTTTGGGCAAGATTGAGGTCATGGGGCAGGCCTACAACGGCAGCCTATTCAACGTGTTGGGAAACGGCGACGCCTTCGAAAACGAGTCGCTCAAAGACCTGCTTGTCAAGGCAATCCGGTATGGTGATGATCCCGCCACAAGGCGCCGTATGAACGAGGTTATTGATGCAGGTATCACGCACGGCCTGCGCGAGCTCGTGGAGGAAACCGCCTTGGACCACGACACGCTCGGTGAGGCAGACGTCGCTGAGATTAAGCGAGCGATGGAGGTCGCACGCGAGCGCAAACTACAGCCTGGCGCCATCGACGCCTTCGTCAGGTCCGCGCTAGAGCGCTTTGGGGGTGGAATTTTCGAGCGGGAGCAGGGCCGCTACGAGGTGACGCACGTGCCAGCCGCGGTTTGTGCCAGGGCGCAGGCCGCAGGGGGCGCGGTGGCCCGCAGCTACGAGCGCGTGACGTTTTCGCCCCAGCGGGTCTCGGTGGAGGGCGCGCCCGAGGCGGTGCTGCTCGCGCCAGGACACCCGCTTCTCGACGCCTTGGTTAACCACACCATCGACCAGCTCTCCGATACGCTTACCACCGGCACAGTGCTGGTGGATCGCAGGGATACCCCTGTGGCCGTCCCGCACCTGCTCTACATCGTTGAGCAGACCATTCACACGGCTGAGGCGGAGAATGACGTGGTCTCGCACCACTTCGACTACGTGGTCATCCCGGCTGACCCGCAGGAGACCGACATCGCGGTGGAGACGGGATCGAGCCCAGCCCACCTGTCGTTTGATGCCGCGTCGGAGGAGGAGTACGCCTACGCGCTCGCGCATGGCCTAACGAAGAAGCCTGCTGCCGAGGTGACGGTTACGGCGCTTCGCGAGGCCTACGAGGACGGTGCGCTCCCGCGCTTGAGCGAGCTGGTGCGGCGCAGAAACGCGGAGCTCGATCGCACCGCCCAGCAGGTGCGTGACCGGCTCACCGCGGAATCCAATCGCTGGTACAGCCAGGCCATGCGCCTTGCCGGTGACGGCGACAAACACGATGAGGAGATCTCGGAGGCGGCAGCCCGGCGCAAGGGCGAGGAGCTGCAGGAGCGGCTAGGCCAACGCCTCGCCGATATCGAGCGGCAGCGCCGCCTTGTGGCGGCTCCTGGGGTAATCCGCGGGGTAGCGCTCGTCCTCCCACCCGGTATCGCCGGCCCCAGAAAAGAAGACAAAGATCCGGACACCTTTGCAATTAGCACCGAGGAATCGGAGCGCCGCGGAGTTGACCTGACGATGGCGGTGGAACGTGCGCTCGGGCGCACGCCTGTTGAAATGCCGCACAACAACAAGGGTTTTGATATTCGCTCCACCGACGCGAACGGGGATGTCTACTTCATCGAGGTTAAGGCTCGTACTCGCGGCGCCGATTTGTTCACAGTGACTGCGAGCGAGATCCAGTTCGCCCAGAACCAGAGCGAGGACAACCGCCATATCCTCTCGCTGGTGAGCCTGTCTCCCGACGGGCCCGCGCATGATGACATCCGCTATGTGTACCGCGCCTTCGACACCTACCGCCCCGGCCTAGGGACGGACTCCTCTAACGAAAAGTGGGCCTACCACTGGAACAAGGGGATCGATCCGCGGGCCTAGTTAGCAGCGTTGATACCCTGATGCAGTGACTGACACCCCGCGCAAGAAGCTCATCGAGGTCGCCCTGCCGCTCGAGGTCATCAACGCCGAGTCTGCCCGCGAGAAATCCATCCGCCACGGCCACCCTTCGACGCTGCACCTCTACTGGGCGCGGCGCCCGCTCGCGGCCGCACGCGCGGTGCTCTTCGCGCAGCTTGTCGACGACCCCTCCTCCCACCCCGAGCTTTTCCCCACGGAGGAGGAACAAGACGCCGAGCGCGCCCGCCTGCACGAGCTGCTGGAAAAGCTCGTGGTGTGGGAGAACTCCAACGACGAGAAGCTTCTTGCGCAGGCGCGCGAGGAGATTAGAAAATCCAACGGCGGTGAACTACCCGCCGTGGTGGATCCCTTCGCCGGTGGTGGTGCGATCCCGCTCGAGGCGCAGCGCCTCGGGCTTGAGGCGCATGCCAGCGACCTTAACCCGCTGGCGGTGCTCATCAACAAGGCCATGATTGAGATCCCGCCGAAGTTTGCCGGCCAAGCCCCTGTGAACCCGGACGCTCCCGCGCCTACGAACGGCTGGTCGCGCGCGGAGGGGCTCGCAGACGACGTGCGCTTCTACGGCGAGTGGATGCGCGACGAGGCGGAAAAGCGCATCGGTCACCTCTACCCGAAGGTCACGGCGCCAGGCGGCACCGAGCACACGGTGATCGCGTGGATCTGGGCGCGCACGGTGAAAAACCCGAACCCCGCCAACCCCATCGAGGTGCCGCTCGTGCGCTCGTGGTGGTTGAGCAAGAAGAAGGGCAAGGAAGCCTGGGTCGAGGCCAAGGTCGTCGACGGCGAGGTGCGCTACGAGGTCCGCCACGACGCCGAGGGGCCGAAGGGCGATGCGGATGGGACTGTGTCGCGCAAGGGGGCGGTATCGATTGCCGACGGCACGCCGATCGACTTCAAGTATATCCGGTCGGAGGGGAAGGTTGGACGGATGGGACGTCACCTCATCGCAATCGTTGGTGAAGACAAGCGAGGGAGGATATACGTCTCACCGTCTGAGCATCAAGTCGATGTTGCAGCAGTGGACAGGCCTATTGGCGTGCCTAGCGGTACACTCCCGAAGAACCCTCGGGATTTCAAGACACCCAACTATGGCATGACCGAGTGGGCAGACCTCTTCACCAACCGTCAGCTCGTCGCACTCACCACGCTGAGTGACCTGGTCTCCGAGGCGCGCGAAAAGGTGCTTAGCGGTGCCCTTGCGTCGGGTATGGAGCGCGGTGCCCGACTAGACGCCGGCGGCAGCGGAGCGGAGGCGTATGCGGATGCTGTGTCTATTCTCCTTGGGATGGCTGTCGATAGGCAAACAGATCGGCTTTCGTCGCTTGCTTCGTGGCAATCGAATGGAGAAAAGGTTAGGAACGTCTTCGGGCGCCAAGCTATACCAATGGTCTGGGACTTTGCTGATGTCAATCCGTTCTCGGGTTCATCCGGCGGGTTTCTGGGCAACGTCGAATGGGTGGCTGAAGCTATCCAGCACGTTTCGGCTCAATCGCCTGGATTCGCGGTCCAAGCCAATGCGGTTGAAGAGGATTACAGCGGGATGGTTATTTCAACTGACCCGCCTTACTACGACAACATCGGTTACTCGGATCTGTCGGACTACTTCTACGTGTGGCTGCGGCGCTCTTTGCGAGAGATTCTTCCGAGCGTTTTTGGCACAATGCTCACGCCGAAGGCCGAGGAACTGGTTGCGAACCCGTATCGCCACGGTGGGAAGGAGGGCGCGGAGCAGTTCTTCGTCGAAGGTTTCAACAAGGTCTTCGCGCGGATGCGCGAAGGCGCTAGGAGCGATGTCCCGCTGACCGTCTACTACGCGTATAAGCAACAGGACACGCGCGATGCGGGCACATCGTCAACGGGCTGGCACACTCTGCTCGACGGGCTGATGAATGCAGGGTGGGAGATCACCGCAACTTGGCCGATGCGTAGCGAGCGCGGCGGCAGGATGATCAGTGTGGGTACGAACGCGTTGGCGTCGTCAATCGTGCTCGCCTGCCGCCCGCGCCGCGAAGGCGCGCCGACAACCACGCGCCGGGCGTTCGTCCGCGAACTCAAGCGCGAGCTGCCGGAGTCGCTGCGCGCACTCATGCAGGCGACCATCGCGCCGGTGGACCTTGCCCAGGCCGCGATCGGCCCGGGCATCGCGGTGTACTCCCGCTACTCGCTCGTGCGCGAGCCCGACGGGTCCAACATGGGCGTGCGCGATGCTCTCATCCTCATCAACCAGGTTCTCGACGAGGTCCTCGGCGAGCAGGAGGCAGACCTCGACCCGGACTCGCGGTTCGCGCTGCGCTGGTACCGCACCTACGCGTGGGGCAAAGAGAGCTCAGGCATCGCCGACCAGCTTGCCCGCTCCTCCGACACGTCGCTCGGCGGGCTGGTGCGCGGCGGCATCCTCGAGGCCAGCGGCGGCAAGGCGCGCCTCATCCCGCCGGAGGAACTCGCCGAGGCATGGGACGTGGCCAGCGACGAATCCGTGAGTATCTGGGAAGCCACCGTGCGGCTAACGGGTGCGCTCAGCGTCGACGGCATCGACAGGGTCGCCGGCATGCTCAACGACATCAAAGGCCACGTCGATGAAGACGCCGTCAAGGAGCTCGGGTTCCTGCTCTACCACGAGGCAGAAAAGAACGGTGATACCTCCCACGGTGTCATGTTCAACGCGCTGGTGACCTCGTGGAACGACCTCGTGGAGAAGGCGCGCCAGCTCGCCGCGGAGCTTCCTGCAGGTGCCCAGGGCCACCTGGAGTTTTAAAGAAAATAGTCTCCCGCGTCTGGTCCTTGCGTACATTGGTAATGCAAGAGAAGAAAACATGCCCCGGGAAACGGGGCTATTTGGCCTGCGCAGGGAGACATGATGGCAGAAAGCAACAACCAGCTCTTGACGGCAGCATTCGGCCACCTCGTAGAGGGCTTGCGAGACGTCGTCGATGAGGTCATGCGAACCGTGCCCCAACTTCAAGATGGCTCTGGAGACCCGTGGAACGATGTGTGGGCGCGGCGTGAGGCACAGTTAGGGGGTCGGTCTATCCGCACAGTGTCATTAGATGACCCCCAAACGCTGCTGCGCGCGATCACCGAGTACGGCAAGTCCTTCAACGACGTCCTGGCGCGCCCCCAGCAGGCCTATGCGTCCGAGCTGAGGGAAACCCGCAATCAGTGGGCGCATGGAGCAGTATTTAGCTCAGAGGACACGATTCGTGCGCTCGATTCCATCGAGCGCCTACTCCGGGCCGTGGACTCTGCCGACTCGGCCGACGACGTGGCCAAACAACGAAAGCTTTTGCAACGAAGGGTGTTCCAGGAGCAGACGCGGAGCGATACCCGCACGAGGGCCGTCTCGGTGGAACCCAGCGCGGGTATGAAACCCTGGCGTGAGGTGATCCTGCCGCACGACGACGTGCTTAACGGCAACTTTACCGCCGCGGAGTTCGCCGCCGACCTGCACAAAGTGCACACGCACGGGACTGACGCTGCGGAGTACGCTGACCCGGTTGAGTTCTTCAACCGCACCTACCTCACAGAAGGTTTGACCGATCTGCTCTCGCGCGCTCTTAAGCGCTTCGGCGGTGACGACAACGCCAGCCCCGTGGTGAACCTGCAAACGAATTTCGGCGGCGGCAAGACCCACTCCATGCTGGCGCTCTACCACCTGTTCAGTGGGCTCCCCGCGCGGGCATACCCCCAGGACGTCCAGGAGCTCGTGGCTGAAAACGGCAACGTGGACCTGGAAGGCCTCGGGTTGCGCCGCGTTGTGCTCGTAGGCACGTACCTGCACCCGGGGAGTGTTGATACAAAGCCCGATGGCACGCAGGTGCACACGCTCTGGGGCGAACTCGCCTGGCAGCTCGGCGGGCGGGAAGCGTACGAGATCGTCGCGGAGGCCGACCGCACCGGTACGAACCCGGGCGAGTCTCTGCACAGGCTTTTGCGCGAGTATTCCCCGTCGCTCATCCTTATCGACGAATGGGTGGCCTACGCCCGCCAGCTCGTCGATGCAACGGGGCTGCACGCGGGCAGCTTTGAAACGCAATTTACCTTTGCGCAAACGCTTACGGAGGCAGTTCGTACGACCCCGCGTACGATGCTGTTGGTCTCCATCCCGGCGTCCGAGGAGGCCGCCGACGGTGAGGCCAGGGATCACGAGGTCGGCGGCGCCCGCGGCAAGGCGGCACTGCAGAACCTGCAAAACGTCATCGGGCGTGTGGCGGACCAGTGGCGCCCCTCGACGAAGGAGGAGTCCTTCGAAATCGTCCGGCGCCGCGTATTCCGGGACCCCGATGCCGATCAGCTGCGCCAAATAAGCGCGACGGCGCGCCTGTTCGCGGAGATGTACCGGAAAGATTCCCCGCTCTTCCCCAGCGAGGCGGCCACCGCAAGCAACGACTATGAGACCCGCATCAAGCGCTCGTACCCGATCCACCCCGATCTCATGGACAGGCTCTACGAGGATTGGTCGGCTCTCGAGCGGTTTCAGCGCACCCGCGGCGTGCTCAAGCTCGTCTCCACCATCGTCTCCACGCTGTGGGCCACGAACGACACATCGCCGATGATCATGCCGGGGACCGTGCCCGTGGGATCGAACGCTGTCGGCACCGAACTCACGCAGTATTTGGAAGATTCCTGGAAGCCTATTATCGACGCCGACATTGACGGGGAAGGATCGACAGCGGCGGTCGTCGATAAGCAAAAGCCCGTGCTCGGCGCGCGATCGGTGACCCAGCGCATCGCGCGCACAATCTTTATGGGGGCTGCCCCCCGCACCTCCCGAAAGGGCCTGGATAAGCAGTACGTCTGGTTGGGCGTGGCAGTTCCAGGGGACCAGCTGGGCAACTTCGGCAGCGCCCTCGAGCAGCTCTCCCAGCGCTCGACCTACTTCTACGAGGAAAACGGCCACTACTGGTTCGATACCCAGCCCTCTGTGGCTAAGACAGCCGCGGACTACGCCGAAAGGCTGCGCGAAGACCCCGACACCGTATGGAACGAAGTGGTTACCAGGCTGCAGCGCACCGCCAAGCCGGACAACCACTTCCAGCGGATTCACGCGGCTCCGACGGCCAGCGGTGACGTTCCAGACCAGGACACCGTCGCCCTCGTCATCGTCCACCCCAAGTACCCGTATTCGCGCAGCGGGAAGGTTAACCCCGCGCGCGATTGGGTCCATGACACGATCGAGCAGCGGGGGTCAACTCCGCGAGTGTTCCGCAATACCTTGGTCTTCGCCGCGGCCGACAGCGCCGAGCTCGAGAGCCTGGATGCCGCAGTGCGCAACTTCCTCGCGTGGGATTCTGTTGTCAAAGACGCGGACGCGCTCAACCTCTCTGCGCAGCAGACGCGCCAGGCCGTTGAGAACCGGAGGAGATTCAACGAATCCGTCGACGATAAGATCATCTCGGCCTACTCGCACCTGCTCTACCCCGAGATGGATGACGCCACGCAGCCCTTCACGGTGGAGCACGACAAAATGGGATCCGGCACCGGCACAATCCCGGAGCGAGCTGCTGCCCAGCTAATTCGCGGCGGGCAGCTCGTTGCGGACCTCGGCGCGGAGACTCTCGGGATGACCCTGCGCGACCAGCTTGGCGCCATCTGGAGCGAGCGGGGGGAGATTACGGTCGGTGAGCTGTGGGGATACTTTACGCGCTTCCCCTATATGATGCGGCTTGCGCGCAGGGAGGTTCTCGATTCCGCCATCGCGGGTGCGACCCAACGCATTATGGTCGATTCTGAGAAGTTTGCCATTGCGGCACGTAAGGACCCAGACTCAGGCAGGTACCTCGATATGGTGATCCCGCCGGCGGGGACGGGCTACTTCAACGTCACGGACTCGACTGTGTTGCTCTCTATTGAGCTCGCACAAAAGCAGGTCGTTGAACCGGAGCCGGTCGCGCCGACGCCCTCGCCTGGTCCCGAGGTTGACGCTCCGATCACCCCCACGCCACCCGCGCCACCAACACCTCCCGTGCCCGTGAATACACGCTATCGAGGTGCGGTACCAGTGGACGGCGAGTCGTACGCGTCGGGCTTCTACACCATCGGCAACGAGATTCTGGCCATGCTCAACGCTTCAGGCGCCAGCGTGAGCGTGACGGTTGAGATTCACGCCGACCTGCCGGCAGGCTTTCCCGATTCCACGATCCGGGTGATTAAGGAAAACGCGGCGCAGCTCGGGTTTAGGTTCTCGGAGTTTAGCTGAGGCTTGTAGCCTTTCGGCGTCCGATGCCAAATCTGCAAGAATCGACCTAGAAAGTCTGCAAAAATCCGAATAGGCTGGTGGGCGTGGCTAGGTGGACCGAGCGGAGGGCTTCGGCAACTACATCCTCACAGGCTCTGCCATTCCGAGCGATGACATTACGCGGCACAGCGGTGCCGCTCGTTTTCTCCGCATTCGGCAGCGCACCCTCACGTGGGCGGAGAAGGGGAAATCGCAGCCGCGCGTCACGCTCGATGAGCTCTTTGGCGGGGCAGATGTTCCGACCGATCCAACCCAGTTCAGCCTTGATGACAACCTCGAGGCACTCTTAACCTCCGGGTTTCCCGCTCACATTTCGCTTTCGCCCGAACAATCGCGAGGTCCACTTCGTGCTTACCTTTCTGAGACGGCGCGCACGGACGTCTACCGTCTCCACGACTTCCGACACGATCCGATTGTCCTCGACCAGCTCCTGGCATCCCTCGCGCGCGTGACCGCCTCAGAGGTAACCCAGGCCACCATTCGCAAGGACCTCAAGGCGGTGGCGCCCTCGATAAGTGTTGAGTCGGTCGCGATGCTCGTCGATACCTTAGAAAGGATATTTGTCATCGAATCGGTCCCTGCGTGGGCTCCCCGGTTGCGCTCAAAGGCGCGACTGAGGACCAGTAGAAAATACCACCTCGCCGACGCATCCCTGGCTGCCGCCGCTCTAGGAGCGACGGCTGAGAGTCTGCGCCGCGATCCTGAAACGCTTGGCTTTTTATTCGAGTCGGCCGTGGTTCACGACCTTTCGGTCATGGCGGAAGCCCTCGGGGGTCGCGTGTACCACTACCGCGACTCTAACGGGTATGAAATTGATGCTGTCATCGTGCTTGACGACGCCCGCTGGGCTGCCGTCGAAGTCAAGCTCGGCTACGGACAGGTCGATGAGGGGGTCCGCCGCCTGCGCAAGGCACTCGACCAAATCGATGCCGGCACGCCCCCATCCTTCGCAGCCGTTATCACCGCGACTGGGATGAGCTACACCACCGAAGACAAGATCAGCACGTTTCCCTTCCTCGCCCTGGGGCTCTAGGGTGCGCCATGCACAGTGAGAAACCCCCGGCAAGCGCCGGGGGTTGGCAGTGGCGGAGGATGTGGGATTTGAACCCACGAGGGTATTGCTACCCGCACGCGTTCCAGGCGTGTGACATAGGCCGCTAGTCGAATCCTCCATGAAGCGACGCGGAATGCATCGGGGAATTACTCTAGCCCATCGGTGCATACCGGCCAAAACGGCTGGTGGGGTAGTGGCTTTTGAGGTTGGAATGGCGAGCCGCTAGAGTGTGGGGCAGGATCCCACGCGGTGTCTATCTTGTGAACTCCCCCAGGGCGGGAACGCAGCAAGGGTCAGCGAGCTCTGGCAGGTGCGTGGGGTCCCCTTCTTTTGCCTCTGGCGGGTATTGGAGCGCAGCGCAGAGTCGGAGGCACGTATCATGGGTCCAGATTGTCGACTCACGAAAGTGGTGCACCCATGTCCCTGCTTGATCTAGAAAAGGGCGAGCTCGACCAGCTCGCTGCCGACGTCCGCGCCCGCTACGACGAGCTCAAGGCGAAGGACTTAAGCCTGGATTTGACCCGCGGTAAGCCTTCGGCGGAGCAGCTCGACTTCTCCCGCGCGCTGCTTGCTCTGCCGGGCGAGGGGGACTACACGGATGCCACCGGTGCGGATGTGCGCAATTACGGCAACCTGGCCGGCATTGAGGATATCCGCGAGCTGTGGGCCGGGGTGCTTGGCATCGACCACGCCACGCTCCTTGCGGCGGATGCCTCCTCGCTGAACATCATGTTCGACCTCGTCTCGTTTTCCTACGTTTTCGGCAACAACGATTCCGAGCGCCCGTGGAAGGACGAGGCCAACGTGAAGTGGATCTGCCCGGTGCCGGGCTACGATCGCCACTTCACCATCACCGAGCAATTCGGCTTCGAGATGGTCCAGGTGCCCATGCTCGACGATGGCCCCGACGTGGACGCGATCGAGGAGCTGGTCAAAGACCCTTGCGTGAAGGGAATGTGGAGCGTCCCCATTTTTGGGAACCCTACTGGAATTAGCTATTCTCGCGAGGTCATCGACCGTTTAGCGGCGATGGAAACTGCGGCGCCCGACTTCCGCATCGTGTGGGATAACGCGTATGCGGTGCACACGCTCACGGATGAGTTCCCGGACAACCCGGATGTCATCTCCATCGCTGCGGAGATGGGCAACCCGAACCGTTTCTGGTACATGAGCTCGACGTCGAAGATCACCTTCGCCGGGGCGGGGGTGTCTTTCTTCGCGTCCTCGAAGGAGAACCTCAACTGGTATACGCAGATCGCGGGCACCCGCGGCATCGGCCCGAACAAGGTCAACCAGCTCGCGCACGCACGGTACTTCCGGGACGCCGAGGGCGTGTATGCGCTCATGCGCAAGCACGCTGATTCGCTCGCGCCGAAGTTCGCGGCGGTGCTCGAGATTCTCGACGAGCGCCTGGGTGCCTACGGCGTCGCCACGTGGACGAAGCCCAAGGGCGGCTACTTCATCTCGCTCGACGTCATCGACGGCACCGCTGATCGCGTGTGGGAGCTGGCGAAGCAGGCGGGCATTACGCTCACGAAGGCGGGGGCCTCGTTCCCGCACGGCAAGGATCCGCGCGGCCGCAACATCCGTCTCGCTCCTTCGCTGCCGCCGTTGGATGAGGTCCGTGAGGCGATGGACGGCGTGGCCACCTGCGTGCTGCTCGCGGCAGTGGAAAAGCTCGGGGCATGACGGGCGACGAGCTCGCTAGCTGGCTCGCGTCGATCTTCCCGACGATGCGCCTGACGCTTATCGACGCCCGCGAGGTCGCCCTGGATACCTACGATGGCCAGCCCGTCGCCGTAACGGCCGGGTTCTCGGGCGTGGACACGGGGTTGGTGATGAGCGACGATGTCGACACCGAGGTGCGCTGCGAGATCGTCTGCCGTGCCGATGCCGAGCCGCTTGCGGTGGGGAGTGCTGTCGTGGCGGCCACTCGCGCGCTTGAGGCCCTTGGTGCCCCGGCACAGCCCGGTGTGCTTTTGGAGGACCTCTTGCCGCAGCAGGCGGTGCGCCACGGCCTGCTGCGTGAGCCGGAGCTTTTCTCTCGCGGCACCCCGCTCTATAACGAGCCGGGGCGGATGACGCTGTTGCTCGAGCTCGTCATGCTTACTGATGACGAGTTCGGTATCGCCCGCGAGCGCGGCTACCCGGCGCTGGAGACGCGCCTGCGCCGGCGCGGAGTGTGGGTAGGGGATTGGGGCAGGGACCCCGATTAGGCCCTGCGGGGACCTGCTACCCGGGTAAGTGGCATGAAGTTGGCAGGAACTTACTATAAGGCCAGATGGGGGCCGTAAAATCTCGGTCGAGAGTGCGGTAGCTCGTTCCTGGAACGAAAGTATAAAAGTGCTCATAGGCGGCATGCGGGAAAGGCGTCCACAATTTTTGCCGCTGTCGCTTTCCCTGGATACGCCCTATGGTGCTACCTGAAGTTGTATCCGCCGACGTTCAGGAGCTGCCATGAAAGTGCTATCTCGCCTCACCATCCTTGCCGCCTCCGCGGCCGCCGCTATCGCGGGGGTCGCAGCTGCCCCCGCGCACGCGCAACCGGAGCCGGGGAAGTACCACAAGTATGTCGCCGTGGGGGATTCGTTCGCCTCCGTCGGTTCCATCACCCAATTCGACGTCCTCGACCGTCCGCTGTGCGCGCGCTCGAACGACAATTACCCGCGCCAACTCGCGGCTCGCCTCGGGCTCAGCGGCCCCGAGCAGTTCCGTGATGAGTCCTGCGGGTTCGCACGAACCAAGGACTACTGGCGTCCGCAGCACGTTCCCCTGCCGTTTACCAACCCGTCTACGCAGGCTGAGGCAATCACGCCCGACACTGACCTCGTCACTGTTACCCTCGGTGGTAATCCGTCCACAGAGGATGCGCTGGCGGCGTGTCTTCCCGCTGTGCTTGGCTTCAACGGCCAGCCGAATCCTTTGTCGTCAACTTCCTCGTACCCCGCTGGGCTGCGAGATTCGATTGAGGCTATGCAACAGTCGTCGGCGCGCAGGGGGATAACATGCGGAAACGGCACTGCTTCTGTGGCCCACACCAACCGCGATTACCACGACGAATACCTCGCTATCGTGCGCGATATCCAGCGCCGCGCACCGCAGGCGCAGGTGCGCGTGGTGGGCTACTTCGACGTCGTGGGCGACCCGGAGCGCACTTGCCCGGACCTCGGCGGTGCGACGCTGGAGGACCGGTTGTGGATTAAGAACTACATCAACGGCCTCAACGACGTTGGCCGGCAGGTGGCCGCGGAGACCGGCACGATCTTCGTCGAGCCGCCCGCCAACCCCCAGGGAATGTGCGCCGACCCCGATGTGCGCGAGGCGAGTTTCCTGGGCGTGCCTGACAATGGCATCCCCTTCCACCCTAACGGCAAGGGGCAGGCGCGCGTGGCAGAGGAGATTTTCAAGACCCTCTAGGAGCCGGGCGCACGCCTCGAGGCTAGAAGTCCCAGTCGGTGTCGTCGGTCTCTACGGTCTTGCCGATGACGTAGGAGGACCCGGAGCCGGAGAAGAAGTCGTGGTTCTCGTCGGCCCCGGGGGTAAGTGCGGTGAGGATCTCTGGGCGGATGACGCACTTCTTTGAGGCGAAGAGCTCTTTGTAGCCGAGGTTCATCAGGGCCTTGTTCGCGTTGTAGCGGACGAAGGCGGAGACGTCGTCGAAAAGCCCGAAGGGCTTGTAGAGCTCGCCGGAGTATTCGACCTCAAGGTTGTAGAGCTGGCGCACGAGGTCGTAGGTGAACTCGCGCATCTGCTCCTGTGTCTCCTGCGGGTGTTTCTCCAGGCCGCGCTGGTACTTGTAACCGGAGTAGTAGCCGTGGACCGCCTTGTCGCGCAGGATGAGGCGGATGAGGTCGGCGGTGTTGGTCAGCTTCGCGTGCACGCTGAAGTGGAGGGGCAGGTAGAACCCGGCGTAGAGCAGCAGGGACGACAGCAGGGTGGAGGCTACTTTGCGCTTTAATGGGTCGTCGCCAAAGTAGTGGCGCAGTACCACGGCGGCGCGCTCTTGCAGCACGGGGTTGTCGATCGCCCAGGAATAGGCGGCGTCGATCTCTGCGGTGGATGACAGGGTGGAAAAGACCGAGGAGTAGCTGCGGGCGTGGACCGCCTGCATGAACGCGATGTTGGCGTAGACCGCCTCTTCATGGTCGGTCTGGGCGTCCTGGATCTGGCTGATCTCGCCGACGCTGGCCTGCACGGTGTCGAGCAGCGTTAGGCCGGTGAACACGCGCATGGTCAGGCGCCTTTCTAATTCGCCGAGCTTGTTCCAATCCGCCAGGTCGTTCGACAGCGGGACCTTCTCGGGCAGCCAGAAGTTGCTGGTCAGGCGGTTCCACACCTCGAGGTCCTTCGGGTCTTGCACGCGGTTCCAATTAATCGGCCGCAGCGGCTTGGCGTTGCCCAGGCGGAAGTGCGGGGGCGTTTGCGAATCCGCGAGAAACTCGGTGGGTGTTCTCATTGTGTCCATCCTTATCTTTTCTTGGTGGTTAGTGCTGCTCGGCAGGTTCGGCGTGACGGATAAAGGCGTCGGAGGCGAAAAACTCTTTCAGTCCGCTTCGCACGCGCGCGACGTCGTGCTCGGTGCCGAGGAGCTCGAATCGGTAGAGCTCCGGGACACCGCACTTTCGGGAGATCATGGGCCCAGCTATGCAGTACGCGGTGCCAAAGTTTCGGTTACCTGCGGTGATGACGCCGCGCAGCAGGGCCCGGTTGGCCTCGACGTTGAGGAACTTCCTCACCTGTACCGGGATGGCGCCTTTGATGCTCCCGCCGCCGTAGGTGGGGACGATGAGCACGTAGGGGGCGCTGACGCGAAGCATTCCGTCGCGCTTCGGGTACAGGGGGATGCGCAGCGCTGGGATGCCGAGCTTGTCAACAAACCGCTTGGTGTTCTCGCTCGCCGAGGAGAAGTACACCAGGCGCGGGGTCTCTGTCATGGGGTCCCCTTGCGTGGGTCGGGTAGCTTACACTGAACATAATAGTTCAATTGGTTGAACATACCGTTCCCGCCACCCCCGGTTGGGGCCCTGGGGGCCCGGGTAGAATCGTGCTCATGCCACGTGAAGTGCAACGTTTCAAAGATGCGACCGCGGCACGGCAGCCCTTTGTGTCGTCGGTCATTCACCCGGCGGGGTAGGGCTCGGCCATGCTCGCCACCATCGCGCAGGCCGCACTGCTGTTCGCGGCCACCAACATCGACGACATCATCGTGCTCGCGCTGTTCTTCGCCCGCGGGGCGGGGGAACCTCTCGCGTGGCGACGCATCCTCGCCGGCCAGTACGTAGGCTTCGCTGGCATCCTCGCCGTCTCGCTGTTGAGTGCGTGGGGAGCTGCGGCGCTGTTCCCGCCCTCGGCGATCCCGTACCTCGGGCTCATCCCGCTGGCGATCGGCCTGAAGTCGGCCTGGGACGCGTACCGCGGCGAGGACGACGATGACCTCGCTGGATCCACGCGTGTGACCACCGTGGCCGTCGCCGCTGTTACCTTCGCTAACGGAGGGGACAACATCGGCCTCTACCTGCCCGTATTCATCACGGCGCCGGAGTGGGCCGTGGCGGTGTACTGCGGTGTTTTCCTCGTGCTGGTCGCGGCCCTGGTGTGGCTTGCGCGCTTCGCGGCGACGCGGCCGGGGATTCGTGAGTGGCTGGAGCGTTCCGACAAGATCTTGTTCCCCGCGGTGATGATCGTCCTCGGGGTGGTGATCCTGGGCAGCGGTGTGGGGCTGGGAAGTAATTGATGGCATGTACGCAGAGAATTTGCATGACTCGCAGGACGTAGTCTGAAGGCGTGCTGCTCTCAATCGCGATCACAAACTACCGCTCTTTTTCCGAGGAAGCGGTGTTGGACCTCCAGCGTCGCGGGTTTAAGACTCTTCGGCCGCGCGGCGGGGAGACGTGGCGGGACAACACCTGGCGGCGAGCCGCCGTCTTTGGCGCCAATGCATCCGGAAAGTCGAATATCTTGCGCCCCTTGTCGTTACTTCGCGACGCTGTCTTCCGCTCCCTGACGGGCGAGAGATTCGTGGCGGCGTTGCGGGATCCGCATCGGTTGTCACTCGACAGGGAGACGTCCTTTGAAGTCGAGTACGTCGCGGACGATGTGCACTACCGCTGGCTTCTGGTTCTTGACAATGCCGGCGTGGTCAAGGAGAAGCTGGAAGCCGTCGAGCGTGTTCGTTTCATCAAACTCTTTGAGCGCACCCGCAACGACATCGAGTTCGGGCAGCAATCGGGACTCCCGCAGGCCGCGAAGGGGAATATAGAGCAATTTATGCGCAACTGGTCATTAGTGTTTTCCGCCTGGGACACCGTGAAGTCTCCGGGTAAACACATCGCCGCGGTTGACTGGTGGCGTTTCTTCCTACCGTTGATCGACGGGGAAGGCGACCAGGTCCAGCGCCACAGGTGGCTTATCGACCTCGCTCAGGAAAACGTTCATTGGCTGACCGCCTTGACGTCCATCCTCCGCGTGGCGGATGTCGGAGTGATCAACGTTGATGTGCGGAAAGAAGATGCGCCTCCGGCCGTGGAGCAGGTCCTCTATTCGATGAGCCAAAAAGCTGCCAACGACACTCAGCTCAAGGTTGATGCGGAGGCTATTGAACAGTACTTGCGTTACCTGGAGTTCGAGCACGAGAGTGACGGCGCGAGCTTTTCTCTCCATGAGGAAGACGAATCGCAGGGGACCAAGACCTGGATGGATGTTGTCGTTCCCGCGCTTTTCGCACTTACCCTTGGGGGAGTTCTTACCGTCGACGAGATCGGACTCTCATTGCACCCGCTGCTTGTGCGCCAACTGGTTTCGTATTTCGATGATCCTGAGCTCAATCCATCAGGAGCCCAGCTGCTGTTTACGTCGCACGACACATCGCTTATCGGTAAGCAGCCCGACGAGGTGCTCCACCGCGGGGAGGTATGGTTTGTCGACAAACAAAGCTCTCGTTCCGAGCTCATTGCGCTCGACGAGTTTCCCGTGCGCAGCGCCCATAACATCGAAAAACGCTACTTGCAGGGCAGCTATGGAGCAGTACCGATCCCGGATAACGCCGAACTCGTTCGCACCCTCGACGAACTGCGGCGGAGCTACACAGACCTCTCGCGGACAAGGTAGGAGGTTAACGTAGTCGAAGCGCCGGAAGCCCGCGGGACGGCGGCCCGAGAACCCTACCACCCTGCTCGTGGTCCAAGGTGCGGTTACGAAGAAAGAATACTTTGAGAGATTGAGAAAACTCTACCGCTTGTCTGGCCTGAAGGCGAGAACTGAGTCCCATTCTCCGGAAGAGATCGTCGGAAAGGTAAAACATAATCTGGCCAACGACAAGGACGCACCGTATAGCGATGTGTTCTTCGACGTTGACGTGGATGAATCCAGTTTTGGCCAGCTGGAGCAGGGGATTAGCCACGCGGAGCGCGTTGACTGCGAAACTTAAGGGCGCACGGCGCACTGTTCCCCGACTCGGACAAGCATGTTGCGCAAGATTTCCCTATTGATGCCCACGCCAAGGCCCAGATCAACGTGGCTGTCGCCGAATTCGACGAGGTCGGCCCTAATGCCAGTACGGCGGTCGCACGACTCGAATCCCACCTGGTGCGTGGGAAGTAAGGCCCCGTTTCTCCGCGGGCGCTCTCCGCTAAGCTAGCCCCGTGGCTTTGTACCGGAAATACCGCCCCGCGACGTTCGGTGAGGTCATCGGGCAGGAGCAGGTGACCAGGCCGTTGTCCACCGCGCTGGACAACGGGCGGATCAACCATGCCTACCTGTTCTCGGGGCCGAGGGGCTGCGGTAAGACGTCGTCGGCACGCATTCTCGCGCGCTCGCTCAACTGCGTGGAAGGCCCGACCTCGACGCCGTGCGGGAAGTGCGATTCCTGCGTCTCGCTCGCGCCGGGCGGGCCCGGCAACTTGGACGTCATGGAGCTCGACGCGGCCTCGAACGGCAGCGTCGACGACATGCGCGAGCTGCGCGAGCGCGCCCTGTTCGCGCCGGCGGAGTCTCGCTACCGCGTCTTTATCATCGACGAGGCGCACATGATTTCCACCCAGGGCAACAACGCCCTGCTCAAGATCGTCGAGGAGCCGCCGGAGCACCTCATCTTCATCTTCGCCACCACCGAGCCGGAGAAGATGCTGGGCACGATCCGCTCGCGCACCCACAACTACCCGTTCCGCCTGCTCACCCCGCAGGCGATGCGCGAGCTGCTGGAAAAGGTCGTGCGCGAGGAGGGCGTTCACGTCGAGGATTCCGTCTACCCGCTGGTCATCCAGGCCGGCGGGGGTTCGCCGCGCGATACGCTCTCCCTGCTCGACCAGCTGCTCTCCGGCGCGGGGCCAGCCGGGCTCACTTACGACCTTGCCATCCCGCTGCTCGGGGTCACTGAGCTGACGCTTATCGACGCCGCTGTCGATGCACTCGCCACACGCGACGCGGCCGCGATGTTTAGCACCATCGACGACGTCATTGAGGCCGGCCACGAGCCGCGCCGTTTCGCCTCCGACCTGCTCGATCGCCTCCGCGACCTCATGATTGTCAGGACGGTACCCGACGCGTTCGGCCAGGGCCTAGTCAACGCCCCGGAACAACGCGTCGATATCCTGCGAAGCCAGGCCGAGAAGTTCTCCGGCAATGAGCTAGCCAGCCTTGCCTCCGAGGTCAACGAGCGCATGGCAAGCCTGCGTGGTGCCACGAGCCCCCGTCTGCTTCTCGAGGTCATGATGGCCCACCTCATCACCGCCCCCGAGGTTTCCGCCCCGGCGCAGGTTGTTGGCCCAGACCTGCCTTCGCAGCCCGCCCAGCTCGCGCCGGAGTCTCCCGCCCCCGTCACCCGGGGCGGGGCTGGTGCTGCCGCTGCCGCCGCTGCCGCAGCCGCAGCGGCGGGGGAACGCAAGGTGCCGCGCACCACGTCGACGCCGGGGCCGCAGCGCGCACCGCAGCGTAAGCCGGAACCCGAACCGGAGCCCCAACCCGTGGAGCATCCCGCAGAGGACATCTTCGAGCGGGTGCGTGCCCACTGGACGCAGATGCGCCAGGCGGTGGGCGGGCGCAACAAGGTCGCCGAGATCATGCTCACAGAGGCCACCCCGCTGGGGATGGACGGCAACACGCTGGTCGTCGGCCACAACACCGGGGCGCTAGCAGAGCGCATCAACGCTGCGTCGAACAACGCCGACATCGCCGCGGTCTTCTCGCAGCACCTGGGCAGCACGGTGGAGGTGCGCTGCGTGGTGGGCACCGATCCGGGGAAGGCCGGCTTCAGCGCATCCACCGCACCTGCCCAGCGCGTGTGGAACCCCAACGCCGGGAAAGCCCCACGCGAGCCAGAACCCGAGGAGCCTGCCCCGGCAGCTGCCACCGCTCCTGCGCCCAAGGCGCCGTCCACTGAGTTGTCGGCAACGGCCCCCGTGCCGGAGCTGAAGAACGATTGGCGTGCCGCGGCAGATGCGGCGAGGCGCGCCCAGCGTGGCAATGCCGGTAACACCAGTAATGCCCAGCGCAGTGAGGTCCCGCTGCCTCCGGAACCCGACGAGCCGGAGGACTATCCCCCCGACGCCGAACCCTCCCCGGTGCCGCCGGCGCCCGAGTACGCCCAGGAAGACGAGGAGCGCGACATGGCGGACCAGGCGCGGGAGGAGGGGAGCAGGGATCGCCGCGACGCCACCGAGGTGGCAATGGAGCTGCTCGCTTCCGAACTCGGGGCGCGGCCGTTGTAGTGTGGAGGAATACCACCAAAGTCCCTTTCTCCCTCTTGTTTGCGAGATGTTTCATCCGCGCCGTCTCGTTGATCTTCCCCGGCGAAAGTCCTATTGGCGCCATGTAGGGCAATAGGAGGTGCTCTGAAAGAATACGAACCAGAAGAAGGGGCTGGGATTCTTCCGTGGCTAGACGAAGTAGACATTGTTGATCGGTTATCTTCGTTGTTCGCCGATCCATCGACTGTGAATGTGTGTACGGGTAGTGGGGATTATGACGGCGAAGTCTGCCATACACGTTCCGAGCCCGGGATGTCTATGTGTTCTTAATGACCGCACCGTTAATTTTTAGAAATTGCGGGTTGCATAAGGTTGCGCACCCGGGACGGCGGAGTTTGCGGAGACTATTTTAAAGAGTCCGACAAGATCGACTAGCACCTTCTTGCTCAACTTGTGAGAACTAGTCCCCGCTAGAACTCCACCGACTCCTTTTGAGCAACATGCTCGGTCTTGCGCGATTGCAGTTCCTCGACCTCGAGGGTCAACACGATCTCGCGCTCGAAGTCGGGGTTGCCCGTGGCCAGCGACTTGTTGCGTGCGGGAACGTCACCCTTGTTGTTCTCGACGTTCAACTCATTGGCACAGCGTCTACCCTGGTAAATCTGTTGGATCAATTCCTGCTTATTTTTCAGGGTGGGCCAGGCGTGACCGTCCGCTGTTCCTGCAGCGATGTAGTGGTACACGCGCACGTCCTGGTTCTGGTTGCCCTGACAGATATTCGCCCGTGACGTTGCTCCATGTCTGCAGGTCGCCACGGCACGTCAAATTGGTGCAGTGCCACCGCTCGGGTCTGGTTGTTGGCACCGGTCGACAACTTCGCGGTGTTGCAGATAACACATCGACCTTACCGTTTTGTAGTCATCGAAGAGTTCGAGGTTTCGGTCATCCCATTCGTGGATGAATCGGCTGCGGCTCTCATCCATGCCGCGCTCCACGAGTTCCTGGCGCAGCGCCTCGCGGGTGATAACAAAATACTCATCGGCGGAGGCCAGGTCTTCGGCCATCCGTAGCTTAGTGCGCACGGCACCAGAGAGGTAGCGGTGGCGCGGAATCCACTCCTCCGGTTCGAGCGGGTCTTGAAACGCTAGACCTTTTGCCTCCAATTCCTCCACGACGGCGTCGGCGTCGTAACCACCGGGAAGGTCTGCAGGATTGTTGGCGGTAAGTGCCCTATCGGAGCCCTCGATGATGTCGAGCGCGTCGATGAGAGTGTCTGCGGTGTCAGGTTTGACATCGGTACGAATCGGGTTCGTGGTAAACAGCGGTCCTTTTGTCGCCTCCTTGGTGTCCGGGTTGTAGCGCTCCAGGGTATAGACGGCGCTCATGAAGAGGGCGGAGGCAATAGCTCCCTCCAAGTGCCGGCGTTTGATGACCGGGGCGCTGGAGGTCTGCCGTGCTTGGTACATGAGCTCGTCGTAAACGTCGGTGGACAGATCACCTTCGAAAGGACGATCATCGAGGCCGTTTGTCGAATCGCCACTTCGCATCCAGTTAGGTGACGGCCTTCTCGACATCAGCCTCGGATTTCTTTATGGGCTCTTTCACCTCGTGGAGGTTGATGAGTCCGTGGGCTTTTACACAGGAGTCGTACTGCTCGTTGAGGGGCGCAGCGCGTGGAAACCGGCGTACTTTTTCGTGTACCGCACAGGCACCCACTCGGTAGTTCCCTCGAAGGTATTCTGCCTCTGGAAAAGGTGAGGTCTTTTCCGTCGTTCTAGTTGTGCAGCGTGCCGACAACAGATTCCATCTCAGCGCGTACGGTGCTGAGCAGGCCGGTGGTGTTCACAGCCTAGGAAATAGCGGTGTCGGCGGTGAGGCGGGCACTCCCCTGCTCGGGGAGGGAAGTGGTGGTGCCCGCGTCGAAGGCCAGCTGTGCCCTGAAACGCCCTGTGGCGGCGCGCGGGGTGCCCAGGATGTTCTCGGGGTGATCCGCAAAAAGCTTGTTCATGCGGAATGTTTGTCCGTTGATCTCCAGCTCTGCGGTGGTCAGGAAGTGCTCGGTGCGCTCGGTGGGCCCTTGGCGGTCCTCGCGACTACAGAAGACCAGCACGTCGGTGGCAACCTGGGTTCCGGAGTAGGCGGTGAATGCCCCGTTCTTGTCGGAGAGGAGACGGACGTCCGTAATAAAGTCGGCGCGGTCGGTAAGTGCTGCGCGCGGGCCGTAGCCGTCAATGTTGCCTTTTCGGAGCCCGGGCGCTAGCACAACGAGCGAAGCGAGGCGGTAGAAAAGCTCCACAAACTTCTTAGTGCACTGTTGTCAGAGGAGATCGGTCGGTCAGCAGTAGCCTGTAGAGCTTCTGTGTCTACCGCAGCATATTCGTTCTCTATTCTTCACACTAAAATGTGGGTGGGCCCATATCTTCGGGCTCACCCACATTATGCTGCCAGTACGTCGCCCTTGACGCCTACAAAAGCCAGAGGATGGCCAGCGCGATGAAGAACAAAGCCGCAAAGATAGCTGCAGAGGTGATTAGTGTCTTCTTCTTGAGGAAGAGTGTTCCGTCGTCTCCGGGCTTCGACTCGGCCTTGATCCACGCGTAGGTGCCTGCAACGAGCACGACCCACTCGCACAGCCAACCCCACCACGGAATCTCTAGCGACCAACCAAAGAGTGCCGACGCCGCGGTAATGATTGTGGCCATGTAGACGACGTAGACTGCAACAGGGACTTTCCACCCCTCAGTAACACTCACTGCGTTGCGTGAGGATGAGGAACTCATTTAGCATCACTTCCTTTTGGTCTTCGTGTGTGGTGTACTGCCTTCAGCAGCTGGCTGCAGTCACGCCTAGACTGGTTGCTGCGCCGCAAGCTGCGCCGCCGACCCCGCCTGTTGCTATACCGAGAGGAGGGCAAACAAGCAAGTCAGCGGCCGTGTTGATTCCGAGGCTCACCCACTTATTCTCGATGCACCGGTTCGCAACGCCGTCAGCGGATGAGGCGTAGATGACCTCGCCATCATATCCGAGAGCGATGCCTTGTGGCAGGGTCGCCTTGATGCTGGCGACGAGCTCACCCTTCGCGTTGTACGCGTTGATCACATCTCCTTCAATTTTGACGGTATCTCCCTCCAACAGACGGGGGACAAGCACATTCTTCTCAACATCGAACGTGCGCGTTCCTTCTGCGGATTTAAACCAAAAATCTGCCTCCGTGCCGTTGGTAACCGTGCTGCCTTCTGCTGTTTGTCCAGCCACGCCGGACTCTGCTTGTGCAAACGCCGGGGTGAAAAGCGACGACACGATAAGCGAAGCTGCAGCCAAAGAACCGAAAACTATGCGGGTATTAAGCACTTTTCCTCCATACCTGTTCCAAACTGAACCTGAACGAACGAAGCCGGGTCAACCTGCTGCGGATACAGCGTAGAAACTCTCGTGCGACTGAGAGTTCGTGCGATGTCCTACGCTATCGTGCAGCTCCGTTATGCCTCAGTATAGAACGCACAACGCCGTTGTACAGTATATTCACAGACTAAGCGGCTTACAGGCAGTTCATAGTGCGTTTTACGGCTTATTATAGATTCAGGTTAACAGTTGCTATGACGTCAACTATTGTGCTTCGCTGAGCTTCTTCCCGCACTTCTGTCGTATGTGGGGGTCGAAACGGGGTTCACCCTTCTCGGGTCATTCACTGAGCGACCGCTGGTGCAGGTGCAGAGTCGTTGATTTCGGCACTATATGAGATCCTGATGGCTTGCGCTTCGTAAGTGAGTGCATTTTCAGGTGCCTTTTGTCACTGCTCTTGCAGAACGAATCGCGAACATTGGTCCCGTTCGCTTCGCGCTCACACATTACCGTACAACTATACGTTTAGCTACGTTTGGCAAGGAATCAATTTCGTGTTCGTTTTCTTTCGCCCGCATGTCCTCTGTAGCGCTCCTCGCGCACGAAAAGTACACTGGCGATCAAAATTTCCCACAAACCCACATCGTGAAAGGGTGCAACTCACCGTGACCCAGCCGAACATCCCCCAGGACATGCAGGACCTTATCCGCCAGGCAGCCGAGGTTCAGGCGCAGCTGCAGAAGGCGCAGGAGGAGCTGCTTGCTACCACCGTGGAGGGCACCGCCGGCGGCGGGCTTGTCTCCATCACCATGTCCGGCGGGGCGGAGATTAAGGACCTCTCCATCAAGCCGGAGGCGGTGGATCCTGAGGACGTCGAGACGCTGCAGGACCTCATCCTCGCCGCATACCGCGACGCGCACAACAAGGCCGGCCAGCTCGCTCAGAGCAAGATCGGACCGCTCGCCGGTGCGGCTCAGCCGGGTGCCGGCGAGATCCCGTTCGGGGGCATCGTCTAGGGTCGAGGGGTGTTTGAAGGACCTCTGCAAGACCTTATCGACGAGCTCTCGCGCCTGCCCGGGGTCGGGCCTAAAAGCGCCCAGAGGATCGCCTTTCACCTGCTCAAGCAGGACGCGGACGATATCGATAGGCTCGTCGCCGCGCTGGGCGCCGTGCGCGACGGGGTGAGGTTCTGCCGGGTCTGCTCGAACGTTTCGCGTGACGACGTCTGCCGCATCTGCGCCGACACCGGCCGCGACGCGGGGTTGGTCTGCGTGGTCGAAGACGCCAAGGACATCCAGGTCATCGAGCGCACCGGCGAGTACCAGGGCCGCTACCACGTGCTCGGCGGGGCGCTCGACCCGCTGGCCAACGTCGGGCCCAAAGACCTCGACATTGCCAAGTTGCTCCAGCGCATCGGCTCCGTGCTGCCAGACGTCGAGGGCGCGGAGCCGCCAACGATCCACGAGGTCATTATCGCCACCGACCCCGATACCGAGGGAGAGGCGACCGCGTCCTACCTCGCGCGTCTGCTCAAAGACTTCCCGGACCTCGTCGTCTCCCGTCTCGCCTCTGGCATGCCGCTCGGCGGGGACTTAGAGTTCGTCGACGAACTGACCCTCTCTCGCGCGCTAACGGGGCGGCTGACGCTCTAGCTAGCGCATCCGCTCGAGCCGCAGCCGGTCGATCTCTGCGAGCTCCAGTGGCTCCAGGTCTGACATGGGGATTCCCAGGGCTTTGGCCATGAGCAGGTCAGCCAGCTGCGGATTGCGCGCCAGCGCGGGTCCGTGCATGTAAGTTGCGATGATGCTGCCCTGCACCACGCCCTCGACGTCGGTGTTCTCCGCGTTGCCCACCCCGCGCTTGACGGTGCCTAGTGCTGAGGCCTCGGGGCCGAGGACGGTTCCGCCCATGTGGTTTTCGAACCCGGTGAGCGGCTCGGTCAGCCCCGCGGTGATACCAGCGCGCGTGGGGTGCGAGGCGACTTCGCCGATGGCGCGGGTGGTCATGGGGGTGGTGGTGGCGTCGATAAGCCCGAGCCCCTCGACGGTCTCGCCGTGGGCGGTGAAGGCGTGCCCGAGGACCTGCATGCCCGCGCACACGGCGAAGATCGGGCGGCCGTCGGCGGCCGCGGACTGCAGGCCGGGGGAAGCCTTCAGGCGCGACGAGGCGATAATCTGGGCGGCATCCTCGCCGCCGCCGATGGTGTAGACGTCGCAGTCGGCGGGAACGTCGTCACCGAGCCCGATGCGTTCGATCTCGGCCTCCATCCCACGCATGCGGGCGCGCTGGCGCAGCACCAGGGCGTTGCCGTCGTCGCCGTAGGTGCCCAGGACGTCCGGCAGGACCAGTCCGATGCGCAGACGCTTAGCCACGGTAGTCCTCCTGCTTGCTCAGGTCCTTCTTTAAGTCGCGGAACGCGGTGTAGTTGGCCAGCACCTCCACCCGGCCCGGCGGGCAGGCGCGGATCGCCCTGACGGGATCATGGATGAGCTCGTGCTCGATGCCGGCGTAGAGCAGGCGCACCGCAAGGTCCGTGCCGCGCTCCCCGGCGGCGACGACGTGGATGCCCTCGAAGTCCTCGAACTTCACGTCCCACAGCCACGAGAGGTCCTCGCCGTCGGCCACCTGCCCGTTGGTGGCAATCACCAGCCCGTCCGCCGAGCGATCCACCATGCTCAGCGCCTCCTGCCAGCCGGCCGGGTTCTTCGCCAACAGCAGGTGCACGTCGCGCTCGCCGAGGGCGACGCGGGAGTAGCGCCCGGCGACGTTGTCGATACCCTCCGCCGCGCGCACGGCGTCCGCGAAGGGCACCCCGAACGCCTCGACCGCGCACGCGATCGCCTGGGCGGCGTTGCCCAGGTTGGCGCGGCCTGGCAGCTTCAGCGCCAACTCGGCCTCGCCGCGCGGGGAGTGGAGGGTCGATCCGTCGAGCCAGTAGGAGGGGGCCGGGCGGCGGAACTCGCGGCCGTCGGCAAGCTTTTGTACGCCATACCAGTCGCCGTCTCCCTGCACGACGTGCCCGCCGGAGCGCGGATTGGTCACCGAATCGCCGAGCCAGCCGGCCCCGGCCGCGACCCACACGACGTTGGGGTGATCGTAGGCCACGGACGAGACGAGCACGTCGTCGCAGTTGGCAACGACCGTGGCCTCGGGGTGCGCATCGATGCCGGCGCGCAGGGCGCGCTCGATCTTGTTGATCTCCCCGACGCGGTCGAGCTGGTCGCGCGAGAGGTTAAGCAGGATAAACGCGAGCGGATCGAGCTTGTCCGCGGCCGCCGGCACGTGCAGCTCGTCGACCTCGAGCACGATGTGAGAGGCGTCCCTGCCGGCGAGGAGGGCAGAGATGATGCCGGCGTCCATGTTGTCGCCGCCATCGTTGGTGGCCACAGTGTGCTTGGTGGCCACGGCGGCGGCGAGCATGCGCGTCGTGGTGGACTTGCCGTTCGTCCCCGTCACCAGCGCAGCCGGACGGCCGCCACCGAGCGAGGCCATGATCGTCGGGTCGATCGCACCCGCGACGAGCCCGCCGATCATGCCGCCGGCGCCGCGGCCGGTGGCGCGGGACGCGGTGGTCGCGAGCCTTGCTGCGGCGACCGCGGCGCCCGCGCGCAGACGTGAGAGGGGACCGGTTTTCATGGGTCTTAGCGTACTCAACACTGCCCGGCGGTCGTTGAACGGGCGATGAGAGGTGTGGCGCACCTTTTCCGCAGAACCTTGCTGCACTGTGCGAGGGGCATCGCTACGCTGGCGAGAAAAGCTATCGCGCTTTATGCGCTGTGTCGCCAATTCGGGTGCTAGCAAGAAAAGGAAGGACGAATTGTGATGGGCAACCTCTTGCTCTTTGCCCTGCTGTCGTGGCTGCCGTGCCTTGCGCTAGTGGGCGTTGCGTGGGCTTGGCTTGGGAAAAACGGGGCCGAATCGCTCACGACGAGCGTGATCGCGGTCGTTGTCTCGGGCGCACTTGGATTCGGGCTTGGTGCGCTCTTGCTGGGGCCGCTCGCTGATTCACCGCTGCTCATCGCGCTGGCTGTGGTTGTCGCGGTGGGGGTCTTTGGCGCCCTCGCGGCGCGGCGTGCCCCGTGGACAGCTGCGTTGGCTGCCGCATCCGCGATCGCGGGAGCGCATGTGGCGGTCCCGGCCCGCAATGTCGGGGATTTTTCCTCCCCGGACGGCCAGGGTGTCTTCTGGGCCATGCCGGTTTTAGACCTCTGGTTGATTCTCGGCGTTCCGCTGCTGTGCGCGCTGCTTGTTGTGGTTGTGCTGCGCACGCGCAGCGCACCGCTGGGCGCTTGAGAAACGGGCGGCCTACCCGGTGCGCGCCACGGCGCGCTGGAACTGGTCGGCGGAGAGTACGGGTATCTGCTTCCGTGCTGCGTGCATGGCCTTTCCCCGCAGCGCCGCGCCCTGGGCCACCGCGTCCGAGACGACCAGGGAGGTCTGGCGGGTGAGCTTCTCAGAGTAGTTCAGGCCCGCGTCGAGGGCGAGGGCGATGACCTCGTCCGGATCGACGGCGATGTCGTCGGTGACAACGATCTCCATGCCCGGCGCAAGCCCCCGATCCGGCGTGTACACCCCGGGGTTGGGGGTACCTTGGGCGTCGTTTTCGGCGTCGACACGCAGGGCGGAGCGCTGCAGGCCGAAGCGGTCGGCGGCGAGGTCATCGGGAGCGAGCTGCGCCACCGGGCCGGCCGCGCGCAGTGCGAAGAAGAGCGAGAGCACCATCAGCGTGCGCTCGCGGGAGGTCTCTTCCTCCGTGCGGGCGGCGCGCTGCACCGAGGCCGTGGGGTCGTCGGCAGGCAGCCCAAGAGCGCGGGCGAGGGCGGCGGGGCGGGTATCGAGCGGGATGACGCCGTGGCGCCGCGCGGCGGCAAGCGTATCGACGATCCCGCAAGGCCGCGGGATGTGCCCGACGCGCCGACGGCGCTTACCGCCTCGCTCGGCGCGCGAGCGGTTCGCACGCGCCGCGGCGGTCATCGCTCGGCGCGCCTCTGAGACGATGAACCCCCAGGCCAAGGGGGCGTCGTGAAGCACGAGCGTGCGCTTGTCCACGAGCCTGTCGAGCGCCTTGAGGTGCCTGGCGAAGCGGGGTGCCTGGGCAAAGTCGCTGGGCTCGAGCCCGTGGTTGTGGCGCGGCCCGGCGTCCCCACCGGGATTGAACACGCAGTGGAACTCCTCGCCAATGGCGCCCTCGTCATTAAAAGTGACGGCATCGAGCGTGAGCAGTCGCCCCGTCGACGGGTGGATCCCCGTCGCCTGGATGGTCAGCGCGACGAACGGATAGGCCTCGACGGGGTTATCGGTGCTCGGCTGCGCCACCGGCCTAGACCCCACCCGCGAGCGCGGAGCCCAAGCCGCGGTCCACGGCGGAGACGATGGCCTTGAGGGAGGCCCGGGTGATCGAGCCGGCGATGCCGACGCCCCACACGGAGGCCCCGCTGACATCCGCACGAATGAAGCACACAGCCTCCGCGTCATCGCCGGCGGAGCGGGAGCGCTGGCTGTAGTCTTGCACCTCGAAATCAATGCCGAGGGCCTCCAGCGCCTGGGCAAAGGCGGCGATCGGGCCGTTGCCGCTGCCGGTCACCGTGCGGCTCTCACCGTTGTAGCGGACCTCGGCGGTGATGGAGGAGTCCTCGTCCTCGCTCACGGCGCCGGTGACCTCATAGCTCACCAGCTCCAGCGGGGAGTCGAGGTCGAGGTAGGTGCCGGCGAAGATGTCCCACATGTTCTTCGAATTGACCTCGCCGCCTTCGGAATCGGTGATGTTTTGCACCACCGCGGAGAACTCCGGCTGCATCGCCTTGGGCATGTTGATGCCGTGGTCGGTCTTCATGATGTAGGCCACCCCGCCCTTGCCGGACTGGGAGTTGACGCGGATCACGGCCTCGTAGGTGCGCCCGACGTCCTTCGGATCGATCGGCAGGTAGGGCACCTCCCACACCGTTTCGCGCAGCTCCTCCCAGCTCACCTCCGTGGAGGTCGCGCTGGGGCGAACCTTTTGGGCGAGCGCGTCGAGGCCCTTGTTCACGGCGTCCTGGTGGGAGCCGGAAAACGCGGTGAAGACGAGGTCGCCGCCGTAGGGGTGGCGCTCCGGCACCCGCAGCTGGTTGCAGTATTCGACGATCTCGCGGATGCGGGGGAGGTCGGAGAAGTCGATCTGCGGGTCCACGCCCTGGGTGAGCATGTTCAAGCCCAGGGTGACCAGGTCGACGTTACCGGTGCGCTCGCCGTTGCCGAACAGGCAGCCCTCGATGCGATCCGCCCCTGCCAAATACCCCAGCTCGGCCGCGGCGATGCCCTCGCCGCGGTCGTTGTGCGGGTGCAGGGACAAGATGATGGAGTCGCGCTTGGCCAGGTTGCGGTGCATCCACTCGATGGAATCGGCGTAGACGTTGGGCGTGATCATCTCCACCGTCGACGGCAGGTTGATAATCATCGGGTGCTCCGGTGTCGCACCCATGATGTCGACGACCGCATCGCAGACCTCGAGGGCGAAATCCAGCTCGGTGCCGGTGTAGGACTCCGGCGAGTACTCCCAGCGCCAGTTCGTGTCCGGGTAGTCGGCGGCGACTGCCTTGATCAGTTCGGCGGCGTCGGTGGCCAGCTTCTTGATCGCGGGGCGGTCCTTGCGGAAGACGACCTCGCGCTGCAGCTTGGAGGTCGAGTTGTAGAAGTGGACGATGACGTTTTTCGCGCCCGCGCAGGCCTCGAACGTGCGGCGGATCAGGTGCTCGCGTGCCTGGACGAGGACCTGGATGGTCACGTCGTCGGGGATCATGTCTTTCTCGATGATCTCGCGCACGAAGCCGAAGTCCGTCTGGGAGGCCGAGGGGAAGCCGACCTCGATCTCCTTGTAGCCCATCTGCACCAGCAGGGTGAACATGCGGCGCTTGCGCTCCGGGCTCATCGGGTCGATCAGGGCCTGGTTACCGTCGCGCAGATCGACCGCGCACCACTGCGGCGCGGAGGTGATCTTCTTGTCCGGCCATGTGCGATCCGGCAGCGTGATGTCCTCGACCTCTTCGGCAAACGACAGGTAGCGCGACACCGGCATCTGTGAGCCGCGCTGCTTATTCCACGCGGGCTGGCCCGGGTTGGGTGCGCCTTCGGGGGTGCGGATTTCGGCGGGGTGGGAGAACTTATCGGGGTGAATTGGGCTCATGGCAGCAAACGCTCCTCGTATTCGGTGTGTTTCCACGGCCGGCAACGACAATCTCCGCGGCGGGGTGCCGGCCGTGTTAGCTGAAAGTGGCCTGATTCCCGCCGCGGCATAGAAGGAGAAGTCGCCCACACGGACGAGCCGCAGCCAATGACATGGGACACATCATACACCCCCGCGCGCTTATGCCACTGGCCTGCGCGCCAACATGCCCGTGGCAACGAGCATGCCGCTAATCGACGCCCCCATCACCGCCCACTCCGCGACCGTGTTGACCTGCAGACTCTCGCCCAGGATGGTCAACCCTAGGGTGAGCGCGATGAGCGGTTCGACGATCTTCATCGCGGGCAGGGAGGCCGAGAGCACCCCCGCGCCGAACGCGTATTGCTGGACTGCGGTGCCGAGCACGGAGGCCGCGAGCATCGCCCAGAACTGCCACGTGGACACCAGCGCGGGAAGCCCCCCGGCGGCGAACGCGTCCACCGCGACCTTGGAAAAGACGGCCAAGTAGCCGAACACAGCGCCGCAGACGATGCCGTAGAGGAGGGCCTGGGCGTAAGGGGGGCGTCGATAAGCAGCTGCGACAACGAGCGCGCAGGCGATGGCCCCCACCGCGATGGCCGCCGCCCACTCCCACCAGGCGGCGACGCGTTGCCCCGGCACCGGCCGACCCAGCACGATGACAACGCCGACGCACGCGGTGAGAGCCAGCGCCCACAACGCCTCGCCGGTATCCATGCGGCGCCGCTCCACGCGGGCGGAGAGCACGAGGGTGAACATGAGGGAGAGCACCAAAATCGGCTGGACAACCAGCAGGGAGCCGAACCCCAGGGCGAGCGCCTGCAGGCCGTAGGCCACAAACGCCAGGCAGAGGGAGGCCCACCACTGTGCGCTGCGTAGCGAGCCCAGCGGCGAGGCGTTGGCCTCCGTGTGGCTTAAGCCCGTGCGCAGGATGTGGTGGCGCCACACGGTGCCCACCGCGATCGTCAACGCTGAGGCGAGCGCGAAGGTCACGGCGAGGACGTTGCTGTGGTTGTGCACGGCCATCCACACTAGAGGCTGTGCGGGGCAATGAGTATTATTGAGACGCGCATTCCACAAAAATTTCGAACCGGAAGGTGGCTCGAAGGCATGGCCTTGATCGTCCAGAAGTACGGGGGAAGCTCCCTCGAAAGCGCCGAGCGCATCCGTGCCGTTGCCGAGCGCATCGTGGCCACCAAAAAGGCCGGCAACGACGTCGTCGTGGTGTGCTCTGCGATGGGCGATACCACCGACGAGCTGCTCGACCTCGCCGCCCAGGTCAACCCGACCCCGCCGGCCCGAGAGATGGACATGCTGCTCACCGCAGGCGAGCGCATCTCGAACTCGCTTGTGGCCATGGCCGTGGCCTCCCACGGCGTCGACGTGCAGTCGTTCACCGGCTCCCAAGCCGGAGTGCTTACGACAGAGCGCCACGGCAACGCCCGGATCATCGAGGTTACCCCGGGGCGCGTGGAAGACGCCGTGCAGGAGGGCAAGATCGCCATCGTGGCGGGCTTCCAGGGGGTTAACCGCGACACCCGGGATGTCACCACGCTCGGGCGAGGCGGCTCGGATACCACTGCGGTCGCGCTGGCAGCGGCGATGGGTGCAGACGAGTGCGAGATCTACTCCGACGTCGACGGGGTCTACACCGCCGACCCGCGCATTGTTCCCGACGCCCGCAAGCTCGACCACCTGTGCTTCGAAGAGATGCTCGAGCTCGCCGCTAGCGGATCGAAGATCCTCGTGCTGCGCAGCGTCGAATACGCCCGCGCTTTCAACGTGCCCCTGCGGGTACGCTCGTCATACAGCAACGACACCGGCACCCTCGTCGCCGGAGCATTGGAGGATATCCCCGTGGAAGAAGCAGTCCTGTCAGGAGTAGCCACCGACAACTCGGAGGCAAAGATCAGCATCCTCGGCATCCCGGATACCCCGGGCGAGGCAGCCAAGGTCTTCCGCGCGTTGGCGGACGCGGAGATCAACATCGACATGGTGCTGCAAAACATCTCTTCGGCCGAAGACAACAAGACCGACATCACCTTCACCCTCCCCGTCGCCGACGGCAGCCGCGGGATCGAGCTGCTCAGCGCGCTGCGGAACAAGGAAGGCTGGGACGACGTCGTCTACCACGAGGGCATAGGCAAGGTCTCGCTCATCGGCGCCGGCATGAAGTCGCACCCGGGGGTCACCGCGGACTTCACCGAAGCGCTGCGCGACGCGGGCATCAACATCGAGATGATTACGACCTCCGAGATCCGCATCACCGCCGTGGTGGACGCGAACAACCTCGCCGAGGCGGCCCGCGCCATCCACACGAAGTTCGACCTCGGCGGCGACGAGCCCGCGGTGGTCTACGCCGGCACCGGACGCTAAAGACAGGAAGGCTATAGAGGACATGACCACAGTTGCAGTCGTCGGCGCCACCGGCCAGGTCGGCCGCGTCATGCGCGACATCCTCGTCGAGCGCGATTTCCCGGCCGATACCGTGCGGTTTTTCGCCTCCGCGCGCTCTGCCGGAACCACCCTGGAGTTTCGCGGGCGCGAGGTGAAGGTGGAAGACCTCGCCCAGGTCACCCCGGATTCGATCGCGGATGTTGATATCGCCTTGTTCTCCGCCGGCGGTTCGACCTCCACGCAGTACGCGCCGGTCTTCGCCTCCGCCGGGGCCAAGGTTGTGGATAACTCCTCCGCCTGGCGGAGGGACGACGAGGTCCCCCTCATCGTCTCCGAGGTCAACCCGGAAAAGGCCGCGAGCCTGCCCAAGGGGATCATCGCGAATCCGAACTGCACCACCATGGCGCTCATGCCGGTGGCTAAGGCGCTGCACGACGCAGCCGGGCTTGAGTCCCTGCGCGTTGCCTCCTACCAGGCGGTCTCCGGCTCCGGGCTGGCCGGCGTCGATGCGCTGGCGAACCAGGTCGCCGAGGTCGGCGACCGCACCCGCGAGCTCACCCGCGACGGCTCCATCGTGGCACCGGGGGAGCTAGGCCCCTACGTCGCGCCGATCGCCTTTAACGTGCTCCCCTTCGCCGGCAACCCGGTCGGTGACGGCAGCGAGGAGACCGACGAGGAGCAGAAGCTGCGCAACGAGTCGCGCAAGATCCTCGGCCTGCCGGAGCTCAAGGTCTCCGGCACCTGTGTGCGCGTGCCGGTCTTTACCGGCCACACGATGGTGGTCCACGCCGAGTTCGCCGAGGCGATCGATCCGGAGCGCGCCCGAGAGGTGCTGGCGCAGGCACCGGGCGTCGCCCTCGTAGACGTTCCCACCCCGCTCGCCGCGACGGGTATCGACGACTCCTTGGTCGGGCGCATCCGCCAGGATCAGGCCGTCGCCGGCGGACGCGGCCTCGTCTTCGTCGTCTCCGGCGATAACCTGCGCAAGGGCGCCGCGCTCAACACGATCCAGATCGCCGAGCTGCTCGTCTAAGCCCGCCCGGGCGGCAATGCGCCGAGGACACAATTGTGTTGCAGTCCGGTAAAGATGGGCATCGTAGCTTGCTTGTCTGGGACCATGAGACGACAATGAAACGCATGACTTTTTCGGATCGTGCGCGCCTCCGCACTGCCGCGGCGGCGCTTGCGCTCACCGCAGCCGTGGCCGCGCCGGCCGCGCCGCCGGTGAGCGCCCAGCCGTCGGCCACGGGCACCGCCGCGCCGTCGACGCCGGTCGATCCCGCCCGCTTCGAGGAGACCGACCACGGCTTAGAGCTAGGCATCGCCCCGGGCGAGACCATCGTGCTCGAGCCCACCGAGGCACACCCGTTGACCTACCGCATCACGGAAGGGGAAGACTCGACGCTGCCGGCCGGGTGGAGCGTGCTCACCAGCCCCAAGGGGCTGCGCATCACCGCCCCGCTCACCGCCCCCGAGGGTGACTACGCAGCAGTATCCGTGCGCACCGATGGGGGCGAGGAGAGGGATCTGCGCGTGACCATCGAGCGCAGCGAACCCGCCGAGCTGAAGGCCGCAGCGCCGGGTTCTGCCGCGCCCGCGGGATCCTCGAGCTGGATCGGGGATCTCATCGGCCGGGTGGCCACCTTCCTCTCCGCCTAGCGGGGCCGATCCGGCGCCCCGCCGGCGCCCTCGATGAGGTCGCGGCGCGCGCGGGCGACTCGGGAGCGGATGGTGCCCACCCGCACGCCCGCGATGCGGGCAGCCTCTTCGTAGGTGTAGCCCATGACTTGCGTGAGCACGATCGCTTCGCGCCGCTCGGCCGGCAAGGCGTCGATAAGCATGCGCGCGTCGATGACCTCCGACCACGTGTTCGGGTTGTCAGGGCTGGCGCTGCGGGAGGCGGCGTCGGCGTAGTCGGTCGCGGAGGTGCGCGGGCGCGCCATATCGTGGCGCACCGAATCCACCCACGCGCGACGCGCCAGCGTAAGCAGCCAGGTGCGTGCCGACGACCGCCCGGCGAACCTCGGCAGCGCCTTCAGCACACGCAGGTAGGTCTCCTGGGTCAAGTCATCTGCCTGCTCCCGGCCCGCGAGGTGGGCGAGAAACCTCCACACGTCCGCCTGGGTCTGTTCAATAAACGTCGTGAGCGCGTCGCGATCGCCCCGGCCCGCGCGCAAGGCGAGCTCGGTGACAAAATCGTCAGGGCTGCTCACGGGTGAAAACCATACCAGGGCCAAGCGCGGAGCTAGAGGCATGGTAAAAGCGGCGAATTTACTGAGGGTCGTTGCCGACCACGCGTGCGACACGTACAGTTGGAACCGGATATCACAAGTCCGTACATACAAGCTATACCCCCACATGAAGGCTAGGAGGCCGACATTATGGCAGACCAATCCAAGGCAGAGGAGATCGTCGCACGCGGCGAGCGTCCCGCCGGCAACGGCCAGAGCACCCAGCTCGGTGGACAGCCCGTCGCATCCGAGAACATTTCGGCGACCGTTGGCCGTCAGGGCCCCATTGCCCTCGATGACATCCACCTCATTGAGAAGCTCGCCCACTTCAACCGTGAGAACGTGCCTGAGCGTATCCCCCACGCCAAGGGCCACGGTGCGTTTGGTGAGTTGCACATCACCGAGGATGTCTCGAAGTACACCAAGGCTAAGCTTTTCCAGCCCGGTACCGTCACGCCGATGGCTATCCGTTTCTCCACCGTGGCGGGCGAGGCAGGCTCCCCGGACACCTGGCGCGACGTGCACGGCTTCGCCCTGCGTTTCTACACCGAGGACGGCAACTACGACATCGTGGGTAACAACACCCCGACGTTCTTCCTGCGCGACCCGATGAAGTTCCCGGACTTCATCCACTCCCAGAAGCGCCGCCCGGACTCCGGCCTGCGCGACGACGAGATGCAGTGGGATTTCTGGACCCGCACCCCTGAGTCCGCCCACCAGGTGACCTACCTGCTCGGTGATCGCGGCACGCCGAAGACCTCCCGCCACCAGGACGGCTTCGGCTCCCACACTTACCAGTGGGTCAACGAAGAGGGCCAGGCGGTCTGGATTAAGTACCACTTCAAGACCCGCCAGGGCTGGGAGACCTTCACCGACGAGGAAGCCGCAGAGGTTGCCGGCCAGAACGCCGACTACCACCGCGAGGACCTCTACAACGCGATCGCCAACGGCGACTTCCCCATCTGGGACGTCAAGGTGCAGATCATGCCGTTCGAGGACGCGGAGAACTACCGCTTCAACCCGTTCGACCTGACCAAGACCTGGTCCCAGAAGGACTACCCGCTCGTCGACGTGGGGTACTTCGTGCTTAACCGCAACCCGAAGAACTACCACGCCCAGATCGAGCAGATCGCCCTCGACCCGGCCAACCTGGTCCCCGGCGTCGGCCTGTCCCCGGACCGTATGCTCCAGGGCCGCGTCTTCGCCTACGCCGACCAGCACCGCTACCGCATCGGGCCGAACTACAAGGACCTGCCGGTCAACCGCCCGATCAACGAGGTCAACACCTACGCGGAGCGCGGCCCGATGGCGTACTTCTTCAGCAACGAGGGCGAGCCGAACTACTCCCCGAACCACACGGGCAAGGGAGCCGGCTTCCTGGACAACGGTGAGGATTCTTCCTCGAACCACACCGACTACGGCCAGGCCTCGAACCTGTACGTCAACCCGGACCCGCATGGCACCGACCTCAACCGCGTCGCCTACGTCAAGCACGCTGAGGACGACGACTTCGGCCAGGCCCGCACCCTCTACACCGAGGTGTTCGACGACGCCGCCCGCGAGCGTTTCGTCAACAACGTGACCAACAAGATGCTCCCGATCACCAACAAGGACATCGAAGAGCGCGTCTTTGCCTACTGGGGCAACGTCGATGCTGACCTGGAGCAGAAGCTGCGCGCCGAGCTGGCCCGCAAGCGCGAGGTCTAGAGCCTCACTGCGAAAATATCGGTGAACAAAGCCCCCACAGGGCCCAGATGAAATGAGCTGGCCCCTGTGGGGGCTTTGATGTTCGCGATATAGCGAGGCGTTGCTGCTCGCGCAATCGAGACTGCCAAGACGGGATTTGGGCTGATCACCTGGGGTATCCCGGGCGATCAGCCCATGTGGCTTATCGTGCCGCCTGTGTGGGGAAACACAGGCGGATCAGTTGCTACAGCCGGATGTTGAAGCGGGCGAGGATATCAGCGGCAGCGTTCGGGAAGAAGGTGTTGATCAGCCCGGCGACAATGGCGATCGCTCCAGTCGCGCCGAGTACGGTGCCAATGATGCCGCCGATCAAGCCCGACCGAGTGGTGGCTGGCATAGAGCTTGACGTGGACGACCCATCGTCGCCAGTGCTTGAGCCCGGGTGGGAATCGCCGCTCACCGTAACGGTTCGCGTTGCGGTGGTTTGGTTGCCTGCCGCGTCGGTTGCAGTGTAGACGAGCTCGTAGGTTCCGGCCTTCGAGGTATCCACGGCGCCGGCAACGTTTACCGAAGAGATGATGTCGCCGTCGACCTCGTCGGTGGCTTCTACGCCGGCGAGAGGATCAAAGCGATCACCGATCTTCAGCACGGTTTCTTTGGGGACAGTCAGCAAAGGTGCCTTGAAGTCACCGGTCTGGTTGTCATTGCGGGTCGCGGTGAAGATACTCATTTGCGTAAGCGTGGAGGTGAGTTCCGTGTCATTCCCCGCATCGCGGCTCACCGCGTACCACGCGTACTCTTTGCCAGGCTCGAGGCCGGTCCAGGTGACGCTGGCGGGCCATCCAGACTTGGTCTTTACCTCGCCAATCACTTCGTCGGTCGGTGTGGTGACCTCGACCGAGGTTGTAGAGAAGCTCGTCGAGCGGTTGGTGAGCTGAATCGGCAGCGCGAACTCGTCCTCGTTGCCGTTGTAGCGGCCACGCGGGTCGTACTCCGATGCGCCGAAGTTGTCTAGGAACGGGGAGTAGGTAGTGACCTGCACGGTGGACTCCCCGCTGTCCGGGTTGGCGCGGAACTGGAACAGGCGGAGGAAAGACGCGCCGAGCTTAAGCATGTCGGCGGCAGACCTGCCGTCTACCCCAGCGAGCCCCACCTCGCCAGCAGGGATCTCGTACTCCTGGTAGTCGGACAAGAGTTCCAGGACATTATTTCCCTTGTCGGTGACGTCACGGCGGACGTTAATGGCCACGCCGTTTTCGTGCCCGGAAAGCACCATCGCAACATTGGGGTTCTTGTCCACGACCTCGCTTTGGATCATCGAGCCGTCGTAGGACAGATAACCATCGTGACCATTCGCGGCTGTCGACGGGCCCAGGTAGCTGTGCGCTACAACGATTCCATTACGGTCCTTAAACTGCTTGAGAACGCTATCAGCCCAGGCTGCCTCATCCGCGTCCACCCCGTAGCCGAGGTGAACCACGACGAACTCCATCCCGTTTGGAGCGGTAAACAGGTCATAGTGGTTGCTGTTGTCCCCTTCTTTCCAGGGGTGGTACGTTGCCTGCGCTTGTTGCCAACCGGGGCTGTTGGAGAGCGCTTCGTAGTCTTCCGGCCCGAAGTAGTCGTTGAAGAGGATCTTTTCACCATTCTTGCCGTCCTCGGTGCCGTTGCGGTTGTCGTGATTGCCCGCGAGCACGCCGTGGGGAAGTTCTGCCTTTTCGAACTCATCATGAATCTGCTTGGCAAACTCAAATTCCTTGATGGCGCGTGCGCGCTTCTGCTCTTCCTCTGCACCGTAGTCTGCAAGCACCCAGTTCTCAATGACGTCGCCGGAGTGAGCCATGTAGGCGATCTTTTTGCTTTCTCGGTTCTCTACGATCCAATCGAGCTGTTCCTTGTAGGCCCGTGCCCACACGTCGCGCTGTTGCTCGCTGTAGGAATCCTCAGTGGCGCCCTCGGAGAGGAACTGAGTATCCGTCATGTGCGCGATCGAGAAATCGTAATCGGCAGGATCCGCGAACGTTCCCTTCTCAGTCTCTGGTAAGAGCGCAAACGGGTCGATGCCGAGCACAAGGACGTGGGCTGAGCCGTCGGCGACGTGCTCCTGCTTCAGGGCACCTGTTAGGGTCGTCTCACCTTGAGCGACACCATTGCCGGTACTCAGAGCATCCCATGTGTTCGATGTGGGGTTCCATACAAGCAGGCGCGCCTGGCGTGTCGGGTCAAGCATTCCGGTCCAGCGCACGGACTGTCCCTCGCGGAATGACTTGACGGGCACATCGAAGCGCTGGAAAGCTTGCTTACCTTCGTGTGCAGCGAGAGACCGCCCCTCTGCGGGGATTTCCTGCTGGTCGGTGTACTCGAAATCCAAGGTAGTGGGCATAGCGGAACCCATCAGCCCCTGGAACGACTCCGAAGGGGTCGTGATCTCTCCTTTGTAGAAGGTCGTCGTGATATCTCCGCCCGAAGGATTGACGGCGTTTGCGGACAGCGCAACTCCGTTGGCACCAGCGACGTTCGTTGTGCCCGATGCAATGAGGTTGTTGGGGGAGGTAAACGAAACGGTCTCATTGATGGGCTGGCCAAAGACGGTTGACCCCGTTGCAGTGATGGTGTGCTCTCCCGCCTTGAGGCCCGGACCGATCAGGTCACCGGGCTTCAAGGGGGCGCCATCTAGCGTATAGGTCATATCTGCTGCCACGAGATCCGGATTGCTCCACGTGGCTTCAAAAGCGGTCTCTTGCGTGATCTCGCTCCCCTGGGCCGGAGCAACGGAAGTGAGAGTGGGCACCGTGTAGACGTTGCTGCCGAGCATGTCTCGGCTCAGCGCAGAGATCTCGTCGGGAGTAAGTCCGCGGGAATAGAGGTTTGAATTAGCAAGGGTCAGGTTGCCGTGGTACTGTGCCGACCCGTCGCCTGCATCAGAGGCGAGCGTCCAGATCCGGGCGCGATAATTGGTGGGGGGCTTCAACGACGGAGACGGAGTGCGCACGGAGGCGGCCAGCTCGCCATTGACGTACAGCTTGGCAACGCTGCCTTCAAGAACACCCACCACGTGGTACCAGCGATGGGGTTCGACCTTAACCCGCGCGTAGTTGTACTCGCCGGTGCTCACAGCGAAAGTGAGATAGTCCTGGTAGAGCGAAAGGGAAAACCCTCCACTTTGCTTATTCGAACAGATGCCGGCCTCGCCAGAAGTAGGGAGAGGTGCGTCATAGCGGAAGGTGCACTCGACCGAGAAGTTGTCCCCGAGGTGGCCGTACACATCGTGCTCGTAGGTCCCATCCGGGTTGGAAGTATCGCCGATGGTGTAGAGAACCGCCGTGTTGTCGAACTTTGCAACGCGACGGTTTAGCGCCTGGTCATCGCGCAGGATCATTTCGCCGTCGGTTGAGTAGTCGCGATCTTGGTGCTGGATATCAACAAAGGGGGTCTCCTGCGGGGCATTATTGATGTCGACATTGAGAACGTCGGGAACGACCTCTGCTGCAGAACGGTTGTAGAAAGACTCCGCCCGTGCGGCTACGTCGGCGTCGTCAAGAGCTTGCCCGTAGAGCTGCACGTTGCCGATTCGTGCGTTCGCGTAGTTGTCCAACATCGCATTGGAACCCGAGTCGGCGCCGATAGCGAAGCCCCGAGAGTTTGTGCTTTTCACGAGCTGCATTGTGGGGGCGGTCGGGACTTCTGCGACGAGCTCTCCATCGAGGTAGAGCTTGGCTGAACCTCCGCCAAAGACACCCGTGGCGTGGTACCAGCGATCGCCTTGGATGGGGGCGCCAGCCTTCTTATATCCCGTGCCGTCGTGGACTGAAAACTGCACCTGCCCCTTGTCCACGAGCAAGGCGAACCCGCCTCCGGCCTTGTTCCCGCACAGCGTCACCTCATTCGGAGGCAGCTCGGTGTTGTAACGGAATGAACACTCGAGGCTAAAACCATCGAGCGGCACGGCATACTTGTCACCCGGATCATTCAAATTGATCACGTATCCGTCATCGTCAAATTGGGCGACAGTCCTGCCGAGCTTTCCGTCGAAGGTGAGCTGCGGATCCCCGAAAGGTGTGACTGTGCGGTTTGCCGCTGTGTCGGTAGGTGCGTCCTGGCTGCTGAAATCCACGTCGATGATGTCTGCCGCGGGAGCCTGCGCGGCGGGGGCAGCACTAGAGGGAGCGACTAGCGGAGATTCGACCGCGGCGGGCACGATGACCGTGGCAACAGACGCCACTGTCGCTGCCGCGATGCACAGCGAAAGTCCATGGACTCGAAGAGGGAGGGAAGAAGACGGGGACATGTGGTCATCCTTATGTAATGAGATGGGCATGGCTGAATGAGAGCCTCCGACACGTGTGCGTCAATATAGCCTTGCATTGTGCTTGGCGTGAACGCAGCTCAAGATAGTAGGTGCCTGTGATGTCTGGGCTATGAATCTTAAGTAACCCATCGGTGAATTCTTGGGTTGGGGCTCTGAGGTGCGCAGTGCCAGGTGTGTCATATCGCATCGAATTTTTTGAATTCGAACGAAGGGGGGTCGCACCTAAGAGTATGCGTGGGCCTCATTGTCAGTGCCTGGCCTGCTAATCGACGCAACCGCTCCCCATCCCTGGGTGAGCCGCGGCGGAGACGGATTCGAAAAATCTTTATGTGTGATCCTTCTTATAGATATTTTCTTTTCGGTTGTTTAGCCTGCTGCCCAGCGCCGCGGAGAGAGCTGTGGACGCGGCACATTTCCACTCTGTCCTGTCAATAACCTAAGAAAGGTCTCTCATGAGAGGTAAGGAAAAAGCGCGGCGCCACGCATACGTTTTTTTCATGATCCTGGTGTGGACAATGGCGGCTGCCGCTGTGAGTCCAGCCTCGTCCCGGGCCCAGCAACCAGCATCTGCTCCAGTGTGTCCTACATGGCAGCAGCAATATGAACAGCTGATCCACCCTGCCATTGGGGGAAGGGTCATCACCGCTCGGCACCGCGGGAGCTTTGACGAATCGATCCCGGAGAACAGCCTCGGTGCCTTCGCCCAAGCGTTCCAAGAGTGCCGGCCCGCGGTAGAAACCGATGTCCGGATGACCAGCGACAAAAAGCTTGTGGTTTTCCACGACGTGCGCGTGGGCAAGATGCTTGAGCCGTCCTACGATCCTGAGTCGGATACTGGACCGAACCCTCGCCTGGATTCGCTCACGTTCGATCAGGTGCGGCGAAAGAGGCTCGTGAAACCCGATCGTACGCCCACGCACTACCTGGTTCCCACCGTGGAAGAGCTCATCCAGCTCATTATTGACTCTGACGCGAATTCACTCGTGCACCTGGAAATCAAAGAGTCCGAGGCACTGATTCCAACGTTGCGCGTCATAGCCGACAAGGCGCGGCTCTATCCAGGCGCGGAAGTGCCAAAGCGTGTTGTGGTCAAGTTTGCGATGAACGATGCCCCAACACCGGAACACATGAGGAACCTGTTGGAGCGCGAGGGGCTCCCCCAGGATTTCCTGTTCATGCTCAAAGTCGACCCGGGCATCGCTGCAAAGCTCAACGAACTTCCTGACATTCCTCAGCCCCCAGAGCTGGAGCTGAGCACAAACGCGTCGCGGGCGGTAGCGAATTGGGCCGCGGCAGATCACACGCATGCCCCAGTCATCGAGGTCAATATCAAAGACTCGACCGAGTTCCGTCGCACAGAAAAGGATGCGGGGTCTCGGTTCGGAGCCTACGAACGGCCGGTAAACCTCGCGCTAGATAACGTCAAGAAGGGGACGATCGCAGAGTTTGTCGCACTAGTCCACTTCTACGGCGCCCGGCTGGGGGCCTTCGTCCCCGTACCAGATTATGTCATGTTTACTCCTGGCCCTGCGGCGGGATTCACGGTACCGAACACCTATGGCACTAAGGAGCCAATAGTGGCTACCGAAGCATTCTTTAACAACACATCGAGCTGCTGCTATCGGTTGGCGGACCGGCGTGCATCCTCACCCGTTGCGGCGGAGAGGCATGATTGGCGCGACAACCTGGACTTCCTTCACTCAATTGGCGCGACCGTGCTTACTGCGGACGACACCGATTCGATTGATATCTATGCCTACGAGCAGGGTTATTTGAACCAGGCCGCCCGCCCGGAGCATACCGCGCCGAAAGCGAATATGAATTCTTCTCTCTATTACGCGATTAGGGAGCGCGCCGTTCCTGATCGGGCTCTTGTGAACATCCAAGGATGGGACGGCGGAGAGTCCAGCGCCTGGGGAGGAAAGGTGTGCTGGTGGAGCGACCCTGGGAAATTCTTGTGGACGGCAAAGTGCTCACTTCCGCACACCGAGTATAGCGACGAGCTTCAGATCGAAACCGTATCCAGGGGCCCGGGGTCAGCAAAAATGAGGATCCGGGATCCAAAGTCGCTCCAATGCGTCTACTCCGACCCACACTCTGAAGATCGCGTCTATTGGTCTCCCCGCTGTGACGATCCGCGTGCGCTGTTTACCCGATCACCACAGAGGCGGTTCCTTGATGCCGATGGCAGAGAAATCAACTTCCAATGGGACGATCGCTACACCATGGGCGTTCCGTACGCCTACAACTTCTTCAGCAGAAAGGATAGAAGTACGTGGTCTCAGTGGAAGCTAGTCCCAGCTCCCTCCGCCCCGGATTCCCGATCCACCACGGTCACGCCGTAGAGGGAGCGCCCCATGACAAAGCTGGCGACAGAGGCGGCGACCCACACGGCCGCGATGGCCAGTACTGCGCGGAGCGTCTCGCCGACGCTGAACCCGCTCGTTGACCACGTATGGCAGAGCTTAGCGGCGATGAGCAGCGGGAACGCAACGACAACGAGGGGTCCCATGAGGTTTACCCGCGTAAGCGCGTCGGGGGCACGCAGCTGGAGGATTGTCGTGGCAACGACACACACCGTGGCCAGGATGACGAGCAGTGAGGAGATGATCTCGGCGATAGTCATCAGCGCCGCCCCCTCGAGATGATGCGGGCCATCGACAGCGTCGGGATCGTGCCGCAGACCAGCGCGGCGAGGATCGCGACTTCGTAGGCGATCATCGTGTCGTTCATCAACGTCCACACGAGGTAGATGGCGACCATGGCGTAGAACACCAGGTCCGCCATCACCGCGCGCGAGAGCTCGTCGGACGTCGCGATGACCGCGCCGAGCCCGACGAGGAGGCACACGGCCATGACGATCATGCACGCGGTGAGCACGACTCCAAACATCCTTATTCAGTCCTGCCTTTCAGAAACGGTGTCCACGTACGGCCTCCACCCCACGTCGGCGGGGTCTAGTGGCTGCGTGGCCACGCGCGGAGCGAGGCGCTGCTCCATCTCGATCAAGCCCTCGATCTGAGACATGGGGTCCTCGCCGAACACGGCCTGCACGAGTAGGAACTTTCCTCCCTCGCGGTCCGGATCGTAGCGGAAACCCATCGAGAGCGTCCCCGGGGTCGCCGTGATGGAGGTAGAAAACCAAAACATCTCCCACTCCGTGGTCACCCGCAGGGGGTAGAAGATGACGATGGGCGCGATGCCGGAGTTGCGCCTGAATGCCGCGACAACAGCTGTGAGCCCGGCGGCGAAAATCTCCTTCGCCAGCCACGCGGCGTAGCTTAAGGAGTGCGCGATACCTTTCATGCTCATTGGTGCTGTCCTTCCAGAAGGGCGGATGCGTCGGGGACGCCCACTGGGGCGTCGCCAAGCACTGCCTGCGTGTACGTATCGACGTCAAGCAGGCTGTCAACCGCGGACGTGGCCGCGCCCCAGACCAGCCCCGCGCCGAGGAACATCCCCAACGAGAGCGCCATGAGCGCAACGGACGGGGCGAGCAGTGCCGGTGCGACCCGCAGCCCCGCGGGGTACTGCTGCATGGGGCGGCCCCAGAAGACCTCTTTCCACACCCGCATCATCGACAGCAACGCGCCGAAGGAGGCGAGGATGATGGCGGCGAGGACCACCCACGAGCGCCAGCCACCCGGCGAGGCCGCGGCGAAGACGACCGCGACCTTGCCAAACGTGCCGGAAAACGGGGGAAGGCCGACGATGGAAAACGCGCCCGCCGCAAAGACCGCGGCGGTCCACGGCTCGCGCCGGGCCAGGCCAGAGAGACGCGAGAGGGTGCCTGTGCCGTAGGTTTCTTCGACCGCCCCGGCGTTGAGCACGAGCGCGGCCACCGTCACCATGTGGTGGAGGGCGTAGAGCAGCCCGGCGGCCAGCGCATGGCGCGGCTGCGCGTCCGTGAACGCCAGCATGACCAGGATAAACGGCATTCCGTTGACCATCTGGTAGGCGAGCACCCGGCGAATCGACGCCTCCGCCAAGCCGGCGAAGCCGCCGAGCACCATGGAGACGACCATGACGGCGACGATCAGGCCGTTCCACCGCGGATCCATGTCGAAGAGCACGACCCAGAGCCGGAAGAGCATGTAGACCGCGACCTTCGTGTGCAGGCCGGAAAACAGCCCCATCACCGCCGCGGAGGTCGAGGGGTAGGAGCGCGGCAGCCACGTGTGCACGGGGAACACGCCCGCCTTTGCGGCGATCGCGATCACGACGATGCCCGCCGCCACCGTCGCCGGGCCGCCTCCTGCGGCGACCCCGGCCAAGGCGGCGAGGTTGACCGCCCCCGTCACCGCGTAGAGGTAGCCCACGCCCATGACGAGAAGGGTCGAGGCGGCGAGGTTGAGCACCACGAACATGCGCGCCGAGGCCAGCCTCTGCCGGGTTCCCGTCATGGCGATCAACCCGTAGGACGGCAGGAGCATGACCTCGATCATGACGAAGAAGTTGAACAAGTCCGCGGTGAGGACCGCGCCGGAGACTCCGGTGATGAGGACGAGCGTGAGAGCCGTGTAGTAGCGCGCGGATGTCTCGCCCGCGACGATGGCGAACCAGTTCGCGGTGAGCGCGACGAGCATCGTCGCCATGAGCATCACCGCGGAGAACTGATCTGCCACAAACGAGATGCCCACCCCGCCCTGGTAGAGGCCGATGACGTGGGAGAGCGTGCCGTGCGCCGCGGTGTGGGCGAAGAGCCACGCACCGCCGGCGAAGTTGATGGCGGGAACGATCAACCCGAGGGCGTCGTTGAGCGCCTTTTTGGGGTTGAGCGCAGCGACCGCAGAGACGATGAGCGGGAGCGCGACGAAGACGGGGAGGAGTTGGCCGGTGGTCATTACGCGCGCTCCTCTCGGGTCGGGGAAAGATGGGCGCGCCGCCCGGCGGTGGAGAGCGCCGAGGGGACGCTCCGCTGCTGCGGATCCGTGGCGCTTACCCCGGAGGGGCGCTCGGCGGTATCGTCGTCGCTGCCCAGCGCGGCGAGCATGAGCAAGATCGTCGTCGTCGCCATGGAAATGACAATGGCGGTGAGTACGAAGGCCTGGGGGAGGGGATCAGTCAGCTGTTCGAACGGCGTGCGTGAGGGGAAGGCCTCACCGCGCCACGGGCCCAGGCCGGCGGCCAGGATGGTGAGGTTCGTGGCGTGGCCAAACAGCGCCATGCCGATGATGACGCGAACCATGCCGCGCTGCATCACCAAATAGACTGAGCCGGCGACGAGCACGGCGATTGTAAGTGCGATGATCATGGCCCGCTATGCCTCCTTGGAGCCCACGCGCTGGGGCGCGTCTGCTGGGTTGATCGGGTCGGGGGTGGGTGGGTCGACCTCAGCTGGCGCCTCGGGCTCCGGCACGGCGGGCAAGGGGTTTTCCGCCGTGCGGCGGTAGGGCAGTTCCTCAACCGCCGTGCCGGGCCGCAGGTAGCCGCCGAGCTGGTTGATCGCCTGGGTGATCATGCCGAGCACGGCGAGGTAGATGCCGAAATCGAAAATGAGCGAGGTGGTGAGGTGTTGGCCGAGCACTTCACCGTGAATGGCGTACATGAAGCCGCCCTCGACGAAGCCCAAGAACCCCGAGGAGATCGCGATGATGATTCCCCACCCCGCCAGCCTGACAGGGGAGAGCGCGCGCACAACGTAGGAATCCGCCCCCTGGCCCAGGTAGCTCAGTGCGAACGCGGTGGCCATCACCAGCGCGGCGACGAACCCGCCGCCCGGGGCGGTGTGGCCGCGGAAGAAGATGAGGATCGAGAGCACCACGATGACCGGCAGCGCGAGCGTGGTGAGCTTGCGCACGGGCAAAGCGTTGAGCTGGGATTGCCCGAATGGGCGCGGCCGGGTGCCTGCGTGGAAGACGTAGCGCGGCATCGACTGGGTCACCGCGAGGATAACCACCGCGGCCATCCCGAGCACGGAGAGCTCACCCAAGGTGTCGAACCCGCGGAACTCGACGATGATGACCGCGACGATGTTGTCCGCCTTGGTCTGCGCGCCGCCCTCGGTGAGGTACCACTGCGCGAGCTCGGAACGGCCGCGGCGCCCGGTCAAGCCGTAGACGCCCGCAAACGCGACGACGCCGGCGACGATGGCCAGCGCGGCCGCGGCCCACTGGCGGGCCTTCGGGGTGGGCGGGAAGTGGCGCGGCTGGTAGCGCAGCACCATCATGATCACCACCACGGTGAGCGATTCGACGAGGAACTGCGTGAGTGCCACGTCGGGCGCGCCGAGGAGCAGCATCTGCAGCGACATGCCCACCCCGAGGGTGCCGAGGAGCACCGCGGCGGTGAGCCTGCCGCGGGTGAAGACGAGGGCGGCGACGGAGGCGACGATGATGGCGCACGGGATGAGATCGGTGGCGTACGTCAAGCCGTCGACACGCGGGGCCGGGGCGACCCCGTCGATGCCGTTGCGTGCCGCGAGCACGCTCAGGCCGAGGGCGAGAACGCACGCGACGAGCCACACGAGGTGGCGCGACGGGTTGGGCCCGGCCGCCATGGCCCCTGCCGCGCGCCCCGCGGCACCGAGTCTTGAGATGAGGGCCGAAAGCACGTCGTTACCAGTGGCTGGCAGCAGCGCGCGGCCGTTGAGCGCGGCGAAGGCTCGCTTGCGCGCGACGATGAAGACCACCCCGGCGATGAGGACGAGGACAGAGACGATCAGCGGCGCCGTGATCCCGTGCCACAACGAGAGGTGGGCGGTGAAATCCTCCGGGCCGCCGATGGCGCGCACCCCGGCGCTGATCGGTGAATCGACAGCGGAGAGCGCAAAGGGCGCCACGATGGAAAACAGCCCGGGCACGGCGGCCGGCAGCCAGAGGGAGAGCGGCGCTTCGCGGACCTCGGAGAGGTCACGCGGGCCGTCGACAAACGCGCCGAAGACGATCTTGGCGCAGTAGGCGAACGTCAAGAACGCGGCGAAGCCGGCGACTACGAGCAAGAACCCGCCGGCCGGGGCCTCGGTGAGCGCCGCGAGGATCGACTCCTTGGAAACGAACCCGAACAGCGGGGGCACCGCCGCCATGGACGCGGCGGCGACCACGACCGAGCCGAAGGTGAACGGCATCTGGCGGTACAGCGGCCCGAGGCGGCGGATGTCGCGGGTGCCGGCTTGGTGGTCGATCACGCCGATGAGCATGAACAGGCTCGATTTAAACAGCGCGTGCGCGAGCGTGTGCACGAGCGCGGCGGCCAGTGCGCTCGGCGTGCCGACGCCCACCGCGGCCACGATCCAGCCCAGGTGCGAGACGGTGGAATACGCCGTGAGCTGCTTGAGGTCCGTCTTCGTGAGCGCGAAAAGCGCCGACATGACGGCGGTGCCGAGCCCGACCGTGATGAGCAGCCAGTTCCAGGCGGCGACGCCTGCAAACACCGTGGAGAACCGCAGCAGCAGGTAGATGCCCGCCTTGACCACCGCCGCGGCGTGGAGGAAGGCGGAGACCGGCGTCGCCGCGGCCATCGCCTCGGGCAGCCAGAAGTGGAAGGGGAACTGCGCGGCCTTGGTAAAGGCCGACGCGGCGACGAGGATGGCGATCAGGGTTGTCAGCTGCGGACGCTGCGCCCAGACGTCGGAGGCCAACATGGCGCCTAGCCTCGTCGTTCCCGCGGCCACCGAGGCCAGCGCCAGGGCGGTGAGAAGGGTGAGCCCGCCGAAGAAGGTGAGGATCAAGGTGCGGTAGGACCCGGCCTCGCCGCCTGAACCCGAGCGGGCGATGAGCAGAAACGAGGCGATGGAGACGAGCTCCCAGCCGATGAAGAGCAGGACTGTGTCGTCGGCAAGCACGAGCAGCAGGACCGAGAGCGTAAACGCCGTCATGATGGTGTAGAAGCTCGTGTTGCCCTCTTTGCGCGGCAGGTAGGCGGCGGAGTAGATGAAGACGACCGCGCCGATGACGAGCGCGAGTAGGGCGAAGAACATGCTCAGCCCGTCCGCGCGCAGGGCGAAGGTGACGTCCGTGCCGGTGCCGAAGAAATCGCGCGCCCACGTCACCTCCCAGACCTCCGGGCTGCCCGCCGCGACCTGGGGGTATGCGCTGGCCAGGGCGCCCGCGGCACCGAGGAACGCAAGGGCGAGCGGCCAGCCGGCTAGCCGATCAAGCCACTTGACCGCCACGGGCGCCACCGCCACGGCCGCGCTGACCAACACGAGGACGAAAGGTAGCGTCATGGGCTCTCTCCAGCACGGGCTCCAGCATGGTGCGGCGCCATGGCCGCACGTAATCGGGCAATGGGATAGGTATTAGGTTAGCAACTCTATGGGACATCACCGCATAACTGTGCGGGCGCGGGCCGCGGTAGCGCGGTGCGCCTCCCGTGTTGTGGCTGGATGCGTGGCTATATTGCCTTGCATGAAATGGCGTCTCCTCGTTGCTGTCGTCCTCCTAGTCGTGGCGGCGTTTTTGCCGATGAAGCCCGCTGCCACCTGGGCATCGGGCGATGCCGCCACCGGTGCGCCCGCGGTGGCTCCTGGGCCCGATTCGCTTGTCGACGCCCGCCGTGCCGCCGGGGAGGCCGCAGCCCAGGCCAGCTTGCTCACCAGCGGCACGGGCCAACTCAACGACGGCGTGGTCAAGCTCGACGAGGGCTCCGCGCAGCTGATCGACGGGGTGGCTGCAGCGCACTCGGGAGCGCAGGAGCTCTCAAACGGCATGGTCGAGCTGCAGGCAGGCACCGGCCAGCTCGCCGGCGGGGCGACCCAGGTTGCGGACACGGTGGGCGGGATCGTCGACCAGGTCGTCGGCTTCGAGGCCGTGCGCGGCCAGGTCATCGCGGCCATCGATACGGCGCTGGAGCGTCTCAAGGACTCGAAAAACCCCGACGTGGCCGCCGCCCGGGACGCCTTGACCGGGCTGCGCAGCCAGGCCCAAACCGCCCAGCTGCCCGGCGACGCAGTAGCTCAGCTCAACCAGCTCAAGGCCGGTTCGCGAGAGGTGGCTAACCAGCTCTCCGTGCCCGGGTACGCCTACCACGATGGCATCTACTCGGCGACGAACGGAGCGGCCAGCCTGGCCAGCGGGTTGGGTGAGCTCAACAACGGCGCGGGCCAGGCGCGAGAGGGGGTGAGCCAGCTTCGCGACGGCTCCGGCAAGCTCGATGAGATGGCGCAGGGCAACGCACAGAAGATCGACGCGGTACGCCGCGCGCTGCCGGCCCCTACTCCGGTAGCGGGCTCTGCGGGTTCAGCGGGTTCGGCGGGTGAGGCCGCCCCGTCCTCCGCGCTAGCCCCGCTGGCGGCGATGCTCATCGCGGCACTGGTGACGCTTACCGGCTTCGCCCTCGCCGCAGCGGCGGTGTTTCCGGGCGGGCGGCGCTGGTGGGTCGTCGCCTCCGGGGCCGCGCTGATCACCGCGGTAGGATTCGTCCTCGTCATGGTGCTCGGCGTGTCCATGGCCCCGGCCGCCCTCGCGACGTGCGCGCTTGCGCTCGCACTGGCTACGCTCGCCGCCGCGGGCTTGACGTGGATGCTCATGTCCAGCTTCGGCAACGGCGCGGGCATTGGTGCCGCGGCGGCGATCAGTGTCGCAGAAATCGGCCTCGTCGGGTGGGCGTGGAAGCAGGCAGCCGGCGGGAACGTTCCCGCCGTTGTCGAGTCCGCCTCCAGCGCCATGCCGATGCACTGGCTCACCGCGGCGCTGAGCGCTGCGGGCAACGGGGGCTCGGCCACCGCGCTGTGGGTCGGCATCGGGCTCTCCGCGGCGGTGGCCCTGCTAGGCGTTGTCGGCCTCAACAGGCCGCGGGCGTAGAAACGTGTAACCCCCGATCAAGCGGGGGTATTCCGCTCCTCCTCGCAGCGACTCGGATGATCCACGCCTCCGTGTGGTGCACCGATTGTGTTGATAGCTTCGGGCACCCGTAATTATCAACAGGTGATGAGTGCCCGAACGGCAGGAGAACGCCCCGCATGTACCAAACCTTCGTTAAAGCTCTGGACCCTACGCGGCTCCAGGCGACAACGGTCCGGTATCCGGCTCGTCGTAATGTTAATTAACTCTCTTATTGGCGTTAGTGGTCAAGATTGCGCACGGTACAGCTCGCGCTACCTCACACCACCGGCACTCACACCTCAAGCGCCGAAGCGGTGGTCTATCCCGAGTAGCCAGCTACCTAGCTAGTGGTCGATTCCTGTAGACACATTCGAGCAAGCCGGGCGCGTCATTGCCTTGGACGCCCCGGTTATCGGCGGAGAGGATATCGGTGCGGCCGGATGCCGGGTGTCTATGCGCGCAGCTGTGCGAGCTCGGTGTGGGAGAGCCTTCGGCAGGTGTGCGTTCACTGTGTGTTGTGGCAATAGTGCCGACGACTTCTTCGACGTGAGTGTTGATTTGGGCGCCGGTGTCGAACGTACAAAGGCCAGGTGTGCAGACAGATGTGATCGTTCTTGCAGCACCGGCCGAGAGGGTGTCAGGAAATTTGTGTGTGAGGCTCTGATCTAAAAGGAGTTTCACCGATAATGACAACGGTGTCACCGAAGAAAAACCATGACCAGGACAAGGTCAACGAGATCAGCGAGAAGCTGATGGAAAATCCTGAACTCGCCAGCTTGATCGGCGAGTTGTCCACCTCCACTGACAATGCAAGCGATCTGGTCAAAGGCCTGTTGCAGGCATCGATCAACGCTGGTCTGCAGGCGGAGATGGATGCACATTTGGGCTACGGCCATGCCGACCGTAAGGCGAAAGCCCGGGTGGAAACCGCACAGGAGAGCAATCACCGCAACGGGTCGTACACCAAGACCGTTAATTCTGGGTACGGCGCGTTGGAAGTGACCATGCCGAGGGATCGTGCCGGCACGTTTGCTCCAAAGATGGTGCCCAAAGGCTCCCGTCGGCTCACAGAGCTCGACGACATGATTATCTCGCTGTACGCCGGTGGGATGACCGTGCGCGATATTCAGCACCATCTCGCCACCACCCTCGGGGTGGATATGAGCCCAGATACGATCAGCACCATTACCGACGCGGTGTTAGAAGAGGTCATGATCTGGCAAAACCGCCAGCTCGACGAGTTCTACCCAGTGATCTTCCTCGACGCGCTGCGAGTGAAGATCCGCGATGGCCACCGCGTGGTCAACAAGTCTTGCTACATGGCGGTAGGCGTCGACATGGACGGCATCAAACACATCCTGGGATTGTGGATCGCAGACAATGAAGGCGCCAGTTTTTGGGCATCCGTGTGCGCTGACCTTGCCAACCGTGGGGTCCAAGACGTGTTCATCGTCTGCTGCGACGGGCTTATAGGCCTGCCGGAAGCCGTGGAGGCAACCTGGCCGAATTCCATGGTGCGAGATGAGTATCGTGCACCTGATCCGGGCGGCCAACAGGTGGGTGTCCTACCAAGACCGCAAACCCGTCTCCAGCGCGCTACGGGAGGTCTACACCGCACCGAACGAGGACACCGCCCGCGCCGCCCTGGACGCGTTCGAGGCGTCCGAGCTGGGACGGAAGTATCCGCAATCGGTCAAGGTGTGGCGTGATGCGTGGGATCGGTTCGTGCCGTTTCTGCAGTTCCCGCCTGCGGCACGGCGGGTACTCTACACCACGAATTCGATCGAATCGCTGAATGCTGAACTGCGGAAAGCCACCCGCAACCGCGGCCAGTTCCCGAACGATACCGCGGCGCTGAAGACGCTGTGGCTGATGATCTGCAACATCGAGGACAAGCGCGCTGCCCAGCGAGCGAAGAAAGCGAAGCGCGCCATCGAATGCAACGGCTATATTGAAGGAGCGAAAGCCACCGGGTGGAAACAAGCCATCAACCAACTAGCCGTGGCTTACCCCGACCGATTCGCGGACTACTTGTAAACCAAGCCCCCCGCACACAAAGAATCGGACACCCTCCCGGCCGAAAAGTAGCCCTCTGGTACTCGTTGGAAAGTAACCCAGTGGGTCGTGCCTTGACTCCGCAGCTGCAGAGTCAACCTCCTGTGGAGTCCGCACCTCGACTCTGCAGTTGCAGAGTTAGCCTCCCGCGGACTCCGCATTGCGGACTTTTTCGGCCGCACCGTGACTCCGCAGCTGCAGAGTCAACCTGACCGTGGAGCCCGCACCGCGACTCCGCAGCTGCAGAGTTAGCCTCCCGCGGAGCCCGCACCGCGACTCCGCAGCTGCAGAGTCAACCTCCCGCGGAGCCCGCACCCCGACTCTGCAGCTGCAGAGTGAACCCGCCCGCGGAGCCCGCACCCCGACTCTGCAGCTGCAGAGTGAACCTCCTGCGGACTCCGCATTGCGGACTTTTCCGGCTGCACCGTGACTCCACACCCCGACTCTGCAGCTGCAGAGTCAACCCTCCCGCGGACTCCGCATTGCGGACTTTTCCGGTGGGCTACATTTCGGGGAGCGCCCACAACAGTTGCGGTTTACCCCGAGATCCGATGCGATTGCGTAGATCGTGGCTCTGAAAGTCGGCTCGTACAACGTGGCTGCGTCACGCTTATATAGGTCTTGCGTACCATGGTGGATGAGGTACGTCCCCGCTCCCAGCGGGGTGCCGGTTTCAGTGTGTCCACCTTCAGGGGGGCAGGTCCAGGTTCACACGCGCGTTTAGGCGTGCCCACATTTCCGCGCACTTTGTCGCACCTTACCGCATGGGACCTGCGTGTTTCCCAACTGGGAAAAACCCCTGCTCGCCACCTGTTTGCGCAGGTGAGGCAGGGGTTCGTGTCTGCATGGTCGGGATAACAGGATTTGAACCTGCGACCTCTTCGTCCCGAACGAAGCGCGCTACCAAGCTGCGCCATATCCCGGCGTACGCGATGTACTTGGGATAGATTACTCTAGGCGCTATTGCGTGCCAAAACGCCTGCTCAGGACGAGCGCTCCGTGACCTCGATGAGGGAGGCCGACGGGCGGCAGAAGAAGCGGAGGGGGGCGTACTTTGAGGTTCCGAGCCCGTTGGAGACCTCCATCCACATCTTCCCGTAGCGGTGCAGGCCGGATGCGCGCTGGCGGTCGATATCGGAGTTGGTGACTAAGGCCCGCCCGCCAGGCAGGCAGATTTGCCCGCCGTGGGTGTGCCCGGCGAGCGCGAGGTCGTAGCCGTCGGCCTCGAAGGCGGAGAGCACCCGGCGGTAGGGGGCGTGGGCGAGGCCAATGCTCAGGTCGGCTGCCTCGTTAGGGGCACCGGCGACCTCGTCGTAGCGGTCGAGGTCGTGGTGCGGGTCGTCGACACCAGCGAGCGCGAGGCGCAGGCCAGAGGCTTTGAACTCGAGGCGCTTGTGCGTCGCATCGTGCCAGCCGTGCTCGATGAAGGCGGCGCGCATGCCCTGCCAGGGCAGGTCGACGTAGGAGGGCGCGCGCTTGGTGTCAGTGAGGTACTTCAGCGGGTTGACCGGCCGCGGGGCCCAGTAGTCGTTGGTGCCGAAGACGAACGCGCCGGGGCGATCGAGCAGGGGTCCCAGCGCCTCGAGCACCGCGGGCACGCCGCGCAGGTCGGAGAGGTTATCCCCGGTGTTGATCACGAGGTCGGGGTCTAGTCGATCGAGTGCGCGCACCCACTCGATCTTCTTGCGCTGCCTGGGGATCATGTGCAGGTCGCTGATGTGGAGGATCCTGAAGGGACCACGGCCGCCGAGGGTACCTGGCTCGAGCAGGGGAAGTTGGTATTCCCGCAGTTCAAAGCGGCTCAGCTCGGCGAACCCGTGGCCGGCGGTGGCCGCGCCGAGTGCGGCGAGGCCCAGTGCAATGTGTCGAAGCTTCATCGCACCCTAGGTTACCTCTCGTCTACCCTGGGGAGATATGAGCGAGATGAAAGAGGCGATCCGCGCCGACCTGAAAGAGGCCATGAAGGCCAAGGACAAGACCCGCACGGGCACGATCCGCATGCTGCTCGCGGCGATCCAGGCCGCGGAGACCGAGGGGGCGAAGCACGACGTCACCGACGATGACGTGCTCAAGATCATCGCCCGCGAGATCAAGAAGCGGCGCGAGTCCGCGGAGATCTACGGCTCCAACGGGCGCGAGGACCTCGCGGAGGCCGAGCTCGCGGAGGCGGCAGTGCTCGAGGGCTACCAGCCCGCCCAGCTTGACGACGCCGAGCTGGCCGCACTCGTCGACGAAGCGATCGCGGAGACCGGGGCGGATTCCATGGCGCAGATGGGGGCGGTCATGAAGGCCGCCACCGCGAGGGCCGCGGGCCGGGCGGACGGCAAGCGCCTCTCCGCCGCGGTGAAGGAGCGCCTGGGCTAAGGGCTGAGTTAACGGTTGCGCCCGAAGATGTCCTCGAGCTGGCTGCGGGCGTCGTCAAGCTGGCGCTGAAGCTGCTCGAAGTCGGTCTGTTGCGACGGTTTTGGCGCGCTCGGCCGCGATGGGGAGCCGTCGGAGACGCTAAGCCTCACGAGCGTGCCGGGGGGAAGGTTCGGGTCGGTGGGGGTCGCCGAGATGACGGTGCCGCGCGGCGCGCCGTCGCCGAAGACGGTCTGCAGCACCACCCGCAGACCCTGCCCCTCGAGCTGGCTGCGGGCTTGATCCGTGCTCATGCCTATGACCGTGTCGAGGGCCGCCTGCCGCTTGCCGCGGTCGAACACCGCGCTCGATTCAGGCAGGCCTGCCTCGCGCGCCCCAGGCACCGCGCCCGCCATGCGGAACCATGCCTCGGCCGCCTCGTTGCCGCCGAAGAGCGTGCCCTCAGCGCATTGGCGCACCGGCGCGGTGCACAGGGGCGTGGTCTGGGTGCCGTCGTTGAAGATGTAGGGCGCGCCGGAGAGCGCGCGGTTGAACCCGAAGAACGCGGAGGACTGGTGCGATTCCGTTGTTCCGGTCTTCGCCGCCACCGGCGCGTTCCAGCCCGCTGCGGCCGCCGCGCCGCGCGCAGTGCCGGTCTTGGCGTCTTCGGACATGCCCTGCGCGAGCGAGCTGGCGAGCTCTTTGTCCACCACCTGCTCGCAGGGCGGCCGGTTGATGAAGACCTCGTTGCCGTCTTTGTCGGTGACTTTGGCAATCGGGTTGGGCTCGCACCAGCGTCCGCCCGAGGCCAGTGTCGCGCCGACGTTGGAGAGCTCGAGGGGGTTGACCGCGAGGGGGCCTAAGACGAAGGAACCCATGTTGCCCTCGACGGCGGCCTGCTTGATAGAGCGCTTGCCGTCGAAGGTGCCCTCATCCGCGTACGAGCGGAGCCCGAGGCGCACCGCCATGTCCACGGTGGGTTCGACCCCGAGCTTTTGCACGAGCTCGATAAAGGTGGTGTTCGGGGACTGCGCGAGGGCGTCGCGAAGGGAAAGCTGCGGCTGGTAGCGCCCGGCGTTTTCCACGCAGTACGCTCCGGGCGGGCAGTTCTTTGCGCCGCCTTCGCCCATGCCGTAGACCACGGAGCGCTCCGGGGTATCGAGCATGGTGTCGAGCCCCATGCCCTGCTCGAGCGCGACGGCGGCGGCGAAGATCTTAAACACCGAGCCCGCGCCGTTGCCCACCAGCGAGGACGCCTGCGGCATGATGGTTTGGTTCTGGGCAAGGTCAAGGCCGAAGTAACGTGAGGTGGCCATGGCGGCGATGTCGTGGCTCTCCTCCCCGGGGCGGATGACGTCGAGCACCCCGGCCACCCCAGCGGTAGAGGGGTCGACGCTGGAGCGGATCGCGTTTTCCGCCGCCCGCTGGACCTGCGGATCGAGGGTGGTGGTGATCGTGTAGGAGCCCTTCTCCAGCTCCTCTTGCGGCAGGCCCTTGCCCGCCAGGTAGGTCAGCGCGTAGTCGCAGAGGAAACCGGCGTCGCCCGCGGCCAGGCAGCCATCGGGCAAGAAGTTCGGCTCGGCGAGCGTTCCCAGCGGCTGCGCGCTGAGCTCGTCGGCCTCGGCCTGGGTGATCGACCCGGCGTTGGCCATGTTGTGCAGCACGACATTGCGGCGCTCGGTTGCCCCTTCCGGGTTGGTATACGGGTTGAGGTATTCCACGGACTGCAAAAGGCCGACGAGCAGGGCGGACTCCTTCGGCCCGAGGTCTTTGGCCGGCATGTCGAAGTAGGTCCTGGCGGCGGCTTCGATGCCGAAGGCGTGGTTGCCGAAGGAGACGAGGTTGAGGTAGTTGGTGAGGATCTCGTCCTTCCCCAGGGTCTTATCCAGCTCCGCGGCCATGCGCATCTCCCGCAGCTTGCGAGGGATGGACTGCTCGGTGGCGGCTTGGGCTTCCTCGGTGGTCTCGGCGTCGACGAGCCAGAGGTAGTTCTTCACGTACTGCTGGTTGATGGTGGAGGCACCCTGCTCGACGCCCCCGGCGAGGACATTTGTGACCATCGCGCGGGCGAAGCCTTGGATGTCGACGCCGTCGTGCTCGTAGAACCGGCGGTCCTCGGTGGAGATCAGAGCATCTTTGACGTAGGGCGAGATCTGTTCGCTGGGCACCTCGTAGCGGCGCTGCGAGAAGACCCAGGCGAGGGGAGTGCCCTCGACGTCGGTAATGGTGGTCACGCCGGGCATGTGGCCGTCGGCAATATCGGAGAGGTTTGAGCGCATCGTCTCGTCCGTCCGCGCGACCGCCACCCCGCCTAGCCCCGCGATGGGGGCAAGGCACAGCGCGATGGCGAGGCCCGCGGCGGCGATCGCGGCGAGGAGCTTCCCTAGCGAAGTGAGTGCTGACACCCCCTTACCCTAAACCACCGCTGCGGGGCGGGGGAATCCCCAATCCCCCCGATTTATGTGACCCATTCGACAGTTATGGTCGGATGTGAATACACTTACAGACACAAGTTAGTTCCATTGGGAAAAATATTTCCCTGCCGAGCCTTAGAGGAGACGTCATGACGGCAACGCTGGGCCGCCACCTATACGGGTCGGATTCGGCCCCCGCATCGAATTTCGCCGGCCAAGGCGGTTTCGACCGTGGAGAATGGGTCACCCAGGCCACCTGCCGTTCGGGGGATCCAGACGCGCTGTTCGTGCGCGGCGCCGAGCAGCGCAAGGCCGCCGTCATCTGCCGCCGATGCCCCGTAGCGCTCGAGTGCCTCGCCGACGCGCTGGATAACCGCATCGAGTTCGGCGTGTGGGGAGGGCTCACGGAGCGTCAGCGCCGCGCTGTGTTGCGGAAGAACCCCCACGTCACGAACTGGGCTACCCACCTGGCCAGTGGCGGCGAGGTTGTCGGCCTTTAGCGGGTAGGGTATGGCCCATGACAACATGGGAATACGCCACCGTGCCGCTTTTGACACACGCCACTAAGCAGATCCTCGATACCTGGGGCGAAGACGGGTGGGAGCTCGTCACCGTCACCCCGGGGCCGAGCCCGGAAAACCTCGTCGCCTACATGAAGCGCGAGGTCTAAGGTATGGCCAGCACCGTCAGCGAAAAGCTCGCCGAGCTCGGCATCTCCTTGCCTGAAGTCGCCGCTCCCCTGGCTGCCTACGTCCCCGCGACGAGGGTGGGCAACCAGGTGTGGACGTCCGGACAGCTCCCGCTTGTCGACGCCACGTTGCCCGCCGCCGGCAAAGTCGGTGCGGAGATCACCGAGGAGCAGGCCTACGACCTCGCGCGCACCGCGTGCCTCAACGCGCTGGCCGCGGTCGACAGCGTCGTCGGCATCGACAACGTCACGCGCGTGGTCAGGGTTGTCGGCTACGTCGCCTCCGCCCCCGGGTTCACAGGGCAGCCTCAGGTGGTCAACGGCGCGAGCGAGCTCATCGGGGAGATCTTCGGTGAAGACGGCGCGCACGTGCGCTCCGCAGTCGGCGTTGCCGTGCTCCCGATCGACGCGCCCGTAGAGATCGAGCTCGTCGTCGAAGCGCGCTAAGCTGGCAGGTATGGAGCACCCCGCTTACAGCCAACTGCGCCCCGTTACCCCCTCCGCTGCCGTCGTGTTGTGCCCGAACCCGAGCTACGCAGCGCTCGAGGGTACGAACTCCTGGGTCATCCGCGCCCCGGGGGATGAATGCAGCATCGTGGTCGACCCCGGCCCCGAAGACGAAGGCCACCTCAACGTCTTGAGCGCCAAGGCCGATAAGGTCGCGCTCATCTTGCTCACTCACCGCCACTACGACCACGCCGACGGCGCCGCGCGGTTCCGCCAGCTCACCGGCGCGCCGATCCGCGCCATCGATCCCCAGTATTGCGCCGGGGCCGAGCCAATTGTCGATGGCGAGGTCTTAGCCCTCGACGGGCTGACCCCGCAGGTCGCAGTCGCGGCGACGCCCGGGCACACCGCGGACTCGGCGAGCTTCTTCGTGTTCACGGGCGAGGCGTGGGGCTCAGAGCTTGAGGGCATCGTCACCGGCGATACCATCGCCGGGCGCCACACCACGATGATCTCCGAGACGGACGGGGACCTCGGTGCCTACCTGGAGACGCTGACCATGCTGGAGGAGAAGGGCAGCGGGGTGCGACTCTTGCCGGGCCACGGGCCCGACGGGGAGGACACCTCGGCGTTCGCCCGCAAGTACATCGACCGGCGGACCCTGCGCCTCGAGCAGCTGCGCGAGGCGCTGCAGGCCCACGGCTATGACGCGGACATCAATACCCTGGTTAATGCCATCTACGACGACGTCGATCCCGTCCTCCGCGGCGCCGCGGAGCAATCCACCCGGGTCGCGCTGCGCTACATCCGCAACGGCGGTTAGCGCGCGCGCCGGGCGAGGTGCTCGGTATCGACGATGAGCACGCTTTTGCCCTCGAGGCGGATCCAGCCGCGGTGCGCGAAGGTCGCGAGGGCCTTGTTTACGGTCTCGCGGGAGGCGCCGACGAGCTGGGCGATTTCCTCCTGCGTGAGGTCGTGGTTAACGCGCAGCGCTCCGCCTTCCTGGGTGCCGAAGCGGTTCGCTAGCTGCAGCAGTGTCTTGGCCACGCGCCCGGGGACGTCGGTGAAGATGAGGTCCGCCAGCGTCGCGTTCGTGCGGCGCAAGCGACGGGCGAGCACGCGCAGGAGTTGCTGCGAGATCTCGGGGTAGCTCTCGATCCACGTGCGCAGCGCGTTCGAGTTCATCGTCGCGGCGGTGACCTCGGTGACGCAAACGGCCGAAGACGTGCGCGGGCCCGGGTCGAAGATGGAGAGTTCGCCGAACATGTCGGATGGGCCCATGACGGAGAGCAGGTTCTCACGGCCGTCGGAGGCGTGGCGGGCAAGCTTTACCTTGCCTTCGATGATGATGTAGAGCTCGTCTCCGGGCTCGCCTTCCTCGAAGATCGTCGTCCCCCGCGGGAAGTGGACCTTTTTCATCTCGCCGATGAGCGCTGTCACCGCATCGGCCTCGACACCCTGAAAAATCCCTGCTCGGGCGAGAATGTCGAATTCGCCTTCCATGAAACCTCCTACGGTGAAGCCACTTTTTACTGCGACTACCGTACCACCGATGTGGGAGGTGCGTCACAGTATCCGCGTGTAACTACTGAGAGAACAGCCTTGATTCCACCCATTCCATGCCGATGGCGAAGGAGCCGAGGATGACGGGAACGAGCGCTACCAGGAGAACTGTCATAGTAGACATGCTAGTGGGTTGCGGGGGAGCACTATAGTTGCACGTATGACGAAAACCACGGTGGCTTCTCTCACGCCGCAGCGCCACCGTCGGCCGGGTTCACACCCCGCTGCCGTCGGCTCCGAGACGAACCTTGGGCGCACGCGGCGCGCCCGACGCATCAATCGGACCCTCACGGTGGTCTTTCCCGATGCGCACGCCGAGCTCGATTTCACCAACCCGCTCGAACTCCTCGTCGCCACCGTCTTGAGCGCCCAGACCACCGACGTGCGGGTCAACCAGGTCACCCCCGCCCTCTTCGCCCGCTACCGCAGCGCGGCAGACTACGCCGCGGCGAGTCCGGCTGATATCGAGGAGATCATCCGGCCGACCGGCTTCTACCGCGCCAAGGCGGCCAACCTCATCGGGCTCGGGCGGGCGCTGTGCGACCGCTTCGGCGGTGAGGTGCCCACCGCGCTCGAGGACCTCGTCACGCTGCCCGGTGTGGGGCGCAAGACGGCCCACGTCGTGCGGGGCAACGCCTTTGGCAAGCCGGGCCTGACCGTGGATACCCACTTCCAGCGGCTCGTGCGCCGGCTCAGGCTGACCACCGAGAGCGATCCCGTGGCGATAGAGCGCGCTATCGGGGTGCTCATTGAGAAGCGGGAGTGGACGATGTTTTCCCACCGGATCATCTTTCTTGGTCGGCGCGTGTGCCACGCTCGCACCCCCGCCTGCGGGGCGTGCCCCCTCGCCTACGACTGCCCGTCCTTCGGGGTGGACGGGCCGACCGAGCCCGCCCCGGCCGCGAAGCGGGTCACGGGCCCGGAGCGCGAGGACATCCTGGCTTTCGTACAGGCGGGGGAGGGGCAGTAGTAGGTGAACAAGCCGATCACCCTTGGGCTCGCAGCGGCCGCCGTGGGTACCCTCATCGTGCTCGCCGGTGTCTTCGCCATGCTCGGCCGGGGAAGCGGGGGCGATGAGGCGTCGATAAGCGAGGTGCCCAGCGCCGTCGAGATCGCGCGCCCCGCCTGCCCCGGGCCGACCATCGGCGGGGTCTCGCTCGACTGCCTTGGCGGCGAGACCGGGCCCGCACCCGAGGGCGTGACCGTGGTCAACGTGTGGGCCTGGTGGTGCGAGCCCTGCCGCGGCGAGCTTCCCGTGATCGAGCGCTACGCCGCGGAGAACCCCCAGGTCAACGTCGTCGGCGTCCACGCAGACCCCGCGGGGTCGAAGGGGGCCGCGCTGCTCGAGGACCTGGGGGTGGGCCTGCCGAGCTACCAGGATCCGGACAACTCGTTCGCCGGCACGCTCGGGCTTCCCGGCGTCGTGCCGCTGACCGTCGTGCTGCGCGGCGACGAGCAGCTCGGTGTCTTCCCCCGGGTCTTCCACTCGTCGGCCGAGCTCGCGCAGGCCGTCGGGGCGATGAGTTAGATGGCCGATATTGCGCTGCGCCCCGAGCTCGCCCCGGCCTGGCTCGCCACCATGCTCGACGGCCTCCGTCCCGGAGCGTGGCCGCGGCGGCGCGCCCCCCGCCCGGGTACTCCCGATCAGGCCGCTGTGCTCATGGCGTTGACGGGCGCGAGCGCGGCCGAGGCGAAAATCCTGCTTACCCACCGCGCGCCGACGCTGCGCAGCCACTCCGGCCAGATGGCGTTTCCGGGCGGGCACATCGATCCCGGAGACGGCGGGCCGGTCGAGGCGGCGCTGCGCGAAGCGTGGGAGGAAACCGGCCTCGAGCCCGCCCGCGTCACTCCGCTCGCCTCGCTCCCATCCGTCGTCACTGGCGGCAGCGGCCGGGTGGTGCGCCCGATCCTCGCCTACGCGGCGCAGCCGGGCCAGCCCTACCCGGCGAGCCCGGCGGAGACCGACGACGTCTTCTTCGCCGCGGTGAGCGACCTGCTCGACCCCGCCTGCCGCCTCGAGGTCGGGTTCGCGGGCTTCCACGGCCCGGCCTTTCGCACCCACGGCTACCTGGTCTGGGGATTTACGGGCATGCTTATCGACGCCCTTTTTACCGCCGCAGGCTGGCAAAGCGACTACGACACTACCGTCGTTCCCCTGGGCCGGGCCTTGGAGGGCACCCGCAACGGCGAGTAGAATAACCCGGATATCGGGAGAGCTTGTGAGGGAGTACTAACGCGTTGGAGCCCGCCATTATCGTCGACGCAATCTTGGCCGCCGCGCTCGTCGCCGCGTGGATCAGCGGCTGGCGCCAGGGGGCACTAGGCGCGATCCTGTCCATGGTGGGAGTGCTCTCCGGCCTCATCGTCGGGCTCGCCGTGGCCCCCGCGCTGGTCAACCTCTCCACGCAGCGCGCCGGAAAACTAGCGATTCTCCTCGCCGTCGTCGTGTTGTTCGTGAGCATGGGCAACTTCGTCGGCCGCATCGTCGGCGCCCGGGTGCGCCGCGGCGGGGTGTTCGATTCCATCCTGGGAGCGCTGGTCCAGGCGGCAGCGGTAGCGCTGGTGCTGTGGTTTATCTCCCTCCCGCTCGCCTCCACCGCGCCAGGCAAGGTGGGGCAGGGCATCCGCCAATCCGCGATCCTCGGGGTAATCGACTCCCTCGCGCCCGCCCCCCTCGAATCGGTCCCGGCCCGGCTCGCCGCCCTCATCAGCGAATCCGGCCTGCCCCCGCTGGTTTCCCCGTTCGCTACCCCGGTGGGACAGCAGGTCGACGCTCCGAGCAGTGCGGCGATCGACGCGGAGGTCGTGGCCGCGGTGCGCCCCAGCGTCGTCCACGTGATGGGCGAGGCCGGGGTGTGCGGGCGCCGGTTGATGGGATCGGGCTTCGTGGCGGCGCAGGACTACGTGGTCACCAACGCGCACGTCGTCGCCGGCACGCAGACCGTGAGCCTGGATACGGTCTTAGGAGTCAAAGCGGCCGTTGTGGTCTACTACAACCCGGACGTTGATATCGCCGTGCTCCACTCCCCAGGCCTCGGGCTCGATCCCATCGCTGCGGCGGAAGGCGAGCTTGCCGCGGGCGACGACGCCGCGGTTATGGGCTACCCCCACTCGGGCCCCTTCGAGGCCACCCCGGCGCGCGTGCGCAGCCGCATCACGATCGCGGGGCCCGACATCTACGCCACTGGGCGGGTCGAGCGCGAAGCCTACACCCTGCGCGGCACCATCCGCCAGGGCAATTCTGGCGGCCCGCTCCTCACCCCCCGCGGCGAGGTCGCCGGGGTGATCTTCGGCGCCTCGGTCGACTCCGAGGAGACGGGCTACGCGCTGACCTGGCGCCAGGTCGCCGGCGTGGTGGGGAGGTTCGAAAACCTCACCGCACCGGTGGACACACAGGCCTGCGTCGTCGGCTAGCTGCGCGCGGCGAAAGCGGCGACGACATCGACGAAGGCCGCCGGGTCTTCCACGTGCGGCAGGTTTTTGGCCGTGGGGATGGAAACCTGGGCGTAGCTCGAGGTGGTCCGGGCGCGCTGGGAGGCGTCGATCCGCGCCCACATGCTCTGCTCGGGGCGGATGGCCAGGACCGGCGCGGTGATCTTAGCCCCGCGCGGGCTTGGGGCGTCGGTGAGGAGGCGAGAGTTTACGACGCTGTGGCTAAAGGCGTTATCGATCGAGGCTGCGGTGCAGCGCAGCTCGAGGGTGCGGGAGAAGCACTCACTGCGTTGGAAGGGCGGGGCCGTGTTCGCGCGGAGGTCGCGGCGGTAGGCGCGCCGACGAGCCGCTTCGAAGGGCTCGAGGACGGCCGGGGGCAGGTGGCTCACGGCGATGCGCCCAATTGTCGGGCCACACTCCCAGGGGCGCGCCAGCGCGGCGGCCCGCAGCTCCGCCGGGTGGGCCGCGGAGACGGTGACGATCTTGGACACCACCTCGGGGTAGGTCTCGGCGGCAACCCAGGCGACGGCACCGCCCGTGTCTGCGCCGAGGACGGTGGCGTCTTTGTGCCCCAGCGCCGCGACCGCGCCCTTGACGTCGCCCACCGCGACGAGCATGTCGTTGCCGGGCCGCGGCCGGGGCTTATCCGACATGCCGTAGCCGCGCATGTCGATGGCCGCGACGTGGAAACCTCGGGCCGCTAGGGGCGCGATGACGTCGCGGAAGTCGAACCACCCCCCGAACGTGCCGTGGAGCAGCATGATCAGGGGGTCGCTGGGGGCGCCCGCGCTCACGGCGTGGAGGCGAATCCCGCGGGTATGGAGGTGGTGGTGAGCGAAATCGCCCCCGAGTTCGACAACGCTTGGGGAAAGCCGCGTGCTGGCCACCGGGGGGGAGGGGGCGCCTAGTTCGTCTTCACAGCCGTAGAGCCGCTGCGCGGGGTGCCCGTCGGGGCGGGGGTGCCGGTGTAGTGGGCGCTGTTATCCTGCGCAAGGTTCTTCTGCGCCTGCCCCGGCACGAGGTTTTTCAGCTCGCCGACCGACTCGATGGTGCGCTCCGGTGCCTTGATGGCGCGGATTTTGCGGAAGCCAACGAACGCCAGGGCGCCGGCGACGGCGATCATCACCGCGAACACAATGAGGAAAGCCGCCCACCACGGCATCCACAGGTGGAGCAGCGCGGCGAGGAAGAAGAAGAAAAAGAAGCTAGAGTACAGCGCGATGACGCCTGCTGCGGCGAAGAGCCCGCCCCCGAGCGCGCCCTTCTTCACTTCCCCCAGCACCTCAGTCTTCGCCAGCTCGACCTCGTTGCGTACGAGGCGGGAGACCTGCTCAGTCGCGTTCGATACGAGGGATCCAATCGAGTCCTGCCCCGGCTGGGTGACGTCCGTATCGCGCAGCGGGATGGAGTCGACCTTGGCGGAAATCGCGGTCGAACCGTTTGTGTAGAGACCCTTGTTGCTCACGTGTTTCTTCCAACCTTCCTCGGTGGCTCCTGCCAAGTTCACTTAACACGACCACAATAGCCTTTTTATGGAACGGTCTCTATCCTAGAGGATCGCCTATGCGCTGCGCCCGTCCCGCTTGAACCGCTGCGCGGCCCACACGCCCGCGCCGAGCAGCGCGGTGACCCCGGCGAGCACGCCCGCCCCGATGCCGACCTCGCGGGCGTTGGGCATCTGGATCAGCGGCTCGGGGTTTTTGAATGTGCGGACCTCCCAGCCCTTCTCCATGGCGTATTTCCGCAGTGCGCGATCCGGGTTGACGGCGATCGGGTGGCCGACCATTTCGAGCATCGGGATGTCCGTGGCGGAATCGGAATACCCGTACGATGCGGCGAGATCGTAGCCGTGCGTGGCGGCGAATTGCGCCACGGCTTCCGCCTTGGCCTCCCCCTTGAGGTAGCGCGTGATCGTGCCGGTGAGCCTGCCCTCGACGACCTCGAGTTCGGTGGCGACGATGAGGTCGACGCCGAGCTCTCGGGCGATCGGCTCGACGAGGATCGCGGGGGAGGCGGAGATAATGATGATGTCGCGCCCGGCCGCCCTGTGCGAGGCGATGAGCTCTCGCGCCTCGGAGTAGATCGCGGGGGTGACCACGCTGTGCATCGTCGTGGTCGTGATGTGGTTGATGTCGCGGACCGACCAACCTGCGGTCATCTGCGCGAGGAGGTCACGGGTGGAATCCATCTGCTCGCTGGTGTGCCCAGTGAGCATGTACGAGGCCTTTGTCCAGTAGATCTCGAGGGCTTCCTGGCGGGTGATGAGGCCGTTGTTGAGGAATTCCTTGCCAAACGCGAAGGCTGACGACGTCGCGATGATCGTCTTGTCCAGGTCGAAGAAGGCTGCGCTCGCCGTGGCCTGATCCGCTGTCATGGGTGCCATTGTAGGCCACTGCGGGCCACCGCTTGGTTGCCTTCTGTGGCTGGTGTGGCCTTAAGGGGTGTGCGGGTGCCTTCACGTGGCTGACGAGGGGTTTCGAAGAAAAATGCGAAAAAGGGGCGTGGCCGTCTTGCATTCGCGTCGCCGCGTGTGAAATAATCGTTCACGCATGGCCCCCATTAAGTGTGTGGCCTGCCCCGGCCCACCCCCCCGAGGCCGGGTTACCGACGGCCCGCGCACACCCCCCCCGAGGCGCGGGCCGTTCCTTATTTCTCCACAGGAAACCCCCGCGTGGATGGTGAAGCGTCACCACACCGCGGAGTTATCCACAGGTTCTGGCGGCGGGCCTTGAGCGAGCGGCGCCTCCGCGCGAGAGTCGTGGGCATGAGAGCACACACCGCGGCGAGCCAGCCGCCGATCCTCGTCGCGATCTCGGACGCCGCGCTGCACACCGAGGCGGTCCACCTCGCCGCGGCGACCGGCCGCCAGGTTATCGACGCCGCCGCCGAGGCACATCCCGCAGCGCTGGCGCGGCACGCCGATACCGCTTACGCCATTCTTATCGACGCCGCATCGAGCGCCCCCCGGCGCCCCCGCCCAGGGGTGTTCCTCGTTGCCGGTAGCGTCGAGACGATCGATGCTGAGCTTGCGGTGTGCCCGCAGGCGCAGGAGGGGTTCGTGCTGCCGGAGCAAGCAGCCGGCCTCTTGCGCGCGCTCGGTTCCCTGGCGCAGCCCCCGCAGGTAGGGAGGGTGCTCTCCGTCGTTGGCACCGCCGGTGGTGCCGGGGCGTCCACGCTCGGGGCGTGCCTGTGCCGGTCCGCCGCGGCGGACCGGGAGCCTGCCCTAGTGGACGCCCACCGCTACTCCGGGGGCATCGATCTCCTACTCGGCATCGAGGCGGCGGTCGGGGCCCGCTGGGGCGAGATCGTGATCGGCGAGGGCACGATCGAGCGGGCGGGGCTGCGCCACGCGCTTCCGTCGACCCCCGACCGGATCGCGGTGCTCACAAGCTCGCGCACGACAATCAACGACCCGTTCGTGCTCGACGCGGGGATGCTGGAGCGGGCGGCCGAGGCGCTCGGCGCGGACGGCTTAACCGTCGTCGACTGTCCGGTGAGCCTGGTCCCGCAGCGCAGCGATGTCGCCGTGCTCGTGGTGCCGGCCGAGGTGAGGGCGGCGGCGAGCGCCGCGCGCATCGCCTCCGAGCTGGCAGCAAAGAGCCTCGACGTCGCCCTCGTGGTGCGCAGGCGCGCCTGGTCCGGCCTGAGCACCGCTGAGGTGGAACGTGTGGCCAAAGAGCCGGTCGTCGCCGAGCTTCCTGAAATCGCCGGGCTCACTCGCCAGGTCGAGACAGCGGGTCTGCCCATACGCTTGCCGCGTCCGTTGGCGCGCGCCGCGGAGGCCGTCCTCGCGGAGGTGGGATGATGGTGGCCCGCGTTGCCGCGCGAGAGGACATTGTGGCGAAGGTCAAGCGGCGCCTCGCCGACGAGCCCGGGGCGGACCCGGCCCGGCTCTCCGCGCTCATCCGGGAGGAAGCCGTCGTGCTCAGCGATGTCGATGTGCTCGAGATTATGCGCGCGCTGCGGGATGAGACGACCGGTGCCGGGCCGCTCGAACCTCTGCTGGCCAGCCCACTGGTTAGCGACATCTGCGTCAACGGGCCGGGCGCCGTCTTCGTGGATCGGGGAGGCGGGCTCGAACGCACGGAGATCACCTTCGCCGCAGACGCGGACGTGCGACGCCTCGCGGCGCGGCTCGCGGCCGGCTGCGGTCGCCGCCTCGACGATGCGCAGCCGTTTTGCGACGGCCACCTCACCCGCGACGATGGCACGCTCGTGCGCTTCCACGCGGTGATCGCCCCGGTGGCGCAGGCGGGGACGTGCATCTCCCTGCGGGTGCTGCGCCGCACCGCGGCGACCTTGAGTCAGCTGCACAACTCCGGTGCGATGGACGCTGAGCGCCTCGCCGCGCTCGCCGGCGTGGTGCGCCGCCGCCGCGCGTTCGTCGTCATCGGCGGGACGGGCGCGGGCAAGACCACGTTGCTCTCGGCGATGCTCGCCGAGGTCGACCCCGCCGAGCGCATCGTCGTCATCGAGGACACGCTCGAGCTTGCGCCCGCACACCCGCACGTTGTCAACCTCACCTCCCGCGCCGCCAACGCTGAGGGTGCGGGGCGGATCGAGCTGAGCGACCTTTTACGCCAGGCGCTGCGGATGAGGCCGGACCGCATCGTCGTCGGGGAGATCCGCGGCGCCGAGGTCGTGGACCTGCTCTCAGCGCTCAACACCGGCCACGACGGCGGGGCTGGGACACTGCATGCCAACTCGATCGAGGAGGTCCCCGCCCGGCTCGAGGCGCTCGCGGCGCTGGGCGGGCTCGATCGCGCCTCCCTCCGCTCCCAGCTTGCGGCCGCGCTCGACGTCATTGTCGTGATGAAGCGGCACCGCGATGGGGCGCGGAGGCTAGACCAGCTCGGCGTCGTGGAGCCGGACCCGCTGCGGGTCAGGGTCGTCTGGGATGCTCGCCGCGGTGAGCTCGACGGCTACCGGGAGGCGTTCGGGTCATGACCGCCTCTGCCATGGCAACAGCCTTAGCCTTAGCGGCCCTCCTCCTCGCCCCGGCTGCCCCCGCCGCCCGCATCGGGGCGATACCGCGCGCCCGCGCAATCCACCCGGGCATCGTTATGGCGGCCGTGTGCGTGGTGGCGCTCGCCGCTGTGGCCGCCGAGCGGCTTTCCGTCGTCGTGGCCGGCGGGGTGGGCGTGGCCACGGTGTGGCGCGCGGGCGAGACCTACCGGGAGGAGAAGCAGCGGGCGCGTAACCAGGACATCGTCGCCGGGTTTCTCGGCCACGTTGTCACCAACCTGCGGGCAGGAAACGCGCTGGCAGCCTCGTGCGAGCACGCGGCCCGCTTCGTCCCCGAGGGGTGCCCCCCACCGCTGGCGGCGGATCTACGGCAGCTCGTTGCCGCCGCCCGCACGGCGACCGCGCCGCGCGAGCTGTGCACCAACGCCGCCACGCCGGAGGTCTCTGAGGTCGCTGCCCTGTGGTCCCTCTCGGCGTCGCGGGGCTTGCCGGTCGCGGACCTGCTCTCCCGCGCCCGGGACCGCATCGATGCCGCCGCGCGGCACCGCGCCGCGACTCGTGCGGCGCTGACTGGGCCGAAGACAACGGCCGTGGTCTTATCCATCCTTCCCCTCGCCGGGGTGGCCATGGGCACCGCCATGGGAGCGCACCCCCTGGGCTTCCTCTTCGGCGGCGGGCTCGGCGGCGCGCTGCTCGTGCTGGGCACAGTGCTGGTGAGCGCGGGGTTCCTCTCCTGCCAGTACATCATTGCGGGGGCGGCGCGATGATCGCCCCGGCGCTGATCTTGGCCGCGGCGGCGCTCCTCGCCACCGGGGTCTCACCCGCGGCTCGACTGGTGGCCGCGAGCGAGCCGAAAATCCCCCGCGCGGGGCCCCGATCGTGGCAGCAGGCTCGCGTAGAGGTTGACGTCCACCGCCTTGCCTCCGATATCTCTCTGTTCGCGGCGTGCTTCCGGGCGGGACTCTCCGTCCCCGCGTCCGCGGAGTCGGTGGCGGATTCCTACGGGGCGACTCCCGAGGCGGACCTCGCCCGCATGTGGCGCAGGGCCGCCGCGTTGGGCGCGCTCGGCGTCGAGCCGGAGAAGGCTTGGGCCGACTTCCACGACGTTCCGGGCGGCGCGGACCTGGCGAGCTTGGTTGCGTTGTCGAACGCGTCTGGCGCGGCGATAGCCGCGGGGTGTGAACGCATCGCGCGGGGGCTCACAGAGGCCGCCGGAGACGCCGCCACCGCCAAGGCGGAGCGCGCCGGGGTGCTCATCAGCATCCCGCTGACCGCCTTTTTCCTACCAGCATTTTTCGTACTCGGACTCATCCCCACGGCAATCAGCCTGGGGTCCACACTGACCTAGAAGGAGCACTGTATCCCATGAATCGACTCTCAAACGTGCTGTATGCCCACCTGCACGCGAAACTCTCCAACGACCGGGGCATGTCCACCATCGAATACGCCTTCGGTAGCCTCGCGGCCGCCGCGCTCGCCGGGGTGCTCTACATGGTGGTCAACGGCAACGGCGTCACCAGCGCGATCGAACGAGTGATCACCGACGCGCTGTCAAACACCCCGGGCTAGGGGCGGGGCATGCTTGGCGACGACACCGGCTCCGTCACCGTCGAAGCCGCGATAGCCCTCTCCGTGCTCGTCACGGTCGCGGCGGCGATCGTGGCCGGGATCGCGACCATGGCTGCATACATTGCGGCCGTGGACATCGCGGGCGCCGCGGCGCGCTCGCACGCCATCGGCGTGGACTACACAGCCCCGCGCGGCGTGGTCACCGTCGCCGAGGACGGCGGGGTGGTGCGCGTCACCGCGGTGGTGGACGCGCCTGTGGCGGCCATGACCGCCACGGCGAGCTACCCCGTGGAGTTCCGGTGACGAGGCGGGAGGCCCTGCGCGGCGAGGGCGGCTACGCCACCGTGTTCTCCGCGGGGCTTATCGCCTCGCTCATGGGGCTTTTGGCGGTCGTCGTCACGCTGGGCGCGCACGTCGCGAACGCGCACCGCGCCCAGGTCGCCGCTGACCTCGCCGCGGTGGGTGCGGCGCAGGCCCTCTACGCGGGGGCCGAGCCGTGCCGCTGGGCGGAGGAGACCGCGCGCGCCAACGCCGCCCGGCTCGATGCGTGCGAGACGGTCGACGGAGACGTCGTCGTCACCGCGCGTATCGGTACCGTCGCGGCCCGCGCCCGTGCCGGGCCGCTCTAGGCCGTCATCGCCACCAGCGCGCCGAGGAGCGTGCGCGCGGCCTCTTTGTTCAGGGGTTGGTTGCCGTTTCCGCACTTCGGGGACTGCACGCATGAGGGGCAGCCCGACTCGCAGCTGCACGAGCTCACGGTGTCGTAGGTGGCCGAGATCCACTCGTGGAAGCGCGCGAAGCCTTCGTCGGCAAACCCGGCGCCGCCGGGGTGGCCGTCGTAGACGAAAACCGTCGGCAGGAGCGTGTCGGGGTGCAGCGCGGTGGAGACCCCGCCGATGTCCCACCGGTCGCAGGTGGCGATGAGCGGCAGCAGGCCGATCGCGGCGTGTTCGGCGGCGTGGAGCGCGCCGGGTAGATCAGCCGCGCTGATCCCGAGCTCGTCGAGCACGAGCGGGTCCACCGTGTAGGCGACGGCCCGGGTGACCAACCGTTGCTCGGGCAGGTCGAGCGGGACGTGGGCGAGGACGGTGCCGTCGAGGTGGCGCATCACGTAGCCGGTGACGGTCTCTCTCACCTCGACGTCGATGCTCGCGATCCACAGCCCGGGGGCGGGGTTGGTGCGCGCGTGCGCCTCGCCCAGCACCGAGATCTGGGTGGTCGAGCGCGCCTGCGTGGTGTATTCCGGCGTCTCGGGCCGCGCGAGGGCGACGCATTCGTCGAGGTCGAGCTCGTCGATGACGAAGTATTCGCCGCGGTGGATGTAGACCGCGCCGGAGTGGACCTGGCTCAATGCCCGCGAGGAGTCGATGGTGCCCAGCACCCGCCCGTCGGTGGCGTCGACGATGATGACGTCGTCGTCGCTTCCTCCGCCGCGCAGGCTCACCGCGGAGTGCGCCGTCTCCGGGGTGGGTTCGATCGCGAGCTGCGGGGCTGCGTACCACGCGGTGCCGCGCCGACGCAGGTAGCCTTGCGCTTCAAGCGTTTCGACGACCCCTTCGGCGCCGAATTCCTCGACATCTTCGGGGGTCAGCGGCCGCTCCACCGCGGCGCAGTAGACGTGCCCGCGCAGGATGTAGGGGTTGGCCGGGTTAAACACGCTGTTTTCCACCGGCTTGCCCAGCAGCGCCGCGGGGTGGCTGACAAGGTAGGCGTCCATCGGCTCGTCGCGGGCAACGAGCACGACGACGGAGGATTGCCCGCGCCTGCCGGCCCGGCCGCCTTGTTGGCGGAAGGAGGCGACGGTGCCTGGAAATCCGGCCATGACCACGGCGTCGAGCCCGCCGACGTCGATGCCGAGCTCGAGAGCGTTGGTCGTGGCCACGCCCAGCAGCGCCCCGTTGTCGAGGTCCCGCTCGAGGGCGCGGCGGTCCTCGGCGAGGTAGCCGGCGCGGTAGGAGGCCACGCGCTGGGCGAAGTCGGCGCGTCCCGCCGCGACGAGGCCCTCGGCGGCGCGCATGGCGACGATCTCGGCGGCGCGGCGGGAGCGCACGAAGGTCAAGGTGCGCGCGCCGTGTTCAACCAGCGCCGCCATGATGTCGGCGGACTCCGTTGTCGCGGCGCGGCGCACGGGCGCGCCGTGTTCGCCCTCGGCGCCCTCGATAAACCCGGGCTCCCAAAGAATGTAGGTTTTCTCCCCGGCCGGGGCGCAATCCTCGGTGACGGCGGTGACCTCGCGCCCGATGAGGCGCGCGGCCTGCCCGGCAGGGTCGGCGGCGGTGGCGGAGGCGAAGATCACCGTGGGGTTCGATCCGTACGCGCGGCACAACCGGAGGAGGCGTCGCAGGACGAGCGAGACGCCTGCGCCGAACACGCCGCGGTAGGTGTGGCATTCGTCGACAACGATGTAGCGCAGGCGCCGCAAAACCCGCGCCCACCTGGGGTGGTTGCGCAGGATGGCGGCGTGGAGCATATCCGGGTTGGTGAAGACGAACCGGGTGCGGTCGCGGATACCGGGGCGGGCCTCTCCCGGGGTGTCGCCGTCGTAGGGGGCGGGGTTGACCTCGGCGAGGCCGGGCACCGCGCGGGTGAGCTGTGATACCGCCGCGAGCTGGTCGGAACCGAGCGCCTTCGTGGGCGTGAGGTACATCGCGCAGGCCCTGGCTTCGCGGGCGAGCGTGGTTAAGACGGGGAGCAGGTAGCACAGTGATTTTCCCGACGAGGTGCCCGTGGCCACGATGACGTCGCGCCCGGCGTAGGCGAGGTCGGCGGCGGCGCGTTGGTGGGAGTAGAGGCGGGTGACGGAGGCGTCGGCAAGAGCGGCTCGCACGTCGGGCTCGGCCCACTCTGGCCACGGCGCGTAGCGCGCGGGGCGCCCCGGGAGCGTTTCTACGTGCGTGACCGTCGCCGCGGGCATGCGGGCGCGCAGGATCTCGAGGATTTCGCTGCCGTAGGTGGGGGTCATGATGGAAAAAATTATGCCACCGCCTCGACGCGGCCCGTCTTTCGTGGCACAATTGGGGTCGGTCGCAGATTCTGTGCGCGCCTAGCTAGGTGCTCGCGAGAGTTTTTGTACGCGGGCACCAGGTCCATTGTTGGCCTGGTGGTTCCTCGACCGAGTTTCAACCACAATTCTTTGAAAGGCACATCAATGGCTACTGGCACTGTCAAATGGTTCAACGCTGAGAAGGGCTTCGGCTTCATCGCTCCCGAGGACGGCTCCGCCGACGTCTTCGTCCACTACTCCGAGATCCAGGGCAACGGCTTCCGCACCTTGGAAGAGAACCAGCAGGTTGAGTTCGAGATCGGCGATGGCGCCAAGGGCCCGCAGGCCCAGGCGGTTCGCCCCATCTAATCCCCTCGGCCTTCTAGCCCCCACGCAGCCGCGCGCGGGGGCTTTTGTCGTTGTTCCTTAGAGTTCTTCCCTAGAGCTTCGATACGCCGCGGCGCACGTCGAGCCACTCGAAGAGCCTCGCCTGGGCGCGCTGCAGCGCGATGCCGACGAGGAAGCCGAGGGTCACGCCGACGATGAGGGCGAGGATTGGCCAGTCCGCAAAGAGCGACCCGCCGAGGTATCCCACCCCGACGCCGAGGCAGGCCCAGATGATGACGCCGGCGGTGTCCCACAGGAAGAACGACAGCCACGGGTATTTCACCGAGCCCAACACGATCGTGGCCACCCAGCGGGCCCAGGGGATGAAGCGCGCGACGATGATGGTGACCCCGGCGCGCCGCTTCATGTTGCGCCTGACCCAGGTGATCGCCCCGCCGGCCTTGGAATCCGGATCGAGGCGGTTGACCACCTTGATTAGCCGGCTGCCGAGGAGGAAGCAGATGTTGTCGCCGATGATCGCGCCGATGATCGCGGCGATGATCACGCCCCACACGTTGGGCACCCCGACCGAGGCGGAGAACGCGCCGGCGAGGTTGAGCACGGTCTCCGAGGGGATGATGGGAGCGAGGGCGTCGCCGATGATGATGAGGGTGACCAGCGGGTAGAAGATGGGCATCTGCATGAGCTGTTCGAAAAAGCCGATCAGCGAGTCGATCACCGCGCACCTCCTCTCTCTAGACTTTCTCCGCGTGGCGGAGCGATAGCGCTTGTCAAGATTCTAGTGCCGCCCGCGGGCCGGTGCCTGGGAGGTTGCACCGAAGGTTGGGTTTCTCTGATACAACTAAGGGAGTTTTACTCCTGCACCCAGGGGTAAGGTGCGAATCCGAAAATCGTAAGAGAGGTGTCCCCCAGCGTGGCGGAAAATGGCAAGACCCTCGTCATCGTCGAGTCTGCGACGAAGGCGAAGAAGATCCAGAAGTACCTCGGGTCCGACTACATCGTCGAGGCCTCCGTGGGGCACATCCGAGATCTTCCCGGCCGCGCCGCGGACGTCCCCGCGAAGTACAAGAAGGAGCCGTGGGCGAAGCTGGGGGTCAACCCGGAGGGCGGGTTCGAGACGATTTACGTGGTCAGCCCCGATAAGAAGAAGAAGGTCGCGGACCTCAAGGCGAAGCTCAAGGAGTCGGACCGGCTCCTTCTGGCCACAGACCCGGACCGCGAGGGGGAGGCGATCGCCTGGCACCTGCTGGAGACTCTCAAGCCGAAGGTTCCGGTGGAGCGGATGGTGTTCAACGAGATCACCGAGTCCGCCATCCGCGAGGCGGCGGAGAACACCCGCGAGCTCGACTACAACCTTGTCGATGCCCAGGAGACCCGCCGCATCCTCGATCGCCTCTACGGCTACGAGGTCTCCCCCGTGCTATGGAAGAAGGTCATGCCGCGCTTGTCCGCCGGGCGCGTGCAGTCGGTGGCCACCCGCGTCATCGTCGAGCGGGAGCGCGAGCGCATGGCCTTCGTCTCTGCGGAGTACTGGGATATCACCGCTACGCTGCAGGCGGGGGAGGAGTTCGACGCGCGTCTCGTGGGCGTCGATCAGCGCCGCGTCGCGCAGGGCCGCGATTTCGACGACCGCGGCCGGGTGAAGTCCAGCGAGGTCTACGTCGTCGACCAGGCCGCAGCCGAGGCCCTGGCCGAGGGGCTCAAGGGGCGCGAGATGTCCGTCGCGGAGGTGGAGGAGAAGCCGTATACGCGCAGGCCCTACCCGCCGTTTATGACCTCGACGCTGCAGCAGGAGGCCGGTCGGAAGCTGCACTTTACCTCGGCGCGCACGATGCGCATCGCCCAGCGCCTCTACGAAAACGGCCACATCACCTACATGCGAACGGACTCCACGGCGCTCTCAGCGCAGGGCCTGGATGCCGCGCGCAGCGCCGCGACCGAACTCTATGGCTCCGACTACGTCACAGCCAGCCCGCGTGTCTATTCCCGCAAGGTGAAGAATTCGCAGGAGGCCCACGAGGCGATCCGCCCCGCGGGGGAGAGGTTTGCCACGCCCGGCCAGCTTGCGTCCTCGCTCGATGCCGAGGAGTTCAAGCTCTACGAGCTGATCTGGCAGCGCACCGTCGCCTCCCAGATGGAGGATGCGCGCGGGACCTCGATGAAGGTCACGGTTGCGGGTCAGGCCGCTTCGGGAGAAGACGTCGAGTTCGCCGCGACCGGCCGCACGATCACCTTCCCCGGCTGGCTGCGCGCGTATTCGGACGCCCAGGATAAGGAGGCGCGCCTGCCGCGTCTGGCCGAGGGCGATCGGCTCACCGCCATCAAGGTCAGCGCGGACGGGCACTCGACGAACCCGCCGGCGCGCTACACGGAGGCGAGCTTGGTCAAGAAGATGGAGGACTTAGGCATTGGGCGCCCGTCGACCTATGCCTCCATCATTAAGACAATCCAGGACCGCGGATACGTGGTCACCCGGGGTAACGCGCTCGTTCCCACCTGGGTGGCGTTTTCCGTCATCGGGCTGATGGAGAACAACTTCGACGCGTTGGTGGACTACGACTTCACCTCGTCGATGGAAGACGAGCTCGACGAGATCGCGCATGGCAGCGAGGACCGCACGAGGTGGCTCACGGCGTTCTACTTTGGCGACGCGGAGGCCGACGACAACATGGCGGACGCGATCGCGCGCCGCGGCGGGCTCAAGCACATCATCGAGGCCAACTTGGAGTCCATCGATGCCCGCGCGGTCAATTCGCTCAAGCTTTTCGACGACGCCGACGGCCACCCGATTAACGTCCGAGTCGGCCGCTACGGGCCCTACATCGAGCGCGAGATCGCGGACGGGGAGTTCCAGCGCGCGAACCTGCCCGAGTCCGCCACGCCGGACGAGATCACCCTGGAGATGGCGGAGAAGCTCTTCGCCATCCCGCAGTCCGGCCGCGAGCTGGGCGCCAATCCGGACAACGGGCGCACTGTGGTGGCCAAGGAGGGGCGCTTCGGGCCGTACGTCACGGAGCTCGTGCGTGACGACGAACGTGCCAGCGCCGAGGCGAAAGCCGAGCAGGTCGTTGCCGCCGAGCGCGCCGAGGAAGACGCCCAGCGCGCCGCCGAGGGCAAGCGCGCGAAGAACTGGGAGACGAAGACCGCCGCGGCGCAGAAGGACAAGCGCATCGCGGAGCTCATCGACGACCAGCTCAAGCCCGCCACGGCCTCCCTGTTTTCCGGTATGGATCCCTCTGAGGTCACCCTCGAGGAGGCCCTCAAGCTGCTCAGCCTGCCGCGCGAGGTGGGCGTTGACCCCTCGGACGGAGAGGTCATCACCGCGCAGAACGGCCGCTACGGCCCGTATCTGAAGAAGGGCAAAGACTCGCGCTCGCTGGCCAGCGAGGAACAGATCTTCACCGTCACCCTTGACGAGGCGCGGCGGATCTACGCGGAGCCGAAGCGCCGCGGGCGCGCCGCCGCCAAGCCCCCGCTGAAGGTGCTCGGCGACAACGACGTCTCCGGCAAGCCCATGAGCGTGAAGGACGGCCGCTTCGGCCCGTACGTCACCGATGGGGTGACCAACGCCTCGCTGCAGCGGGGCGATACCCCGGAGACGCTCACCGACGAGCGCGCCAACGAGCTGCTCTCCGCGCGCCGGGCTCGGGAGGCGGACGAGGGTTCGGCACCGGTAAAGAAGAAGGCGGTCAAAAAGACCACGAAGCGGGTGGTCAAGGCCAAGCGGAAGAGCTAGTACCGGTCCGCCAGCGTCGAGCGCACCGGGCGCGCCAGCTGCGTCATGGTGTTGCGCCCGCGCAGCTCGATCGACTTCATGAGCGTCCAGCGCTGCTGTTCAACCTCGTTGGCGGAGCGTAGTGTCGCGGCGTTGGTGAGCACTCGCCCCGGCGTGTCTTTTGCGAGGTCTGTCAGGCGCGAGGCGGCGTTGACGGCGTCGCCAATGACGGTGTACTCGAAGCGGTCGGAGCCGCCGATGTGCCCGGCGACGACGTGGCCCGCGGCTACGCCGACCCCAGCTTGGAGCTTTTGTCCGCGCAGTTCTTGGCGTAGCTCGCGGGCCGTCTGGAGGGCGTGGGAGGTGGCGTCGTGAAGCGCGGCGGGCGCCCCGAACACCGCCAACGCGGCGTCTCCCTCGAACTTGTTGATCACGCCCTTGTTGCGGTGGACGACTTCGACCACGATGGCGAAGAACTCGTTGAGCGCGGCGACGACCTCCTCCGGCGAGTGGTTGACGGCGAACGTCGTGGAGCCGATGACGTCGACGAAGACGACGGCGACCTTGCGGTCCTCGCCGCCGAGCTCCGGCTTTTCCTCCAGCGCGCGCTGCGCGACCTCCGTGCCCACGTAGCGGCCGAAAATATCGCGCACCCGCTGGCGCTCCCGCAGCCCCCGCATCATCTCGTTGAACCCGGCTTGGAGCACCCCGATCTCGGAGCCGTCGTAGATGTCTACCTGGATGCCGGATTCCCCGCGACGCACCCGGTTGATCGCCGCCTGGAGCTCCTTGATCGGGTCGACGACGCTCATGATCGCGAACATGGTGCCCAGGCTGCCGGTGAGCAGGGCCGTGAGCGAGAGCGCCGAGATCGCTGGGATGAGCTCGCCGGGGGTGTTGGTGAAAAAACCGCTGTGTTGTGCCCAGACGAGCAGCAGGATGCCGAGGAGCGGGATTGCGGTGGTGGTGAACCACGTCATGTAGAGCCGGGCCTTGATGGGCGGCTCCAGGGTGGAGTCCTCGAAGCGGCGGGCGAGCACCGCCGCGGCGATCGGGCGCACGAGTCGCGCGGCCTGCACGTAGGTGAGAAGCGCGACGACCAAGCACGCCATGGAGGTGGAGACGGCGACGACGAGGGCCAATCGGGCGTCGACACGCAGCGACGCCACTGTGGCGATGGCGATACCGATGAGCCAGACCGCCACCACGATGAACGTCTGTAGCGCCGGGATGCGCATGACCAGGTTGCGCATCATGTTGGGGTCGTGGCGGTCGGGCTGGCGCTGCCAGTCGAGCACGGGGCGGAAGAGGAAAAACGTCACGATGATGCCGACGACGATGGCGAAGGCGAAGTAGCTTATCCCCAGCACGCCGAGCCCGCCGCCGGTGACGGAGAGCTGCTTGACCTCTGCCATGGGGATGAAGTAGCGCACGTAGGTCATGATCGCGATCGCGCCGAAGACGTTGGTGCCGAGCACGGTCGCGGCGTAGAGGGGCCACGAGGTGCCCCACAGCCACTTGAAGCTGCGCCAAATTCCGTCCACGGTGACCTACTCTAGTGTGCCCGGGGTAGTACTGTTGCGGGTGTGACTATAGCGAGTGTGAGGCAGCGGCTTGTCGACGCCCCCCGGGTCCGCGAGACCATCATGCGCGCGGCCGCCGGGGAGGGCTCCTACGCGATGGCCCACGCCTGGCTCTTCACCGGCCCCCCGGGGGCCGGGCGCTCGCACGCCGCCGTCGCGTTCGCTGCCGCCCTCGAGTGCACCGACGCCACCGAGGTCGGGTGCGGGCGCTGCGAGAGCTGCCGGAAGGTCTTCGCCGACGCTCACACCGATGTCGTTCACATCCGCCCGCAGGAGCTGTCTATCTCGGTAGAGACGGTGCGCGGCATCATTCAGCAGGCCTCGCGGTTGCCCACGGTGGGCAGGTGGCGCGTCATCATCGTCGACGAGGCGGACCGCTTTTCGACGGCCGCGGCGGACGCATTCCTCAAAACCGTCGAGGAGCCACCGGCGTCGACGGTGATTATCCTGTGCGCGCCGTCGACCGATCCGGAGGACTTCTCGCCGACTCTGCGCTCGCGCTGCCGGCACCTCTACATCCCGGCGCCGTCCGAGGCTGAGATTGTTCGCCTGCTCACCGCCGAGGAAGGCGCGGACGAAGCCACTGCGCGCTTGGCTGCGGCCACATCCTTGCACCACATTGGGCGGGCCCGCCGCCTGATTCGCTCGGAGGAGATGCAACAGCGCCGCGCCCAGGTGATCAACCTCGCCGAGCTCATCTTTCATGGGGACGAGGCGTTCAAGGCCGTGGGTTCGCTCATTAAGGCGGCGGAGAAGGAAGCGGTGGCTTCCCACGAGGAGGCGGATACCCTCGAGCGCGAGAAGCTCGAACAGGCGCTCGGCGTGGGGGCGAAGGGGAAGGGCGCGGCGCGGGCGCTGCGTGGGGCGGCCTCGACTGTTAAGGCGTTGGAGACGAAGCAGAAGGCGCGCGGAACTCGTCGCACCCGCGACGTGCTCGATTTGGTGCTTGTCGATCTCGCCGGGGTCTACCGCGACGCACTGGTGATCGGCAGCGGGGCCGCGGTGGGGCTCACCCACCCGGATTTCGAGGGGCTCGCGCGCGAGATCGCGCAGAGGGTACCGGCCGAGGGCATCGTGGCGTGCCTCGACGCCATCGCCGCGTGCAGGCAGTCCTTGGATTTCAACGTCACCCCCGCCGTGGCTTTCTTCGGCATGCTCGGGCGGATCAGGCAGGCCTGCAACGTCAAGTGACCTGCTGGTTTCTTAGTTTTATCGGCGTGGGCTAAGCTTTCTTGGCGGTACGCGTGACGCGGCCGGCCACCTTAGCTCAGTCGGTAGAGCATCTCACTCGTAATGAGAAGGTCGCGAGTTCGATTCTCGCAGGTGGCTCCACCAAAACCCCAGCTAGACAGCGGTTCTAGCTGGGGTTTTCTCGTCCCGCCGCTAAGTGCTATCCCAATATAGGTTGCAACGCACTGGCTCAAGGCGATCCTGCCCACCGTGGTGCTTCGCGCCCTGCGCGACGGGCCGAACTACGGGTATGCCATTTCCACCGCGTTGAAAGAGGCCGGATTCGGCACCATCAAGGGCGGAACCCTCTACCCGCTGCTGGGGAGGCTGGAGGCGGATGGCCTCGTCACCGTCGAGTGGCGCGCCGGGGACAACGGGCCGCAGCGCAAGTTCTACCGGCTTAGCAACGCCGGCCGCGACCACCTCGCGACCCAAATCCACGACTGGGAGCACTTTACCGCCTTGACAGCGGCTTTCCTCACTGCACCGAAAGGATGATCACCCATGGCAACGAATAGTCTCGCGCCGAACATCGATCCCCAATGGGCGGAAGAATTCGTCCTCGCCTGCCGGCTCAACGAGGTCCCCGGCAAGGACATTGGCGACGCCCTCGCCGACTACGCCTGTCAGGTCTCCCTGTCGCGAGGGAGGGCGGCTGCCGTGGATCTCGCTGACCACCTGTGCCGCGGCCGCTATCGGCACCGCCGTGATCTGGGCTTTTGCCTAGGCCTCCTGGCGTCGCCGGTAGTAGACCTGCCGGCGCACCTTCGCCACGATCTCCCCGTTTTCGTTGGTCACGTCGGTGGCGAACCAGTGCAGGTACTTCTGCCCGTCGGCAGTTTTTTCCTTGATCAGCTCGTAGGTCTCGTCAGGGATTTCCATGACCGCCGTGACCGTACCCGTTCCGGGCTTAAGAAACTGCACCTCGCCCGCGACGTCCCACACGCGGTAGTCCTTACCCAACCTCGCCATGGAGGCGAGCATGTAGAACGGGTCGGTCATCGACATGATGGTGCCGCCGAAGACCGTGCCCACGGCGTTCTGGTTCAGCTTCGTGAGCTTGTGCTTGACGACGACCCTGCTGCCGTCATCGGCGAACTCCACGACTCGGACCCCGGCGCCGAGGTACGGGGGCCAAAAGCCCATGAAGCGGCGCAGTGTCTTGGCGGAAAAGTGCATGAGAACTCCTTGTGTAGGCGCACGAACGCGCGCCACAAGATTGTAGCGTTACCCCTGGCTTCCGGTGCCGGGCAGGAGACGGGGGACGACCTTGCCGACTGCATTGCGGGGCAGTTCGTCGACGAAATTCACGTCGCGGGGGATGGAGTGGTCGGCGAGGTTGTCGCGAACCCAGTCGCGGATGTGCTCCGGCGTGAGCGCCTGCCCTGCCGTGTCGTTGGTGCGTACGACCCACACGGCGATGCGTTGGAAGGTCTCGTCGTCGTCGACCCCGCCGGCGTAGACGTCGGCGATGCCGGGCATCCTCTCAAGGGTTTGAGCGACGGATTGGGGGTGGACGTTTTCCCCGCCGACGATGATCATGTCGTCGTTACGGCTGAGGACGTGGAGCATCTGGTTTGCGTCGATGTATCCGAGGTCTCCCATTTCGACGAGGCCGTCGATCGTGACGATGGGGGTCTCTGGGTTGGTGTAACCCTTCAGCGCGGTCTCGTTGGTGAGGAAGATGCGCCCGACCTCGCCTTGGGGAAGTTCGCGGCCGGCATCGTCGTAGATACGCAGGATTGTCCCCGGGGGTATGCGCCCGGCGATGGTGGGGTCTCCTGCAACCATCTCCGGGGAGGCGCTCGCGGCGAGGGCGAGTTCGGTGGAGCCGTAGTAGTTGGCGAGGATGGGCCCGAAGCGGTCAATTACGCGTTCGACGAGGTGGGGTGTTAAGGCGTTTCCGGCTGAGGCGATGAATTTTAGGGAGCTAGTGTTCCAGTTTTCGTTATCCTCTACCTCCATCATTTTCTTGAGGAAGATGGGAGAGGTCAACAGCCCGTCACAGCGGTAGTCCTGTACTTGTGCATAAACCTTTTCGGGATCGAACACGCGCGTAGTCACGAGTGTGTTTCGCGCGGCGAACGCTAGGTTGGCCGCAGACCAGCCCAAATGTGGAACATTGAAGCAGTCGCCTGTACGGTGAGCCCCGCTGTCCAGGGCACCGCGCGCAAATAGCCGGCGATGACGAAGGGAAGGATAGGTTCGGCGCGCCGGACGCCTTTGGGTATTCCTGTGGTTCCGGACGACATGATGACGATGTCTCCGTGCTTGGGAAAGATAGGTAGCTCCGGCATGCCCGCGTCGCCGTTGAGGATGATGCGTTCGGTTGTCAGCTCGTCGCCGTGGGGCGAGGCGGTGTGCGCCCAGACGACGGTGAGGTTGTCGCGGGAGCCAGGGAGCCGGTCGGCGAACTCGTCGTCAAGGAAGAGTACATTGATGTCGTTTTCCGAAATGATTCCCGCGAGCTGCTCGGGAGAGGATCCGACGTTGATGAGAAAGAGCTCCCCGCCGGAGTAGCCTTTAGCGGCCATCGGGATGATGATGCCGCGCCCGTTGCGGGCCATGATGGCGATGCGCAAGGTGGGAATCGCTTGGTCGTGCTTGAGCTTGAGCAACCACTTAGCCACGGTGCGGGACTGGTCGCGCAGCTGCTTGTAGGAAAGCACTCCCTCGTCGTCGATCAGTGCATTGCGTGCTGGGCAGACAGCGGCGCCGAGTTCGACCTCGCGGGCGGTGGTGAAGCGGTAGCGCGCCAGGGCAGCGTAAGTTAACACCGCAGTCCTGAGGGATTGCTTTGTATCGAGTATTCCGGCCTTATAGGCGGCGCTGTAGAGCGAAACGAACGCGTGGCTAGTAAACCTTACGCGCTCGAGCAATTTCATTGTCGGCATGATGCTTTCTCCTGGGTGCTCAAGGCTTCTCCGGTGCAATGGGTTCCTACTTATTGGCAGCCTTTCCCTCCCCCCCGGCTGGAGGATGCTTTACATGCGAGTAACAATTACAGCTGTCGGTATGATAAGGCAATAGTAAGCCACCGCTAAAGTGCCCCGCAGGCGGGGTCCAAGCAACGAGGAGATATCATTATGGTTACCAGGCGCTTCCGGAGGGTGTCAGGAAATTTGTGTGTGAGGCTCTGATCCAGAAGGAGTTTCACCGATAATGACAACGGTGACAACGAAGAAAAACCATGACCAGGACAAGGTCAACGAGATCAGCGAGAAGCTGATGGAAAATCCTGAGCTCGCCACGCTGATTGGCGAGTTGTCGACGTCCACCGATGACGCCAGCGACCTGGTCAAAGGCCTGTTGCAGGCATCGATTAACGCTGGTCTGCAGGCGGAAATGGATGCCCATTTGGGTTATGGTCATTCCGACCGGAAGATGAAGGCCCAGGTTGAACCAACACAGGGTAGTAACCACCGCAACGGGTCGTACACCAAGACCGTCAATTCTGGGTACGGCGCGTTGGAAGTGACCATGCCCAGGGATCGTGCCGGCACGTTTGCTCCAAAGATGGTGCCCAAGGGCTCACGCCGGCTGACAGAGCTTGATGACATGATTATCTCGCTGTACGCCGGTGGGATGACCGTGCGCGATATTCAGCACCATCTCGCCACCACCCTGGGGGTGGATATGAGCCCGGATACGATCAGCACGATTACCGATGCAGTCTTAGACGAGGTCATGATCTGGCAGAACCGTCAGCTCGACGAGTTCTACCCAGTAATCTTCCTTGATGCGCTACGCGTGAAGATCCGCGATGGCCACCGTGTAGTCAACAAGGCGTGCTACATGGCGGTGGGCATCGACGTGGACGGTATCAAGCACATCCTGGGCTTGTGGATTGCTGATAATGAAGGTGCCGCCTTTTGGGCATCTGTGTGCGCAGATCTGGCCAACCGTGGCGTCCAGGATGTCTTCATCGTCTGCTGTGATGGTCTTCAAGGCCTACCGGAAGCCGTGGAGGCAACCTGGCCACATTCGATGGTGCAGACCTGCATCGTGCACCTGATCCGGGCGGCGAACCGGTGGGTGTCCTATCAGGACCGAAAACCCGTCTCCAGCGCGCTACGTGCGATCTACACGGCCGCAAACGAAGATACCGCCCGTGCCAGCTTAGATGCGTTCGAAACCTCTGAGCTTGGCCAGAAGTACCCGCAGTCGGTGAAGGTCTGGCGTGATGCGTGGGAACGGTTCGTGCCGTTTCTGCAGTTCCCGCCAGCGGCGCGCAAGGTGTTCTACACCACGAATTCGATCGAGTCACTCAATGCTGAGCTGCGCAAAGCTACCCGAAACCGGGGCCAGTTCCCGAACGATACAGCAGCACTGAAGACGCTTTGGCTGATGATTTGCAACATCGAAGACAAACGCGCTGCCAAACGCGCGAAGCAAGCCAAGCGCGCCGTTGAGTGCAACGGGTATGTTGAAGGAGCGAAGGCCAATGGCTGGAAACAAGCCATCAACCAACTAGCTGTGGCATACCCAGACCGATTCGCGGACTACCTGTAAACCACCCCCCGCACACAAACTATCGGACGCTCTCCGCTTCCGTCGCCGTATTGCGACAGTTGGTGTCGCAGCGCTTTCGGCTCTTGCCCTTACTTGCGTTCCCCAGGCTCACGCCGCGGATCGAAACCTAGTCATCTTCGGAGACTCAGTAGTCGCGAACCCGACGGCAGGCGAGGCTGTCAACGCCAAGCTTGGACTCGACCCTCGCGGCAGCTCGGGTCTAAACACCTGGTGCCCCCAAAGTCGCACGAACTGGGGGCGTCTCGCGGCGGCCCAGCTCGCACTCATTCCCTACGATTACTCATGCACGGGAACGACGACGATTTCACCCAGCCCCAAGCCCTTCCAGGGGCAGATCGACCGAGCCCTCCGTGAGGGGGCACTCACGCCCGAAACCGCGCGCGTGATCATTACCGTCGGTTTTAACGACACGTACAAATATCCGGCAGGCGCCGAGGGGGACGTGCGCCGCAGATTCGTTGGCTATATGGCCCCGCAGGTTGAGCGGATCAGGGCGGCGGCTCCGAATGCGCGCATCCAGTTCGTGGGCTACCCGAAGATCACCAAGGACGGAAAGCTCTGCCTCGTGCACGTCCTACCTCATGCGTCCGATTGGACTCCTGCTCCAGACGCAGCCCGCTGGGAAGACCTAGCGCAGTGGATGTCTATAGATGCCGCGCGCGCGACGGGCACCGAGTTCCTCGACCTTAAGCCTTCGACCTGGAACAACAGCATGTGTGCACCGGATGATCAGAGGATGTGGGCAGGGCTGATCGACTTCACCGGGGACACCAGGATGCTCCCCGCTCACGTCAACGAGCGTGGGCACCGTCACGTAGCTGATGTGATAGCGGCTTCTTAAGAAGTGTGTTAGCATGGGGCTATGAGTGAAAAAGTCAAGGGAGTAATCGCCCGCGAAAAGGGCAGTGAAGTTGAACTAGTAGACATCGTGATCCCGGACCCGGGCCCCAACGACGTTGTGGTCAAGGTTCTGGCAACTGGCGTGTGCCACACCGATCTGGGCTACCGCGACGGCGACATCGCCGACGATTTCCCGTTCCTGCTTGGCCACGAGTCCACCGCCATCGTCGAGACCGTCGGTGAGGCCGTCACCCACGTCGAGGTCGGCGACTTCGTGGTCCTGAACTGGCGTGCGGTCTGCGGCGAGTGCCGCGCCTGCCGCAAGGGCGACGTGAAGAACTGCTTTAACACGCACAACGCCTCCAAGAAGATGACTCTTGAGGACGGCACCGAGCTTACCGCCGCCATCGGCATCGGCTCCTTCGCCGAGAAGACCCTCATCCACGAGAAGCAATGCACGAAGGTTGACCGCGAGGAAGATCCGGCCGCTGCGGCTCTGCTCGGCTGCGGCATCATGGCTGGTCTCGGCGCCGCGGTGAACACCGGCGATATCCAGCGCGGCGAGTCCGTTGCCGTCTTCGGCCTCGGCGGTGTGGGCCTGGCTGCGATCGCCGGCGCCCACCTCGCGGGCGCGTCGAAGGTGATCGCCGTCGACCTCGACGAGCGCAAGTGCAAGGCCGCGGTCGAGCGCTTCGGCGCGACCGACTACGTCTGCTCCAAGGACAAGGGCGAGGAAGAGGTTATCGAGGAGATTCGCAACCTCACCAGCGGCTTCGGCCCCGATGTCACCATCGATGCCGTCGGCATCCAGCCCACGTGGCGCCAGGCCTTCTACTCGCGCGACCTCGCCGGCCGTATGGTCATGGTGGGCGTGCCGAACCTGAAGGACCACGTCGACATCCCCGCGATTGACCTCTACGGCCACGGCGGCTCCATCAAGCCGGCGTGGTACGGCGACTGCCTGCCGGAGCGTGACTTCCCGACGTACGTGGACCTGCACATGCAGGGCCGCTTCCCGCTCGGCGAGTTCGTCTCCGAGCGCATCGGCATCGAAGACATCGAGGAAGCCTTCGCCAAGATGAAGCGCGGCGATGTGCTGCGAAGCGTGGTGGAGTTCTAAGTGGATCTCCGCATCGAACACGTCCTGACGTCAGGAACCTTCTCGCTCGACGGCGGTGAGTGGGACGTTGACAACAACGTCTGGATCGTCGGCGACGACCGGGAGGTCTACATCATCGACGCCGCGCACGACGCCGAGGCGATTGCCAAGGCTGTCGGCGACCGCAAGGTCAAGGGCATCATTGCCACGCACGGCCACAACGACCACGTCGACGCCGCGCCGCTTTTGAGCAAGCTTGTCGACGCCCCGGTGCACCTGCACCCCGGCGACGACATGCTTTGGTACGACGAGAACCCGAACGAGAAGTTCGTGGACATGGAGGACGGAGAGGTATTCAAGATCGCGGGCACCGAGCTCAAGGCGCTGCTCACCCCCGGTCACTCGCCGGGGTCGATGGTGCTCTACGCGGAGGAAGCCGGCGTCCTGTTCTCCGGGGACACCCTGTTCCAGGGTGGCCCGGGAGCGACGGGTCGTTCCTACTCCTCCTTCGACACCATCATCGACTCGCTACAGAAGCGAGTGCTGGATCTTCCTCCCGAGACGATCGTGCGCACCGGCCACGGTGATCACACCACGATCGGTGAGGAAGCTCCCCACCTCGAAGAATGGATTAAGCGCGGCTACTAGGGCCGCGTGAGTTCTCCCTCGCCCGCGTCGTCGCTAGGAACCACAGGGTTCTGCAGAGCGACGGCGCGGGCGAGTCGCGCATACCGCAGCTCCTGTTCGCGGAATCGCGTCCAGGCCGAGATCGTGGTGAAGAAAAACGCCATGATGAGCACGTAGAGCATGAGGTCGGTGCCCCGGTCCACGCCGAGCCAGTTAGCCAGCACGGTGACGTCATCGGGTCGCAGGATCGCCCGGATGGCGGCTACCATGAGCGCGGCGAAGCCGATTTTCACCCATGCCTTGGCGTTGGCCTTCTTGCGGTTGGTAAAGAAGTAGAACGCGACCGCGAGCGCGGCCGCGAGCAGCAGGACCTGGATCACGGGAGCCTCCTTGCCACGATGCCGTCGGCGAGAATATTCACGCCGTTGATGAGAGATTGCCCCTTGCTCATCGAGTATTCCGTGTAGAGGATGTCTACGGGTTCCTCGGTGACGCGCCAGCCGTTGGCGTCGATAAGCGCGACGATCTCGGAGGCGTGCGACATGCCGTTCATCCGAATGTTTATCTCGTCTGCGACCTTCTTATTGAAGGCGCGGAGCCCGTTGTGGGCGTCCGAGAGCCCGAGGCGTCGCGTGCGGGGAGAGAGCAAGACAACGGTCTTGAGTACCACGCGCTTGATCAGCGGCACCTGGGTGGTTTCCTGGCCGGCGAAGCGGGTGCCCACCACGATGTCGATCGGCTCGGTGCGCAGCCGCGCGACCATCTTCACCACGTCCTTGACCTGGTGCTGGCCGTCCGCATCGAAGGTGACGAAGTACTTCGCGCCGGGCTGCGCCCGGGCGTATTCGATACCGGTCTGGATCGCAGCGCCCTGGCCGAGGTTGACGGGGTGGTTCACCAGGTGCGCGCCCGCGGCGTGGATCGCGGCGGCCGAGTTGTCCTTGGAGCCGTCGTTCACCGCGACGATGTGAGGAAAAGTCTCGCGGGCATGCTCGATGACCTCCTGGATGACTGGGCCCTCGTTGTAGCAGGGGATCACCAGCCAGGTGTCGGAGTAGTCCTGGATTTCGCTCATGGTGGCCTATACGTTACTAGCCGCGGTGAAAAAGGCGGGTATATACGCGTGTCAACAGCGTCATCGGGAGCAACCGGTAGGTCGTTCGGGCAGCGAGGTTGAACCTAGCGCGCCACGGGCCGACGAGCCCGTAAGAAACTAACCGGACCTGCATCTCGCGCTCGGCGGCGAACATCTCGCGGCCCGTGCGCCGCGCGAACTGCTCCGGGCTCACCCGGAAGTACGTCAGCGGCTCGGGCATGTTGTGGAGTTTCTTGCCGGCGGCGATGAGCCTGGCCCAGAGGTCGTAGTCCTCCATGAAGTGGACGCCCTGGTAACCGCCGACCTCCTTGATCGCGGCGGTGCGCAGCATCACCGAGGGGTGATTGAGCGGCGAGTTGATCAGGGCGTATTTCGCGATTTTTTCGTGGGTTTCCGGCAGCGCGCGCACCGGGCCGGCATCGAGATCGGTCGCGCCTGAAAACTCGCGTACCGCAGTGCCGAGCGCCGCGATATCTGGGTGGGCCTCCATAAATGCCACTTGTTTTTCTATCCGCTCCGGGTGCGCGATGTCGTCGGTGTCGAGCCGCGCGACGTAGTCGGAGGTGATTGTCTCCAGGCCCGCCTGCAGCGCGGGGCCCAGGCCCACGTTGTGAGCAAGCGTAACGACGCGCACATTCTCAGTCCCCTCTGCCAAGCGCTCCACATCGTCGGAGACTGGCCCGTCAAAGACGACGACAACCTCATCGGCGGGGCGGGTCTGCCGGGCGAGGGAGTCCAAGGCCTGGCGGAGTTCCCCGGCGGGGGTGTTTCTGTAGGCGGACAAAAGCGCAGAAATCGTGGCCACGTGGCCGTATCCTACGCGAGCGGGTCGGGATAGGGAGGTTCAGTGTCGTCCGGTTCGGGCGGGATCCACGAGAGGTCTTCTGGTTGCGGTGGGTAGTCGAAGGTGAGGTCAAATTCCTCCTCAAGGTGCTTGATTTTCGCCACCGTTGCGCCATAGTCGGCCCCGGAGTCGTATTCGTCGCAGGCGGCGTGGCACGCCGCGTTGAACCGGGCGATGTGGGCGCGACGGGCGCGCACGCGTTCGCGGGTTGTTGCCCACCTGGGGTTGGTCGGGGTGAGGTTGTCCCGCAGGATTCCCTTGGCCTCGCTGGTAATCCAGGTGCCGTCTGCGAAAAGCCAGATTGTTTCGCCCGTGGCGGGGTCTGGGATGTAAAACCCCCGCTTATCGGTCTTGAAATTATGATGCCGCTGGCACAAGCAGTGGAGATTGTCTGGGGTGGTTTCGCCTCCCTGTCCGTAGGGGATGCGGTGGTCGAGCTGGCAGCGCTCAGCGGGTACGTGGCAGCCGGGGAAGACGCATGCGCCGTCGCGGGCGCGGACGTAGGAAGCCATCTTCGCCGTCGGGGTGTAGCCTCCGACGCGCTGTGAGCGGACGGCGTCGAGGTCGATGACCGTAACCGGGCTGGCGGCGAGGAGCTCGTCTAGGGCTGCGGTGGATTCGGCGTCCGTCCACCCGAGCCCGGGGAGAAAGGCGGAGGTTCCGGGTTGGCGCTCCCCGTCGATACCGGGGCTGTAGACGTGGAGCATCGCCTTGGGCTCCGGCGTGAGAGCACCGGTGAGCAGCTTGACCATCGTCTCCGCCGCGCCGAGCTTGTGGGCGCGGGCGGTGGAGCGGATGAATGCGCCGCAGGCGGCGATAGTCGTGGCATCGGCGTGAAGGTTCAGCCCCGCCTGGCCGTTTCCGCAGGGGTAGAAGGAGACGCGGGGATCGCGAGAGCGCTCGCGGGCGCGGCGCTTTTTCGGGTCGAAGTCGACCGAGGGGTCAATGGTGGCGATGAGGCGCCGCAGCCTGCGGGTGATGCTCCACAAGGTGGGCAGCGGGTGGCCGAGGTGAGCGGGGGTGAACATGGAGACGAGGAGGTCGTCACAAAGCGTGAAGGTCTCGGTTGTGGTCCCCGGGGGCAGCACGCTCATGGCGGAGTCGATGGCGGAAAGCCGGGTGACGTCGATGATCCTGTGCTCGTCCTGCAGCGCGCGCAGCTGGGGGAGATCGCCCAGCCGCATGTAGCCGAAGATGCCGGACTCGACGAAGCGCTTGCTGCGGTGTGATAGCGCCATGAGCTCGGCGACCTCGGTGTCGTAGTCGCCGTTGTCTTCATCACGGCCGCGTGCATACGAGCCGAAGAGCAAATACTCCCCTTCGGTCATGAGCCGTGCCCCCTCGAGGCGTTGATCGCGTGTCATAAGTCCCCCCCCTTGATGTCACCCGCCATTCTATAGCACGTGTATTCGATCATGCAAGGCCCTATGGAAAATTTGTGCGAAAATTTTCGCTAGTCGCGTGCGGCGTCGAGAAGGTAGCGCCCGTAGCCGGATTTGAGCATGGATTCTCCCAGGAAGACTAGCTGATCCCGGGAGATAAGCCCCTCGCGATAGGCGGCGACCTCGGGCGAGCCGATCACCGTGCCGGTGCGTTTTTGGATCGCCTCGACGTACGCGCTTGCCTCGCTCATAGAATCGATTGTTCCGGTGTCGAGCCAGACGTCGCCACGGTGCAGCCGGTGGACCTGGAGCCGCCCCTGGCGTAGATAGGCCTCGTTGACGGAGGTGATTTCGAGCTCCCCGCGATCGCTCGGTGCGATGGTCTTCGCAATGGAGACGACGTCGTTGTCGTAGAAGTACAGCCCCACGACGGCAAACGGCGACTTCGGGGAGGCCGGCTTCTCCTCGATCGAGGTCGCGGTGCCGTTCTCGTCGAAGGCGACTACGCCGTAGCGCTGCGGGTCGGAGACCTCGTAGGCGAAAATCGCGCCGCCGTCGACGTCGCGGATGTCTCCGAGGATTTGGGCGAGGCCGGCGCCTTCGAAGATGTTGTCGCCAAGCACGAGGGCCACGGAGTCGCTCCCGATGAACTCCTCCCCGATGAGGAAGGCTTGGGCCAGCCCGTCGGGGGAGGGCTGGACGGCGTAGTCGAGGATGACACCGAGGTGGGAGCCGTCGCCAAGCAGGCGCTGGAACGCGGGCGCATCCTCCGGCGTGGTGATGACGAGGATTTCGCGTATGCCGGCGCTGATCAGCGTGCTCAGCGGGTAGTAGATCATCGGCTTGTCGTAGATCGGCATGAGCTGCTTCGAGATGCCCTTGGTGATGGGGTAGAGGCGCGTGCCCGAGCCGCCCGCGAGGATGATGCCTTTCATACGCCCAGCTTAGCGACGCCCCGCCAGGTAGATCGCCAGCGCCGCCCGCCAGTTGCGCGGGGCGAACCCGGCTGCCTTGATCTTGTCCAGGCTCAAGGTGGACTCCTTCGGGCGCGGTGCCTCCGGGCCGACCAGCTGCGCGTACTGGGCAGTAGTCACGGGGGTGATGTCAGAGGGGTCCGCGCCCACTCCGATGAACACGCTCATCGCGATCTCGTCGCGGCCCACCGCGTCTCCGTCGGAGGTGATGTTGTACACGCCGTACTCTGCCCCCGTGGCCACAAGGTGCGCGATGCCGCGCGCCAGGTCCTCGGCGTGCGTGGGGCGGCCTCGCTGGTCGCAGACCACGCTGGGGCTCACGCCCTTGTCCGCGAGCCGGGCCATGGTGTCCATGAAGTTCGCGCCCTCGCCGAATACCCAGGAGGTGCGGATCACGTAGTGGCGCGGCGTGGCCCGGGCGGCGGTTTCGCCCGCGCTTTTCGACGCCCCATAGGCGCTGAGCGGCGATGGCAGCTCGTCCTCGGTGTGCTCTGTATTCAACCCATCGAAGACGTAGTCGCTGGAGACGTGCACCAGGGCCAGGTCGTGCTCGTTGGCGATGCGCGCGAGGTTTGCGACCGCATCCGCGTTGACCGCCCACGCTGTGCCCCTTTCTGTTTCCGCCCCGTTGACGTCGTTGTAGGCGGCGCAGTTGATGATGGCGTGGTACTCGTTCCAATCCCGCGCAGGAGGGGCGGTGATGTCGAACTCGGCCCGGGTGCAGAATTCCGCCTCGCGCTCGGAGTAGACCTTGCGCAGCGCGCGCCCCAACTGCCCGTTCGCGCCGGTGACGAGGATTTTGCGCGGCGGCACGGTGCGGGCGTCGGCAAGCGGTGGGTGCTTTTGGTCCGCCTCAGACAACTCAGTGGGCTCGAGCGGCCAGTCGATTTCACGGTAGGAGCAGTAGGCGTACGTACCGTTCGGGTTGTAGCGGGCGTTGACCAGATAGGTGTAGGTTGTGGCGTCCTCAAGCGCCTGGAAGCCGTTGGCCACCCCGCGCGGGACGAACACCGCGGTGTCGGGGCCAATCTCGATTCCGAACTTCTCCCCGAAAGTCGCAGAGCCCTCGCGCAGGTCCACCCAGGCGGCAAAGATGCGCCCGGTGGCTACCGAGACCCACTTGTCCCAGGGCTCGGCGTGCATGCCGCGGGTAGCGCCGCGCCGGGCGTTGAAAGAGATGTTGTTTTGCACCGGGCGCAGCCGCTGGCCGGACCAGTTTTCCTTGAACCAGCCGCGGTTGTCCGCGTGGACGTCGAGTGGGTGGATTTCCAGTCCGTCGATGGGGGTGGGGGTCATGGGAGTCAAGTGTAGGACCACTGCGCGGCTGCATCGAGGCGGTCGAGGCCCCAATTTCCCGGGTCGGTCTGTGGGCACGTGCGATGGCACTGCCGACGATCATGAGCAGCGTTACCAAAGCAAAGAAACCGCAATCACAGTGGCGGCGGTCCGGACGTGCCGGGAACGTGCCGTGGCGCGCACCCCGCCAGGACGATTGCGATACCCGCTAGCGCAATAACGTCGCCCGCGATCCGAGCCGCCACTTCGGCGGGCACTGCGAAACACGTCGAGCTGTTGCCACGGCCTTCACACGGTGCCGACTGAGAGCGCGATGCTAGTGAGCAAGACGATCGACCCGAGGATGATCCTATTGTCCGCTGTGCGCATGCCGCTTTTCGACGTGTTCCTTCTCGTCCAATTGAACAAAAATTGAATACGCTTAGATGACCGGCTGAGGGGTTGTTAACCAGGCCGACGCAGCGCGCCGCACCCCCAAGAGCCGAGGAACTGCTAGCTACCCAGCGTAGCCTGCAGCAACCGAGTACCGCTTATCCTTCCATTCGGAAACAACTTCATCGGAGTCGGTAAGTACGGAATCTACTACCGTCGCACGTATCGTTCTATATTATTACGTCTGCTAACGAATCAGCTCTCTTTGCGGTGGGATTGGCACGCTAAAGGGGCTAGGAACTGGAGTGGCTGCTGCTCAGCGGGCTGCGAGGGTAACTGCTGGTTTCCCGATCGACGTCCTTCGGCGCAGGCTTACGTGGTGGGGCAGCATGGAGTCCGGCGGCAGCCTTACGTTCCTCCGCTGCAGTTAACCCAGCATTCATTCTTATAGTGCTGTTGATCCAGTCAGCCCTGGATGCGATATTGGTGTGCCACATCAGTTTGTCTTTTCCGTCGAGGCAGGAAGGGTTGTAGCCTCCTGCTGTGTGGATTGCGTAGATGGTTGATCCTATATACACGGGTGCTCCTGAATCACCGCTGCAGGAGCGTGATGTCGTGGCAGACCGTGCTTCAAGTAGGCCGGTGTAGATTGCGGCACCGAAATCTATTCGGTCGCGATGGCCTGTGATTGTCGTGGTCGCTGATGAGGCATAGTCGTGGGTTTCGCCGTAGCCTGTCAGTGTTGCTTGTTGGCCTACTTCGAGTGGAGTCTGCGCGATGTCGAAGGCATCCGCGTCGATACCGGGCCCTGTCTCGATGAGGGCGAGATCGTCTATCTCGGACAGTGTGTGGATCCCGGCGATTCCTGCCCGTTGCCCGTCGAACTGCTCGAGGTAGCCGTCCATCGAGGGGTTGTGGGAGACGCAGTGGTGTGCGGTAAGCCAGAAGCCGTCGCCTAGGTAACTTGTGGTGCACTGCCTGCGGGCCTGGGGTGTGCCCTCTGTGCTGTCTGGGGGTATAACCTGCCACAAGGCGGCGATGCGGTTGTCTTTAACAGGTGTGGTGCTTGTTGCCTGTAGGGATGGTGGTTCATCCGCCGCAGCGTGTAAAGGGCCCGCCGCACCGCCTATGACAGTGGCGGCCGTCAGCAGGAACCCACTGCATGTCGTCCCGATCCCCATGTGTCCGGCACTCCCTCCAACCTTGTGTGGGCGTGGTGCCCACGACGCAAACATTTTCACGATTTGCCCTGCAGCATTGACAGGCGTCCTGTAGTGTATTGTCCGCCGCACCGCATCGCAAGACACGAAAATCCGGCGATTACTACGACGCCTCAAGGACTATCATGAAACTTCTCCTACGAAAGCTAGTGGCCGCGATCTCGATAGCTCTAATAAGCGCTACGCCCAACGTCGCAACAGCTCAGTCTTCTCTTTCGCAATCTTCGGCCAGCTCAACAGATACTTCTCCTTCTAGCTTCAATGAAGACGCTTCACAGGGGTCAAAGGGGCGAGTAACGTCAGACGGATTTCCCACTCCAATACTTCCAAAATGGGCTGAGAGGCCCTCCGCGGTAAATCCCAAGGTCGAACTTCCGCCGCAGGAAACGTCTGAATGGAGTCCCACTGAATCACCTAAATCAGTTGTAGTGGATGGGGAGATGCGTAGCGATAGGGAAAAGATACCAGGCGGCTTCTCTAAAGAGCAGGCGGACCTTGCAGAGGTGAAAGAGGCTCAACTGCGTGACGAAAATAACCCGACTTTAAATTCGAGACCCGGCTGTCAAGTCTATTGGCCCTCACCCTTTGAAGTATGCGGCGCGATTCGAGAACTTTACGATTCCATCGGCGGCCCACGTAGTTTTCTAACATATCCCAAGAGTAACGAGTTGGTCAACCCGGACGGCGTTGGTAGAAGATCGGAATTCATAAACGGGTTCATTTACTGGCATCCAGAAACTGGCGCTCATACCGTTGGTATCCCTGCAACAGTCGTTTGGGCAAACAATGGATGGGAGCGCGGGCACTTCGGGTACCCGGTGACCAACGACGTTTCCCTTGGGGACAACTGGTACAAACAACAGTACCAGGGTGGGTATATTTATACCCACAACAACGTCCCGCCAGTACAAGCTGGAATTCAAGGTCAAATTTACGACAAGTGGCAAGATATGGGAGCTCAAAACAGTACCCTCGGATTTCCAGTCACCAGCGAGATGCCCACGCCCGACGGGATTGGACGTTACAACCTTTTCCAAAAGGGAATGATGGTGTGGCACCCCAAATTCGGCGCTCACGCGTTGACGGGTGACATATTACTCCAATGGGTGTACTCAGGCGCCATTGATGGAGACGCAGGATACCCTGTTGGTGACCCTGGAGTGGAACACGATGGGTGGAAAGAGCAAAAGTTTGAAAAGGGCAGCATCCATGGAGCCCAGCTAGACAAGTTTTTCCCCGACTTTCTCGACGGGGGAGGGCTCACACAAGACACGCCCACACTACAGAGTAGCGGGGTTGCTGGGGGTAACGAATACACTGACGCTGTTGTGTTATCCACCCGGGATAGATGTGGAGTTCCTGTAGTACTCCGCCGAGGATGGTACAGCTCTGACGGCAAGAGGGGAGGCCCTTGGGGTTACGACAAGATTCGTTACAAGCACGGAATTTGGAACCTGTATACCATCAATAAGTACTTCAGAGGGCTCTGTCAAGACAGGATGGAGGGAAAAGACCGAGTCTATGAAACGCCTATCTATGAAGCCTTCCGTACTAGTGACGGAACGCAGGTAAGTACCGGGCGGTCCTTTGATCTTCGCGGGGTAGTGGAAACTGCGATTTTTCTTCCCGGGGCGTTAGAGACCCGCGGAGTAAAAACGATGTTCCCGCTCTATGAGACTAACGGTAATAGCGATGTGGTCCCCCGGTGGTTTAATATGGAAAAAAGTTTGGATTGAGAAGGAGGGTACCACGATGTGATAAATAATCAGCCATGGTTCGTTCGGGGTAAGTAAAGGCCACCGTCTATTTTGTCGCCTTCTTTCATCCTCCTTACCTCTGAGAAATTACGCGGATAAAAGTCTCGCATCCCGCCGAGCCACTCGATGTCGTCTCCCGGGCCGTAGTCCAACTCATCGATGAACGGGTCCCCCGCCAGTTGATCCGCCCAGCCCTTGACGGCAGTATCCTCCTCCGAGGAAACATCCTCATAATCCGGCATTGGGGGCATTTCCATCCCGGCATATGCGAGACCGCCCCTGAATTTTACTGAAAATACGCAGTAAACGTACTGGGGCGTTTTCCACGCTGCTCGCACTTCGATGGCCTCTGGCGGAAGGCCGTCATCTGGAGCGACATACCTCTTCAGAAGCGAATTCATGTACTTCGCGAATTCCGATACGCTCCACTCAGTAGTCATGTTTCGACTCCTTGTACTCAACGAACTGGTAAATCCCCCTGGAAACGCCATCAAGACCGTAAAGTAATTCGTCGCGGAACTGGGCGTCGGAAAGTGTGAGCCCGTTAAGGATACGGTACTCGCAGTGCAGCACGACGCGGAGGGCGTTTTCGTAGGTTTGCTCCGTCATAAACGCGACCGGGCCATTGTTGTCGTTGTTGTATTCAATGACCCAGTCGGACGTGGTGGAGTAGTCAATAGTGTAGTCATTTCCATCCCCGGCCAGGACATATGTGCCAAGCGCGAGGTGGTCCTGCGACTGGGCCACCACAATTTGCAACCCGTTGTACCCGACAAGGTAGTCTCCGGTTGTCATTGAGTCGACCTGCAGCCCGGCTTCCTTGCACACCTCCAAAGCCCGCTCAGCCGACACCGGGCCAAGGTTGGGTTGAGGTTGCTTTTGATTACGCTTCTTGCCGAAGATCCCCATCTCTACACCTGCGCATTCTGCGCGAAACCGCGCTGCTCGAACTCGTCAAAGACCATGAAGGCGATTTGGAAGTAAGCGTCCAGCATCATGCACAGCTGGTTTTCGCTCAACCCGTGGGCCGCGAAGAAATGCTCATGAACGTCGATCGTTGGCGCTCCCTCCACCAGAACCGGGGAGACTTTCCCCGTGGGGATCCCTTGGTTGAGCGTGTTGACCAGTTCGAGGACTTCGGCTTGGGAGGAGGGAGCGACCACCTCGTTCCAAATCGTGTGGGCGGTAAGGAAATTCTCATCTAGGTAGAACTGGGCGACCGCGTTGGGAAAGCGTGCTCCCAGCACCCCGTCCTCGTCGGGGCCTGCTGTAACGCCGAGGTTGCTCAGCGCCTTTATCAGGAGTTCTCGCGACAGTGGTGGGAATTCCATCTTCGTCCTTACCGTTGTGTTCGGCCGCCTGTTTTTGCGCGCCGTCGTACACAGCATACGTGGGTTTGGGGCCCTACTGCCCGCCTTGCGCATATCGCTTCTCCACGCCCTCCTTCGCGCCCCGCCACCAATCCTCGTGCTCGGAGTACCACGCGATGGTGCTCTCCAACCCGGTGCGCAGCTCCGGGGCGTGGCGGGGGCGCCACCCGAGCTCGCGGGTGAGCTTGGTGGCGTCCATGGTGTAGCGCTGGTCGTGACCGGGGCGATCGGCGACGTGCTCGTACGTGCCGCCCATGATCTCGCAGATCATCTCAACGACCTGCTTGTTGGTCACGTGTGTGCCGCCGACGCCGATGTTATAGGTTTCCCCGATCGTTCCCCGCTCCAAGATGGCGAGCACGGCGTCGTTGTGGTCGTCGACGTGGATCCAGTCGCGCACCTGCGCGCCGCTGCCGTAGAGCTTGGCGGGGCGGCCGTCGAGAATGTTCGTGATCTGCCGCGGGATGAACTTCTCTATGTGCTGGTACGGCCCGTAGTTGTTCGAGCAGTTCGAGATCGTCGCCTTGATACCGAAGGAGCGCACCCAGGCGCGCACGAGGTGATCGGAGCCGGCCTTGGTTGCCGAGTACGGGCTCGAGGGGTTGTAGGCGGTGGTTTCGGTGAACTTCTCGTCCCCGCCAAGCGGCAGGTCGCCGAAGACCTCATCGGTGGAGATGTGGTGGAATCGGGTGTCGTAACGCCGCACGGCCTCCAGCAGCGTGAACGTGCCTACCACGTTGGTGTGGACGAAGGGGGCAGGGTTAGCAAGCGAGTTGTCGTTGTGGGACTCGGCGGCGAAGTGGACGACGGTGTCGGCGGCGGCAACGAGGGCGTCGACAAGTTGAGCGTCGGTCACCGAGCCGTGGACGAATTTCACGTCGAGTCCGTCCAAGTTGGCGCGGTTGCCGGCATACGTCAGCGCGTCGAGGACGGTGATGTGCACCCCGGGGCGTCGCTCACGCAGCAAACGGACGAAGTTGGTGCCGATGAACCCGGCGCCGCCGGTGACCAGAACGCGTTCCATGGGTCAAAACCCTACCGACGTAGACCTATTGCATGCACCGCGGCTCCGGCAAGTGGGCCAGCGTACAGGGCCGCGCACACGTTCGTCACAACCCCGTAGGGCAGGGCGAAGAGCAGCACGAACGCGACAACCGTCGCGACCACCCAGCCCGCGACGTACACCCCGTGGCGCTCCGTGGAGAGCACGGCCACACCGGTGATCATCAGCGCGCCCATGAACGCCGAGGCGAAGGTGAGCGCGCCGAGGGTGAGCCCCGGGACGAAGAGGTCCGGGGAGAAGGCGAAGCGCAAGATCACCGGGCCAATTACCCAGGCGGCGACGAAACCCACGGCGCCTAAGGCCAGCACGGCCCCAAGCGGGGCGGTAAGCGCTGCGTAGATCCGCTCACGCTTCTCGACGAACCTCACCACAAGCGCCGATTGGAAGCGCTGCAAGGGCACGAGCACGGGCGCGCGGGTGAGGATGACGGCGTTGATGACTGCCGCGACCGTCGTCCCGTCGCCGGAGGGAAACGCCGCGCTCGCGGCCACCGGAAAGCCCGTGATCATGGCCGCCGAGGCGCCAGAGGCCACCATCGCGGAGCCCACACGCCGGTAGAACTCGAAAGGGTGCGTATCCAGCGCGAGCCCGATGCTGCCCCGCGCCCGCGGCGAGCACCCCAGGATGACGGTCCAACTCACCGCCCCGATGACCGTCAGGGCGAGGAAGGCCCATAGCTGCCAGCCCAGGGCCCACGCGGCGATGGCGATGGCGAGTCGGATGCCGGAATCGAGCGCGACGAGCGCGGCGTACTGGCTCCACAGACCAGCCCCGCTTAAAACCCCCGAGAGCGCCGCCTGGAAGACGTAGCTGACGAGGCCGAAGACGAGGATTCCGGTGGCCGCCAGCGGGGCAGTGGGCACGACCCGGCCCATCAACACCACCCCGAGGGCCAGCGATGCGGCGGCGACGAGAGCCGCGATGAGGCCCGCAGCGCGCCACGGGTTAGCGGTGCCCGCCGCGCGGTCGGAGGCGACAGAGCGGGTGGTTTCGTGGGTCAGCCCATCGATGATCCCGGCGGAGGCGAAAAACAAGCTCCAATAAGCGGCGAAGTAGCGGTAATCCGTTCCGATATCGAGCACGCGCTGGGCAACCCATAGCACGGCAAAGCCGCTGAGCGCCGCAAACGCCGTGGCGTAGGAGAGGTTCCTCACGGGCACTCCGGGAGCTCTCGGTGGTTGATCCAGGCGTCGATGACGGCTTCGACGTCCTTTCCCGGAGCGGCTGCCTTGAAGGCGTTTATGAGGTCGAAGGTCTCCACCACGCCGTGCGCGTTACGCGAGGTGTAGTCCCGGATGGCGGTGAAGAAGGCGGGGTCGCCGACGAGGCGTCGTAAAGCATGCAGCGCAATCGCGCCGCGCTTGTACACGCGGTCGTCGAACATGTTGCGCGGGCCCGGGTCGGCCAGAGTGAAGTCCTGCGGGGCGAGCTTGCGGTAGTGCTCGCGCACATGCTTATCGACGTCCCCACCGACGTGATCCGCCCACAACCACTCGCTGTAGCACGCAAACCCCTCGTTGAGCCAAATGTCGTTCCACTGCGCTAAGCCCAGGGAATTGCCAAACCACTGGTGCGCGAGCTCGTGGGCGATGAGGCGCTCGTGGCCGGTGAGGTGGTTGACCCCGAAAATGGACATCGCCTGCGCCTCGAGCGGGATCTCGAGGGGATCCTCCGTGACGACGACCTCGTAGCGCTCGAAGGGGTAGGGCCCGAAAGTCTCCTCGAAGAAGTCCAGCATGTCTTGCTGTGTGGCGAAGTCCCCAGGCTGGGTGTTTTTCGGCAGCCACGCGTACGTATTGCGGCCCAGCTGGTGGCGGGCGTAGTCGCCGACCTGCACCGTAGCGAGGTAGCTCGCCATCGGCCTCGTTGTGGGGTTGGTAATCACCGCGTAGCCGCGATCCGCGCGGACGTGAAACGTATAGGTCGCCTTTTCATCCGGAGTGTCGTCGCAAGGCAGCCACGTCGGTGCGCCGTTGGGCTGGCTGGCGACGAGGGAGCCATCGGTGAGCTCCTCCCATCCGATGAGCCCCCACGCGGTGCGCCGCGGGGCCGGGTTGCCTCCGTAGGTGACCGCGAGCTGGAATTCCTCGTCGACCGGAACCGGCGCGGTAAAGCTCACGCGCAGCTTCCCGCCCGACTGACGGAACCTCTTGACCTCGATTGCCCCGCCCGTCGCGCTGCGCGCGGTAACCCGCCGCACGGACATCGACTCGGCGAGGTCGAGGGTGAGGTGCTCGAGCTCGCGCCACGTGGTCAGCGTGAGCGTCGCCGTGCCGTGGAGGCGATTGGGCCCCACCTTGTAGTCCAGGTCCACATCGTAATGGTGCACGTGGAAGCCGAGGTTGAACGCCACGCCGGTGTAGGCGTCGACGGTGCCGGGAACCGGCGTCGAGCGCAGCCTGTGCTTTTTCATCGTCGGCCCATCATACCCGCCCCGGGGAGGTGCCAGGAGCGTGGGGCCGGGCGGAGCCTAGAGGCCGAACGCCGGCTTAATGGTGGTCTCCCAGGACTCCACGATGTCATCGCGCCAGTACGGCCAGGAGTGGGTACCCGCGTTGCGGAACTCGTAGGTGGCCGGGATGTTCAGGTGCTCGAGCTTGGCGCGCAAGTCGTGGGAGCACTTGTTGATCGCGGCCTCAATGACACCGCCCTCAACCTGCAGCGTGGTCGCCGCAACGCTCGCCACCGGCTCGGAGGCACCCTGGCCGACAAGGTAGCCGACCTGGTCCGGGCGCCCGGCCAAGCCGGTCGCGGTGGAGATGTAGAGCGCGGTGCCCGCGAGCTTGTCGGCGTTAAGCAGCGCGTCGTTGTAGCGGTTGTAAGCGCCACCCATCGGGCCCCACATCTGCTCCGGGGTCACCGTCTTGAAATCGGCCGTGCCGGAGCCACGGTTGACCGTCAGGCGGGCGAAGTTGTAGGCGTGGAACGAAGAGGTGGCCGCGCAGCCGGAGAAGGACGCTGCGGCATCGTAGAAGCCTGGGTTGTGTGCCGGCAAGACGAGCGAAGAGGTGCCCGACATGGAAAAGCCCACGATGGCGCGGCGGTTATCGGCCTTCAGTGTCTCCTCGATCGGTCCTGGCAGCTCCTTGGTGAGGAAGGTCTCCCACTTCTGGGGGCCGTTGACGTAGGTGCCCTGGACGTTGTCATCCAGCCAGTCGGTGTAGTAGGTAAACGCGCCAGCCTGCGGGATGACGACGTTGACGCCCTTGCCCTTGAAGAAGTCGACGGCCTTGAACATCTTCAGCCAGTCGGCGTCCTGCTCGGCGCCGCCGGCACCGTTGAGCAGGTAGATGATCGGGGCGCCGTCGACGCGCTCGCCGGCCTCATTCGTCGCCGGGATGACCGCGATCGGGATGTCCTTGTTCATCGAGGGGGAGTAGACCTTGTAGCTCAGGACGTTTTTGTGATCGACCTGCTGGGTCCAGGACTGCGGTTTTCCGCCGGGGATGGTCAGCGACGGCTCCGTCTTGGCGTCCCACGCCTTGACCGTGCCCACGGGGGTATCCCCGGCGACGGTGGCGGCGGTGACGGTGTCGGGGTTGGCGCCTGCGAACGCCGCCGGTGCGGTGCCGAGGGCGAGCGAGATCGCCGCGGTGGTGGCGAGAACGGAGCGCTTGAGGTTCATGGACATCCTTCTATCTGGCAGCTATCTGTGGGGGGTGGTGCGGGTACCTTGTGGTGCCTGCTGCAGACCCTATCGCTGTAAACCTATCCCACGTTTCGGAATTTTTCGACCCGTAAGTACCCACACTTGTGAGTTGGGTGAAAACTGTTACGGATTGATACCGGTGGTGTTACTGTCGTTACCGGTAATGGCGTGACGCGGGCCCGCGTGCCACAATGTCCGCTAGCGAAGCGATAGCTACGAAACGACCGATGAAACGACGTAGCCCCGCCCCGCGATACCGGATACAGACCAATTCACCCAACGCACAAGCAAGAAGGAAGACAGCCATGAACCCGTTCGAAACCCTCCAGCTCCAGATCAACGACTTCCTCGGCCAGCTCATCCACGCAGGCTCTTCCGCGTCCTCCAACGCGGCGCTCGCGCTCGGCTTGTTCTAGGCCCCCACAAAAAGCGGACGCCGAGGCGCAAGAAGACGTATCCTGGTGGGCGTGAGTAGAGAACATTTTGACGTTGTTGTCCTCGGCGCGGGGCCCGGTGGCTACGTCGCCGCCATCCGCGCAGCCCAGCTCGGCAAGAAGGTTGCCGTGGTGGAGAAGAAGTACTGGGGCGGTGTCTGCCTCAACGTAGGCTGCATCCCCTCGAAGTCCCTGATCAAAAACGCCGAGGTGGCCCACATCTTCACCAAGGAGGCCAAGACCTTCGGCATTAAGGGTGACGTGGAGTTCGACTACGCGGACGCGCACCAGCGCTCGCGGAAGGTCTCCGAAAAGATCGTCGGCGGCGTCCACTACCTCATGAAGAAAAACGAGATCACCGAGATCAACGGCCTCGGCTCGTTTATCGACGCGAAGACGATCGAGATCACCGAGGGTGACGACAAGGGCAAGACCGTCACCTTCGACAACTGCATCATCGCCACCGGCTCCGTGGTCCGCTCGCTGCCGGGTATCGAGCTGTCGGACAACGTCGTGTCCTTCGAGGAGCAGATCCTCAACCCCGTCGCCCCGAAGGAGATGGTCATCGTCGGCGCCGGCGCCATCGGCATGGAGTTCGCCTACGTGCTCTCCAACTACGGGGTGAAGGTCACCGTCGTCGAGTACATGGACCGCGTGCTGCCCAACGAGGACAAGGACGTGTCCAAGGAAATCACCCGCGCCTACAAGAAGCTCGGTGTGAAAATCCTCACCGGCCACGCCACCACCGCGGTGCGCGACAACGGCGAAACCGTAGAGGTAGACATCACGAAGAACGGCTCCGACGAGACCCAGACCCTGACCGTGGACCGGGTGATGATCTCGGTCGGCTTCGCCCCGCGTGTTGAGGGCTATGGCCTGGAGAACACCGGCGTCGAGCTCACCGAGCGCGGCGCGATCAACGTCGACGATCGCCTGCGCACCAACGTCGACGGCATCTACGCCATCGGCGATGTCACGGCGAAGCTCCAGCTCGCCCACGTCGCCGAGGCCCAAGGCGTCATCGCGGCCGAGACCATCGCCGGCGCAGAGACGCTGCCGATCGAGGACTACATGATGACCCCGCGCGCGACTTTCTGTAACCCGCAAGTCGCCTCCATGGGGTATACCGAGGAGCAGGCCCGCAAGAACTGGCCCGAGCGGGATATCAAGGTCGCCGTCTTCCCGTTCTCTGCTAACGGCAAGGCCGTCGGGCTCGCCGAGCAGGCGGGCTTTGCCAAGCTCATCGCAGACGGCGAGCACGGGGAAATCCTCGGCTGCCACATCGTCGGCGCGAACGCCTCCGAGCTGCTGCCGGAGATCACGCTGGCGCAGCGCTTCGACCTCACCGCCGGGGAGATCGCCCGCAACATCCACATCCACCCGACGCTGTCGGAGGCGCTCAAGGAAGTGGCCCACGGCATCGAGGGCCACATGATTAACCTCTAGCTGCCGGCCACGGCGGCCGCCACCGAGTCGAGGCTGCGCTCGAGGAACTCGTCGTCGAACTTCTCCGACATCGAGCGCACGGCCTCATCCTCGATCTCGGAGCGGTCGTAAGTCAAGGTCACCCGGGTGTGGTCGGCATCGACGCTCTCAAGCTCGTAGAGCCACTTCGCCCCGACGCTCACCTCGGCGGTGACGTTTTTCAGGTTCTTCCAGCCGATCACCTTGTTTTCCTGGACGGCAAAGACCTCGTTGCGGGTCTGGTAGTCCCCGTCCTCCTTGGTCATGTTCATGGTAAAGACTTGGCCCACCGTGGTGATCCGCTCGGCCTTGTCCGCGGAGACGACCATGCCGGAGCCGTCGGTCTCCGCGTGGCGGTCCGGGTTGGACAAGAAGTCGAAGATCTCGCCGGCGGGGGCGTCGATTACTCGTTGTGCTGAATTCTTGGTAGCCATGGCCCCCAGTGTAGGGAAAATCTAATATGGCGCGACCGTCGAGGAATACGGGTCGACGCTCAGGTCGTGCTGCACGGAGGGGAAGGCGCGCTGCGCGCAGCCCTCGCGAGGGCACACGCGGCACCCCGCGCCGATCGGGGTGGCCTGGGAGACGTCGCCAAGCGTGAGCCCCGTCGCGTAGATCGTGCGCTCAGCGTGGCGGGTCTCGCACCCCAGCCCGATGGCGAAGAGCTTCTCCGTTTCGCGAAAGTGCACCCTGTGATGGCGAACCGTCCGCGCGATCCACAGGTAGGTCCGGCCGTCGGGCATCTCCGCGTGCTGCCTGACTGTCTCGCCGGGGCGCGCGAAGCTCTCGTAGATCCCCCACAGCGGGCACGTCCCGCCGGAGGTCGAGAGGTGATAGCCCGTGGCCGACTGCCGCTTGGAAATGTTGCCCGCGCGGTCGACCCGTACGAAGGTAAACGGCACGCCCCGCATGTTCGCTCGCTGCAAGGTAGAGAGCCTGCTCGCCACCGTTTCGTAGCCCACGCCAAAGACGTGGCAGAGGTAATCGACGTCGTAGCCGCTGAGCTCAGCCTCCGCGTGGAACATCGCGTACGGCATCACCACCGCAGATGCGAAATAAGACGCAATCCCCCGCCGTGCCAGGTTGGCGGAGGTCTCGGAGGAAAACGGCTCGGCCGCCACGTGAGAGTCGATGAGCGGGCCCGCCTCCACGAAGCTCAGAGCCGAGGCGATGCGGAAGGCGCGCTGCCCCAAGCTCAGCGTCGGGGAGAGTGTGAGCACCCCGGCCTGACGGTCGAAGTGGTGGAGCACCTCGGATTCCGCCGGGGTCGTGCGCACCTCCACCCCGTGCGCCGAGCTGATGTAAGAGGCAAGAGCCTGCTCGGTGACGCGGATTCCGAAGCGCTCCACGCCGAGCCGCAGGGCGAGGCCCTCGGCGGCGTGGTCGACGTCGTCAAGATAGTTCTGGCGCGAATAGAAAAAATCGCGTACCTCGTCGTGCGGCATCACCAGCTGCTGGGGGCTGGAGACCCGCGAATCCACGGCCAAGGTCAACGTGTCGCGAGCGTTGGAGTAGCGGCGGTGCATCTCCACGACCGAGCGGGCGAGCTTGGGGTGGCGATAGACCAGGTCGGAGAGCTCCTGGAGCGAGGTGGTGTGGGCGCCGAGCTCCCGGTCGGCGACGACGTCTTTGAGCTCGGCTAAGAGCCGGGAGTCGTCGTCACGCGAGAAAAACGTCGCGTCGACGCCGAACGCCTCCGTGATGCGCTTGAGCACCGGCACCGTGAGCGGGCGAACGTCGTGCTCGATCTGGTTGACGTAGCTCGCCGAGAGATCCAGCCTCGCCGCGAGGGCCGCCTGCGAGAGGTTGCGTTCCCGGCGCAGCTGCCGCAGCCGGGAGCCGACGTAGGTTTTGGGCATGGAAGAATTAAACCACCCCCGTAGCACGCCAGCAAAGAAATATGCAAAGACGTGCGAAGATGGGCGCCGGAGGGGAGTGGAACGAAAGTTTGACACCCTTTGGGTGTGGGAGATGGTGCAAGCGACCCCACGATGGGAAAGAGAAGTGTTCAAACTCACACGAGCGGCGAAAACGCAGGACCTCGGGGTAGCGGGCCCCCGCGCGGCGGCGCTCAGGCTCACAGGGCGGAACCAGGCGGGGGCAAGGATGGCCGATAAGTAGGTAAAGGCAGAGCCCGTTTCGTAGAGTAATAGCGACACTGGAGGTGCCATGACTGTACAAAACGCAGACCGCGACGCAATTCGTCACGGAAAAATTACCGAAGCGCCGCTGCGCGAGCGGCCGACTGTCCCGACCTGGGCCGTGAAGATGATCATGGCCGTCACAGGACTACTCTTCGGGCTCTTTGTCCTCGGCCACATGGTGGGCAACCTGAAGATCTTCATGCCCGTACACGCCAACGGCGTCGCACCGATCGACGAGTACGGCCACTTCCTGCGCTCGATGGGCGAGCCGATCTTCCCCTACAGCGCAGTACTGTGGGTCATCCGCATCGTGCTGCTCGCCAGCCTCGTCGCCCACGTGTGGGGTGCCTTCACCCTCAAGGCCCGCTCCTCGAAGTCGCGCGGCAAGTTCAAGCGCACCAACCTCATGGGCGGCTGGCAGTCCACCGCAACCCGGTCCATGCTCATCACCGGCGCGATCCTGCTGCTCTTCGTCGTCTTCCACATCCTCGACCTCACGCTCGGCCAGGTCGTCGCCTCCGACGAATTCGTCCACGGCGCGGTGCGCAACAACCTCATCGCCACCTTCGCCCCGGGCCGCTGGTGGGTCGTTGCTATCTACGTCATCGCCAACCTGGCGCTGCTCCTCCACCTCACCCACGGCATCTACCTCGCCGTGTCCGACCTCGGCTGGCTGGGCAAGCGCGGCCACGCGATCATGGTGATCGCCGCGTACCTGTTGCCCATGATCGTGGTCATCGGCAACGTTGTCATGCCCCTGGCGATCTCGTTCGGCTTCATCCCCGGATTCACTCGGTAACGGCGCACTAGGAGAAAATGATCAATGACTACCGCTTTTAGCGCCACGGCGCCCAACCAGGCTCAACAGCCCACGCAGTTTAGCCAGCCCAGCTCGTCCGTCCCCGGCGTGAGCGCCGGGCGGATCCTCGCGAGCAACGAGCCGGACCGCGACAAGGTCCGCATGAAGGACATGTGGCAGTGGCAGAAGGACCACATGAACCTGGTCTCGCCGCTCAACCGCCGCAAGTTCACCGTCCTCGTCGTCGGCACCGGTCTCTCCGGCGGCGCCGCCGCGGCCGCGCTCGGCGAGCTCGGCTACAAGGTCAAGGCCTTTACCTACCACGACGCCCCGCGCCGCGCGCACTCGATCGCGGCCCAGGGCGGCGTGAACTCGGCGCGCGGCAAGAAGGTCGATAACGACAGCGCCTACCGCCACACCAAGGACACCGTCAAAGGCGGCGACTACCGCTGCCGCGAGTCCGACTGCTGGCGCCTCGCCATCGAGTCCGCCCGCGTCATCGACCACATGAACGCCATCGGCGCCCCGTTCGCCCGCGAATACGGCGGCACCCTGGCCACCCGCTCCTTCGGCGGCGTGCAGGTCTCGCGCACCTACTACACCCGCGGGCAAACGGGCCAGCAGCTGCAGCTGTCCACCGCCTCGGCCCTGCAGCGCCAGATCCACCTGGGCAACGTCGAGATCTTCACCCACCACGACCTCATGGACCTCGTCGTCGCGGCCGACGAAGAGGGCAAGAAACGCTGCCGCGGTATCGTCACCCGCAACCTCATCACCGGGGAGATCACGCCGTTTACCGGCCACGCGGTCGTGCTGGCCACCGGTGGGTACGGCAACGTCTACCACAAGACGACGCTGGCGAAGAACTCCAACGCCTCGGCGATGATGCGCGCCTACGAGCGCGGCGCCTACCTTGCATCCCCGTGCTTCGTCCAGTTCCACCCGACCGGGCTGCCCGTCAACGCCAAGTGGCAGGCGAAGACGACGCTGATGTCCGAGTCGCTGCGTAACGACGGCCGAATCTGGACCCCGAAGCAGAAGGGCGACGACCGCGACCCGAAGGACATCCCGGAGGAGGAGCGCGATTACTTCCTCGAGCGCCGCTACCCGGCGTTCGGCAACCTCGTGCCCCGCGACGTCGCCTCCCGCGCGATCTCCCAGCAGCTCAACGCCGGCTTTGGCGTGGGCCCGCTGAAGAACTCGGCCTACCTCGACTTCACCGACGCCATCGAGCGCCTCGGCGAGGGCACCATCCGCGAGCGCTACTCCAACCTCTTCGAGATGTACGAGGACTCCACCGGCTCCGACCCGTACAAGGAGCCGATGCGCATCGCGCCGACCGTGCACTTCACCATGGGCGGGCTGTGGACCGACTTCAACGAGATGACCTCCATCGACGGCCTGTTCGCCGCCGGCGAGTGCTCGTGGACCTACCACGGCGCTAACCGCCTCGGCGCGAACTCGCTGCTCTCGGCGTCCGTCGACGGCTGGTTCACGCTCCCGTTCACGGTGCCGAACTACCTCGCCGGCCACCTCGGCGAGGAGGTGCTCGACATCGACGCGCCCGAGGTCCACGAGGCCGTGACCCGCGCCCAGGACATGATCGAGCGCCTCATGAGTGTCAGCGGCCCCGAGCCGCACGGCCCGGAGCACTTCCACGAGCAGCTCGGCGACATCCTCTACGAGCACTGCGGCGTTGCCCGCACCGTCGAGGGGCTCAAGGCCGGCATCGACAAGATCCGCCGCCTCCGCGAAGACTTCTGGGCCAACATCTCGATCCCGGGCAGCCCGAATGATATGAACCAGACGCTCGAGGCCGCGATCCGCCTGGCGGACTACATCAACCTCGGCGAGCTGATGTGCATCGACGCGCTCGACCGCGACGAGTCCTGCGGTGCGCACTACCGCGATGACCACCTCACCGAGGACGGCGAGGCGCAGCGTGACGACGACAACTGGTGCTTCGTCTCCGCCTGGGAGCCGGCGGGCAAGGACGCCTTCGTCCGCCACGCCGAGCCGCTCTACTTCGATTCGATCCCACTGATGGCAAGGAACTACAAGTAATGAAACTGACACTTGAGATCTGGCGTCAGGCCGGACCCGATACTGAGGGAAGCTTTGAAACCGTCCAGGTAGACGACGCGGTGGAGCAGATGTCCATCCTCGAGCTCCTCGACCACGTGAACAACTCCTACGTCGAGCAGGGCAAGGAGCCGTTTACCTTCGCCTCCGACTGCCGCGAAGGCATCTGCGGCACCTGCGGCGTCACCGTCAACGGGCGCCCCCACGGCGCGGGCCAGAACACGACCGCCTGCCTGCAGCGCCTGTTCAACTACAAAGACGGCGACACTCTGCGCATCGAGCCGTTCCGCTCCGGAGCGTTCCCGGTGATCAAGGACCTCGCGGTCGATCGCTCGGCCCTCGACCGCGTCATGCAGCAGGGCGGCTACGTTTCCGTCGCAGCCGGCACGGCCCCGGACGCGGATACCCTCCACGTCAACCACCAGACGGCCGAGCTTGCGCTCGACTACGCGGCCTGCATCGGCTGCGGCGCCTGCGTTGCCGCCTGCCCGAACGGTGCCGCCCACCTCTTTACCGGGGCGAAGCTCAAGCACCTCAAGCTGCTTCCCCTGGGCAAGGAGGAGCGGGGCAAGCGCGCCCGGCAAATGGTCGACGAGCTAGAGACCACCTTCGGCCACTGCTCGCTCTTCGGCGAGTGCGCCGACGTATGCCCGGCGGGCATCCCGCTCGACGCGGTTGGCGCGATCAACGCCGAGCGTGCCCGCGCCGCATTCCGTGGCAAGGACGACTAGGGCTGCCCTATACTGGCAGCGAGAATGTCATGATTTTGGGGCCCCACAGGGTGCCCCAACGAAGAGACAAGGAATCACCATGGCTCACACTCACGAGTCGGTCGCGGACATCCGCAGCGAGAGCTTCCCGCAATACCAGCAGAGCATCGAGGACTCCTACATCGATGGCTACGAGCCGGTCTCGCTCTCCGCGCCGCACTCTTCGCTCAACACCCACGCGATGTGGGTCGCTATGGGGCTTATCCTGGCAGCCCTCTTCGGCATCGGCTTGTCGGTGTGGGGTGCCGGTGCGCTCGTAGTCGGGATGGGTTCGGAGCCCAACATCGGCGCCAAGCTGCTCACGCTCGGGCTCATTGAGGTTGCCGTCACCTTGATCGGCGCCGCCGTTCTGATGACGATTGGGCGCCGCAACTACCGCGCCTACCGCAAGCGCACCGGCCGCGTGAACTAGCCCGACGGCCGACCTGCTTTAATCGAGGGCATGTCGAGACACGAGAGCGCCCCCGCCGTAACGGACGCGCAGCGGCGTAAGGCCTTGCGCGTGCACAAGGGCGTCGCCACGAGTCTGCTCGGCGTGATGGCCGCGATCTTCTTGTCCTGCTCCTGGTGGCAGTCGACCGGCGAGGCGCCGGCGTGGGCGGGCTACGTCCGCGCCGCCGCCGAGGCCGGCATGGTCGGCGGCTTGGCGGACTGGTTCGCAGTGACCGCGCTCTTCCGCCACCCTCTCGGCCTGCCCATCCCGCACACCGCGATCATCCCGCGCAGGAAGGATCAGGTGGCCGGGGCGCTGAGCGATTTCGTCAGCGAGAACTTCCTCAACGCGCAGACCATCACGGATAAGGTCGCGCAGGCGGAGGTGCCGCGCCGCGTCGGGCTGTGGCTCGAGCGCGAGGACAACGCCGAGCTCGTCTCCGCGCACGCGGGCTCACTCGCCGCGCGCATCGTGGCCTCGATCGACCCGGAAGAGGCACGGCGCATCATCGACCGCCAGGTCATCGACCGCGTGGCGGAGCCGGAGTGGGGCCCCCACCTCGGCCGCGCCCTCGACGGGCTCATTGCGGACGGCAAGGTCGAGCCCGTGATCGACGACGTCATCTCGTGGGCGAGGCGCAAGGTCGCGGGAATGGAGGACAGCGTCATCGAGATGATCGATGAGCGCATGCCGCGCTGGGCGCCCCAGTTTGCCAAGGACCTCGTCGGCGAGCGCGTCTACCGGGAACTGGTGAGCTTCATGCGGGAGATCGACACCGACCCCAACCACGAGGCGAGGCTCGCGCTGCGGCGCCAGATCGCCGGCTTCGCGCGGGATCTGCAGCACGACGCCGCCACGATCGCGCGCGTCGAGGCGATCAAGGCGGATGTCATGGGGTCGAAGGCGGTCACCTCCGCTTCGGCGGGAATCTGGGAGAGGGCATCGCGCTCGCTTATCGACGCCGCCGGCGAGCCCTCCTCGGCACTTCGGCGCAAGCTGGTGGAGCTGTGCCTGACCTGGGGCAGCAGGCTCGCCCACGACCCGCAGGTCCAGGCCGCCGCGCAGCGCCGCCTGGGCGTGGCCACCCGCTACCTCGCGGAGAACGGCGCGGGAGAAATCGTCGGGATTATCTCCGAGACGATCCAGCGCTGGGACGGCCAGGAGGCGGCCGAGAAGATCGAGCTCATGGCCGGCAAGGACCTCCAATTCATCCGCCTCAACGGGACGATCGTCGGCGCGCTCGCGGGGCTGGTCATCTACTCTCTCTCCCGCGCACTGTTTTTCTAGGCCGACTCGATAAGACTCGATAAGATAGGCGGCGGCACAGCCACCCACGAATGACGAGGAGGATCGTCACACCCATGGATCCCGCAAGCCTAGGCCTCATCGGCCTGATCCTGGCCGTTCCGGCCATTGCCCGCAACGCCTTGTTCGCCGCGGTCGCCATCGCCGGGCTTATCGCCGCCTTTTTGATCGCCACCACGCGTGACGACGCCTTCGAGGCGGCGGGTCGGCAGAGCAAGTGGGCGTGGGTCGCCATCGTCGTGATGTCTGCGGCGGTATGCCTGCTGCGGATGCCCTTCTTGTCGTGGTTCGGCGTGGTGGCGATCGGCCTCTACTACTTCGACGTGCGCCCTGCGCTCATCAACATCATCCGCGGCAACTCGGGCTGGTAGGAGCGCGTGGACGATATCGAGTGGCTGGCCACCCGCAGGGGGCGTCTCGCGCTGCGGGGCAGTGCGGTTGATGGTCTCCCCGGCTCCGCGGGCGTCGTCGTCGAGCCGACGCGGGTCGCTGCCGCGGCGCGTCTCGGTGTTCCCGTTATCGCTGTGGTCGGCCTGCCCGACGGACGGCACCACAGCGTGATCAAGGCGGCCGAGGCGCGTCTCGCCGTCGAGATGGGCGCAGACGAGATCTGGCTCGCGATCGACGCCGATGCCGCGGGCGAGAACGCGGTGCTTGCGGACGCGATTGCGGTGCGCCAGGCGGTCGAGGCACCCGCCCGGCTGGGCCTCATCCACGCGGGGAGGCCGGAGGTCGTGCGCGCCGGGGAGCTGCTCGGGGCGGACGTGTTGGTGTGCGAGGCCGGCCACGAGCTGCCGCGCACCTCGCTCGAACTCGCGCTCTGGGGGCTCGGGGAGGGCATTGACGCCGCCGTTGACGCCCTCGCCGCGGGCGCGAGCCGAGTCTTTAGCGGGACTGGGCTGATCCCGCCAGCTCGTCGAGGTTGACCTCCTCGCCGGCGAGGGTGACACGCAGGCCGCCCTCGATGGTGGTGATGTCCCTGACCCGGAGATTGCCGAAAACGGCCTGCCGCATCCCCTCCTGCAGGGCCTCGGAGATCTTCTCCGCGGCCCCGCCGGGCAGGTCGATGCCGAAGAGGCGGGTCGCGTCGACGTCGAAGGTCGCCTGACCGTTTTCCGTGCGGGGGTGGAGGTCGAGGGCAGCGACGCCCTCGGTGAACGTGATTGAAATCGTCCCGGCGGCGGCGTTCGTCTTCACCTCGGAGACGCTCACGAAGTTCTCCAGCAGCTTCGGCGAAAGCCCGGTATCGCCCAGCGCTTGGCGCATCTGCTGCTGCAAGATCTCCTGGATGAACGAGTCGGGCACCACCGTGGCCAGGTCCATGGACTCCGCGACCGCGCCGGCGTCGGTCTGGCGCAGGTCCCTCAGGTTGACCGTGGCGGCGGGGGTTCCGGTGTAGCCGTCCTCGTTGAGCGCGAGTGTCGAGGGGATGGCCGCGGTGAGCTCGGGGACCTTGCTGGTCAGGAGCCCGAAGGTCAGCGGGGAATGCCCGAAGGAGACCTGCGCGTGCTCGGAGGCCGGAAGATCGACGGCGGCGGCGATCTCCGTCTCGATGCGGCGCGAGAGGTAGGCCCGCAGGCCAAACTCCGCGACGATGGCGGTAACAACGAGGACAGCGAGCACGCCGACGAAGATCTTCCACGCGAGCGAGCCGTTGGTTTTTGTCATGGGGACATCATACGTCCCAGTCGCGGGGCGAGACGTCTTCCCAGTTGATTGTCAACGTGTTATCGCGCAGCCGGCGGCGTACGGGCGCGAGCCCCCAGCCCTCGCGGATCAGCTCGGCGTGGGCGTGCCGCCACCGCACCCGGGGCCCGTGCGGGGCCCACCCTGCGGCGCGCTCCCAGGCCTCGTCGGCGGCGGCGAGCAGCGCGTGGATCGCCTCCCCTGGCACGTTGTTGTGGATGAGCGCCTTGGGCAGGCGCTCGGCGAGATCGGAGGGGCGCTGCGCGTCGTGGGGGTCCCAGGCCAGGGTGAGGGTGCGCGGCCCGGTGGCGTCGAGAAGCACCCAAGCCGCGCGCCGGCCGAGCTCGTCGCACGTGCCCTCGATGAACAGCCCGCCCGGCGCAAGGCGTGAGGTGACCGCCTCCCACATCGGGGCGACGTCGGCGACGTCGTACTGCCGCAGCACGTTGAAGGCGCGAACGAGGTGCGGCGTGTAGCCCGCCAGCTCGAAGCCGCCGAGCTCGAAGCGCACCCCGTCGCGCGGCGGGAGGACCCGCTCCGGGTGGATCTCCAAGCCGACAACCTCGACCGCGGGGTTGATCTGGCGCAGCCACCGCGCCCACTCGACCGTCGTGGTGTGGGAGGCGCCGTAGCCGACGTCGATCGCGAGCGGGCGCGGGGTGGAGCGCAGCACCTCTTGGGCCCCCGCGTGGTAGCGCACCCAGCGGTCGCAGCGCCGAAGGCGGTTGACCCCGGTGGTGCCGCGGGTGATAACGCCAAAGGGCCGATCCCGCCCGTACTGCGCGCGCAGGTTATGGGCATGATCGGCCATGAGGGAGGGGGGATGAATCTAGAGGTTTTCGGTGATCCACTGCTCGGTGAGCTTGGCCTCGTTGGAGAAGATCTCCTCGAGCGCCTCGCCGACCTTGGGCTCGAGCGCCGCGCCCATGAACGGGATGTTCACCTTCGCCTCGTTGGCGTAGCTCAGGGTGGTGGCCCCGTCGGACTCGCCAAGCGTGATCTCGCCGTTGAAGTCGACGGGGGTGCCCTTGACGTCGCCGACGTAGTCGTAGGTGGATCCCTCGCCCTCGAGCCCGCCGAGGTTGACGGTGCGCTTGAGCTTCAGGTCGGCGGAAATCATCGCCTGCGCGGCCTCGGGGAGGATGGACTTGGGCAGGATCTCGAAGAGAACGGCGGTCGTGCCGTCGAATTCGGCAAGCGTTCCGGGCTCCGGGGAGAGGTTCGCGGCGATGAACTCCCAGTATTCCTTGGTGGCGAATGCCTGGCGGACCTTCTCTGCGGGGTGGTTGACGGTTACGGTGACGTCGCTATGTGCAGTCATGCCCTACAGACTACCGTTTAAGGGGTGTCCACTTCATCTTTCTCGGCCCTGACCACGCTGCGCGTCGGCGGTACCCCGCGCGACGTTGTGACCTGCACGAGCGCCGGCGAGCTGGCGGATACGGTCGCCGGGCTCGACGCGGCCGGGAGCAGCCTGCTTATCGTCGGCGGCGGCTCCAACCTGCTCGTCGCCGACGGGCCGTTAGAGCTCACCGCCGTCGTCGCCGCTAACGAGGGCATCGCGCTTATCGACGCCACAACGATCCGCGCCGGAGCGGGAGCCGTGTGGGACGATGTCGTCTCCTTCGCCGTCGAGCACGGCCTGGCCGGCATCGAGGCGCTCAGCGGAATCCCCGGCTCCGCCGGGGCGACCCCGGTGCAAAACGTCGGGGCGTACGGGGCGGAGGTGGCCGACGTGCTGACCCGCGTGCGCCTGTGGAACCGCGAAACCGGCGTCGACGAGTGGGTGCCCGCCGACTCGCTGGATCTGGCGTACCGCTATTCCAACCTCAAGTTCACCTCCCGCGCGGTGGTGCTCGAGATCGAACTGCAGCTCGCGGCCCGCGAGCTCTCCGCGCCGCTGCGCCACCTCGGCGGCGAGCGGCTGCCGCTCGCGCAGGCGCGCGAGAACATCCTTGCCACCCGCCGGGCGAAGGGCATGGTGCTCGACGCCGCAGACCACGACACGTGGTCCGCCGGGTCCTTTTTCACCAACCCGGTGGTGCCCCCCGAGGCGGCCGACAGGGTCGCTGACCTGGTGGGGGAGGAGGGGATGCCGCGCTACCCGCAGCCCGACGGGCGGGTAAAGCTCTCCGCGGCCTGGCTCATCGAGCGCGCCGGGTTCCCCCGGGGCTACCCGGGCGAGGGCGCCCCGGCCCGGCTGAGCACGAAGCACACCCTGGCGCTGACGAACAGGGGCGGGGCCCGGGCCGCCGACATCGTCGAGCTGGCGCGGGAGGTGCGCGGGGGCGTCGCCAAGAAATTTGGCGTCACCCTCGAGCCCGAGCCCGTGTGGGTCGGGGTCGAGATCTAGCGCGCGGCCTTTTCCTCGGGGCGCACCTTCCACGACACCGGCGACAGCGTCGAGTAGTTCTTGCTGGCGTTGGTGCTCACGATCACCTCGCCGCCGCTGATCGCCGGGCGGGCGACGCTGGCGCAGTACTCCACGGGCGCCTGGCTACCCGGCTCGGCAGAGAGGAAATCCTGCGACTTGTACGACATGTTGAGCCGGGTGCCGTCGGGCAGGGTGAGCACCACATTCGGCGCACTCGGGCTAAAATCTCGGTCGCCCACGCCAGACTCTGCCGAGCCGACGCCGGGGGTCTTCTTGGTCTCGCTGAGCCACTTCTTCGCCGCGGCGTCGTAGTCGCCCATCGTCACGGTCGCGTTCGCGCAGTAGCGGATGGATTGTTGCTCTTCTTTGGCGCTCACGGAGGTGATGGTCATGGTGCTCTTGTCGTGGTCGTCGAGCTCCAGCTCAGCGGTGGCGCCCGCAGCCAGCGCCGAACCGCTCAGGGGGTCGTAGACGTCGTTAGACAAGGCCAGCACGGTGCTGCCGGGGTCGGTGTACGACCGCGTGGATTCGTGCTGGCTGGCCAGGTTGTTGAGCTGGACCGCCAACGGGCGCAGCGTGTCGCACCCGGCCGGGGTGCCCAGGGTGAGCCCCTCGAGCGCGTACGCCTCGCTGTACATGACGCACACCAGGCCGTCCCTGTCGTAGAAGAACTTCGTGGGGTCCTCAGGCGCCTCGGGGCGTTGCTCGCTGGCCATCCAGCCCTCGAGCCCCTCGCCCGTCAGCGCGGCGGGGGCGGGCTGGAGGTTGCCCTTCGCGGCGGTGTTGTCCATCGCGACGACGATGGGGGCCTTGACCCCGGCAGACGTGGCGTAGCCCGTGCACAGGTTGTTCTCGGCATCGAGGCTGACGTCCGAAATCCCGATCGAGGCGTAGAACTCCTCGCCGAGGTCGCAGGTGCCGATCCTGTCGCCGGCGAACACCCGGGCAACCTCCTCGTCGTCCCAGCCCAACGGGCCTTTCGCGCCGGGCCACACGTGCCGGATTGCGATCACAGTGACGACGACGGCGACGACCGCGACAATGGCCGCGAAAATGACGGTGGCCTTCCTCACACCGCCCCGAGGCGTGCTGTGGCTTGGTTGGTTCAGAGGGGGCTCGATAGCACCCCAGTCGTAATGCGTGGACAAGTTCTTCCCACTTTCGCTTCTTCGTACTGGCTTGGCTACGTCGTCGACGCTAGCCGGCCTGCGCGCGGGAAGTGTTCCGGCGTGGGGAGAGGTCCCCGGGGAGGAGGAGCTGGTCTAACCCTCGAGCTTCTTCAGCAGGTCGTCGCGGACCTCGCGGCGGCGGATCTTGCCGAGCGGGTCGCGGGCGAGCTGTTCGAAGTGGTAGAAGGTGCGCGGCACCTTATACGGGGTGAGGTTCTTCTTCGCGTGGGCGCGCAGGCCCTCCGGGTCGAGCGCGGCGCCCTGGCGCAGGGTGACGCACGCAACGACGTCCTCGGAGCCGTCAGAGCGCGGCCTGCCCACCACGGCGGCGTCGGTTACGTCCGGGTGCTGGCGGATGACGTCTTCGACCTCGGCAGGGTAGACGTTGAACCCGCCGGTGATGATGAGCTCCTTGATGCGGGAGACGATCTTGACGAAGCCTTCTTCATCCATCACGCCCATGTCCCCGGTGCGGAACCAGCCGTTGTGGAAGGCCTTGGCCGTGGCCTCGTCGTTGTTGAAGTAGCCGGGGAAGATCTGCGGGCCGCGCGCGAGGATCTCGCCCGCCTCGCCAAAGGGCACGGTCTCCTCCGGGTTGTCGGGGTTGGCGATGCGCACGTCGGTGTCGGGGAAGGGTAGCCCGATGTAGCCGGGGCGGCGCTCGTCGCTCTGCGGGTTTCCGATGAGGATCGGGCCGGCCTCGGTGAGCCCGTAGCCCTCGATGAGCCTGCCTCCGGTGAGCCTTTCAAAGTCGTCGATAAGCGGGCCAGGCAGCGACGCGGCGCCGGAGAAGCCGATGTTGAGCGAGGAGATGTCGACGCCGCGCTCTTGCGCCTGCTCGACGACGCGCTCGAACAGGGTGGGTACGCCGGGGACGAACGTGGGTTTGTACTTCTTGATCGCGCCGAGGACGAGCGGGATCTGCGGGGCGGGCAGGAGGATGACCTCGCTGCCGGTGAACAGCGGCAGGGCCGTGGTAAAGACGAGGCCGAAGGCGTGAAAGAGCGGCAGGGTGCCCAGCATGCGCTGGCTGGAACGCTGAAAATCCTCCACCCACGCGACGCCCTGGAGTGCGTTGGCGCACAGGGTGCGGTGGGTGATGATCGCACCCTTCGGCTGCCCGGTCGTCCCGGAGGTGTAGAGGATGGCCAGCGGGTCGTCGGGGGCGACGCGCGCGGGGGTGAAGGCCTCGGCGGCGTCCCCGCGCAGCGCCTCGCTGACGAACGCCTCGTACGAGATCGTCTCGGGTGCCGGCGCCGTGAGCTGCGCGCGGGCCTCGCGCAGCTTCTTCAGCGGCAGGCGCAGCCCGAGCCGCGCGAGCCGGGGCATGGCCTTGGTGATATCCACGCTCACGACGGTCTCCAGCGGAGTCGTCCCGCGTAGCTCGGTGGCCGTCGCCGCGGCCTTGTCCCACACGAGGGCGATCTTCGCGCCGTGGTCGTTGAACTGCGGGGTGAGCTCGGCGGCGGTGTAGAGCGGGTTGTGCTCGACGGCGACGGCGCCGAGCAGAGCCACGGCGTAGAAGGCGACGAGGTGCTGCGGGCAGTTCGGCAGCATGATGGCGACGCGGTCGCCGGCCGCGACGCCGGAGGCGGCCAGGCTCGCCGCGGTGCGCCGAACCTCGGCATCGAGCTCGCCGTAGGTGAGCCTTCGGCCGAAGAAGCACGTCGCCGGGTCGTCGCGGTGCTTCGCCAGGTTGTCGGCGTACGCGCTCACCAGGGTGGCGTCGCCGTAATCGAGGGTGGCGTTCGTCCACGGCGTGTAGTGGGCGAGCCAGGGTGCGGAGTCGTAAGAAGCCATGCAAGCGAGTATATGCCGCTTCTTACGGTTGCGTAGCTTGCCTAGGTGTGGCTCTTCGTGCCGACGACCGTCTCCTCCCCCTTCTCGCGCAGGGCCTCAAGGGTCTCGCTGACCTCCCGACGGCGGATCTTGCCGGTGAGATCGCGGGCGAGCTCCTCGAAGTGGTAGAAGGTGCGAGGCACCTTGTACGGGGTGAGGCGCTCGCGGGCCCAGTCGCGCAGCGAGTCGGAGTCGATCTCTGCCCCCTGCCGCAGGGTGACGCACGCAACGACGTCTTCCGAGCCATCGGAACGCGGCCTGCCGATCACGGCGATGTCCTCGATGTCGGGGTGCTCGCGCAAGGCCAGTTCGACCTCGTCGGGGTAGACGTTGAAGCCGCCGGTGATAATCATCTCCTTGACGCGCGAGACCAGGCGCACGAACCCGTCGGGCTCCATCACCCCCATGTCGCCGGTGCGGAACCAGCCGTCGTGGAACGCCTCCGCGGTGGCCTCAGGGCGGTTGAGGTAGCCCTTGAACACCTGGGGGCCGCGGGCGAGGAGTTCACCTGGTTCGCCGTCGGGCATCGTCTCGTCGAGGTTGTCGGGGTTAGCGATGCGGATGTCGGTGTTGGGGAAGGGCACACCGACGTACCCGGGCCGGTGGTTGCCGTCCATCGGGTTTGCGGTGAGGATGGGGGAGGTCTCCGTCAGGCCGTACCCCTCCACCAGCCGACCGCCGGTGATCGCCTGCCAGTTCTCGATGGTCGAGGCGGGTAGGGTGGAGGCACCGGAGAAGGAATTCCTAATCGACGGGTACGTGCTGCCGGACTCCAGCGCCTTCTGCGAGATCCGCTCGTAGAGCGTGGGCACACCGGGGAAAAAAGTCGGCGGGTTCTTCTTCAGCGCCATGGCGATGAGCTCTGGCTCCGGCGCCGGGACGAGGATGAGCTCGGATCCCGTCCCCAGGGCGAGTCCCGTGGTCAGGGCGAGGCCGTAGATGTGGAACATCGGCAAGATGGTCATGATCTTCTCCGGCTCCTTGCCCAGGTCCTTGACCCAGGTCACGCCGCACTTGAACATGGCGTTGAGGTTGCCGTGGGTGAGCTGGGCTCCCTTGGGAACACCGGTGGTGCCGGAGGTGTAGAGGATGAGCAGGGTGTCGTCCTGGCTGATGCGCGCCGGCGGGTCGAACCTGCGCGGGACGAGCAGGTCCTGCCAGGCGATGGTGGCCGGGGCCGGGCCGGTGAGCTTCTCGCGCATCGCCTTGATCTTGGGCACGGGAAGCTTCAGCCCGAGGCGAAGCGCCAGCGGCATCGCCTCGATCATGTTCACCGAGACGATCGTGCGCAGCGGGGAGTCCTTGCGGATCTGGGAGATCGTCGGCGCGATCTTGTCCCACACGATGGCGACCTCGGCGCCGTGGTCCTGGAACTGGGGGGTGAGCTCGGCGGCGGTGTAGAGCGGGTTGTGCTCGACGACGGTGGCGCCGATGCGCATGACCGCGACGAAGGCGATGACGTGCTGCGGGCAATTCGGCATGATGAGGGCGACCCGGTCGCCCTGGGAGACCCCCAGCTCCTGCAAGCCGGCGGCGGCGCGGACGACGTTCTCGTCTAACTCGGCGTAGGTCATGGTGTTGCCGAAGAACCAGGTGGCGGTGCGGTCTGCGTACCGCGCCAGGTTGCGCTCGTAGATGTCGACGACCGTGTCGTCGCCGAGGTCGACCTCGTGCGGTGTCCACGGCGCGTAGTGGTCTAGCCAGGCTTTTTCTTCACGTGCGCCCATCGGGGTGTGGCTCCTTCGCGTGTGTATACGGCGGTGTGCGTCAGCGGACGTCATGGGTGAGTCCTCGTTCATTGTAGGGGACGGAAGGTGTGACGCGTCACATTTTTGGGAAAAGGGGCACAAGGCGAGCTGCGGAGAAATCGGGTATGAAAGGAGGCAACAACGCGATCGGGGGGGATACGCAATGACGACAAAAGGACGCACGACTGGTGCAGCCGCGCAGCAGGCAGAGCTCGCGCAGGCGCCGGGGCTCGACACCTCAGCCCTGGTCAACCCGGTGAAATCACCGCCGAAGAGCGGGTGGCGCAGGCTTATCCACGCCGCCTCCGGCGGCCGGATCAACCCGGGCGGATCCGCCCGCGAGATCGAGCAACGCCAGCTTGTGGACGCCATCCGGGCGCCGCTGCGGGGCGACTACCGCATCGCCGTGATGTCCTTGAAGGGCGGGGTGGGCAAGACGACGACCACCGTCGCCCTCGGCGGGGTCTTCGCGCACCACCGCGGCGACCGGGTCATCGCCATCGACGCCAACCCGGACCTGGGCACGCTGGCGCAGCGCGCGGCCGCGCCGAGCCCGGCGACGATCCGCGACCTGCTGTGCGCCCCGGATACCTCGCGCTACCCGCAGGTGAGGGCGTTTACCCACCAGGCGGATTCCCGCTTGGAGGTGATCGGCTCCGAGCGCGACCCGGCGGTGAGCGAGGCGTTTAGCGAGTCCGACTACCGCAGAGCCGTCGACATCCTGCAGCACCACTACAACGTGATCCTCACCGACTGCGGGACGGGGCTTATGCACTCGGCGATGGCCGGGGTGCTGGACCTGGCCAACACCTTGATCTTGGTCACTTCGCCCGCGCTCGACGGGGCCCAGTCGGCCGCGGCGACCCTCGATTGGCTCAGCCTCCACGGCTACGACCAGCTGGCGACGAACGCGGTCGTGGTGATCTCGGTGCATGCACCGGGGGCGCTGACCGTGGACGTCGACACGCTAGCTGCCCACTTCGCGGCGCGGACGCGCTGCGTCCACGTCATCCCGTACGACCGCCACCTCGCCGAGGGCTCGGTCGTACGGCTCGAGCGCATCAACGCGCGCACGCTCCACGCCTACGAGCTCCTCGCAGCCGACGTGGCCAGCGATTTCTGCTCCTGGCACCGGCACGCGACGTACTAGAGGCCCGGCGCGTACATACACTTGTGCCCATGCGCGTCGCCATGATCTCCATGCACACATCCCCGCTCGAGCAGCCCGGCACGGGGGATGCGGGCGGGATGAACGTCTACGTCATCAACACCGCCCGCGAGCTCGCTCGCCGGGGCATCTCCGTCGACGTGTTCACCCGCGCCACCCGCCCCAGCCAGGGCGAGGTCGTCGAGGTCGCCGAGCGCTTGCGCGTGGTCAACATCGTCGCCGGGCCGTACGAGGGGCTGTCGAAGGAAGACCTGCCCACCCAGCTCGCTGCGTTTGCTGGGGGAATCCTCCAGTTCGCCCGCGCGCGCGGCGTGCACTACGACATCGTCCACTCCCACTACTGGCTCTCCGGCCAGGTCGCCTGGCTCATGGCGGACCTCGCCCAGGTTCCCTTCGTTCACACCGGGCATACCTGGGCCGCGGTGAAAAACGCGCACCGCGCGGCCAGCGATTCCCCGGAGAGCGACGCGCGGCGGATCTGCGAGCAGCAGATCGTGGATAACGCCACCACCTTGGTGGTCAACACCGAAGACGAAATCGACGAGCTGGCCCGCCACTACGACGTCGATGCGACGAAGATCACCGTGGTCACCCCCGGTGCCGATACACAGCTCTATACCCCCGGCACGGACCGCAACACCGAGCGGGCGAGGCGAGAGCTGGGCATCCCGCTGTTGTCCAAGGTTGTCGCGTTCGTGGGGCGGCTGCAGGAATTCAAAGGCCCGCAGGTGCTCATCCGCGCGGTCGCGGAGGTGCTGCGGCGAGATCCCGAGCGCGACGTGCGGGTCATCATCTGCGGAGGGGCGTCGGGAAGCGGCTCGAGCGTGGAGTACTACCGCAACCTCGCGCACGAAGAGGGCATCGCCGGGCGCGTGCGCTTCCTCGGCCCACGCCCACCCGAAGACCTGGTCGCGATCTACCGGGCGGCCGACATCGTCGCCGTGCCCAGCTACAACGAATCCTTCGGGCTCGTGGCCATCGAGGCGCAGGCCACCGGGACCCCGGTCGTCGCCGCGCGCGTGGGCGGCCTCCCCCTCGCGGTGGCCGACGGGGTCACCGGGGTGTTGGTCGACGGCCACGAGCCCGGGCCGTGGGCGGACGCGCTGGGCTTGCTTGTCGACGACGACGAGCGCCGCATCGTGATGGGCGAGGCAGCCGTCGGCCACGCGGCCCGGTTTAGCTGGGCGGCCTCCGCCGCCGCGCTCGGCCGCGTCTACGACGCCACCGTGGCCTCCTTCGTTCCCGGCGGGGTGCCCCGGGAACCCTTCGGCGGGTAAGGCCCCCGGGCGACGGTCGCTTTTTCGTGGCATGCTTTAGACCATGAGCATCGGAAAACTGATCCTTGTGAGGCATGGACAGAGCACCTGGAACGAGTCGAACCAGTTCACCGGCTGGGTGGATGTGGACCTGACGGCACAGGGCGAACAGGAGGCGAAAAACGCCGGTAAGCTCCTGGCGGACAACGACGTTTTGCCTGACATCGTCTTTACCTCGCTGCTGCGCCGCGCGATCCGCACCGCGAACATCGCGCTTAACGCCGCTGACCGCCACTGGATTCCCGTCGAGCGCAACTGGCGCCTCAACGAGCGCCACTACGGCCGCCTGCAGGGCCTGAACAAGGCCGAGATCCGCGAGGAATACGGCGAGGAGCAGTTCATGACGTGGCGCCGCTCCTACGACACCCCGCCGCCGGAGCTGGCGGACGATAACGAGTACTCCCAGGCCTTTGACCCGCGCTACGCTTTCCTCCCCGCGGTCCCGCGCACCGAGTGCCTCAAAGACGTGGTCGCGCGCCTGCTGCCGTTCTACGAGGACGTCATCTTGCCCGAGGCACTCGAGGGCAAAAACGTCATGGTTGCCGCCCACGGCAACTCGCTGCGTGCCCTGGTCAAGCACCTCGACGCCATCTCCGATGACGACATCGCGGGCCTGAACATCCCGACCGGCATGCCGCTGGTCTACGAGCTCGGAGAGCGCGGCGTGGTGCTCAACCCGGGCGGGACCTACCTCGACCCCGCCGCCGCGGCGGCTGGCGCGGCGGCGGTGGCTAACCAGGGCAACCAGAAGTAACGCAGTGTGAGTCCCCTCTACGCGTTTGCCCTCGGCGCCGTCCTCGCTGTGGCCGCGGTGCTGTTTACGCGGTGGCTCCTCGGCGTCATCGGGCGCAACCGGAGGCGCTCCCAGCTGAGCTCCGACGCCAGCCACGTCAGCACCATGAGCCAGGTCATGCACCTGGCCATCCAGGGTTCGACCACCGGGTTTTTGGTGGTCAACCGCGCCGGGCGCGTCGTGTTGTCGAACCCGCGCGCCCACGAGATGTCCATCGTGCACGGGCGCACGGTCAACCCGACGGTGATGGAGACCGCTGCAGGAGTCTTCGACGACCTCGAGACACGTACGTTGGACCTCGAGCTGCCCAAACGAGCCACCGGCAGCCTCGTGCGGCACGTGTGCGCGGTGGTCAAACCGCTCACCCTGACGGATACCTCCTTCGTCATCGTCTACGGCACCGACGAGTCAGAGAACATGCGCATGGAATCGGCCCGGCGCGACTTCGTGGCCAACGTCTCCCACGAGCTCAAGACCCCGGTGGGCGGCATCTCGCTGCTCGCGGAAGCGCTCTTGCAGGACCCGGGCGAGCCGGAGATGGTGATGTATTTTGGCAACAAGCTGCTCAAGGAATCGCAGCGGATGGGCGAGATGATTACGGACCTGATCAACCTGTCGAAGTTGCAGGGCGCGGAGGCGTTGCCGGATATGGCGCCCGTGCGTGTTGACGACGTCATTGACGACGCCATCCAGCGCAACCAGGTCGCCGCCGACAACCGGGAGATCGAGCTGACCCGCTCCGAGAATACTGAGATCAAGGTGATGGGGGATCGGGCGCTGCTGACCGCGGCGGTGTCCAACCTGGTGTCCAACGCGATCAACTATTCGCCGAGCAACCAGCCGGTGACTATCACGCAGAAGGTCGTGCGCGACGACGTCGTGCACATCCGGGTGACTGACCGCGGAATCGGGATCGCCCCGGAGGACCAGAAGCGGGTCTTCGAACGCTTCTATCGCGTAGACAAGGCGCGTTCGCGCGCGACCGGGGGGACGGGTCTTGGCTTAGCCATCGTCAAGCACGTGGTGGCAAACCATGGCGGTAACATTAAGGTGTGGTCGCGGCTGGAGACGGGGTCTACCTTCACCATCGAGCTGCCGATCTACACCCCCGAGGCACACGTTGCCGTAGGTGGATTAGGAAAGGGAGAGAAGCAATGACGACCATCCTCATCGTCGAAGACGAGGAATCTTTGGCCGACCCCCTGGCCTACCTTTTGGGGAAGGAGGGCTTCGACGCGATCGTCGCGCCCGACGGGCAAAGCGCCTTGGACCTGTTCGACAGCAACTCGATCGACCTGGTCCTGCTCGACCTCATGCTGCCCGGGATGAGCGGGACCGATGTGTGCAAGAAGCTGCGCGCGACCTCCGCGGTACCCATCATCATGGTTACCGCGCGCGGCTCGGAGATTGATAAGGTCGTCGGCCTCGAGCTCGGCGCGGACGACTACGTGACTAAGCCCTACTCCACCCGCGAGCTCATCGCCCGCATCCGCGCGGTTTTGCGGCGCGGGCCCGAGGTTGCCGAGGAGGAAGAGGAACCGGACGATCGCGTCTTGGAGGGCGGGCGCGTGAAAATGGACGTCTCTCGTCACACCGTCTTCGTCGACGGGCAGCCGGTATCGATGCCGCTAAAGGAGTTCGACCTGCTCGAATACCTCATGCGCAACTCCGGACGCGTGCTTACCCGCGGCCAGCTCATTGAGCGGATCTGGGGCGCGGACTACGTCGGGGACACCAAGACCCTCGACGTTCACGTCAAGCGCCTGCGCACCAAGATCGAGGTCTCGCCCTCGCGCCCGACGCAGCTGGTCACGGTGCGCGGCCTGGGCTACAAGTTCGAGGCCTGATTCCGAGCGGCGCCTGTGGCCGGGTGGGGCGCCGAGGGCGAACGCGAGGCGCAATGCGTGGCGACGACCTCGTAGGCCGCCTCCCCGATCAGCGCGGTGAGCTCGTTTTTCATCGACTGCCAGACGGGCGGGGCGTCGGCCGGCGAGTGGCAATCGGGGGAGCCGGTGCACCACCAGTCGAAGTCCTCGCCTCCTCCACCCCATTGGCGTCTGTCGTACTCGCCGATGGTGGTGCGCAAGATTTCGGTGCCATCGGCGCGTTCCTCGTAGGCGTCGACACGTGAAAAAGGCACCTGCCAGCACACTTCCGGCTTCGACCCGATGATGTCGCGCCCCGTGGCCAGCGCCCACTGGTGCAGCGCGCAGCCGGGGCCGGTCTCGGCGTCCGCGCGGTTGGCGAAAATACAGGCGCCGTCGACCCGCGCGGTCTTCAGGCCCGGCTCCTCCTCGTCGTCGTCCCACTCGAGCCACGGCTCGAGTTCGGTCGGGTCGGCAGCGGCAATGTAGGAATCGACGTCGGCGGGGCGCAGCTGCCAAAACTTCGGGTCCATGAGCGCCACCGCGTTGTAGAGGTCGTCGCGGTCGGACTCGTCGGAGAGGTAGGCGCCGTGGATGCAGCAGCCGACCACGGGCAGGTCTGCATCGATGCCGCGGCACTGCGGCGTGCCGAAGCGGCACGACCAGGTCGACTCCAGCCAGGTCAGATCGACGCTGATGAGGTGCAGCGGGTCGTCGGGATCGATGAATTCGAAGCGCTCGCGGGGGAAATCTGGCGGAACCTCGCGGCCGGCGAGGATGGAGCGGCCGGCCGGGGAGGCGGAAGGAAAACCAAGGAAAACAGGGCGCCCGGATGGTTGATTCACACTTCGCTACCGTAGACCCACTACGCTGTGTGTGTGCGACTAGGTGTATTAGATGTAGGCAGCAATACCGTCCACCTCGTGGCGGTGGATGCCCACAGCGGCGGCAGACCCACCCCGATGAGCGATTGGAAGCAGCCGCTGCGGCTGGTGGAGCTGCTGGATAAGGACGGAGCGATCGAGCCGAAGGGGATCGATAAGCTGGTCTCCGCGGTTCAAGAGGCAAGGGAACTCTCCGATAACCTCAAGTGCGAGGAGTTCCTTGCTTTCGCCACCTCCGCGATCCGCTCGGCGACGAACTCAGAGGATGTGCTCCGCCGGGTAGAGAAGAAAACCGGCGTCGAGCTGCGCATCTTGAGCGGAGAGGAAGAAGCGCGCTTGACGTTTCTGGCCGCGCGGCGCTGGCACGGCTGGTCGGCCGGGCGGATCACGAACATTGATATCGGCGGCGGCTCGCTCGAGCTCTCCACGGGCACCGAGGAGACCCCCGACCTGGCGGTCTCCCTTGACCTGGGGGCGGGACGCCTGACCCACCAATGGTTCGACACCGATCCGCCGGAGCGCAAGAAGATTAACCTTCTGCGCGACTTTATCGACGCCGAGCTCGCCGCCCCGGCCGAGAAGTTCCGCGCGCTGGGCGATGCTGGGCTGGCCGTGGGCACGTCGAAGACGCTGCGGACCCTTGCCCGGTTGACGGGCGCGGCGCCGTCGTCGGCGGGACCGTTTGTCAAGCGCACGCTCACCGCGCCGGGCCTGCGCCAGCTCATCGCGTTCATCTCGCGCATGACGGCGGCCGACCGCGCGGAGCTCGAGGGCATCAACGCGGATCGCTCGCACCAGATCGTGGCGGGTGCCCTCGTGGCGGAAGCCGCGATGCGCGCGCTGAATATTGATAAGTTAGAGATCTGCCCGTGGGCTTTGCGCGAAGGCGTTATTCTGCGGCGCATTGACCAGGGATACGACGACGAAGGAGAGAGCTAATGTCGGATAACTCTCAGCTCACAGTCGCGGAGTTGCTCTCGCGCGCGAGTAAGGAAAACCCCGATGCCGCGCCGACGCGGCGCCGCCACCGACGCAGCCTCGACGAGGGCGGGGTCTCCGTTGCTGAGCTGACGGGTTCGCTAAAGAAGGTCGAGGCGCGCCCGGTCGAGGCAAAGCACTCGAGCGTGCCTATTGACGCTGAGCCGGTCGTCGATAAGCCTGCTGTGAAGCCGGCCGAGGAAACCACGGTGCTGCGCAAGGTCGAGGCGCCCAGCCCGGCCGCCGCGCCCGAGGCGACAGGGGAGATCCCCGTCGTCGAACCGGCCGAGGAGCCCGCGGAAGAACCCGTGGAGGACGCGGCGATCAACCCGATCCTGCTCGTGCTCTTCGTCTTCCTCGGACTCGTCGCCGGCGTGCTGGGCTTCATCGCTTTCCAGTGGGTGTGGGCGAACGTCTCCGCTATCGTCGCCGTGATTGCCTCGCTCGTGGTCACCGCCGCCGTCGTCTTCGGGGTGCGTGCGCTGCGCACGGGGCGAGATGGGCTGACCATGGCACTTGCCGGACTCGCCGGGCTGCTCGTCACCTTCGGCCCCGGTCTGATTTCCCGCCTCTAGCGGCGCGGTTGCATAGTGCCGCAGTTGTGGCACTGTGGAGGACGTGGATAACAACAACAATGCAGTAACTGATCAATTCGATTCCCCGGAGGCCAACCCGGGCAAGATCGCCGTGATTGGCGGCGGCAACATCGGCGAGGCGCTCGTCGCGGGCTTGGTGAAAGCCGGGGTCGACCCGAACTCTATTTTCGTGACCAACCGCAGGAGCGAGCGCTCCGCCGAACTGGCGGAGCGCTACGGCGTGGTGACGGGCAGCGATAACGTCGAGGCTGTCTCGGGTGCCTCGCTCTGCTTCCTCTGCGTGAAGCCTGCCCAGGTCATCGACGTCATCGGCGAGATCAGCGAGACGCTGACGCACCACGATGAGCAGACCGCGCTGGTATCCATGGCGGCGGGCGTTACTCTTGCCGCCATGGAATCCGCGGTCTCTGCGGCTGGGACACCGCTCGTGCGCGTCATGCCCAACACCCCCATGCTGGTGGGCAAGGGTGTACATGTCGTCGCGTGCGGACGCTACGTCGACGACGAGACGCGCCAGCGCGTGCTGCGTCTGCTCGCCGTCACGGGCAAGGTCGTCGAGATTCCCGAGAAACTCATCGACGCAGCCACGGCCGTCTCTGGCGCGGGTCCGGCCTACTTCTTCCTTTTCACGGAAGCGCTTATCGACGCCGGGGTCGCCCTCGGGCTTACCCGCGATGTTGCCGAGGAGCTCGCCGCGGCGACGGTCTGGGGCTCCGGCGAGATGCTCATGGGTGACGACTCCGCGGCCGCGCTGCGCTACGCGGTGACCTCGCCCGGCGGGTCGACGTTCCGGGGTATTCGCGAACTCGAAGAGTCCGGGGTGCGCGGTGCGATCTTCCGCGCGACCGAGGCGGTGGCCGAGCGCTCCGCAGGGCTCGGAGGGTAGAGCCCGTTCCCAGCTTTCACAGGCGACACTCAAGGCCGCTTTTGGCGAATAAGTCGCACCGCGCACAGGTTTCACGCTAGTCTGGTTAAGGCACGTGCGTGATCGTCCTGTGGGAGGGGAAGCCTACAGCGCGACCGTGCTGAAGGGTAGAGAAAATTATGGCTAACGAAGATAAGGGTAAGTTCCTCACAGTCGCTGAGGTTGCCGAGATTATGCGTGTGTCGAAGATGACGGTTTACCGTCTTGTCCACGCCGGGGACCTCCCCGCAGTTCGTGTGGGACGGTCGTTCCGCGTGAACGAGCGGGCCGTGAGCGAATACCTCGACTCCTCCGTGTACAACGTGGGATAGCCCAAGGGGCTACCTGCGGTCCTTTTTGCCCGTCGCACCACGGTGCGGCGGGCATTGAGGTTTTTGGTCGGTCAAAGCCACCACGGTATGCTGTTATGCATTCGTGCCAGCGCGCGCACGGGATGCGTGGGGCGTGTGCCTGAAGTGAGAGTGCACCTCGCCGATGCCGCAAACGCCCGCACCGCTGAGAAGCGCCGCTTCCGTGACCGCAGGCAGGTATGTACATACAACTAGGCAACATCGAAGAAACGAGGAAGCTTTCATGGGTTCAGTCATCAAGAAGCGCCGCAAGCGCATGTCTAAGAAGAAGCACCGCAAGATGCTGCGCCGCACCCGCGTGCAGCGTCGCAAGCTCGGCAAGTAGCCCGGCAGTACAGGAGCCCGCACCCCGTTTCATGGGTGCGGGCTCTTGCATGTGCGGGGTACGTGCTGTGAGTTGATTGGGAAGACGCGCGGCGGGTGGGCTTGTTGGCTCTGCAGCTGCGGAGTGGGAGGGGGTGTGTTGACTCTGCAGCTGCGGAGTGGACGCCGAGGGCTTGTGGCGGGTGGGGTTGGTGGTGCGTTGCAGAGTGGGCGCCGAGGTATTGCTGACTCTGCAACTGCGGAGTGGACGCCCAGGTATTGCTGACTCTGCAGCTGCAGAGTGGGCGCCGAGGGCTTGTGGCGGGTGGGGTTGGTGGTGCGTTGCAGAGTGGACGCCGCCGACTCTGCAACTGCGGAGTGGACGCCGAGGGATTGCCGACTCTGCAGCTGCGGAGTGGGCGCCGAGGGCTTGTGGCGGGTGGGGTTGGTGGTGCGTTGCAGAGTGGACGCCGCCGACTCTGCAACTGCGGAGTGGACGCCGAGGGATTGCCGACTCTGCAGCTGCGGAGTGGACGCCGAGGGCTTGTGGCGGGTGGGGTTGGTGGTGCGTTGCAGAGTGGGCGCTGAGGTATTGCTGACTCTGCAGCTGCGGAGTGGGAGGGGGCTTGTTGGCTCTGCAGCTGCGGAGTGGGCGCCGAGGTATTGCTGACTCTGCAATTGCGGAGTGGGAGGGGGTGTGTTGGCTCTGCAGCTGCGGAGTGGACGCCGAGGGCTTGTAGCGGGTGGGGTTGGTGGTGCGTTGCAGAGTGGGCGCTGAGGTATTGCTGACTCTGCAATTGCGGAGTGGGAGGGGGTGTGTTGGCTCTGCAGCTGCGGAGTGGACGCCGAGGGCTTGTGGCGGGTGGGGTTGGTGGTGCGTTGCAGAGTGGGCGCTGAGGTATTGCTGACTCTGCAATTGCGGAGTGGGAGGGGGCGTGTTGGCTCTGCAGCTGCGGAGTAGATGCCGAGGGCTTGTGGCGGGTGGGGTTGGTGGTGCGTTGCAGAGTGGACGCCGAGGGATTGCTGACTCTGCAGCTGCAGAGTGGGCGCCGAGGGCTTGTGGCGGGTGGGGTTGGTGGTGCGTTGCAGAGTGGACGCTGAGGTATTGCTGACTCTGCAGCTGCGGAGTGGATGCCGAGGGCTTGTGGCGGGTGGGGTTGGTGGTGCGTTGCAGAGTGGACGCCGCCGACTCTGCAACTGCGGAGTGGACGCCGAGGGCTTGCCGACTCTGCAGCTGCGGAGTGGACGCCGAGGGCTTGTAGCGGGTGGGGTTGGTGGTGCGTTGCAGAGTGGACGCCGCCGACTCTGCAACTGCAGAGTACGAAACCCGCAAGTGCCTCGCGGTCGCACCGCCGCGCGGCGACCTACCCGCGCCGTTGCATCGCGGCTCGCGCCCCGGCGGCAATCGCAGCGGCGGCCATGATGATTGAGGCGGGCAGAGCGACTTTGCGCACAGAGCGGTAGTCGCGGATTTCCCATCCGTTGTTCTGCGCGTGCTTGCGCAGTGCACGGTCGGGATTGATGGCCACTGGTGTTCCCACCATGGAGAGCATGGGGATGTCGTTGATACTGTCGGAGTAGGCCGTGCACAGGCCTAGGTCGAGCTGCTGGATTGCGGCGAGCGCGGCCACTGCGTGGCGCTTGCCTGGACCATGCAGGATGTCGCCGACGAGCCGGCCGGTGAAGACCCCGTCTTCCGCTTCGGCGACCGTGCCCAGCGCACCAGTGAAGCCGAGCCGCTTCGCTAGGGCCTGACCGATCTGGACTGGGGTGGCGGAGACGAGCCAGACCTGCTGGCCGGCGGCGAGGTGCATTTGGGCCAGCTCGATGGTGGCCTCGAAGGCACGGGAGAGGATCTGGTGTTCGACGATGTCGTCGGCAAGATCGAGCAGGTCGGAGACCTTCTTTCCGCGCGCCAGGCCGAGCGCGTGCTCCCGGCCGCTGGCGATGTCGGAGGTACGTTCGGCGCCGAGGATACGGTAGCGCAACTGCTTGGTCAGGCCGGGGAGGAGCTCGCCCAGGGTGATCAGGCGGCGCTTGGCCAGGCCACGTCCAAGTAGCACGAGGGAGGAGCCTTGGATCAAGGTGTTGTCGATGTCAAAGAACGCGGCGGCCTCGGCGTCTTGGGGGATATCAGGGTCCGGCTGGTTAAGCCGCGCCGCGCCGGCGGAGGCAAAGGCCCCGCCGACGGAGTCGACGCCGAGCGCGAAATCCTCCATGGTCATCCCAAAGGTCTCGGAGATTGCGGCGGCGGCTGCGGCCTCGCCGGCGGCGCGTTGGGCGTCGTCGCCAAGCGGGCGCATCGCGCGATCCTCCAAGAAACGGCGGAGGTTGCCGTGGGACGCAGACCACTGGGCAAGGAACTCCCTCCGCGGCGAGTGGGGATGATCCGCGCTCATCACTCGTGACCTTCCTTTCGGGCCTACCTGAGGCTGGTAACGTACCTACCGTACAGCGTGAGGCGCGCGTGTAGGCACTCACAAGGGGAAGAGAGAAGGAGAGGCGTGAAAAAGGTCGAGCTCATGGTGCGCGCCACCTGCGGCTCGTGTGGGCGTGTCGCGCGCCAGATCGCGCCTATTGTCGAATCTGCGGGCGCGAGCTTCGAGCTCGTTGATGTCGATACGGACCCGGCGCTCGCGATCGAGTTCGGCGATCGCGTCCCGGTCGTCGTTATCGATGGCGACGAGTTTGCGTGCTGGGAGGTTGACGACGAGGCCCTCGCCGCCGAGCTCGCACGCTAGCTGGGTTATCCTTTAGTGTGATATCGAGCAAGGGTCCGGAGGGTTTAGTGTGAGTGTTCTCGTCGTAGGGATGTCCCATCGCTCGGCGCCAGTGGCTCTTCTCGAGCGGCTGAGCATGGACGATCGCGTCCAAAGTGTCACGACGACGGCGCTGGTTAACCAGCCATCCCTCTCCGAGGCGATGATCATCTCCACCTGCAACCGGCTCGAAGTCTACGCGGTGACCAACTCGTTCCACTCCGGGGTGGAAGATGTGCTCGAGGTCCTCGCCGAGACCTCCGGCGTGGAGGAGAGCGAGCTGCGTACCTACCTCTACGTGCGCTATGCCGACGCCGCCGCGGAGCACTTGATGACGGTGACCTCGGGGCTCGACTCCATGGTCGTGGGGGAGCAGCAGATCATCGGGCAGGTACGCGAGAGCTACCAGGACGCGGCCGAGCGCGGAACCGTCGGCCCCGGCCTGCACTCCCTGGCGCAATCGGCGCTGCGCACCGGCAAACGGGTGCACACGGAGACAGACATTGACGACGCCGGGGCCTCCATGGTCACACTCGCCCTCGACGAGGCGATGGCGATGATGGGCATTCAGGATTTCTCCGGCACGACCGCGCTCGTGCTCGGCGCCGGCGCGATGGCCTCGCTCGCCGCGACACACCTGGGCAAGAGGGGCGTGGACAGGCTCATCATCGCCAACCGCACCCGCTCCCGCGCCGAGCGCGTCGCGGAGCACGCCCGAGAGGCGGGAGTTACGGCCGAGGTCATCGACTTCGACGAGCGCGTGGCCGCGCTGCCGCGCTGTGACATCGCCGTCTCGGCGACCGCGAGCGACGAGTTCACCATCACCGCCGCGGACATCACGGACATCACCGGGCCCATCATGCTCGCAGACCTCTCGCTGCCGCGCGACATTGATGACGCGGTCGTCGCGCTCGAAGGGGTCCACCTCGTCAACATCGAGTCGCTCGGCGCCCTCCAGCGCGAGTCGGGAGGAAAGGACTCGCGCTCCCTCAAGGCCGCCCAGGCGATCGTCGCAGAGGAGGTCTCACAGTTCAGCTCCAAGCAGCGCGTGCGCGAGGTCGGCCCCGCGGTCGCGCAGCTGCGCCGGGCGGCGGACGAGGTCACCGATTCCGAGCTCGCGCGCTTGCGCGCGCGGCTCCCTCACCTCGACGAGGACGATTTCGCGCAGGTAAGCAGGGCGCTCCGCAGGGTCGTCGACAAGATCCTGCACACGCCGACCGTCAAGATCAAAGAGCTCGCGGCCGCCTCCGAGACCGTGAGCGTGGAAACCGCCATCGAGGAGCTCTTCGGGCTGGGGCGCAGCTCGGTGGCGATCGACGCGCAGCGGCTGCCGAAGCTCAGCGAGATATCCGATACCCCCACCGCACAACGAGAGGAGAGCTAAGATGCTCACAATTGGCACGCGCGGCTCCCACCTGGCCCGCACGCAAGCCGGCCACGTGCGCGACGCGCTCATCGCGAACGGGCACGACGCCGAACTTCGCACCGTCACCACCCCGGGCGATATCTCCCAAGCCCCGGTGGAGCGCATCGGCGTGGGCGTGTTCACCTCCGCGTTGCGCGACGCGCTCTTCGCCGGCGAGGTCGAGGTCGCCGTGCACTCCTTCAAAGACCTCCCCACGGCCGACGAGCCGCGGGCGCACATCGTGGTGCCTCCCCGCGAAGACAACCGGGAGGCCCTCATCGCCCGCGACGGCATGGGGCTTGCGGACCTGCCTGCGGGCGCGCGCGTGGGTACTTCGGCGCCGCGGCGCGTCGCGCAGCTCAAGGCGCTGCGCCCCGACCTGGACATCCGTCCCCTGCGCGGCAACATCGATTCGCGCCTCGGGCGGGTCGAATCCGGCGAGCTCGACGCCATCGTCCTGGCGTACGCGGGGCTCTCGCGCGGCGGCTACGGGGATCGCGCAACACAGCTTTTCGACGTCACAGAGCTCATGCCCGCCCCCGCCCAGGGCGCGCTGGCGGTGGAGTGCCGGGTCGATGATGCACCCACGCGCGCCGCGCTCGACGAGCTTTTCGACGCCACAACCGCCCTGCGGGTCAGCGCCGAGCGCCAGGTGCTCGCCTCCCTCGAGGCAGGGTGCACCGCGCCGGTCGCCGCGCACGCGGAGCTCAACGGCGGCCGCCTCGCGCTCACCGCAGGTGTCTTCGCCCTCGACGGCTCCCGCCAGCTCGTGGAATCCGCAGAGGCCGACATCGCCGGGGATGCTTGCCTCGAGCAGGCGCGCTCGCTCGGCCGCGAGATCGCCGGGCGCCTGCTCGAGGAGGGCGCGGCGCGGCTGATGGGCTAGCCGGTTTTTTGTTTCACGGCGTCTTCAAATTAAGGTGGAACTACGAAACCTTGACAACCCCCGGCGCGCTCGACCCACGCCGGGCCATGCATTGAGCCTTTCTACGAAAAGAACTTTTTATGACTCTGCCCTCCGCCACGCCCCAGCCGGGGAAGATTATCTTCGTCGGCGCGGGCCCGGGCAACCCTGATCTTCTCACGATCCGCGCCCGGGAGGTGATGGAAGCCAATTCTATCGCCGTTGTCGACCCAGAAGTGCTTCAGGGGGTGCGCGACGTCGTTGCCTCGAAGCTCCCGGTGCCGCAGGCGAAGCTGAAGGCCGCCGACGAGCGCTACGAGGAGATGTGCGCCGAGGCCCGCGCCGCGGGGGCTCGCCGCAAGCCCCCGCGCCCGCCGGAGCCGACCGCCGCCGAGCTCACGGAGGCCGAGGCGGGTAGCAGCGAGATCGTAGAGATCCTCTCGCGCGCGCTCGCCGAGGCCGCCGCGTCGATCGAGCGCGGCGAGGCCGGTGACGGCGATGTGGTACGCCTGGTCGCCGGCAACCCCCTGACCCGCGACGCCGTGAAGGAAGAGATCTCCGCCGTGGCCGCCGCCGGTCTCGAGTTCCACGTCGTGCCGGGCATGTCGCTGCCGTCGACAGTGCCGTCGTTCGCGGGCATCGCGCTCGGGTCGACCTTCACCGAGGCCGACCTGACTAACGAGCCGGTCGATTGGGACCGCCTCGCGCTCGCCCCGCAGCCGCTGGTGCTGCAGGCGCTCTCGGCGCACCTGCCGGTGATTGCGGCCGAGCTCACCGCCCGCGGGTTCGCGCCGTCGACCTCGCTGACCGTGACCACGAACGGAACGACGCGCCTGCAGCGCACCTTCGACGCCACGCTAGAGACCATCGGCAAGATCGACGCGGACCTCGACGGCAACCTCGTGGTCACCATCGGCACCGCCGTCGATGACCGCACGAAGTACTCCTGGTGGGAAAACCGCCCGCTCTACGGCTGGCGCGTGCTCGTGCCGCGCGCGAAGGAGCAGGCCGGGCCGATGAACGCGCGCCTGTCCGCCTACGGCGCGATCCCGCAGTCGGTGCCCACTATTTCCATGGAGCCGCCGCGCAACCCTGCGCAGATGGACCGCGCGATCAAGGGCATCGTCGAGGGCCGCTACCAGTGGATCGTCTTTACCTCCACCAACGCGGTGGCCGCGGTGTGGGACAAGTTCGAAGAGCTCGGCTTGGACGCGCGCTCGTTTGCCGGGGTGCACCTCGCCGCGGTGGGGCAGAAGACCGCCGACGCGCTGCGCGCCCGCGGTATGGTCCCGGAACTCGTGCCGCACCGCACGAAGCAAAACGCCCACGGCCTCGTCGAGATCTTCCCTGAGTACGTCGAGGATATCGACCCGGTCTCCCGGGTGCTCCTGCCGCGCGCGGACCTGGGCACGGACGTGCTTGTCGACGGCCTCATTGACCGCGGCTGGGAGGTCGACGACGTGGTTGCCTACCGCACCGTGCGCGCCGCGCCGCCGCCGGTGGAGGTGCGCGACATGATCAAGACCGGCGGGTTCGACGCGGTGTGCTTCACCTCCGCATCGACGGTGAAGAACCTCGTCGGCATCGCGGGCAAGCCCCACCAGCGCACCATCATCGCCGCGATCGGCCCGATGGCCGCGGCCGAGGCGCGCGAGCAGGGCCTGCGCGTCGACGTCGTCCCGGAGGTCTCCGACGTTCCCTCGCTTGTTGACGCACTGGCCAACCACGTCGCCGGGCTGCGCGCCGCGGGGCAGCTCCCGCCCCCGCGCAAGAAGCGTCGGGCCCGCCGCAAGGCCGCCGAACAGTAGGCCGCGCCCCGGGCCTAGACTAGGGTGCGTGTCTAGCTCAAATCTGCCCTACCGTCCCCGCCGACTGCGCTCCACCCCCGCCATCCGCGACCTGGTCGCGCAGACGCGGCTTTCCCCGGCCGACCTCATCTACCCGATGTTCCTCGCCGACGGAATCGCCGAGCCCCGCGAGATCGCCTCCATGCCGGGCCAGTACCAGCACACTCTCGATTCGCTCAAGGCCACCGCGGAGCATGCACTTGAGGCGGGGGTGCGCTGCATCGACCTCTTCGGCGTGCCGCGCGACGAAGACAAAGACGCAGAAGGCTCCGCGGCCTGGGCCGAGGAGGGCGTGCTCAACCGGGGCATCCGCGCCCTGCGCGAGGAGTTCGGCGACGACCTGATCGTCATGGCCGATACGTGCCTGGACGAATTCACGGACCACGGGCACTGCGGTGTCGTGGGCGTCGACAAGCAAGGCTCATCCGTTGTGCTTAACGACGCCACAGTGGCCCTCTACGAAAAGATGGCGCTCGCCCAGGCCCGCGCCGGGGCGCACATCGTCAGCCCCTCGGGCATGATGGACGGCCAGGTCGGCGCGATCCGCGGGGCCCTCGACGCCGAGGGCTATACCGGGGTGGCGATCATGGCGTACTCCGCGAAGTACGCCTCCGCCTTCTTCGGCCCCTTCCGCGACGCGGTCGGCTCCAGCCTCACCGGCGACCGCCGCACCTACCAGCAAGACCCGGCCAACGCCCGCGAATCCCTGCGCGAGGCCCGCCTCGACATCGAGGAGGGCGCGGACTTCGTCATGGTCAAACCCGCGATGGCCTACCTCGACATCGTGGGGGCAATCGCCGCGTTTTCCCCCGTCCCCGTGGCGGCCTACCAGGTCTCCGGGGAGTACGCGATGATCAAGGCGGCAGGAGCCAACGGGTGGGTTGACGAGGACGCCGTGATGCTTGAATCGCTGACCTCCATCAAGCGCGCGGGGGCAGAGCAGATCCTCACCTACTTCGCCATCGACGCGGCGAGGGCCCTGCGATGACCTCGGGCCGGGCCCGCCCCGAGGTGCTGAGCTACCTGCTCGGCTCCTGGGCGGTGATGATCGCCGGGGAGTTAGCGTTCCAGGTCGTCAACGCCATCGGGCTCGCCGCCGACCCCTCCGCGCTGCGCCAGGCGGCCGGGGAGGTCGCGCGCTCGCGCGGCCAGGAGGTCAGCGCCGAGATGATCGCGCTGAGCACCTACACCTCGATCGCGATGATGGCGGTGTTCCAGCTGCTCATCATCGCCCTGCTCGCCGTCGCCCTGCGCGCCGTCGCGGGCCGCTGGAGCTGGGCCCGCGGGGCCAAGCGCCTCCTGTCGGTGTTTTCGGTCTACTTTGCCATCCGGGCGGGCCTCGTCGTCGTCGCGCCTTCGGCCGTGGCCGCCGCGACCTCGCTACCCGTCGCGGTGCCGGCGGTGCTCGGCGCGGCCCAGATCATCGTCGGTGTGGCGGCCGTGTGCGCGCTGATCTACGCTTCCCGGGAGGAAGTGGACGAGTTTATCTCCGGCGACGCACAGAAGGGCGGGTAGGCGAAAAAGGTGGCAGGGATGTTTCCCACGATGGTGGCGGGTGAAGGCGACCCGAACCGCCGCCCCGGAACGGCGGGCGCCGACCAGGGCGCGCCGGGCGAGCTGCGCGCCGCGTACTGGCTCGCCGTCGTCGCTGCGGTGCTCATGCTCGTCACCGGGATGGTGCTCCTGTCGGTCGGTTTCCCGGAGGGGGCAGCCGAGGAGGCCCGCGCGGCCTTCATGCGCAACATGCGGGTGGCCGCCTTCGGCAACATCGCCCTCGCGATCGGCCTGGCGGTGAGCGCGCCGCTGGTGTCCGCCCGGGTGCGCGGCGCGCGGGCGTGGGCGTCGGTGTGCATCGCCGGGGCGATCTTCCTGAACGTCGCGGCGTTTTTCATGCGGGTGACCTCGTGGGCGTCCTTCGCCGTCGTCATCGTGCTCACGCTGAGCCTGTTTTTCATGTTCCGCCCCGCCGTCAACGCCTACCACGACAGGTTGGGTCCGTGGAGGAGCTAGCGGGAGACGAGCTGGAGCGCTCGATCATTGAGGCGCGCCGGGCGGCGATCAGCGCGGGGTTCGATCCGGATACCCCGCACGAGCTTGGCGACGACGCAGAGAACACCACACGCACCTCGTATGCCTTCCTGCTCTCCGGCATCGAAGACGCACCCCAGCTGCGCGAGATCGAGGAGGCGCTCGAGCGCCTCGAGGGGGTCTCGGCCCGCCTCGTCTACCCCACCGCCACGGCCTGGGTGACAGCCCCGGAGTCGCTGAACCCGGCAGAGATCACCGCGGTGATCGCGGAATTCGGGGTGACCGCGCAGATGTCCGATTCGACGCTGCGCCGCCGCGCTGTGGGGCGCCGAGCGGTCGGCCACCCGATGCCGCGGCGCGGCACGCGGCGGGTGGCGGGCCGAATGTCGGGGCGCATGCGCCGGCTGCGCAAGCACGAGGAGGCCTCCCTGAGCCAAAAGCGCGCCGCCGGCTTCATGCGGGGCGAGGTCGAGCGCCCCGCCACCTCTCAGTCCGACGTGCTCTTTACCGCTCGCGACCTGGTCACCCCGGTGCGGATGTGGGTGGCGGTGGCCTTGAGCGCGCCGGTGGTGGCCCTCAGCTACATACCGGCGCTGCAGTTCGGGGGCTGGCAGTGGCTCTGCCTCGCGCTCGCGACCCCGGTCGCGCTGTGGTGCGCGTGGCCTTTCCACCGCGCGATGGCCGGCGGGGTGCGCCGCGGGATCTCGGCGCTTGACGGCGCGAGCTCGATCGCGGTGCTCAGTTCCTACCTGTGGGCGCTGGGGGCTTTGGTCTTTACCAGTGCCGGCGATATCGGCTGGACCTCGAGCGGGAATTGGCTGCCCGTGATGCACGGCGAGGACATAGAGTTGTTCCTCGACGTGACCTGCGGGGTGACGGCGCTGCTGCTCATCGGCCGCTACAACGCGGTGCGGGTGCGTTCCTACCTGCTCGAAGACATGGAGTACCGCCGCCCCGACCCGAACCGGGAGTATAGGGTGATCCGCCGCCCGCGCGGGGTGGGCAAGGCCATCGAGGAGGCCATCCCCGCCTCCGAGCTCAACCGGGGCGACGACGTGATTGTGCACCCGGGCGATGTGATCCCCGTCGACGGCGACGTCGTGGGCGGCTCGTGCCGGCTCCACCGCCCGCTTATCGACGCCAGGGAGCCCCAAACGGTCAAGGTCGGCTCCCGGGTGTTTTCCGGCGATACCATCCAGGAGGGGCAGGTCAAGGTGCGCGTGGCCCGCACGGGTCACGCGACCCGCTGGGCCGCGGTGCACAAGTGGGTAGAGGATGCCTCGCGGCGCGAGAACCTGGCGACAATGCTCTCGACCCGCTCGGCGAGCCTGCTCATCCCCGCGGCCTACTTCATCGCGGGGGCCGACTTCTTGCTGTGGTTGCTCATCACCGGCGATGCCAACGCCGCGTTTTCCACAGCGTTGGCGATCCTCGCGGTCGTCGCACCGGTGGCGCTGGCGATCTCCCCGGCGCTGGCGTTGCGCCTCGGTATCGAGGCCGCGGCCCGCAACGGCATCCTCATGCGCGACGGGCACACGTTCCGCGTGCTGGAGGCGACTGACACCGCGGTGTTCAACCGCGTGGGCGCCCTCGTGAAACCGGAGATGTTCGTCGAGACGGTCACCGCCGAGCGCGGCGAGGACTCCGACATCGTCTTACGCGTTGCCTCCGTCCTCGCTGTGGAGTCGGACAGCCCGATGGCGAAGGCGCTGGTGAAGGCGGCGCGCGAGTCGCGCGACACCCGATCGAAGGACGCGATGCTGCCGACCTGGATCGAGCTGAGCAACGAGGTCGACAGCGCCGACGGGGAGTTCTCCGGCCGCCTCACGCTGACCTTCGAGGAGGACAACGGCGAGGAACACACGGAGGTCATCGACGCTTCTCTGTGGCGCCCGACGGAACTCTCGCAGCTGCGAGGCCGCCTCGCGGTCGCCGCCACGAGCGGCGGCACCCCGATCGTGGTGCGCTGGAAGGGCAGGGACCGCGGGGTGATCACCTTCTACGACCCGGCGAAGGACGACGCGATTGACGCGGTGGAGCGACTCGAGGACCTCGGGGTGGAAACGGTCATGCTCACGCGCGATACCTACCCGGTGGCGCGGCGTTTCGCGGACTTCCTGGGGGTGACCAACGTCCTGGCCGGGGTGCGCGCCGCCGACAAGCCCGGTGCCGTGCGCGCGCTGCACACCCAGGGCGCGACGGTGGCGATGGTGGGAGATCACACCATGATGGAGGTGTTAAAAGTCGCCGACGTCGGCATCCTCTACGCCAACGACAAGGCGATTGATTCGCGGCTGAGCAAGGTCGAGGACAACGCCGAGGTCGTGCTCCTGCGTGACGACGTCATGGCGATCCCCCAGCTCATCGCGCTCTCGCGTCGGGTCTGCGGCATCATCGACGCGAACATGCTCTTCGCCTGGGCCTACAACATCGTCGCAATCGTGCTGGCGGTCGCCGGCGTGTTGCCTCCGATGGGGGCGACTCTGCTCATGCTCGGCAGCACTCTCATCATCGAGGCACTCTCCGCCAGGGCGCGCCGTTTCCCTCTGTAGACTGCTGGCATATGACTAGACGCGCGCTCCCCGACGCCCCCTTGATCGCCGCCGCAGCCGGGCGCCGCCCTTCGCGCACCCCGGTGTGGTTCATGCGCCAGGCGGGCCGCTCCCTGCCCGAGTACCGCAAGGTGCGCGAGGGAATCCCGATGCTTCAGTCCTGCTTCATGCCCGAGCTGCTCGCCGAGATCACCCTGCAGCCGGTGCGCCGGCACGACGTCGACGCCGCGATCTTGTTCTCCGACATTGTCGTCCCGCTCAAGGCAGCCGGCGTCGAGGTGGAGATCGTGCCGGGGAGAGGGCCGGTTGTGGCACAGCCGGTGCGGGGGAGGGGGGACGTCGATAAGCTGCCCGTGCTCGGACGAGACATCACCGAGGTCGCAGAGGGAATCCGCATCATCCTCGGCGAGCTCAACGAGACCCAGGCCCTGATCGGTTTCGTCGGCGCGCCGTTTACCCTGGCGAGCTACCTCGTGGAGGGCGGGCCGTCGAAGAACCACGAGAAGACCAAGGCGATGATGCACGCCGACCCGGAGACCTGGCACGCGCTCATGGCCAAGCTGGTGCCCACCATTACGGCGTTTCTGCGCACGCAGGTCGACGCCGGGATCGATGCGATGCAGCTGTTCGACTCGTGGGCGGGGTTCTTGTCCGAGCGCGACTACCGGGAGCACGTCTTGCCGTACTCGACCGAGATCCTACAAGGCGTGGCCGGCGAGATCCCGCGCATTCACTTCGGCGTGAGCACCGGCGAGCTGCTCGGCGCGATGAGCGAGGCGGGCAGCGAGGTGATGGGCGTGGACTGGCGCGTGCCGCTCGATGCCGCCGCCGCTCGCTTCGCCTCCCCACGGGTGCTGCAGGGCAACCTCGACCCGGCCATGCTTTTTGCCGGGCGCGATGTGGTGCGCGGCGAGGTTAGCCGCATCAAGGCGGAGGCGGCGCGCGCGATCGAGGCGGGCAACGCCACCGGGCACATCTTCAACCTCGGCCACGGGGTGCTGCCCGCCACCGACCCGGGCGCGATCACCGAGGCTGTCGCGATTATCCACGAGGAGAGCTAAATGCGTATTGCCATCATCGGCGCGGGCCTGGCAGGGCTGACGGCAGCCTACGAGCTGCGCGAGAATGACGTCGACGTCTACGAGGCCACCGACCGCATCGGCGGCAAGCTGTACACGGTGCCCTTCGAAGCCGGGCCCACCGACATGGGCGCCGAGGCCTTCCTCTCGCGGCGCACCGACGCCGTGGAGTTCATCTCCGAGCTCGGGTTGAAAGACTCCCTCGTGGCGCCCTCCGGCCTGGGCTCGCTGGTCTACGCCGGCGGCCGGGCACTGCCGCTGCCGCGCGGCGGGGTGATGGGCATTCCGTCGACGGGCCAGGCGGTGGCGCACCTCGTGGGTGCGGAGGCGGCGGCGCGTATCGACGCCGAATCCGACGCCCCTGGGTTCACCTGGGAGGCCGGAGGAGACGTGAGCGTGGGTGCGCTCGTGCGCGCCCGCTACGGCGACGAGGTCGTCGACGTGGTGGTCTCCGCCCTGCTCGGCGGGGTGTATTCCTGCTCCGCGGACGACCTGGGGCTGCGCGCGACGCTGCCGCAGCTCGCCGGCGAGCTCGACCGCCTCGCCGCCGACGGCCCGGTGCACCTGAGGGACGCGGTGGGCAACCTCGAGGCCTCGCGCGCCGAGCTGCCGACGGGCCAGGGCTCGGTGTTCTCCACCTTCCGCGAGGGCTACCAGGAGCTCTACGAGGCGCTCGCGGAAAAATCTGGCGCCGACATCTACGTCGACGCCTTCATCTCCGGGATCTCGTCCTCCGCCGCGGGCTACCGGCTCGCCGGCGGCGAGGACAAGGACTACGACCGGGTCATCCTCGCCGTGCCCGCGCCGACGGCGGCGCTTCTGCTGAAGCAGGTTGCGCCCGAGGCGGCGTCTGCGCTCTCCGCGGTGAAGCTGGCCAACTCCGTCGTGGTGGGCATGCGCTTCGCCACAGACGCCGGCCTGCCGAACAACTCCGGGGTGCTCGTCGCCTCCGGCGAGCAGGGGGTGCGCGCGAAGGCGTTTACCTTCTCCTCGCGCAAGTGGCCCCACCTGGCGAAGCGCGGCGGGGCGCTCGTGCGCGCCAGCTTCGGGCGCTTCGGTGACGATGTCGCGCTGCGCGCCAGCGAGGATGACCTGGTGGACTGGGCGCTCGATGACCTGCAGACCATCACCGGCTTTGACGGCCGCGCCGCCGGTCTAGAAGAGATCTACACCCAGCGCTGGTTCGGCGGGCTGCCGCGCTTTGATGCCTCCCACCTCGCCACCGTCGAGGCCGTGCGCGGGCACCTGGCGGGCACGGCCGGCATCGAGGTCGCCGGCGCCTGGGTCGGCGGCGTTGGCGTGCCCGACGTCATCGCGGGCGCGCGTCGGGCGGCGGCGGAGGTCTTGCGATGACGAGCGCGGAGCCTACCGCCGAGAAGGAGTGGTGGGAGGAAGACGGCCTGCCCTGGAACTCGAAGCCGACGAAGCAGGACTATTGGTGCCTGGGTCTCTTCGGCTTCGTCGGCCTGTTCGGCATGGCGATGATCCCGCTGCGCGCCTGGCTGCTCGGCCTCGACCCGCCGGTCATGCTGGCGCTCACCGGCTCGCGCATCGGCGCGGCATCGACAGGCGCGCTGGCCTCTATCGGCCAGGCGGAGAACTGGCTCGCCTACCTGCTCATCGGTTCGGTGGTGGCGATCAAGTTCGACTGGATCTACTGGTGGGCGGGCAAGCTGTGGGGCCGCGGCATGCTCGAGGTGCAGGCCAGCCAATCGAAGCGCGCGGCAAAAAACATCGCTCGCGCCGAGGCGTGGGGGCGCAAGCTCGGCTGGGTCGGCATCTTCCTCGCCTACCTTCCTATCCCGCTGCCGATCGCGTTCGTCGTCTTCGTGCTCGCGGGCATGACCGGGATGAAGCTGTGGAAGTTCATGCTGCTCAACTTCGTGGCCAAGACGCTGTGGTCGCTGCTCTACTTCGCGCTCGGCTGGCGCATCGGCGAGCCCGTCGTCTTCGTGCTTGAGCAGTACGCGCGGGTGGCGAACTGGATCGCGATCGCGCTCATCGTGGTCATCTTCTTCACGGCGTTCCGGGGGCAGCGCCGTGCTGCTTAAACCCCGCCGACTCCGCAGCTGCGGAGCGCGCACCCCCGTGCCCTAAGATAGGGGCCATGACTGCGCAACACCCGACCTCCGCCAACACCGCGCGCTCGGCCGAGCTCTTCGCCCGTGCCCAAACGCTCACCCCGGGCGGGGTGAATTCGCCGGTGCGTGCCTTCGGCTCGGTGGGCGGGCAGGCGCGCTTCATCGAGCGCGCCGAGGGCTCCACGCTTTACGACGTCGACGGCAACGCCTACGTCGACCTCGTGAACTCCTGGGGTCCGATGCTCCACGGGCACGCTCACCCGCAGGTCATCGAGGCGGTGGAAAAGGCGCTGCACAAGGGCCTGTCCTTCGGGGCGCCGACCGAGGCCGAGATTGAGCTCGCCCACGCCATCGTGGAGCGCACCAGCGTCGAGGAAGTGCGCATGGTCAACTCCGGCACCGAGGCGACGATGAGCGCGGTGCGCCTCGCCCGCGGGTACACGGGCCGGGCCAAGATCGTGAAGTTCGCGGGCTGCTACCACGGCCACGTCGACGCGCTGCTGGCGTCGGCAGGGTCGGGCGTCGCCACGTTTGCGCTGCCCGATTCCCCCGGCGTGACCGGCGCCCAGGCGGCGGAGACCATCGTCGTGCCCTACAACGACCTCGACGCCGTGCGCGAGGCCTTCGCGCACAACCCTGGCGAGATCGCCGCGGTCATCACCGAGGCCGCGGCCGGAAACATGGGCACCGTGGTCCCCGGCGAGGGCTTCAACCAGCAGCTCAAAGACATCGCGCATGAGCACGGCGCGCTGCTCATCCTCGACGAGGTGATGACGGGCTTCCGCACCTCGCACGCGGGCTGGTACGGCGTCGACGGGGTGGCGGGCGATCTCACCACCTTTGGCAAGGTCGTCTCCGGAGGGCTGCCGGCCGCCGCGTTCGGCGGGCGCCGCGAGATCATGGAGTACCTCGCGCCGAACGGGCCGGTCTACCAGGCGGGGACGTTAAGCGGTAACCCGGTGGCGATGGCGGCCGGGGTGGCGTCGCTCAGCCTCGCCAGCGAGGAGATCTACCCGGTGCTGCTGCGCAACGCCGACACCCTCGAAGAGCTCATCCACGCCGCGCTGACGCGCGAGGGCGTGGTCCACCACGTGCAGCGCGCCTCGACGATGCTCTCCGTGCGCTTCGCCGAGGGGGAGGGGCGCAACTTCGCCGACATGCAGGCCGCCGAGACGTACCGCTACCCGGCGTTTTTCCACGCACTGCTCGACAACGGTGTCTACGCCCCGCCGAGCGCGTTCGAGACCTGGTTTGTTTCCACCGCTCTGAGCGCCGAAGATTTCGGGCGCATCGAGGCCGCGCTCGCGGTCGCAGCAAAGGCCGCCGCAGGGGCGAGCAAATGACACGCTCGGTGGTCCACCTCGTGCGCCACGGCGAGGTCTATAACCCGATGAAGCTGCTCTACGGTCGCCTCCCAGGCTTCCACTTAAGCGCGCGGGGCCGCTCGATGGCCGCGGTGACCGCGCAGTACTTCGCGGGCCGAGACGTCGCCTACCTCGCCTCCAGCCCGCTAGAGCGCGCCCAGGAGACCGCCGCGCCGATCGCAGAGGTTACCGGGTGCGAGGTGGACACGCTCGGCGATCTCATCGAGTCCGCGAACGTCTTCGAGGGGCTGCGCACCAAGGGACTGCGCTCGCAGCTGTGGTACCCGCCGCGCTGGCGGCACATGACCAACCCGCTCGAGCCCAGCTGGTCGGAGTCCTACGAAGAGATTTTCGAGAGGATGTGGCGCGCCGTGGGGCACGCGCGCACGCAGGCACAAGGCCACGAGGCGGTGGTGGTCAGCCACCAGCTGCCGATAGTGATGGTGCAGCGCCACGCCCAGGGCAAGCGCATGCCGCACGTGCGCCGCAAGTGCGACCTGGCGAGCGTGACCTCGCTTGTGTTCGAGGGACCTGATGTTGTTGACTTCTCCTACAGAGAACCAGCGAAGGACGTCTAGATGCGCAAACGAGTAGCCCCGCTCGTGGCGGCGGCACTGATGACCACCGGGTGTGCCGCGCCCAGTGGTGGGGAGACCTTTTCATTCCATTCCCCCGGCGGGCAGGTGGAGATCTTCTACGACGAGCCGGAGCGCGCCCCGCTCGGCGAGCTGAGCGGGGAATCGCTCATGGAGCCCGGCACGCAGATCTCGCTGGCGGACTACGAGGGCAAGGTTGTCGTGCTCAACGCGTGGGGCCAGTGGTGCGCGCCGTGCCGCGCGGAGGTCGACGACCTGCAGGAGATCCAGGACCACCTGGGGGAAAGCGGCACCGTGCTGGGCATCAACGTGCGCGATTACAACCCGCAGATCGCCCGCGACTTCGTCACCGACAACGCGGTGACCTACCCCTCGATCTACGATCCGCCGTTTAAGTCCGCGGCGGCGCTCGGTGGGGTGCCCAGCTCGGTGATCCCGACAACCGTGGTGCTGGATAAGCAGCACCGCCCGGCGGCGGTGTTCCTGCGCGAGGTCACAGCAAGCGACGTCACCGCCGTGACCGACAAGCTCGTGGGGGAGTGAGGTCGTGGGCGAGTTCTTCTCTGACCTCGTGCTCACCGGCCCCCTCCTGCTCGGCGCGGTGGCAGCCGCGGTGGCCGGCCTGGTCTCCTTTGCCTCCCCGTGCGTCATCCCGCTCGTGCCGGGCTACCTGTCCTACCTCACCGGCGTCGTCGGCGGGGAGATGGAGTTCGGCGAGCGCGGCCCCCGGGTGGCCACGCGCCGGGCCTCGGTGGCGGGCGCGGCCGGCCTGTTCGTCCTTGGGTTTACCGTCGTATTCCTCCTGGCCACGGTCTCGGTGTTCGGCGCGATCAGGCTCATTACCCTCAACGCCGAGGTGCTCATGCGCCTCGGCGGGGTGGTCACGATCCTCATGGGGCTGGTGTTTATGGGCGCGGTGCCCCTGCTGCAGCGCGACACCCGCCCGGCGCCGCGACGGTGGACCACGCTCATCGGCGCCCCGCTGCTCGGCGGGGTCTTCGCGCTGGGGTGGACCCCGTGCCTGGGGCCCACGCTCGCGGCGATCATCTCCGTCTCTGTGGGCACCGAGGGGATGACCGCGGCGCGCGGGATCTTCCTCGTCACCGCCTACTGCGTGGGCCTTGGCCTGCCGTTCGTCCTGCTTGCCCTCGGCTCCGCGCAGGCGGTCGCCGGGGTGGACTTCCTCCGCCGCCACTCGCGCGCCATCCAGATCGCCGGCGGGGTGGCCATGATCGTCGTCGGCCTTATGCTGGTGACCGGGGCGTGGGGCTACTTCGTGGGCTGGTCGCGCCAGCTCGTGGTGGGCTACGGGGCGAGCGTGGTGTGATGCGTACCGTAGCGACATGGCTCAGGCGCGCCTGGCACTGGCTGACCAGCATGCGCACGGCTCTGATCTTGCTCTTCCTCCTCGCCCTCGCTGCGATCCCGGGCGCGCTCTTGCCGCAGCGCTCGGTGAGCGCCTCGCTTGTCGACGACTTCTACAAGGCCAACCCGGTCATGAGCCCCATCTACGACCGGCTGCAGCTGTTCAACGTCTTCGGCTCGACCTGGTTCATCGCCATCGTGGCGCTGCTCATGGTCTCCCTCGTCGGCTGCATCCTCCCGCGCACGGCGGAGCACTGGCGGGCATTCCGCGCCACCCCGGTGCGCGCGCCGAAGTATCTGCACCGCATGCCGCTGCACGCGGACGGGGTCGTCGACAAGCCGCTCGCCGAGGTTGAAGCCGACCTCGCGCGGGTCTTGCGGCGCTGGCACACCGCCACCTACACCCCCGAGCAGGATCGCGCCGGGGCGCGCTCGATCTCGGCGGAGCGGGGCTACGCCCGCGAGCTGGCGAACCTGTTCTTCCACATCGGGATCGTCGCGATGATCGTCACCTTTACGGCCGGCCGCATGGTCTACTACGAGGGTCAGGTCATCGTGGTGACGAATTCGGAGGCACCCTCGGCGGTGCCGGTGGAGCGCTCGCGGGAGTTCTGCAACACTTCTCCGGCGAACTACGACACCTTCCGCGCGGGCCCGCTTTTCGACGGCACCGGGCTCACCCCGTTTTGCTTCGAGTCGCACAACTTCAAGGCCTCCTACCTCAACACCGGCCAGGCGAACGGCTTCTCCTCGGACATTTCCTATACCGCGGACCTGGGCGCCGAGCGCTCCGGGTGGCAGGACTACACCCTTGCCGTGAACCACCCGCTGCGCATCCGCGGTGACCGCGTCTACCTTCAGGGCCACGGGTTCGCGCCTCAGGTCACCGTGACCTGGCCGAACGGGGAGTCGCGCACGCAGATGATCCAGTTCCGGCCGACGGACGTGCAAAACTTCCTCTCCTCCGGAGTGCTGCGCTTCGACCCGCCGGCGGGGATGTATCCGGATCTTGCGCAGCGCCGGGAGAACCAGATCGCCATCGAGGGCGCCTTTGCCCCCACCGCGAGCTGGACCGGGCCGAACGGGGACCAGCTGCGCTCTTCCTTCCCGGCGATGACGGACCCGGCGTTGGCGGTGGACATCTACCGCGGCGACGCGGGGTTAGACACGGGACGGCCGCAGAACATCTTCGTGCTCGACCAGGCGCTCATCGCCGACGGCAGGCTGCGCAAGACCGACCGGGTCAACCTCGCGCAGGGCGAGGAGGTCACCCTTGAGGGAGGGGTGCGCGTGCGTTTCGACGGCGCCGCCGAGTACGCCAACTACCAAATCGCGCACGATCCCACCCAGGGGTGGGCGCTGGCGGCGACGGCGCTCATGCTCGCCTCCCTCATCGGCTCGGTGGCGATCAAGCGGCGCCGCATCTGGGTGCGCCTCGTACCGGAGGGGGAATCGACGCGCGTGGAAATGGCCGGTCTGGCGCGCACGGACCGCGCAGGGTGGGGCGCGGAGTTCGACGAGCTCGCGGGGCGCGTGTTCGGCGGGACGTCGCGGCGCGACGATAACGGCACTGACGACGCCTCTGAGGAAGATGACGTGGCCGATGACCTTGGTTAGTCTCGCCGCAGTGGGGTAGGTTTAGCCTATGCTCGTCGACTCCACCCTGGCAGATCTCTCGGACCTGACGTTCCGCACTGCCTTCGTCATCTACCTCGTCGCCTTGGTCATGGCGTGCATCTACTACGGCCGCATGTTCGGGGTTGTGGACATGCGCCGTCAGCGCGCCCAGGCCCGAGAGAAGGTCGCCGTCGGGGCCGGCGGGCCGGACATCGTCGAGGCAGACACCTTCGACCAGCAAGAATACGAGCGCCGGGTCGCCGGGGCGCGTAAGTGGGCGAACATGACGCAGGCCCTGGTGTGGTTCGGCATCGTGCTGCACCTCACCTCCTTTGCCACCCGCGGCCTGGCCGCGCGCCGCTTCCCGCTGGGTAACCTCTACGAATACATCTTGTTCATGTCGGCGGTGATCATGGTCGCCGCCGCGGTGGTGATCCAGCGCAAGAATTGGCACACGCTGTGGGTGTGGGTGCTCTCGCCGATGATTGTGGCGATGTTTTTAAACTCCACCCTGTTCTACATGCAGGCCGCCCCCGTGATACCCGCGCTGCAGTCCTACTGGTTGCCGGTGCACGTCTCCTCGGTCTCCATCGGCGCCTCCATCGGCATCGTCTCGGGCATCTTCGCGCTGCTCTACCTGCTGCGCATGTGGCAGCCGAAGGGGGAGGAATCCGGCTTCTTCGGCGCGCTGGCCCGCCCGTTGCCGAGCGCGCAGACGCTCGATCAGATCACGTACAAGACGGCGATTATCACGCTGCCGCTGTTCGGCATCGGCATCGTCTTCGGCGCGATCTGGGCCGAGGCGGCCTGGAGCCGGCCCTGGGGCTGGGACGCGAAGGAGACGGTGTCTTTGATCACGTGGATCCTCTACGCCGCCTACCTGCACGCCCGCGCCACGGCCGGGTGGAAGAACGTTCCTGCGGCGTGGATCAACGTCTTCGCGTTGGCCATGACGATTTTCAACATGACCTACGTCAACACTGTCATTGCCGGGCTACACTCTTACGCGGGGTTGAACTAAATGAAGGTGCTCATCACCGGCGGGGCCGGTTTCATCGGGTCGACGGTCGCGTCCTGCTGCGTCGACCACGGCATCACCCCGGTTATCCTCGATGACTACTCCACGGGCCTGCGCGTCTTCGCGCGCCGCTTCGCCCACTACGAGGGCGACATCGCCGATCGCGCGTTGCTCGATCGGATTGTTGACGACCATCCAGACATCGACGCGGTGATCCACTGCGCGGCCAAGATCGTCGTTCCCGAAAGCGTCGAGGCGCCGCTGAAGTACTACGACAACAACGTGGGAAGAGCTGTCTCGCTTATCGACGCCCTCTCCGCCCGCGGGGTGAAGACCTTCCTGCTCAGCTCCACCGCCGCGATGTACGAGCCGGGCCCGGACTTCATGGTCGACGAGGGCAGCGCGGTGCACCCGACGAGCCCGTACGCGGCGTCGAAGTGGATGCTCGAGCGCGTGCTGGCGGATACGGCCGCCACGGGGCGCATCCGCGCGATCGCGCTGCGCTACTTCAACCCGATCGGCGCGGATCCCCAGCTGCGCACGGGCCTGCAGAACCCGGCGCCGTCACACGCGTTGGGCAAGATGATCACCGCGCACACCACCGGTGTCCCGTTCACCGTCACCGGGGTGGATTGGCCGACCCGCGACGGCTCCGGCCTGCGCGACTACGTCCACGTGTGGGACCTCGCGCGCGCCCACGTGCTGGCGCTCCAGGCGGAGCTCGGCGCCTACGAGGTGATTAACCTGGGCACCGGCACGGGCACGACGGTGCTCGAGCTCGCTGCCGCCGTGGGGGAGGCGACCGGAGCCCCGCTCGACGTCGTGGCCGCCCCGCGGCGTGAGGGAGACGTGGTCGGCAGCGCCGCGCGCATTGACAAGGCCGCCCGGGTGCTCGGCTGGCGCCCGGAATACTCGGTGGCCGATGGGGTGCGCCACTCGCTCCAGTGGGCCGCGACGCTGCCCGAGGTGCTCGCCGCCGAGGCTGAGCTGGCTGAGCTGGCCGAGCTGGCTTAGTCCTCGCCGCCCCCTAGGCGCCTGCGCCGCTGCTCTTCCTCGCGCCTGCGTTGTTCTGCTTCTTCTCGTGCCCGGCGCTCCTTGAAGCGCTGTTTTTCGATGTTCCAGAGGAACTCTTCGTCATCATCCGGGCCCTTGATGGCGGGCGGAGGGGCTGCCGGTTTCCGGCTGGCCGGCCCGAAGGCCCGCCACAGCATCCAGATGGCCAGGATGACCAAGGCCACGAGCAAGAGTCTTCCCATGCCCATAAACATACTGTGTCGGGGCCTTCGGTAGGGTAGCGGTCTGTGAGTAACTCTCTCGATCCGGCAGTGCGCCGCCGCGCGAACAAGGCCGTGGCCGTCTACGGCGGGCTGCGCCTGCTGCTTTTTGTCGCGCTCACGGTGGCGATTCAGGCCCTCGCTGCGGCCATCGGTGCCCCGGTGCCGCTGATCATGTCGGCGCTCCTGGCGCTCATCGTCGCGTTCCCGCTGTCGATGGTCATCTTCTCCCGCCAGCGGGTGGCGGCCGTCGAGGCGCTGGCGACCTGGCGGGCGCAGCGCGACGAGCGCAAGCGCTGGATTCGTGAGGAGCTGGAGAGGCGCTAGAGCACGGCGGCGATGACGAGCATCGCGGGCAGCGCGAGGAACGTCGTGAGGAAGACGGTATCGCGCGCGACGATCTCGCCGACGCGGTAGTTGGCCGTGTAGTTGTAGACGTTTTGCGCGGTGGGAAGCGCCGCGAGGATGACCGCGGCGTAGAGCTGGTTGCCCTCGAGCCCGGCGAGCGAGCCGATGCCGAAGGCGAATGCGGGCATGGCGGTGAGCTTCAGGGCGGTGGCGGTGAGCGTTGGCACGCGATCCGGCCCTTCGCGCAGCACGCGCGTGCCTTTGATGGAGGCACCGAAGCTCATGAGGATGAGCGGGAGCGAGGCCGCCCCGAGGTACTTGATTGGCGCCATGACGGGCTCGGGGATTGTCCAGCCGGACACCGCGACGATGGTCCCCGCGATTGCCGCGAGCACCATCGGGGCGCTCAGCCCGCGCAGGATCGCCTCGCGCACGTGGTGCTTGCCGGCTCCCCCGGCGTTGAGCCCGGCGATGATGAACGGGGAGATCACCGCCATCTGCATGACCAGCGCGGGCACGACGTAGGTGGCGTCCCCGATGACGTAGGTGGCGATCGGCAGGCCCATGTTGACGGAGTTGAAGTAGCTCGATGCCGCCGCCCCGGCCATCGTGGTGGGCACGTCCTGGCGAAAGGCGGCCGCCGAGATCGCCCAGAACAGCGCCATCGTGGTGAGCGAGGCAGCGAAGACCACCGCGTTGACGGGGGAGAACAACGTGCTGGTCTCGGAGGTGGCGACGAGCGAGAAGATGAGCGAGGGTGTCGTGGCCCAGAACGCGACGCGGTTGAACTGCAGCCGCTGCTCCCCCTCGCCGATCACGCCGCGGTGCGCGAGGACGTAGCCGACGCCGACGACGGCGAAGATGACGGCGAAGCCGGTGAGGACGTCGAGCATGCTGCATTTCTCTTTCCGTATTATTTCCGTCAAGTAATGTTTCTGCTTGGAGGCGATTCAATGGAACCACGCTGGCGATTGTTAATCACGTATGTACTCGTATCCACAGTACTTCTGTTGGTTTCGCCCGTTTTTGGGCCACTGGGGTGGGCCGTCCCGCTGGTTGTTCTTAATCCAGTGCTGACTCTTCTGCTGTCGTGGCGAGATACGGCTCAACGCGGTTTTACTTGGTGGTGGTTTATGATTCCCCCCTTGACTGGTGTGGTCCAAGCACTCATATTGATGAATGCTTCCGCCATCCCGTTCTCTACTTTGCTTCTCATCGGCGCTGCTCTCGGTGTAGGACTGGGTGCTATAAGCAGACGCCGAACAATGGCAGTTAAAAAGACATGATGGCGAAGCCGGTGAGGACGTCGAGCATGCTATGCCACGCGCCGCCCGCCCACGTAGACCTGCGCGGGTAGGTAGGTGGCGGGGTCGAGCACGATCACGTCGGCGTCGCGGCCGGGCGCGATGGCCCCGGCGATGTCTGCGGCGCCGACCGCCTGCGCCGGGTGCCGGGTAGCCGCTGCCACGGCGCCGTCGAGCGGCACCTGGCACGCCGTGACGGCGTGGGCGAGAGCGCGGTCCATCGTCAGCGTCGACCCGGCGAGCGAGCTACCCTCCTTCAGGCGGGCCACGCCGTCGGCGACCACCACGTCGAGGGTGCCGAGCTTGTAGGGGCCGTCGGGGGCGCAGGTCGCCGACATGGCGTCGGTAATAAGCACCATCCGCTCGGGGGCCTGCGCAAAGAGCGTGGCGACGACCGAGGGGTGGACGTGGATGCCGTCGTTGATCACCTCGAGCCACACCCGGGGGTCCCGTAGCGCCGCGATGACGGGCCCGGGCGCGCGGTGGTGGATGCTGTTCATGGCGTTGAAGGTGTGGGTGAGGATGCTGACCCCGGCGTCGAAGGCGGCCTGTGCTTGCTCGAAGGTGGCGGAGGTGTGCCCGAGGGAGGCGACGATGCCGCGCTCGCGCAGGTAGTCCACCGCGGCGAGGCCGCCGTCGCGCTCGACGGCGAGGGTGACCTGCGCGATTGTGCCGTCGGCGGCCTCGACGAGGCGGGAGAGGGAGCCGAGGTCGGGATCGCGCAGCAGATCTATGGGGTGGGCGCCTTTGTGGCTGGGGTGCAAAAACGGGCCCTCCGGGTGGATCCCCAGCACGTGCCGGTTGCTCTTGGCCACGGGCGCGAGCTCGCCGATGAGCCGCTCCATGTCCTCGACGCCGTTGGTGACCAGGGAGAGGCACTGGTAGGCGGTGCCGTGCGCCTGGTGGGCCCGCAGGATCTTATCGACGGCACCGGCCCCGTCGTCGAAGGCGGCGCACTGCGCGCCGTGGCAGTGGATGTCGACGTAGCCCGGCACGAGCGGGGCGCCGGCGAGGTCGGTGACCTCCCACGCCGGCTCGGGGGTGATGCCGTGGCCGATGCGGGCGATGCGGCCGTCGCCAAGCAGGACGTCCGCGTCGTCCTCGATCTCGCCGATGCCGCCGCGATACAGCGTGGCGTGCGTCAACAGGGTGGTGGTCATGGTCTGCCTCCTCGTTCCCTCTGCCATGCTAGTCCGGCCTGTATACGCGCCCGTGAGCGACGTGGACGGTGTAGCCGCGGGCGGTGAGCTCGGCGATTTGGGCGTCTCTAATCGACGCATCCACAACCACCGAGCCGACCGTTTCCGCGCCGCCCAGGCTGTAGAAGGAACGGCGGCCGAGCTTGCTGGAGTCCATCACCGCCATCGGTTGCCTCGCGCGCGAGGCCATGAGCCGGTTGGTTGCCCCCTCGTTTTCGTCGACGGTGCCTGGGCCCTGCTCGTCGAACCCGTTGACCCCTAAGAAGGCGTAATCAAGCGAGATCTTGCCCAGCGTGTCGTGGCCGAGCGGTCCGGTGAGCTCGATGGAGGAGTGGTTGAGCACCCCACCCGTGACGACGACGCGGATCGCCGGGGCGGAGGAGAGGAAAAAGGCCACGTCCACGGCGTTGGTCACCACCGTGAGCACCGGCTTCGCCGCTGGGCCTGCGTCGCGCGCCAGCTCGCTTGCCCAGGGCAGGAGCTGCTCGGCGATGAGCCCTACGGTTGATCCCCCGGTGAGCCCGATCGCGTCGCCGGGGCGGAGCAGGGAGAGGCAGTAGCGCGCCACTTCTTCCTTCTGGGCGTGGTTGTGGGAGCGTTTTTGACGCAGCGGCATGTCGAAGGAGACCACGTTGGCGGTGATGCCACCGTGCACCCGCCGGACTTTGCCTTGCTGGGTGAGCGCGTCGAAGTCGCGCCGCGCGGTCGCCGGGGAGACCCCCAGGGCCGAGGTCACCTCGTCGACGGTGACGGAGTGGCTCTCCCCGACGAGGTCGAGGATTCGGCTGAGCCGCTCGGCCCGGTTCACGCCGCGAACACCTTCAGCAGGCGCGCGGCCTCCTCGCTCAGCGCCTGGGACCCGGCCTTGACGTACGTGCGCGAGTCGGTCACGGTGGGGTTGTCATCGAGGAATCGCCGGATGGCGCGGGTGAAGTGGCCGTTGAGGTGGGTGGAGACGTTGATCTTGGTCATCCCCGCGCGCACCCCGCGGACGATCTCGTCGTCGGGCACGCCGGAGGAGCCGTGGAGCACCAGGGGCACCGGAACGGCGCTGCGCAGCTCGGCGATGAGATCCTTATCCAGGCGCGCGGTGCGCTCCTGCATGGCGTGCTCCGAGCCCACGGCGACGGCGAGGAGGTCCACGCCGGTTTCCTCGACGAAGCGCCGCGCTTCCGCGGGGTTCGTGCGCACCCCGGGGGCGTGGGCGCCGAGCTTGCCGCCAATCTCTCCGAGTTCCGCCTCGACCGCGCAGCCGCGGTCGTGTGCGTATGCGACGACCTCCCGGGTGGTGGCGACGTTGGCGTCGAAGTCGAGCGTGGAACCGTCGTACATCACGGAGTTAAACCCCAGATCGACTGCCCGCTTGGCCAGCTCGAGGTCCTCGCAGTGGTCGAGGTGGACGGCCACGGGGGCCGAGGCGGACTGGGCGATGGCGAGGGTGGCCAGCGCGATGGGTTCGAGCGAGCCGTGGTAGCGCACGCAGTTGTGGCTGATCTGCAGGATCACCGGCAGGCCGGCGGTCTCGGCCGCCCGGGCCAGCGCCTCGGCGGTTTCTATGTGGATGACGTTAAACGCCCCCACGCCAGTGCCGCGCTGCGCTGCGGCGGAGACGATCTCGAGGGTCGAGGCTGTGGTCATTGTGCGGTTCCTTTCGTCGTGTGTACCTCGCGGATGTCGACTCGGTGAGAAAGCTCCTCCCACTGCGCGGGCAGCGTGCCGGCGACGGGAGAGAGCACCGCCGCCGCGGACCAGGCGATGCAGCGGACGGCGGCGGCGTCGAGGTCTTCGCCCGTGAGGTGAGCGGCCGCCAGTGCGGCGACGACGGCGTCGCCGGCCCCGGTCGGGTTTCCGGCAACGGGGGCGTCGAGCCGGGCGTGCAGGCCGCGCTGCTCCGTGACGAGCAACAAGCCGTCCGCGCCCATGGAGACGGCGACGCCGCGGGCCCCGGCTGCGAGGAGCTGCTGTGCGCCTGCGCACACGTCGTCGTGCCCGAGCGCGGCGGCGAGCTCGTGGTGGTTGGGCTTGACCCACAGGGGGCGTTGTGCGCAGGCGTCGATAAGCGAGCGGCCCTGCGTATCGACGATTGCGTCGACGCCCCCGGCCGCCACATCGCCCAACAGTGCGGGCAGGAAGCCGGGATCGAGGTTGGCGGGCACCGACCCGCTGACCACGAGCAGCTCGGCCTCCGTGGCGCAGCGGCGCACGTCTGCTGCGAGGCGATCGTAGTCCTCGGGCGTGAACGGCGGGGCCGGCTCGTTAAACATCGCGGTATCGCCGTCTTCGACCGAGAAGATCGACCACGTCGAGCGGAGCGGGGTGTCGGTATCGGTAAAGCGCAGCGCGAGCCGCGGGTCGAGCCCGCCCGCCTCGCGCACGTCGCGTTCGTTGATGAGCCCCATGGCCTGCGCGTCGAAGCCCTGCTGTGCGAGGATGTTGGCGACGTTGATCCCCTTGCCGCCGAGGCGGCGGTGCGCCGGGGCGACCCTGTGGGAGTGGCCGGGACGCAGCGAATCGGCCGTGATGGTGACGTCGAGGGCGGGCGCCGGAGTGAGTGTGATGACGCGGGGCATGGCTTACTTATCCAGGATGACGGAGCGCGTGAGGCTGCGCGGCGCGTCGGCGTCGAGCCCGCGGGCGCGGGAGGTCTCCAGGGCCACCTTGTGCAGGCGGACGAGCTCGACGAGGGGATCCTCGCCGTGAGTGATCAGGCTCGCCCCGGTGGCGGCGACCTGGTCGGCCAGCCCCTCGGGGACCTCAGAGAGGGCCCAGACGATCCGGCCCGGCGCGGCGATGGCGATGGGGCCGTGGCGGTACTCCATCGAGTTGTAGGACTCCGTCCACGCCTGGGAGGACTCGCGCATTTTCAGCGCGGCCTCCTGGGCGAGCCCGAGCGCGAAGCGGCTGCCCAAAAACGTGTACTGCTCGGCGTTGACAAGCCCGTCCTCCGGCTCTTCCTCGAGAGCAGCCTGCGCTGAGGCGGGGAGGCCGCGCAGGTAGTCGAGGTCTTCCACGGTCGTGCGCAGGGCCATCAGCGCGGTGGTGGCAAACCGGGTTTGCACCACGGATTCTTCATCGGCGAAGCCGAGGTCGATGACCTGGGTTGCCTTGTGCGCGATCGGGCTGTCCGCCACGCCGACGACGGCGATGGTGTGAGCGCCGTCCGGGAGGGAGTCAATGAGCTCGGCGACCTCGGTCGTCGTCCCCGAGCGCGAGATGAGGACGTAGGCGTCGTAGGTTCGGCCGAGGCGCATCTCCGTGGGGGTGTAGGCATCCGTGGGGCCGTAGCCGTTGTCCTCGCGCAACGCAGCGTAGGCCTGCGCGACGAACCAGGAAGTTCCGCACCCGATGACCGCGACGCTGGCGCCGCGCCCGGGGAATGTCACGTCGGCGAACACGCCGCGCTCAGCCAGGTCGAGCGCCGCGCGCCAGACGTCAGGCTGCGAGTGGAGCTCGCGGTCCATGGAGGCTCCGGGGAGAGCGGGGGTTGCGGTCATGGCGGGGGTCCTTCCGGTCGAACTTCAGTGATTGAAAGTGAGCGATAACGGCTTGAGTGATCACTCTCTATCGTATCTGCGCGTCCCACTTCGCGCCATTGGCCCAAAAACGGTGGATGTCTTCCAGGTTGCGCCCCTTGGTCTCCGGGGCGAAGCGCAGCACGAAGAGGAAGGCGAACAGGCAGAGCGCGCCGAAGATCATAAAGACACCGGTGCCGCCCACGGCGCCGAGCAGCGGCGGGAAGGCCTGCGCCACAATCGCGTTGGCGACGAGGTCGGCGGTGAGCATGATCGACGAGCCCAGCGCGCGGTACTTCGCGGGGAAGATCTCGCCGGCGTAGACCCAGACCAAGGCGCCGAAGCCGAAGGTAAAGCCCATGGTGAAGATGACGATCGCGAACAAGCCGAGGTACTGGTAGAAGCCGGAGAAGCCCCCGCCGAGGCCGTAGGTGATGACCAGCAAGACGTTGGCGAAGATCATCACACCGATGCCGGAGAGCAAGACCTTGCGGCGGCCGAAGTCGTCGATAATATTCATGGAGACGACAACGGCGATGAGCGAGAAGAACTGCACCAAGGCCGGCAGGAGGAGCTGCTGGGTGTTGCCTACGTAGCCCATCTGCTCGAAGATCTGGGGTGCGTAGTAGATCGTGGCGTTGATGCCCGTGATTTGGACGAAGAACCCGAGCACGATCGCGAACATCGTGGCGCGGGCGAGGTATCCGCTAAACATCTCCCTCAGGCTTCCCCGCTCGGACTGCTCGCTTAAGGCCTCGCGGATGGACGCCAATTCCTCGTCGACACGGCGCGGGTCGCCCTCGAGCGTGTGGAGCACCTCGGCGGCCTCCCGCTCGCGGCCCTGCATCATTAAGTAGGTCGGGGTTTCGGTCAGCCGGAAGAGCATCGCGAGCACAACCAGGGCCGGGACCGCCGCGACACCGAGCATGAGGCGCCAGCTTTCGGAGAAGGAGAGCAGCCAGCAGATGATGTAGCCGGACACGACGCCGATCACCGTAGCGACCTGGTAGGCGGCGAGGAGGCCGCCGCGGACCCGCGAGGGCGCGGCCTCGGCGATGAAGACCGGCACGATGGAGACCGACAGGCCAATGGTGAAGCCGAGTAGGGTCCTACACAACAGCAGCGTTGCGGTGCCCGGGGCGAGCATCGAGAGCACGGCAAAAATAGCGTAGCCGGCCGCGATGAGGAGCATCGAGTTGCGCCGGCCGAATTTGTCGGCGACGACCCCGCCAAGCATCGCCCCAAGGATCTGTCCCACGACCACGCTAGTGGCCATAGCCGCCGCCTGGTTGGTGTTCAACCCGAGGTCGGCGGGCAAAAACAGCAGGGCTCCGGCGATGTTGGAGATGTCGTAGCCGTAGGTGATGCCGAGCGTGGCGGCGGTAAAAGCCACAGTTTTGCCCGCCGGGGGAACCTTCCGGAGCTCGCTCGCAAATGACATGTTTTTCCTCCCACGTGGATTCGTGTAATGAGTGCCCCGCGTACCCATGCGCGGTGGCAAAGGGGGTGCCGGGCCTAGAGGCCGAGCCTTTCCGCGAGAGTTCTCGTCTGCAGTGCTGCGCCCACCAAACCGGCCTTTGCCCCGAGCTTCGAGCAGCCAATCTCCGGGCGCCTTTGGAAGGTCAGGATGCTATCGAGCTTTTCGCTCACCGGGTTGAGCAGGGTATCCCCGGCGCCGGAGAACCCACCTGCGAACAAGATTGCCTCCGGGGCGATGATGCTGCACAGCTGGGAGATGCACTTGGCCAGGCCCAGCGTGGCGCGGTCCCAGATCCGCGCCGCGAGGGTATCGCCGGAGAGCGCGAGGTCAATAACCTCCTTGCCACCCATGACCTTGATACCGGAGAGGCGTTGGTACTCGCGGGCGACAGCAGCGGCGGATGCCACCGTCTCCAGGCATCCCGCCTGGCCGCAGACGCAGAGCGGACCGTTGGAACCGAACACCGGGATGTGGCCGATTTCGCCGGCGAACCCGTCGCCGTCGATAAGCTGCCTATTGATAAAGATCGCGCCCGCGATGCCAGTTCCTATGGTGAGCACCACGACGTTATCGAACCTGTGCGCGTAGCCGAGCTGGTACTCGGCGATGCCGGACCCGCGGACATCGTGCGTCACGGAGACGGGGTAGCCGAGCCGCTCGGTGAGGATGTCCGCGAACGGTACGTTGTCCCACCCGAGGTTCTCGGAGTGGACGCCAATTCCTTTTCGGTCATTGACCACGCCGGGAATGAGTACCGAACCGACTCGGGCGCTTCGCCCGGACTCCGCCAGGTTGTCGGAGAGCTCGACGATGGTATCGATGACCCCGGGGGCCTTGTTCTTGCCCGGGGGAGTCGGCAGGATGACGACCTTTTCGATCTCCCCGTTTTCGTGAACGAAGCCGGCCTTGATGTTGGTTCCCCCGACGTCCACTGCGAGCGCGGGTAGACCTTTTCCGACCTGTACCGTATCCATTGTGGTTCCTCTGAGGCTTGGCGACGGTGCGTAGTTGCGCATCGCCGCGCCGGTGCAGTATTTCTCATTTATTGTAAAGCTGTGATGTGGATCTCTATGGATTGAGTCTGCCTGACTCTGCCGCTGCAGAGTGGGAGAGAGTGGTCTGACTCTGCCGCTGCAGAGTGACGCACCACGCCCGCACGCGAATCTTCTCTATAGAAAAAACGTTCGAAAAACCCTTGACCGGGTCACGGTAATCCGCTACCATGAGAGGCGAAAGGTCGAACACTTGTACGGGGGTAGCAATGTTGGATGTATGGGGTGCACAATCCGTCGCTAGTAGCGATGAAGACGCTGTCGTGATCCACGCGATACGTCGCCACCAGGAGTGGTCCACCCGCTCTAAGGCCGAGTTGCTTATCGCGATCGCGGAGTTTGACGCGCGAGGGTTATTCGAAAACTTTGGCGAGACATGTACCGCCGGCTGGTTGGCGCGGGAGATCCATATCGCTCCATCCACTGCGTTCGAGTACGTTGGCGTCGCCCGCCAGCTTGAGCAGTTTCCCATGCTCACGGCCGCGTTCCGGCGAGGAGAGGTGTGCTATTCGACGGTCCGTTACCTGCTCAAACGTTTAACCGTAGAAAACGAAAGACAGCTCGTGGACCTTGCAAGGCGTCTCTGTTTCCCCGAGCTCAAGAGGGCATTGGCTGGTCTCGAACCGAGCGATGGGGCGGAGACGCGTGAGTATCACCACAGCGTGCGGGTGGAGGATAACGGCGACGTCGTCATCACCGCCCGCCTCAACGCGGCGGATGGTGCGGCGTACCTTGCCGCGCTCAAGGTTGCGCAGCTCGCCGACTACGGCTTTGACGATGTGACCGAGGAAGACCTCGCCGACGGCGAGAGAATTGATGACCTCCTGGAGGAGAAAAGGAAGCTCCCTGAGGCGTGCCCGTCGCAGGAGCAGGAACTGGAACCGGAGCCGGATCAAAAGCGCAAGCCTCTCTCGAGGTTCGGCCCTCCGACGAGGGAGGATATGTATGGAGCGCTGCTCTCCATGATCAACGTGGTGAGGACGAGGCCGGTGAGCGATCTGCGCACCCCGGGCGCTCACGTCAACATCATGATGACGACAAACGGGCGCGCATGGCTGCCCGGAAACGTTGCAGCGCCCTCGTCGGTGCTGCAGAACTATGTGGGGGACGCGTTCGTGCGCCTACACCTTATTGACGACAATGGCGTGACTGTGCACGTCGGCAAGAGCACTCGCTTTGTTAACGACGGCCAGTTGCGCGCCCTGCTTGCGGTCTGGGGCTACGAGTGCGCGATGCCGGGGTGCAATCATGCCCGATTTATTGAGGTACACCACATCAAGGAGTGGTGCGAAGGAGGAAAAACGGAGCTCGAAAACCTCATCCCGCTGTGCTCTGCCTGTCATTCGAAGGTCACAAACGGCCTGGCGCACATCAGTACCAACGGACGCGATATCGAGTTCCGTTTCCTCGGAGGGCGACGGTTCATCTCCCGCGCGCGGGGGCTGCCGGAACGCGACGTCGATTTCACCGGCCCGCTCGTGCCGCCAGGCGTGAGCGAGAGAGCTGACAGCTTTGACGACTAGGAGAAGGCCTGTCCACTCCACGCCAGGGCGAGCGCGGTGATGATGGCCCATGCGAGCATTGCCGTCCCGTTGAGGCCGAGCACGGGGATGAGTTGCTTGCCGTGCGCCCCGCGCACGACCCGCAGGACGGCTGCCACCGCGAGCGGTAAGGCGAGTAGCGCCGCCAGGGCCGGGAGGCAGGCGACGGCGAGGACGAAACTGACGGCGAAGGGGGTGAGGGTCAGCGCGACAAAAAGGTAGCGTGAAACGCGATCGCCAAGGCGCACCGCGAGCGTGTGTTTGCCGGCCACCGCATCAGTGGGGATGTCCCGAATGTTGTTCGCCAGGTTCACCGCGGCCGAGATGCCGCCGACGCCCACCGCGGAGGCCAACCCCACCCAGCTCACTACGCCGGATTGGGTGAACTCGGTGCCCAGCACCGCGACGAGCCCGAAGAACACGAACACCGCCAGCTCGCCGAAACCTCGGTAGCCGTAGGGGTTTTCTCCGCCGGTGTAGAACCACGCCGCTGCAATACATGCTGCACCGATGGGGATCAGCCACCACGCGGAGAGGAGCGAGAGTGCGACCCCGGCGACCGCGGCGACGGCAAAGGAAGCAAACGCCGCGCGCTTGACCTGCGCGGGCGAGGCCAGCCCCGAAGCGGTCAGCCTGGTGGGGCCCGTGCGGTCGTCATCTGTGCCGCGCACGCCGTCGGAGTAATCGTTGGCGTAGTTCACGCCAACGATTAGGGCCCAGGACACAACCAGGGCGATGAGCGCGCGGCCGAGGTGCGCCTGTCCAGCAAACGCCGCGGCCCCGGTACCCGCAATGACCGGCGAAAATGCGTTCGGCCAGGTGTGCGGGCGCGCCGCCTGCCACCATTGGCGGATCGTGGCGCTGGGTTGTACGGGTCGCGTCATGCCCTCCATCATGCCCGCCGGAGGGGACGGAGGCACACTCACCCGCTAAAGTCGAACATCATGTGGTTGGACTACGCCGCGCGCCAAGCGCTGATTTCGGTAGGGGCTTTTGCGCGTGCTCCACGGCTAAAGTTCGCGGCTCACGCTTCGCCTCTGTCGTTTCCGCAGGAGGGCGACGTGGTCGTATCCTTGACTACTCACGGCGAGCGAATCTCGTCTGCGGTGGCTGCAATTTCGTCGCTCTTGCTGGGCACGCAGCTGCTCCCAGTGCATCTTTGGCTCGATCGGGGCGATTTCGAGTCGGAGTGGCCGAGAGCGTTGAAGGGTCTGGTTGATCGGGGACTTCAGGTACGTTGTTCGGACGGTGCTTTTGGTCCACACACGAAGTATTTTGGCACGTTCGCGGAGTGTGCTGGGACTGACACGCGTGTGATTACGATTGACGACGACATGATGTACCCGCGGTGGTTTGTCGAGAAGCTACTCAACGCCGCGCAGGCCGACCCGGGTTCGGTGGTGGCTTACCGCGCGCATCGCATCGTCACCACGGGCGGTGAGATCGAGCGCTACCGGCGCTGGAGGCAAGTCCGCACCACCGCTCCGTCGCACCTGCACTTCTCCACGGGGGTCTCCGGCGTGGCGTACCCGCCGGCGATGGTCGATTACGTTGCCTCGCTGGGAACGGAGTTTCTCCACCACGCGCCTCGTGCCGACGACGTGTGGCTCAACGCCTGCGCACTGCGCTCCGGGCACCGGGTGCGCCAGGTCTTTCCCCACCCGCGGGAGTTCTCCATCGTGCCGGGGTCTCAGCGCAGGGCACTGGTGCGGGAAAACCTCCGCGGCGGCGGAAATGACCTGCAGATTGCGGCGACGTATGGGCCAGCGGACGTCGCTAAGCTGCTAGCCGAGCCCGAGCCCGGAAGCGCGGGATAAGAAGCGCGCACAGAAGCAGCGCGTTCGCCAGGGCGATGGACGGCGAGGTCGCGAGGTTGAGGTGGTAGGCGCACCAGAATCCCACCAGCGCGTTCGCGAGGGCGATCGCGCAGGTAAGTGGGATGAGGTGGGTGAGGCGTCGACACGTGAGCCGCGCGCAGACGACGGGGAGCACCATCAGCGCGATGACGAGCATCGCTCCCGCTGTGTGGAACGCTGCGCTGGCGGTCAGCGCCACGAGAGCCATAAACGCGGTGTGGAGCGCGCCGACGCCAACCCCGCTGACCCGGGCGAAAGGCGCGTCGAACGCGCACGCCGTCAGGCGCGGGAGAAAGACGAGCACGAACGCGAGGTTCACCGCGGCGATGGCGAACAGGGTCCCGGCGTAGCCGGGCGAGGTGAGCGCGACGAGGTTGACGTCCCCCACCAACACCGCGTGGACGTCGAGGTGGACGTGGCTTAAGCGCGCGCTGATGAGGATCACGCCGAAGGAGAACATCGCCGGGAAGACCAGGCCAAGCGCGGCGTCGGAGGAGACGAGGCCGCTGCGGCGCAGACATTGGGTCCCCAGCGCTACCGCGAGAGCCCCGAGCGCCGCCGTGACCGTGAGCACGGGGGAGCCGAGGTCCCCGGTGAACATGTATCCCACCGCGATGCCGGGCAGCACGGCGTGCCCGATGCCGTCGATGACCATTGATTCCTTGTTGAGCACCACAAACGTACCGGGGATTGCGCAGGCCAGCGCGGTGGCCACGGCGAGGATGCAGGCGGATGCAGCGAGCGTCATGCGGCCACCGCCTTCCTGCGCGGCGAGCAGGCGAAGCACACCGCGACGATGCCGAACTGCACCATGACGATGGCCGGGCCCGTCGGGATCGAGTGGGCGATGGAAAGATAGGAGCCCGCCGCGGAGCTGAGCGCACCGATGGCCGCGGCGGCGGCGATGAAGGCCGGGACCCTCGTGACCCATTGGCGCGCGGCGGCGGCCGGGCTGATCACGACCGCGATCATGAGCACGACGCCGACGACCTTGATGCCCACCACCGTCACCACGGTCAGCGCAAATAGCGCGAGGCTGCCGTAGATGGTCGGGCGCAGGCCTAAGACCTGTGCGAACTGGGCGTCAAAGACAGAGGAGACTTGGCGGTGGTGCACGGCGGCGAGCGCGACGAGCACCGCGGCGCAGACCAGGAGCGTCGATACGATGTCGGCGCGGGTGAGCGAGGCGGCGTTGCCGAGGAGGAACCCCTCGATCCCGGCCTTGCCCGGCAGCGGGGTGCGCGAGACGTACTGCATGCCGAGCTGCCCGGCGGAGAAGAAGGTGGTGAGCACCGCCGCGATCGCGGCGTCGGCGGGGATCGGGGCGATGCGGGGGAGCAGGTCGATCGCGCGCACGGCGAGGAATCCGGCCGCCATCGCCCCGCAGAGCAGCAGCGGGATGCTGCGGCCGTTGAGCCCGAGCAGGGCAGCGGCGGTGAACGCGGCGACGAGGCCAGGCAGGCTGGCGTGCGAGATGGCGTCGGCAAGAAGCGCTCGGCGGCGCAGGTAGACGAGGGGGCCCAGCGCCCCGGCGCACGCGCCGATGGTGACGGTGCCGGTGAGTGTGTGCGCGTAGGTGTAGTCGCCGAGAATGTCCGCGGGGGTCATGATGCCGCTCCGGGGAGGGAGAACAGCGTGGCCACGGCGGCATCATCAAGCGTGCATGCCGTCTCACCCGCCGCGATGATGCCGTCGGGGCCGAGCAGCACGACGTCGTCGCAGAACTCCGCGACCTCGGCGAGGTTGTGGTGCACGAGCACGATGGTGGTCAGGCTCTCGCGCAGCTCGCGCAGGACGCCGACGATCGTGTCTTGGCTCAGCTTATCGACGCCCGCGAAAGGCTCGTCCAGAATGAGAATCTCCGGCTCGGAGGCGAGCGCGCGGGCCAGCAGCGTGCGCTGGCGCTGCCCGCCGGATAAGGCGCTAATCGGGTCGTTCGCTTTGTCCTGGAGGCCAACGCGCATCAGTGCGGCCGCAGCGGCCGCCCTATCCTCGCGCCCCGGCCACTGCCACCAGGCGAGGTGGCCGGTGCGGCCCATGAGAGCGACGTCGAAAAGCGTGGCGGGGAAGTCCCAGTCGATCTCCGCGTGCTGCGGCATGTACCCGATCCGCCCGCTGGCCTCGATGCGCGCGCCGGGGGCCTCGATGAGGCCGACGGCGGCCTTGAGCAGCGTTGATTTGCCGGACCCGTTCGCGCCGACGAGGCCGGCGATGCGACCCGGGCGGAACTCCACGCTGATGTCGTCAAGCACGACGCGGCGGCCGTAGCCGGCCGTGAGGTGGTCGATTGTGAGCATCAGGCGAGCGCCTCCGCGACGACGTTGGCGTTGTGCTCAAAGGCACCCAGGTAGGTATCCGTCGGCGGGGTGGGGCCCAGGGTGTCGGCGAAGAGCTCGGCATCGGAGACCTCCACCTCCCAGCCCCGGGACCGCACGGCCTCCTTCAGCGCGTCGATGGCCTGCGGGTTGGCCTGGTTGTCGTGGAAGATCACCGGCACCTTCTCGTGCGCGATCGTATCCGCCAGCGCGGAGATCTGGGCCGGGGATTTCGCGGCCTCCGTGGTCACGAAGTCGGTGGCGAACACCTCGAAGCCGAAGGTCTTGCCAAAATAGTTAAACGCGTCGTGGCCGGTGATGAGGATCCGCGGGTGGACCGTGGCGAGGGCCTCCTGCGCGCGCTGCGCCGACGCGGCGATCTCTCCCTTGTACGACTCCGCGGCTGCGGCGTACTCGGGCGCGCGCTCTGGGTCGATCTCGCCGAGCTTCGCGCCGATGGCGTCGACGACCTGGGACCACAGCGCGGGGCTGTTCCAGATGTGGGGATCGTAGAGCTTCTCTCCCGCGCCCGGCTGGTCGGGCCACGGCAGCAGCTCGCCGGAATCGACCTTGGTGCCCACCTCGAGCTGCTTGTCGCCGAGCGATTCGAGCTGGTCGATCATGTGGGCCTCGAGGTGCAGGCCGTTCCACACGACGAGGTCGCTATCGCGCATCGTCTCGAGGTCTTTGGTCGTTGGCTGGTAGGTGTGCGGGTCCCCGCCGGGGCCGACCATGGTGGTGATCTCGGCGTCGGGGGCGATGTTGCGGGCGGCGTCGGCGAGGTAGCCGGTCGTGGCGAAGATCTTTAAGGCCCCGTGCTGGGCGTCGTCAGTAGCGGGCGCGCACCCGGCGAGGCCGAGCACGAGCGCGAGGAGGAGGGGGACAAGGCGAGACATCGCACCTTCTTTCAGTTAGATGGAAGCAAAAGTTCATTGAAATGAACACTTGGGAGCGTAGCCGCGCGTCCCCCGCCCGGCAAGGCGCCAGCTAGGATGACTTCATGCACCTTCGCCAACTGCCGGAGCGCACGCAGGACTACCTCAAGGTGATGTGGAACTACGAGGAGCGCCACGGCCTCGGCGCGCCGATCCCACTTGGCGAGCTCGCCAAGGCCACGGGGCAAAAGCTCCCCACGGCCTCCGAGGCGGTCAAGAGGCTCGCGGCGCAGGGCCTTGTCGAGCACGAAAAATACGCCGGCGTCCGGCTCGCAGACCCCGGCCGCACGCTCGCCGTCGGCGTCGTGCGGCGCCACCGTCTCATCGAGACCCTCCTGGTGAGAACCCTCGGCTACTCCTGGGACGAGGTGCACGAAGAGGCAGACATGCTCGAGCACGCCGTGAGCGATCGCTTCCTCTCGCGTGTCGACGCCTTTTTGGGCCACCCCTCCCGAGACCCCCACGGCGACCCCATCCCCACTGCCGACGGCACCGCGGAGCCGCTGTCAAAGATGCGCCTCGGGGACGTCGCGCCGGGCGACAAAGTCGTCTTCGAGCAGGTCAACGACGCCGACCCGGAACTTCTGCGCTACCTCCAGCGCCACGGGGTCAGCCCCGGGGACACGCTCGAGGTCTTAAGCGCGGCCACCGCCGGGCTTATCCAGGTTCGCGCGGGCGGCGGGGAGTTCCCCATCGGGGCGACCAAAGCGGACGATATCGCCGTGCGCCGGTCGGGTTAGCGCGGGGCTAGAAGAGCGCGGCCACGGCCGCGCGGTCGACCTTGCCCGGGCCCAGCGTCGGCAGAGCGGGCAGGAGCGTGATGTCCTTCGGCACCTGCCAGCGCGGCAGGTCCGCGAGCCCGTCCATGAGCGTCGCCACATCGGCGGAGCCCACGTAGGCGGCGCAGATGCGCTGGCCGAAACGCTCGTCGGGGACCCCCACGACGCACGCGGCGGTCACGCCGGGGACGCGCAGCATGGCGTCCTCGAGAACTTCGGGGTGGAGCTTGAAGCCGCCGGAGTCGATGACGTTGTCGAGCCGGCCGGAGACGGTCAAGTGGGCGCCGTCGAGCGAGCCCGCGTCGGAGGTGGCAAACCAGCCGGGTTCGGAAAACGCCTCGTGGCCGGGCGCATTGCGGTAGCCGCGCGCGACCATCGGGCCGCCGAGGACAATCCGCCCGCCGGAGATGCGGACGCGCGCGCCGGGGATGGGCCGGCCGTCGTAGACGCAGCCGCCGGAGGTTTCGGAGGACCCGTAGGTGGTCACGACGTTGATGCGCAGCTTGCGTGCGGATTCGAGCAGGGCGGGGTTGGTCGCCGCGCCGCCGACGAGGACGGAGTCGAAAAGCCTCAGCGCCTCGATGCCCTCCAGGCTCGAGGTCGCCTTCGCCAGCTGCAGAGGAGTCAGTGCGGTGTAGCACCGGTCCCCCGTATCCGCGATCTCGCGGGCGCGCGCGGCGAAATCGGCGATCACAAACCCCCGAGACAGGTCGAGCGCAGCCGGCTCTACCCCGGCGACGAGGGCGCGTACCAGCACCTGCAGGCCCGCGATGTAGCACGCCGGCATGGCAAGCAGCCACTGGCCCTGCCCGCCGAGGCGTTGGTGCGTGGCGTCCGCGCTGGCGACGAGGTTGGCCGCTGTCAGCTCGGCGCCCTTCGGCCGCCCGGTCGAGCCGGAGGTGGACACGACCGCGGCGATGTCCTCGTCGATGGGCTCACCGACGCCCATCGTGTTGCGCAGCAGGTTCGCGCGCGCCGGGTCGTCGAGAGGGACGGGGAGTAGGCTGCGCCGCCCGGAGAGGGCCTCTTCGAGGTCGGGCAGAATCGCGAGCGGGTCGCGCGGGTCGACGGCGAGGATCTCCAGGTTGTGCACGGGGGTCGATGGTAGTCGGGCTCGATCGTGGCCGGCCTAGCCGCGGCCCTGGACGGTATCCAGCCCGGAGCGGTCGTTGATGCCGAACCAGGTCAACGGGACCTGGTCCGCCGGCGGGTTGACGTCCTTGGTAAAGCCGACGGCGGGCCCGTCGGTGGCCAGCGAGCGCCCCTGCAGCACGAAGCGCTGGCTCTGGGCGGCGGTTTGTATGGAGTGCCCGTCGACCTGGTAGATCCCGCGTCCCTCCCGGGAGGCAAAGATCTTGGAGAAGGAGCCGCCGGCGGTGGCCTGCCCGTCGATGATGTTGTCGGTGGACGCGACCGCTCGGCCGCCCTCGATCGTCAACACGATGACCGGGGAAAAGCCCCTGCTGTCGATCCGGAGCAGCAGCTCGGGCGAGGAGTCCCCCGTCGCCTCCACGAGCGCATAGGAGTACGTCCCGGTCGGATCGAACTGCGCGGCCGGGCTCGGCGGGAAGTCCCCCGGGTGGTCCAGCGCGGCGGAGTAGGCGGCGCGGACGGGCTCCTGCGGCGCGGCGGCGTGCGCGGTGGTGCTCGCGGGCGCGCTTTCGGCCGCGCTCGCTGGCGTGCTTTTGGTCGCGCTGGAAGCGGCGCTGGCCGAGGAGACGACCGTCAGCGGGCTGGCCGGGCGCGGGGTCGGTTTGTCGCTGGCGCACGCGGACAGGGCCGCCGCGGCCGCCAGGGTGAGGGGGAATAGGATTCGCCGTGTCATAGATATCAAAGCTAGTAGTAGTACGGGAACTCTTCCCAGTTCGGCGCCCGCTTCTGCAGGAAGGAGTCGCGGCCCTCCACGGCCTCGTCGGTCATGTAGGCCAGGCGGGTCGCCTCGCCGGCGAAGACCTGCTGGCCCATGAGGCCGTCGTCAGTGAGGTTGAACGCGAACTTCAGCATGCGCTGCGCGGTGGGGGACTTGGTGTTGATCTCGCGGGCGGCGGTTATCGCCTCCTCCTCGAGCCGGCCGTGGTCGGCGACGATGTTGACCGCGCCCATGCGCTGCATCTCTTCGGCGGTGTAGGTGCGGCCGAGGAAGAAGATCTCGCGGGCGAACTTCTGCCCGACCATCTTTGCCAGGTAAGCCGAGCCGTAGCCGGCGTCGAAGGACCCGACGTCGGCATCCGTCTGCTTGAAGCGGGCCTCCTGGCGTGATGCGATGGTCAGGTCGCACACGACGTGGAGCGAGTGCCCGCCGCCGGCCGCCCAGCCGCCCACCACGGCGATGACCACCTTCGGCATGGTGCGGATGAGCCTTTGCACCTCGAGGATGTGCAGGCGCCCGCCCTCCGCCTTGGCGCGGGCGGCGTCGACCTCGCCCGCGTCGGTCGCGTACTGGTATCCCGAGCGGCCGCGGATGCGCTGGTCCCCGCCGGAGCAAAACGCCCAGCCGCCGTCTTTCGGCGAGGGCCCGTTGCCGGTGAGTAACACCGTGCCCACCGTGGGGTCGCGCCGCGCGTGGTCGAGCGCCCGGTAGAGCTCGTCGACCGTGTGTGGGCGAAAGGCGTTGCGCACCTCGGGGCGGTCAAACGCGATGCGCGCGATGCCGTTTTCGCGCCCGCCGCCGTTGTGGCGGTGGTAGGTGATGTCGGTGAAGTCGAAGCCTTCGACGACGTCCCACTGGGAGGGGTCGAAGGGCTGCTCGGTGGAGTAGTGCATGGGCATTATCCTACGAGGGGTCGACCAGCCGGGTGTGATGATTTTCGCAATGCTTCTGTTGCGAAAGTGTGTGTTAGGTATTGCTTACCTATGTGGCGAAGGCTTAGAGTAAGCGCCATGCGATTTGCCCACACCCCTGTTCCGGCCGCGCACCGGCAGGCCTTGCTTGTCGACGTCCCCGTCGGCGCCCGCGCCATCATCGGCGGTGACACCTTCGACCCCCGCGGCTCGCGGCGCCTGCGCGAGCTCGGGATGCGCCCCGGGGCCAGCGTGACGGTGGTGCAGAAGACCTCAGGCGGCGGGCGCATCGTCAGCGTGGGTGCCCACCGCTACGCGCTCGGCGCGCAGGCGCTGCGCTCGATCACCGTCAGCGCGGCATAAGCGGTGGCGCGCAAGGTACTCACCGCGGCACCTTCCTGCCACGGTGCCGGATCCCCGCTCGATGCTGTTGCCGCGGGCGCGCCGGTCGTCGCGCTCGTCGGCGCCCCGAACGCGGGGAAATCCACGCTCTTTAACGCGCTGACCGGCGCAAACGTGAAGATGGGTAACTGGCCGGGCACGTCCGTGGAGGTGGCCCGCGGCTCGTGGCGCATCCCGGGCGGCCGCGCCCTTACCGTCTGCGACCTCCCGGGCAGCTATTCCCTCGACCCGGTCAGCCCCGACGAGGAGCTCACCCGCGAGCTGCTCATCGGGCGGGACCCGGACGAGCGCCCCGATGTGGTGCTCGTCGCCGTCGACGCCGCCAACATCGCGCGCGGCCTCTACCTCGCCGCGCAGGTGGCGGAGCACCCCTACCGGCTCATCGTCGTGTTGACGAAGAGCGACGTGGCGGCCGCGGGCGGGGTCGAATATGACGTCGATACGCTCTCGCGCTCCCTCGGCCTGCCCGTGGTAGCGGTCGACCCGCGCCGCCGCGAACTGGCGGGCCTGGCCGAGGCGGTCACCGCCAGCCTTGAGCAACCTCCGCGCACCGCCCGCGCCCTCCCCCCGGAATGCGGTGACGAGCTCGCGCGTGCCGACGCCCGCTTCGCCTGGGTCGATGCCGCAGTCTCCGCGGCGACCGTGCGCAACGAACCCCGTGTCACGCTCACGGAGCGGGTCGACCGCCTCGCCCTGCACCCGGTCGCCGGCCCCCTCGTCTTCCTCTTCGCCATGTGGTGCGTCTTCCAGGTCACCACCACCGTCGCGGCGCCCCTACAGGACGGCTTGGATGCCTTCTTCTCTGGACCGGTCTCCGCCGCCGCGGAGTCTGTGCTGCCCGACGTGGACTGGCTGCGCGGCCTCGTCGTCGACGGGCTCATCGGCGGGGTCGGGATGGTGCTCACCTTTGTTCCGCTGATGGCCTTGATGTTTTTGTGTCTGGCCGTGCTCGAGGACTCCGGCTACATGGCGCGCGCGGCGGTCGTCGCCGATCGACTCATGCGCACCATCGGCCTGCCCGGCAAGGCGTTTATCCCGCTGATCGTGGGCTTTGGCTGCAACGTCCCGGCGATCTCGGCGACCCGCGTGCTCGCGGACCCGCGCCAGCGGCTCATGACGGCGCTGCTCGTGCCGTTTACCTCCTGCTCCGCGCGCCTGACCGTCTACGTCATGCTCGCGGCGACGTTTTTCCCCCGGCACTCCGGAACCGTCGTGTTTGCCATGTACGTCATCTCCATCCTCTTGGTCGTCGCCGCCGGCCTTGCCATGCGCACCACCCTGTGGCGCCGGATGGGATCCGATCCCCTGGTCATCGACCTGCCGACGTACCAGTGGCCGACCCCGCGGCTGGCGCTGACGGTGATGTGGGCGCGGCTGCGTGGCTTCCTTGAGACAGCTGGGAAGATCATCGTCGCCACTGTCGTTGTCGTGTGGGCCCTGCAGTCGACCCCCGCGCAGCCCGGCGCGGCCTTCGGCGAGGTTGCCCCCGAGGATTCTGTCTACGGCTCGGTCGCCGGGGCGATCGCACCCGTCTTTGAGCCTGCGGGGTTCGGCTCGTGGTCCCTCACCGGCCCGCTCATCACCGGGTTCGTGGCCAAGGAAGCCGTGATCTCCAGCTGGGCGCAGACCTACTCGCTGGAGGATCCCTCCGGCCTGGCGGCCGCGGACCAGGGCTCCTCGGCGCTCGCTGCGCGGGTGCGCGAAGACTTCGCCGCGGCCTCCGGGGGCCACCCTATTGCCGCGGTGTGGGCGTTCATGGTCTTCCTCTTGGCGTATACGCCGTGCGTTGCCACGCTGGCCGCGCAGCGCCGCGAGATCGGGCTGCGCTGGACGCTGGCGGGGCTGTGCGCGCAGCTGGCAACGGCGTGGCTGCTGGCGGTCGCGGTGTTTAACGTGCTCAAGGTGGTGCTGTAGGTGGGGCCGATGTCGCAGGTGATGGAGGCGATCCGCGGCGGGGCGCTCGGGCGCGAGGACATCGCGCGGCGCACGGGGCTTGAGCGCACGACTGTCGATGCCGTCATCGAGCGCCTCGAGGCGATGGGGCAGCTCACCCGCGAGCGCCTCGGTGCCTCCTGCCCGACGACCGGGTGCGGCTCGTGCTCTTCCAACGGGGCGTGCTCGCTGCAGCGCGGCCCGGTCTCGCTCGTGCTCGGCCGGCGCCCGGTCTAGCCTGGGCGAGTATGAAGCCCACCCTCGACGACGTTGTGGAACGTTCCCATGTAGTCAGCCTGCCCATGGCGGTCCCGTTTCGCGGGGTGACGCAGCGCGAGGCGCTGCTCATCGAGGGCCCCGCCGGGTGGGGCGAATTCTCGCCGTTTCTCGAATACGGCCCGGCCGAGTCCGCCCACTGGCTCGCCGCCGGGATCGAGGCCGCCTTCGAGGGCCTGCCTGAGGCCACCGGGTCCGTCGAGGTCAACGGCACCGTCCCGGCCGTGGAAGCGGGCGAGGTGGAGGCGGTGCTCGAGCGCTTCCCGGGGGTGCGCACGTTCAAGATCAAGGTTGCGCAGAAGGGGCAGTCGCTTGACGACGACCTCTCCCGCGTCGCCGCCGTACGCGCCCTGCGCCCGGATGCCCGTCTGCGCGTGGATGCTAACCGCGGCTGGAGCGTCGATCAGGCCGTGGAGGCTGCGCGCGCGCTGGGCGAGCTCGAATACATCGAGCAGCCCTGCGCCACGGCCGAGGAGCTCGCCGCGGTGCGCGCGCGGGTAGACACCCCGATCGCCGCCGACGAATCCATCCGCCGCGCCGCCGACCCGTACCGCGTGGCCGCCCTCGGCGCGGCGGATGTCGCCGTGGTAAAGGTCGCCCCGCTCGGTGGGGTGCGCCGCCTCGTGCGCATCAGCCACGAGCTCGGGCTCGACGTCACCGTGGCCAGCGCGCTGGATACGGCAGTGGGGATCAGCGCGGGGCTCGTTGCCGCTAAGCTCACCGGGTCGAGGGCCGCCGGGCTGGCCACCCAGCGCCTCTTCTCCGAGGACGTCTGTGCGCCGCGCCCCATCGTGGGCGGTGCCGTGGAGGTCGCCCCCGCAACCCCCGACCCCGAGCGCCTGCACTCCCTGCGCGCCCGGCGTGAGCGCCGCGACTGGTGGGTGCGCCGGGTGGGGGAGTGTTTCCCCTACCTAGAGGGGTAAAATCCAGCCTATGGATAGCTCTTTGGCAGGTTCTGAGGTGGCCGAGGCGGGGCAGTGGCGTCGCCAAGCAATAGGCCTCATCGCGGGTGTCGTCCTTGCAGGGGCGGTCTTCGCGCTCTTTCCGGCGGGGGCCGCCGACACAGTCGCCCAATCCACGGGCGCGAAAGAGGGCGCGGTGTACTCGGCGGGGGCGATGCGGGTCGTTGCCGCCACCACGGTGCTCATGGCTGTGTGGTGGATGACGGAGGCGATCCCGCTAGCGGCCACGGCCTTGATCCCCATCGCGGTCTTCCCGCTCGCCGGGGTCGCGTCGTTTTCTGCGGTGGCCTCGCCGTATGCGTCGTCGACAATCTTTTTGTTCTTGGGTGGCTTCCTCATGGCGCTTGGCCTGCAGCGCTGGGACCTGCACCGTCGATTGGCGCTCGCTGTCGTCGCTTTCGTAGGCACGAGCCCGAAGCGCATCATTTTAGGGTTCATGATCGCCACGGGGTTTATGTCCATGTGGGTCTCCAACACAGCGACCGCCGTGGTCATGCTCCCCATCGGAGTCTCCGTGCTCGTGCTCACAGCTCAATCTGTCGGCGGGATGTCCAATCAGAAGCGCTTCGCCACAGCCTTGATGCTCGCCATCGCGTACTCGGCCTCGATCGGCTCTTTGGGCACGCTCATCGGCACGCCGCCGAATGCGCTGCTGGCCGGTTACATGAAGGAGGCCCACGGCATCGACATCGGGTTCGGGCAGTGGATGCTCGTGGGCATGCCGGTGGCGATCGCGTTTACCGTTATCGCCTGGCTGGTCCTCATCACCGTGTTTAGGCCCGAGGTCGACGACATCCCGGGCGGGCGCGAGCTCATCCGCGACGAGATTGCCAAGCTGGGGAAGTGGACTTTTGCCCAGATCGCCGTCGGCGTGATCTTTGCGCTCGCCGCGCTCGCGTGGATTGTGGTTCCCCTGGTGCGAGACTACTTCGGCCTCGAGTTTCCCTACGACGACGCTGTCGTCGGCATCATCGCGGGACTGGCCATGTTCATCGTGCCCGTCAACGCATCTGGCGAGCGCATCATCACGTGGGAGACGGCCAGCGAGGTGCCGTGGGACGTGCTCATCCTCTTCGGCGGTGGGCTCTCCCTCTCCGCCATGTTCACCTCCACGGGGCTCTCTCTGTGGATCGGCGAGGCCGCGAAGAACCTCGCGGTGCTGCCGATCTTCCTGCTCATCCTCGCCGTCTCCGCCCTCGTGCTCGGCCTCACCGAGCTGACTTCGAATACGGCGACGGCGGCAACCTTCCTGCCCATCATGGGCGGCGTGGCTGTCGGTATCGGTCTCACTGCCCAAGGTGAGGCCAACGTCTTGCTGCTGGCCATCCCCGTGGCGCTTGCGGCGACCTGCGCCTTCATGCTCCCCGTGGCAACGCCGCCGAACGCGATCGCCTACTCCTCCGGCTACGTCACAATGGGCGAGATGATCAAGGGCGGGATCTGGCTCAACCTCATCGCGCTCGTGCTCATCACGCTGGCGACGTATTTCCTTGCCGTCCCGGTGTTCGGCCTGGCGCTATAGCGGGCGCGGCAGGCTACGCTATTGCGCATGCACCCACAGGACCCGACAGACCCCAACAACGAGACGCGCCAATTCGGGCGCCAGCCCGAGCCGCCGCGTCGGCCACAGCAGTACTTCCCAGATCCTGAGCCCGAGCGTGAGCCTGCGCCCGAATACGACTACAGCTATGCGCAACCCGAGCCCGCTGCGGGCCCGGTCCGCGAGGATCGCTCGAGTACGGCGGCCATTGCGCTGGGCCTCGTCGCCGCGCTGGCGACCGCGGCTGCGGTGCTCATGATGTTTCTCTGGCGTGGGGCGGCCGAGGAAGCCAACAAACCGCCGCAGACGGTCACCGTGACCTCGACGGAGGTCAGCACCACGACGGCCACGACGACGGCGAGCCGCGCGCCGGCGCTCCCGCGGGAGCTGCCCTCCGAGCTGCCGAGCGAGTTACCAAGCGAGCTGCCGAGCGAGGTCTCCGAGGTGATTCCGCCTGATGTGCGCGATGAGCTCGACGGCCTGCTGGAGAGCCTGCGCGGCGGCCAGTAAGGTGGCGCAGATGGACAGCATGGACGTAGCCACGCACGTGGTTGACCGGCTCGCTGCGCACGTCACCGATGTCGTGCTTAGCCCGGGCTCGCGCACATCGCCCCTGGCGTATGCGCTCTTTGCCCGCGAGGATATCCGGGTGCACGTGCGTATCGACGAACGCAGCGCGGCCTTTACCGCGCTGGGCATGGCTCGCGTGCAGCGCCGCCACGTCGCAGTGGTGATGACGTCGGGCACCGCGGTGGCCAACGCCTACCCCGCCCTCATCGAGGCCTATATGTCCCACACCCCGCTCGCGGTGGTCAGCGCCGACCGCCCCGCGCGGCTCGTGGGCACGGGGGCGTCCCAGACGATCTGGCAGCAGGGAATCTTCGGGCGCTACGCCGCCACCCAGCAGGTCGATGCCCCCGGCGCCGAGATCTCGTTCGAGGCCGACCAGGTCCACATCAACGTCGCCCTCGACACCCCGCTGGTGCCGGACGAGCTGCCGGCACGGGTGGGTGCGCCGCGCCGCGTGGGTCCGGGGCGGTTGCAGCCGAGCCCCAGCATCGACCACGGCGTCGTGGAGGTCGACCTCGGGCGCGATACCCTCGTCGTCGCCGGCGACGAGGCCTGGGAGGTGCCGGGCCTCGAGCACGTGCCGACGATCGCGGAGCCCACCGCGCCGACCCCCTTCCACCAGGTGCACCCGCTGGCGGCGCGGTTTTTCGCCCAGCGGTCGGTGGCGGTGAGCCACGACGGCGGGGACTTCGCCGCAAACACCAAGCCGGAGCAGATCATCGTGGTCGGTCACCCCACCTTGCACCGCGATGTCATGGCCCTGCTGGCAGACCCGGACATCGAGGTCATCGGCCTCTCTCGCACGGAGACGTTTACCGGCGCCCCGAGCCGCCGCGGTACCCGGGTGAAGGTCTCCGGGCAGCCGAGCGATACGTGGGTGAAGATTTGCGACGCCGCGGGCGAGGTCGGCGCCGAAACGGTGCGAGGCGCGCTCGCCGAGGATGGCTTCGGGTTCACCGGACTCCACGTCGCCGCGGCGGTCGGGGACACGCTCGGGGTGGGCGACACGCTGGTGCTGGGTGCGTCGAACCCGGTGCGCGACGCCAGCCTGGTGGGCCTTCCCTTCGACGGCGTGACCACCCTGGCGGCGCGCGGGGCGGCGGGGATCGACGGCACGGTCTCGCAGGCGATCGGCGTCGCGCTGGCCACCCAGCGGCTCCACCCGGACGAGGTCCGCGCCCCGCGGACGGTGGCCCTGGTGGGCGATGTCACGTTCCTGCACGACGCAGGCGGTCTGCTCATCGGCCCCGGCCAGGACGCCCCGAGCAACCTCACCATCGTTGTTGCCAACGACGACGGTGGCGGAATCTTCGAAACGCTCGAGGTCGGCGCGCCGGCGGTGCGCGGGGTGTTCGAGGAGGCCTTCGGCACGCCGCACGGCGCCGATATCGCATCCATCGCACGCGGCTACGGGGCGCACTACTCGCAGGCCCTAAGCCTGCGCGAGCTTATCGACGCCCTCTTGGACGCCCAGGACGACCCACTGCCCGTCCGGATCATCGAGGCCCGCACCACCCGGGCGACCCGCCGCGCGTTGGCAGAGAGATTGGCCAGGTGAGCGGGATCAACTGGCGCCGCCGCCTCATCCAGCTCATCCTCGCCCTCTACGCCTGCGCCCTGCTCGGATCCGTTGCCATGGTGGCCGGCCCCGCGATCAACGACGCGAAGATCGCCGCGGCCCCCGGGCGCGGCATGGCCACGGTCACCCAGGTCGGCCTCCTGCGCACGTCGGTCGACTACCAGGACGAGCAGGGCCGGTACCATTCCCCGCGCGACGGCCTGCTCTACCCGACGGGGCTTGGGGAGGGGCAGCGGGTGTGGGTGACGTACGCGACGACGGACCCCGACGTGGTCAAGGTCGAGGGGCGCGGCTGGGGCCTGGCGGTCATCCCGGCGCTTTCGGTGGCCGCCGTGGCGACTCTGCTTGCCGCGGGCGCCTACGCTGCGGTGGTGCGCGTCACCAAGAATTAACCTGCATTTTATTCGCCGTCTCCCGGGGTGTGCGATGCTGGTCCCATGCGTGTCGGAATCGTCGCGGAGTCTTTCCTGCCCAACGTCAACGGCGTGGTCAACTCGGTACTGAGGGTCCTCGAATACCTCAAGGAAGAGGGCCACGAGGCCATCGTCATCGCGCCGGGGGCCCGAGACTTCCAGGAGGAGGTACCGGACTACCTCGGCTTCACCATCGTCCGTGTGCCCACGGTGATGATCCCGCTGGTCGATTCGCTGCCCATCGGCGTGCCCACCACGACCGTGACCGCCGCGCTGGCGGACTTCGAGCCGGACGTCATCCACCTCGCCAGCCCCTTCGTCCTCGGCGGCGCCGGGATGTTCGCCGCGCTCCAGCTCGGGGTGCCGGCCGTCGGGCTATTCCAAACCGACGTCGCGGGGTTTGCCACCCAGTACCACGCCGGGGTGCTCGCGAGCGTGGCGTGGGATTGGACCCGCAACATCCACAATAACTGCGAGCTCACCCTGGCGCCCTCCTCGGCGGCGATCCGGGACCTCGAGAGCCACGGCGTTGACAACGTGCGGCACTGGGGGAGAGGCGTCGATACGACGCTCTACCACCCGCTGAAGCGCTCCGATACGCTGCGCCGGACGTGGGACCCGACGGGGCGCAAGAAGATCGTCGGGTTCGTCGGCCGCCTCGCCTCCGAAAAGAGCGTGCACCGCCTCGCGCCGCTGGTGACCGAGCCGGGCGTCCAGATCGTTGTTGTGGGCGACGGGCCCGAGCGCAAGGCCCTGCAAGAAGCGCTGCCCAACGCCGTATTCACGGGCGCGCTCTACGGCGACGACCTCGCGCGCGCCTACGCCAGCCTGGACCTGTTCGTCCACACGGGCGAGTTTGAAACGTTCTGCCAGACGATCCAGGAGGCACAGGCCTCCGGCGTGCCCACGATCGGCCCCCGCGCCGGCGGGCCGATCGACCTGATCGAGGAGGGCTACAACGGCCTCCTCCTCGATGTCGATACCTTTGAGCGCAACCTCGTGGACGCGGTGCGCTACCTTATCGACGACACCCGCCACGCCGAGCTTCGGGCCAACGCGCGCGAATCCGTGGCGAACAAGACCTGGCGCGCCCTCTGCGAGCAGCTCATGGGCTACTACGCGGAGGCCATCGAAGGCTACGACCGCACCTCGATCCACATCTTCGGGCGCTCCATCGCGCTGCCGGGGTGGGTGCGCCGGGCCCGCCGGAAGCGCGGGGCGAGAACTGCGTAGAGTTGTGCCTTATGGCCAAGGCTGATCTGGAGAAAAAACCCTTCGACGTGGCGGGGATGTTCGACGACGTCGGCGAGAACTACGACCTCACCAACACCGTGCTCTCCTTCGGCTTGGACAAGTACTGGCGTCGGCGCACCAGGGAGCGCTTGGGGCTGAAACCCGGCGAGCTCGTGCTCGACCTCGCGGCAGGCACGGCCGTGTCCACCGAGGAGCTGGCCAAGTCCGGCGCGTGGGTGGTGGCGTGCGATTTCTCCCAAGGCATGCTCGCCGCGGGCAGGAGGCGCGCGGTGCCCAAGGTCGCCGGGGACGCCATGGCCCTGCCGTTCGCCGACGAGACCTTCGACGCCGTGACCATCTCCTACGGCCTGCGCAACGTCTACGACTTCCGCGCCGGGCTGCGAGAGATGGCGCGGGTGACCAAGCCGGGCGGGCGTCTCGTGGTCAACGAGTTCTCCACCCCGAACCTGCCGGGCTTTCGCGCACTCTACAAAAACTACCTGCCGCTCGCCCTGCCGGCGCTGGCGAAGGTGTTCTCCTCCAACCCCGAGGCGTACGACTACCTCGCTGAGTCGATCCGCGCCTGGCCCCACCAGGCGGAGCTCGCCCGCGAGATCAACCGCAACGGGTGGGAAGACGCCGGGTGGCAAGACCTCAGCGGCGGCATCGTGGCGCTGCACAGCGCGGTCAAGCCGGGCTAGCCGCACTCGCCGCTGCCTACGACACGCCCCAGAGCGTTTCGCGCTTCGGGGTGAGGCGACCGGCCTTGCGCCACGCCCACGAGACGAGGTCGCGGTCTGACTCCGTGACCACGTTGCCCATGAGCCGGGCGGCGGCCGGCATGAGCTTCGCACCGAGCGGGCCGCGCAGCGCGAGGGGGCCGACCGCGGGGAGGAACCGGGGGTAGGTCAGCAGCCGGGCCGCCGTGCGCGCGAGGGCGAAGGCGTCCCCGTAGGTGTGGCGCAGCATCTCGGGCCAGGCAAGCGTGAGGTCGAAGCCGCCGGGGGCCGCGGCGATCATGTCCACCGCCAGGCGGGCGGTCTCCAGCCCGTAGTCGATGCCCTCACCGTTGAGCGGGTTGACGCAGGCCGCCGCGTCGCCGATGAGCGCCCAGTTGCGGCCCGCCACGTTCGTGACAGCCCCGCCCATCGGCAGCAGCGCGCTGGTCAGGCCGGTGACCGGGCCGAGCCCCCATTCCTCGCGCCGCTCGGCGGCGTAGGCGCGGAGCAGGGCCTTCGTGTTCACCTTCGCCGGGCGGGCGTCGGTGCTCAGCGCGCCGCAGCCGAGGTTGACGGCCCCGGCGCTCCCCCCGAGCGGGAAGATCCACCCGTAGCCGGGTTGCACGGCGCCGGCGCCGTCGCGCATCTCGAGGTGGGAGTGCAGCCATGGTTCATCGGCACGCGGAGAGGTGCAGTACGATCGCGCGGCGATGCCGTAGACCTCGCCGCGGTGCCAGGCTCGGCCGAGCATTTTGCCCAGCGGCGAGCGCACCCCGTCGGCGACGATGACCCACTTCGGCCTGATCTCCCCCTGAGGTGTGTCGATGCGCGCGATCGCGCCGCCGCGTACGTCCACGGCGGTGGCGGGGCAGTCGTGGCGGACCTGAGTGCCGGCGCTTCTCGCGGCGGCGACCAAGGAGGCGTCGAAAAGCGCGCGCGGGCTGGCGGAGCCCTGCGCGCCGAACGGGCCGTCCGGCCAGGGGGCGGTGACCGAGCCGCCGAAGCCGTGCAGTTTCAGTCCGCGGGTGCGGTAGGCGGGCGCCTCGATCCCGAGCTCGCGCAGGGCGGACACCGCGCGCGGGGTGAGCCCGTCGCCGCAGGTCTTGTCGCGGCCGGCGGGTTTGGCGTCGATAAGAATTGTGGCAAGGCCCGCGCGCTGCGCCCAGATCGCCGCCGCGGCCCCCGCCGGGCCCGCGCCGACGACGGCGACATCGAACTCCATGCTGCTAGTCACGGTGCACCATTGTCGCACATCCGGCGCGCCGCACACGCGACCCGTATACAGCGTGGAGGCGGGCGGTGGACTAGCGTAGATACGGCACCTTCACCGCGTATGAAGGCCGCGATAGACCCACACGACACACCCCAAGGATGACACCGATGACCCACGGGATCCCACCGGCGCCCCGCCACGACTTCTCCATGGACCTAGGCGATGCGGAGCTGTCGGCGCGGGTGAGCGAGGGGATGCGGCGAGTCGAAGACCTCCTCATAGCGAGGTTGTCGGTCGGGGAAGACTTCGTGGTGGACAAGGTCACCCACCTGGCCACCGCCGGGGGCAAGCGCTTCCGGCCCCTCGTGGCCCTGCTGTGCAGCGAGTTCGGGGCGCAGCCCCACAGTGAGAACACGATCAAGGGTGCGGTCATTACCGAGATGGTCCACCTCGCCACCCTCTACCACGATGACGTCATGGACGAGGCAGAGATGCGACGCGGCGTCGCCTCCGCGAACACGCGCTGGAACAACACCGTCGCCATCCTCGCCGGCGACATCTTGTTCGCCCACGCCTCGGAGATGATGAGCGAGATTGACACCGCGACGGTCAAGCACTTCTCCGAGACCTTCTCCACGCTGGTCACGGGGCAGATGCGGGAGACCATCGGCGCCCGCGGCGAGGATCCGGTCGCGCACTACCTCAAGGTGATCGAGGAAAAGACCGCCGTGCTCATCTCCTCGGCGGCCTACCTCGGCTCCTACCATGCGGGGGCGAGCCCCGAGGTTGTGGAGCGCTGCGTCACGGTCGGGCGGGCGATAGGGATGATCTTCCAGATTGTCGACGACATCATCGACCTCTTCTCCGACCCAGAGCAATCGGGCAAGATTCCGGGCACGGATCTGCGCGAGGGCGTGTTGACGCTCCCCGTGCTCTACGCCATGCGCGAGGACTCCCCCGCAGGCGAGCAGCTCCGAGACATGCTCACCGGCCCCCTCGAGCGGGACGAGGACGTCGCCTACGCCATCGAGCTGATCCGGCAGACGGGCGGGGTCGAGGCGGCGCTGAGGGTGGTGCGCTCGTATATCGAGGTCGTCGAGGAGCAGCTCGACGCTCTGCCCGACGTCCCCGCGAACCGCGCCCTGCGCCACCTCTCTGCCCATTCGGTAGACCGCGTGGGCTAGCCGAAGGGCGCCTTCAACCTGCGGATTTGCTCTAGATCCCACTCGTTGTTGTAAGGTTATTCACGCACTCGTTGGAGTGCACGCCAGGTTGCCCGAGCGGCCAAAGGGAGCGGACTGTAAATCCGTCGGCATTGCCTACAGAAGTTCGAATCTTCTACCTGGCACCACGCTGTAGCAGGCGAAAACCCGTATCCTTCCTTCGCGGAAGGGTGCGGGTCTTTTCGTCTTCTTGCCGCGTGGCAAACGGGGGAAAGGTGGCGCGGGAGGCCGCCTAAAAACTCTCGAAAAACAGCCCCTTACCTGTCGATTTGTTAATGTGGTGTGTGGCAGGTTAATCTTTTCAAGGCTTCAGAGGAGCGGGCATGAAACGCCCACAACACGAGGCTGTGCCCCCTTAGCTCAGTCGGCAGAGCGTCTCCATGGTAAGGAGAAGGTCAGCAGTTCGATTCTGCTAGGGGGCTCTGTTGTTTGCGAGGGTGTGGCCCTGGCAAACGCATGGCGGTGTAGCTCAGTGGTAGAGCAAGCGACTCATAATCGCTGTGTCGAGAGTTCAATTCTCTCCATCGCTACTCACCTTGACTCGGGGCGCGTAAGCGCCCGTGGTAGGGTAGGCGTACTGTATTTCACCGCAGTGCCCTAGGGGCGTGGCGCAATTGGTAGCGCAACGGTCTCCAAAACCGTAGGTTGCAGGTTCGAGTCCTGTCGCCCCTGCCAAAGCTTCAACTTGGAGGAGTTTTTGTGACGAACCCGCAAGGTCTCAACCCCGCGCAGCCGACCGGAAAGCGACAGCTGCGCGGGGCTTCTCCCGTGTCTTCGGGCTCGGTCGAGGGCAAGCGCGCTGCCGATAAGGCCGACAAGGCGGAGGGGACCGGCGATAAGGTCGGCGGCGGCCCCGCGGCTTTCCCGGGCGAGGTCGTCTCCGAGATGCGGAAGGTCATCTGGCCCACCGGCCGCCAGATGTTCAACTACACCCTCATCGTCTTCGCGTTCCTCATCGTCCTCACCGCCCTGGTGTGGAGCGTCGATTGGGTCGCTGGCTGGGCGGTTGAGAAAATCCTCGTGCGCTAGCTATACTTGCTTACCGCAACGACGTCCCGCTGCCTCGCTACATGCGAGGGTGGCGGGACACTTTATTTCCCGCCCCTGCCCCCCGCTCGTCCGTCCGTCGGTAGGCTGGGGCGCGATCGCGAAACGTTAGGAGAAACTCATGGCTGAAGACACCACCGGAGCAATCGAGAACAACGAGCAGGAAATGATCGGCGAGGGCGCCCCCGTGACCCCGGAGACGGATCCCGAGGCCACGGAGAACGAGTCCACCGGCGAGGTGGGCGAGTCTGATGCGGACCCTGACTCCGACGAGGAGTCTGATAGTACTGGCCCCGACGCGGCTGCCGGCGCCGCGGACGCACTTGGGGCCGAGGAGTCCGGCGACGCGGAGTACCGCCGTCGGCTTCGCGAGTACACCAAGGAGCTCAAGAAGCTCCCCGGCGACTGGTACATCATCCAGTCCTACTCGGGCTACGAGAACAAGGTGAAGACCAACCTCGACATGCGCATCCAAACGCTCGAGGTGGAAGACTCCATCTTCGACGTCGTCGTACCCATCGAGCAGGCCATCGAGCTGAAGGATGGCAAGCGCAAGCTGGTCAAGCGCAAGCTGCTGCCCGGCTACGTGCTCGTGCGCATGGAGATGAACGACGCAGCGTGGTCCGTGGTGCGCGAGACCCCTGGCGTGACGTCGTTCGTGGGCAACGAGGGCAACGCCACCCCGGTTAGGCACCGAGACGTGGCGAAGTTCCTCATGCCGAAAGAGCCCGCCGTCGTGGATGATTCGGCGCAGAAGTCCGCCGCCAATGCCGACGGCGAGACCGTCATTGCGATGCCGCAGGAAGAGGTCGCCCCGAAGCTGGCGCACGACTACAAGGTCGGGGAGGCCGTGACCATCCTCTCCGGCGCGCTGGCGACGGTGTCTGCGACCATCTCCGAAATCGACGAGGAGACGGGCAAGATCCAGGCGCTGGTCTCCATCTTCGGCCGCGAGACGCCGGTGGAGCTCACCGCGGACCAGATCGAGCGGATTATGTAGGAGCTTTTTTGCTTGGCGACGCCAAAGTGGCGTAGAGTCAGACGTCGCGCGTTCCGTCCTCACCGAGGTCGGCGGCGCGGCGTTTTCGTTCATTCATCCCCGGTGGCTCCAGCTTGTGTGGGGCATCCGGCAGGGCGCGTTATTCATCGTGGCGCGGCCCCGTACCAAGGAATCGAGGTAATCCGATGGCAAAGAAGAAGGTCACAGGCCTGATCAAGCTGCAGATCGAGGCGGGCATGGCTAACCCGGCACCGCCGGTCGGCCCGGCCCTCGGTGCGCACGGCGTCAACATCGTCGAGTTCACCAAGGCCTACAACGCCGCCACCGAGTCGATGCGCGGCAATATCATCCCGGTTGAGATCACGGTCTACGAAGACCGCTCCTTCACCTTCGTGCTCAAATCCCCGCCGGCGGCGAAGCTCCTGCTCAAGGCCGCTGGCCTGCAGAAGGGCTCCGGCGTCCCGCACACCCAGAAGGTCGGCTCCGTGACCTGGGAGCAGTGCAAGGAGATCGCCGAGCAGAAGAAGGAAGACCTCAACGCTCGTGACATCGAGGCGGGCGCGGCGATCATCGCCGGCACCGCGCGCTCGATGGGCATCACCGTCGAGAAGTAAGCCCTCCCCCCGGCTCGCCCCGGGGCAGGCGTGTGGCAGGGCCGGCCAGGCCCGTGGACCACGACTCCCTACCCACTTTCAAGGAACAAGGAACTCAACATGGCAAAGAAGTCCAAGCGCTACACCGAGATGCTCGCCAAGGTGGATCGCGATACCCTCTACCACCCGCTCGATGCGGTCGCGCTGGCGAAGGAGACCTCCTCCGACAACTACGACGCGACGATCGACGTGGCCATCCGCCTCTCGGTCGACCCACGCAAGGCCGACCAGCTCGTCCGCGGCACCGTCTCCCTGCCGAACGGCACGGGTAAGACCGTGCGCGTCGCCGTCTTCGCCGAGGGTGAGAACGCGACCAAGGCTGAGGAGGCCGGCGCGGACATCGTCGGCACCGACGCGCTCATCGAGCAGATCAACGCCGGCCAGCTCGATTTCGACGTGGCTATCGCCACCCCGGACCAGATGGCCAAGGTCGGCCGCGTCGCCCGCGTGCTCGGCCCGCGCGGCCTCATGCCGAACCCGAAGACGGGCACGGTGACCCCGGACGTGGCCAAGGCGATCGCCGACGTCAAGGGCGGCAAGATCGCCTTCCGCGTGGACAAGGCCGCGAACCTGCACGCGCTCATCGGCAAGGCGTCCTTTAGCGCCGAGCAGCTCGCCGAGAACTACGGCGCGCTCCTCGATGAGGTCGTGCGCCTCAAGCCGTCCTCCGCGAAGGGCATCTACCTGAAGAAGATCTCGGTCTCTGCTACCCAGGGCCCCGGCATCCAGGTCGATCCTTCTGTGCAGAAGAACTACGCCACCAAGGCCTAACGGCCCTGAAGCGCGAAAAGAAAAGCCCCGCTCTGAGCGGGGCTTTTCTCATGTGGTCATCCCTTTTGGGGGTAATTGGCGCCCCGGTTCGCCAAACGGTATCCATTACCGCTAAGATTCCTATCGTTTTCTACGAGAAGGGATATCAAAGGCCATGGCTCTACGCATGGGTAGGCTCTCTCCTGCGCTTTTGCTCGCCACCGTCGCTGCCGCAGGAACTCTTAATGTTGGAACTGCGGCGTTGCCGACAGCCAATGCAGATACAGTCGCGCACGTCGCGCAGGGCGCGTGCGCCCAAGGCCTGCAACCGCTGGTCAAGGACGATCGCACGGTCCCTGCACAGTGGAAGGATCCCGCCTCGCTGGTCTTCGGCCTTGGCGATGCGGCGAAGGCGAACCTGCCGCAGGCGATCGGCCCCGTCCCGGCCGGCCCGGTGTGGATGATTGGTTCGACCCAGCAGGCCGGCGTGCCGTGGCTGGGCGCGAACACCCAACACCCGGACCTGCTGAGCAAGACCTCCGGCCAGGTCACCTGGGAGCTCGCGGGCTTTGAGGGCCCGGGCGCCATGGCGGTGTTCACCCAGGGCGGTCTCGGCCAGGTCGTCGGCGAGCAGTGGTTCACCGCCGGCAACGGGGCCATGCAGGGCAGGCACACGATCCCGGCGAACTCCCACGTGCACCCCTCGTGGGTCTTTAGCAAGCCGGGGACCTATAAGGTCACGATCCGGCAAACCACCACGTCGAAGGGCGGGGAGAAGCTCACCGGGCAGGCCACCTTGACGTTTAACGTCGGCGGGTCGGGCAACGCCAACGAGGGCCACTTCGACTTCGGTAGCGCGCCCTGCTCCAAAGGGGGTTCCGCAGGCGGCTCCCAGGGCGGCCAGAAGCAGGCCGCTGGGCAGCAGGGGCAGCAGGCACAGGCCCAGAACTTAAGCAGCGGCTCGAGCAGCAAGTCGGCCGGCAAGGCGACCTCCGTTGCGGCCAAGCCGGCGAGCAACTCCACCGCCGGCGGCGGGGAGCAGACCTGCACCGCCGGTATCGTTCCCCGCGTCAAGGACGATCGCACGGTCCCTGCACAGTGGAAGGATCCCGCCTCGCTGGTCTTCGGCCTTGGCGATGCGGCGAAGGCGAACCTGCCGCAGGCGATCGGCCCCGTCCCGGCCGGCCCGGTGTGGATGATTGGTTCGACCCAGCAGGCCGGCGTGCCCTGGCTGGGCGGGAACACGCAGCACCCGTCGCTGCTGGAGAACACCAAGGGAGACGTCACCTGGGACATTGCGGGCTTTGAGGGCCCGGGCGCCATGGCGGTGTTCACCCAGGGCGGTCTCGGCCAGGTCGTCGGCGAGCAGTGGTTCACCGCCGCCGATGGCAAGGCGCAGGGCAGCCACACGATCCCGGCGAACTCCCACGTGCACCCCTCGTGGGTCTTTAGCAAGCCGGGGGCCTATAAGGTCACCGTCCGCCAGACCACGACCGCGAAGGGCGGGGAGAAGCTCACCGGGCAGGCCACCTTGACGTTTAACGTCGGCGGGTCGGGCAACGCCAACGAGGGCCACTTCGACTTCGGCACCGTCTTCGACCCCAAGGGCAGCTGCTCCAGCGGCGGCGCGGGGGCGGCCGGCGGCGCTACCGGCGGCGGTGAGGCGGCCGAGGGCGGGGCGGAAGCCGTGCGCGAGGGCAGCCTCGCGGAGACCGGAACCACGGTGATGACCCTGCCGTTTGCCGTGCTCGGACTGGGCATCCTGGTCTTCGGCGCGGGGCTGGTCTTCCTCGACGCTCGCCTGCGTAGCAAGCTGCTGACGGCGGTAGGCGCGCGGCGGTGAGCAAGTACGCAGCAATCCTTGCAGCGGGGGCGGTTGCGTTCTTGACCGCCTGTGCCCCCGGGAGCGCCGCGACGCCCGGGGGCGGGAGCGAGGATGGTCGCCTCCGCGTCGTCGCCTCCACGTCGATTCTTAGCGACGTCGTGAAGAACGTCGCCGGGGACGCCGCGACGGTGACCGGGCTCATGCCCCCCGGCGTGGATCCGCACACTTACGAGCCGAGGCTGCACGCCACCCGGGATATCGCCTATGCGGACGTCGTGTTTACCAACGGGCTCCTCCTCGAGCCGCAGTCGCTCACGCGCACGGTGGAGACCACGGCGCGCCCCGGCGCGGCCGTGGTGGAGCTGGCCGAGCAGGCGCAGCGCTACGGGTTTAGCCCGATTCCGCTGGTCGAAGACGCCAGCCTGGATACGGTGTGGCTCGGGCTGAAGGTGGCCACCAAGGGCGACCTCCCGCCCACGGCGGTGGCGGACTTCCGGCTCACCGGTGCGCGCGGGCCGGGTGAGGCGGCGGCGTTCGTGCTGGGGACCTTCGGCACGCCCGAGGTGTTGTTCAACACCCGGGACCGAGTGGACCACAAGGACGTCACGACGCTGCCTACCGACGCCCACACGCACGTGAGCTGGGCGTTTTCGGAACCCGGGGTCTACGAGCTGGATTTCCGGGCCGATGTGCGCCCCTCCGTCGATGCCACGGAGGTGCGCGAGAGCGTCGAGCGCACCGTGACCGTGGTGGTGGGAAACGACCCTGCGCAGGCCGCGCCCGGCAAGCAGGTGATTGACCACGGGCACGTCGACATCGCCACCGTCGTCGATGGGGAGAGCAGCGATATCGTCCTGCGCGGGGACGCCCCGCCGGACCTGGGGACCGACGAGGCGGTCATCGCGGTGCCGAACACCACGCTGCAGCCGATCCCGCCGCAGCGCGAGTTCCGCTTCCTCGGCCAGCCTGGGCAGGAGACCTACCTCTTGCCGCAGGCGGTGCTGGGCAGGCACGTCCACGGCGAGCTCGATCCCCACCTGTGGCACGACGTCTCCGCGATGAAGGCAGTGGTACAAGTTGTGCGCGACGAGCTTAGCGCCGCTGACCCGGCGAACGCGGACGCCTACGCCGGCAACGCGAGGGGATACCTCGCGCAGCTCGACGAGGTCGATGAGTTCATGAGCGCAGCGATCCAATCTATCCCGGAGGAAAACCGCAACCTGGTCACCACCCACCACGGGTATTCGTACCTCGGGAGGGCCTACGGGATGAAGATCGCGGGGTTTGTCACCCCCAACCCCAGCGTGCAGGCGAGCCCGCGAGACCTCATGGCGCTGACGAGGACGCTGGAGAACCTCGACGTCCCCGCCGTGTTCTTGGAACCGGAGCTGGCGGGCAAGTCGAACGAGCTGACGGAGACGGCGAAGACCCTCGGGGTGCGCGTGTGCCCCATCCGGGGCGACTCGCTCGATCCCGAGGGCTCGGGTGAGGCGAGGTCGTACGTGGAATTTATGAGGGCCAATGGGGCGTCGCTTAGCGAATGCCTGAAAGGAAGGGAATAGAAGATGAAACGCACTCTTGCGGCATTCGCCGTGGTTGCCGCGATGGGGCTCCACGCGCCCGCGGCTGTGGCCCAGGTTGCCGATAAGGACCCTGCGCTGCAGCAGCAGGTCAGCGCGGATGAGAACATCGCCCCGGCCGGGGAGCGCACCGTGATCTCCCAGGGCCACGCCGATTTGGGGGCGATGTTTGTGGGCGAGAAGCTCGAGTTCCTCGTCCGCGATGACTCCCAGGTCCCGCCCGTGTGGCGGCACCTTGACGACGTCGTCTTTGACGTCGGCGATGAAGCCATCCAGACGCTGCCGGAGACCGGTGATTTCGACTTCACCGGCGCCGGGCCGGGCGAAGAAGTCTGGGTGATCCCGCAGACGGAGATCGCCGGGGTGCCGTGGCTGGGGTGGAATACCCAGGCCCCCGCGCTGCTGGACCGCGCCTCCGCCGGGGTGAGCATGGAGTTCGGCGGCCACGACGGCGAGGGGGATTTCACCCTGTTTATCCAGCCCGGCGGCTTCCACCAGCCCCAGCAGCTGTGGAACTCCCAGCTCGAGGGTGCGCAGCCGATGTGGGTGGAGCCGAACACCCACACCCACGCCAACTGGGTCTTTACCGACCCCGGCGTCCACCTCGTCGGCGTGCGCGCGGTGGTCAAGGACAATGCAGGTCAGGTGCACACGGCGGAGCAGGTCGTCCGCCTCGCCGTGGGCGAGGGCACCGACGTCAACGCCGCGTTCGAGCGGGATTTCGCCCCTGCGGATCCCTCGGCGGGAGGCGTCGACTCAAAGCTCATCGCGATTATCACCGCGGTGGCTGTCGTAGTCATTGTCGCGGTGCTCGCCGCCGTGGCGGCGCTGCGCTCTCGTTCTCGTTCTGGGAGGCGGTCATGAGTAAGCCGTTGCTCAAGGCCCGCTCGGTCTCGGTCACTTACGGCAACCGGGTCGTCTTCCGCGATGTGGACTTCTCCGTCTCTGCCGGCGAGTTCGTCGGCCTGATCGGCCCGAACGGAGCGGGGAAGACCACGCTGATGCGTGCGTTGCTGGGGCTCGTGCCGGTGGCTAGCGGCACCGTCGAGGTCGGTGAACTCACCGGTACCGCCGTGCGCGAGGCCATCGGGTATGTCCCGCAGCGCCACGACGTGGCCTGGGATTTCCCGCTCGATGTCTACTCCGCGGTGCTCTCGGGTGCGCTGGGTAAGGGGCGCTGGTACGCACGGCCGGGGCGCGGGGACGCCGCGGCTGCAGAAGCCGCCCTCGAGGAGGTCAACCTCCTCGACCTGCGCGCCCGCCCGGTCGGCGAGCTCTCGGGCGGGCAGCGCCAAAGGGTGCTTCTCGCCCGCGCGCTTGTGCGCCGCCCGCGCGTGCTGCTTCTCGACGAACCCTTCACCGGCCTCGACATCCCCTCAACGGAATCTCTGTTGGGGCTCTTCCGACAGCTCGTGGGCACGGGAATCTCGATTGTGATGTCAACCCACAACATCGTCGAGGCGGTGGATTCCTGCGACCGGCTCGTCCTGTTCCGGGGAGGGATCGTCGCCGACGGCGCCCCCGGCGCACTGACCGAGGCGGGCTGCTGGATGGACACCTTCGGGGTCGGCCCGGATTCGCCGTGGTTGCGCTCGCTGCGCACGCACACCGCCGCCGGAGTGGGGGAGGTAGCACGTGCCTGAGATCGGGTTTTTCCAATTCCTCGCCGATGTGGCGAACCCGCAGCTTGCGTTCTTACCGCGGGCCCTGGCCGTCGCGTTGATCTCCTCCGTGGTCTGCGCGGTGGTGGGGTGCTACGTGGTGCTGCGCGGGATGTCGTTCATTGGCGACGCCGTCGCCCACGCCGTCTTCCCAGGCATTGCCCTAGCCTTCGCGCTCGAGGTCTCTGTCTTGCTCGGCGGCGCGGTCGCCGGGGTCGTGGTGGCCGTGGCCATATCCACGCTCACCCAGCGGCGCCGGATCAAGGAGGACTCCGTCATCGGCATCGTCTTCGCCGCCGCCTTCGCGCTCGGCCTGGTGGTGATCTCCCGGGTGGAGGGCTACACGGCGTCGCTAAGCTCGTTCCTCTTCGGCTCCTTGACCGGCGTGGACACCGGGGCGATCTGGGTGTGCGCCGTCGCCGGGACAGTCATCATCGCGCTCATGGTGGTGCTGGGCCCGTGGCTCAGCGCCGTCGCCTTCGACCGTGAGACCGCGCGCGCGATGAACCTGCCGGTCTACGCGCTCGACCTTGCCCTCTACCTCAGCGTGACTGCCGCGGTGGTGATCTCGGTGCAGACCATTGGCAACATCTTGGTCCTCGCGCTGTTGGTCACGCCCGCGGCGGCCGCGCGCCTCTATACCGACAACCTCGGCACGATGATGTGGCTGGCCGCCGGAATCGGGGCCTTCGCCAGCGTCATCGGGGTGTGGTTGTCCTGGTCCTACGATTCTCCGACTGGCGCGACGATCGTGCTGGCCGTCACCGCCATCTTTGCCCTCAGCTGGCTCTTCGCCCCGCGTCAAGGCGTGGTGGCGGAGAAGATCCGCCTCAGCCGGGTCGAACCCGTATAAGGAGATGATTTTAGTGAGAAAGTCATATCTCGCAGTACCCCTCGCCGCGGCCCTCGCGGCGGGGCAGGCGCCCGTCGTCGCTCTGGCGGCCGACTCGTCGGCGCCGATCGCCGCAGACCACAAGGCCGGCACCCCCGGTTTTGGCGTGGACCTGCCTGATGATGTGAAGATGAAGACCGCCGACGGCAAGACCGTGACCCACCCTTGCGCGGGGCGCAAGCTGGCTTACCAGTCGCGTGAGGTTCCCCTCTACGCCGCGAACGACACAGCGGGAAAGCTTGCCGTGATGGCACTCGACGGCACCGAGGTGACGAACCAGGATGATCTTTGTTTCCGCCTCGCGCCGGACGCCGATGATAAGGGACAGGACCTTACACGGATGGTCATTCCTGAGGATTTGTCCTTCCTGGGCACGCCCGGTGACACCGTGAGGGTGGCACCTGCCACCGCCGATAAGACGATCCCGCCACGGCCCATGTCTACTGGGATTGGTGCTTTTGACTCGAGGCGGATGACAGGCGACGATGCGGTGCCCACCAACTTCCGAGACAACAAGGTGAGATTTGAGATGACCGACTTCCAGGGCCCGGAAGGCGGTGATGTGCACATCTACTTCAAAAACAAGGTCTCCCCGGTCGAACGGGTCCTCTCGACCACTGATGAGAAGCCTCTGAGCTTCGCCTACAACGTGGGTAGGACAAACCAGTTCAGCTGGGCCTTTACTAAGCCAGGCATCTACGCCATCCAGTGGCAAGCTCGGGCGACGCTTGACGACGGCTCAGAGACCGCATCCGACAAGGTCACGCAATACTGGCTCGTCGGCGACGACCCGAGCGTCGGCCTACCGAAGGGAACCACCAAGAACCTCAACGAGGTGAAGGCCGCGCCGCAGTCGCCGGCTGCCTCGGCAACCACGACGGCAAAGCCCACGACGACGGCGACGCAGGTGTCGACTAGCGCGAAGCCCAGCGAGACCGCCGTTCCGGCTGAACCCAGCGAGCCCGAGGGCGAGAAGAAGCTCACCGCATCCGGGCATAAGCCCGGCAACACAGGCTTCGGCGTCAACCTACCTGCGGACCAGAAGGCCGAGGGCGGGTCTCAACCGCACGTGTGCGCGGGCCGCAAGTTGGTCTACCAGTCCCACAACGACGCGCTCTATGGCACCCGAATGAACGGCGACAAGCTCACCGTCATGGCGGTGGATGGTCAGCAGGTTGTGCCAATGGATTCCCTTTGCTTCCGCCTCCCCCGTGATGCGGATAGCAAAGGCCGGGAAGTCTCACGGACAGTTATCACTGAGGACACTGCCTTTTTGGGCAAGCCAGGCCAGGCAGTATGGCTTGCGCCCCAGGCCACAAGCTTTATGGATAAGTGGCGTCCATTGTGGTCGGGCCTCGGTGCGTTTGACAGGGCGCACGAGCCAAATGAGGAGGCCATCCCGAAGAATTTCAAGGATGACTTGATGTTTTTCGACCTTGTTGATTACAAGGGGCCAGGCGAGATGCAGATCTTTTTTCACCGGGCATCGAAGAACTCGAATGACCGTTATTTTAGTAGCGCGGATGAGAATTTGCACAGCGTTCCGTACAAGGTGGGCGCCCATGGCCACTTCAACTGGACGTTTACCGAACCGGGAATCTACGAGATCACATGGCAAGGGCGCGCAGAACACAAAGACGGCACGACGGAGAAGACCGAGCCGGTCACCCAGTACTGGCTCGTGGGTGAGGACTCGGATGTAGGCTTACCTAAAGGAACGACCACTAACCTCAACGAGGTAAAGACCTACGTTGATGGCAAGGCGCCTGAGACGACGGCGCCTGAGACGACGGCACCTGAGACGACGGCACCGGAATCTGAGGCACCCGTGCCGGCGCCGGACGGCGGGAACGCCCAGCTCTGCTACGCGGCACAGGCGCTATCGACGAAGCCCGATGCATTTATCACCTCGGGTCACATGGATCTCGCGCTCGCTGAGGATGACGGCGAGGTCCAGGCACGGCTTCACGACGACAGTGATGTGCACCGCCCCGCTGTCCGTGAGAGCGGAACGTTCCTCTTCGAGGTCCCCGACACCGCAAAGCAGAAGATTCCTGAGCACCTCAAGGACTCTTTCCTTGGTGATTTCAAACAGGTGTGGATGCTGCCGCAGGCGCAGGTCTCTGACCTTCCCTGGCTTGGTTTCTCCACCACGGCTCTGAAATCCGACACGCTTGCGGAAGGAACTAACATAAAGGTCTCGCTGAGCGACGTCACCGGACCGGGCAGGATTGTCACCTGGCACGAGAACGTGGGACGGTTGGACAAAGAACTTGACTCCGCTGATCCGGCATCGCACCTGACCTACGGTTTTAATGATCACGATCACCAGGCGTTCGGGTTTAGCGAACCGGGCCTCTACGCGGCGACCTTCCTCTACACCGGCACCGCTCGTGATGGAGGAGAGTTTACAAAGGAACTGCGGGCCACGTTTGCCGTCGGTGACGAGGCAATCGGGCAGGCGCGTCAGTACAAGAAAGAGGGCTATAGTTCACTACCGGCCGCGGGTGAGGACTGCGCCTCCGCGCCGGGCGATGAGACGGGCGACGGCCCCGACGATGAGCCTGCGACGCCGGGCGCTGGCGTATGGGACAAACTGGCTAAGGCGATTGAAAAGCTCGCCGGAGCGGTCCTCGCACTCGGAGGCATCCTCGGCGACGGTAAGGAACCAACACAGCCGCAGCCGCCTGTCAGTCCGAGCGCGCCCATCGACACGGTCACCACAACGTCTGACGAGGGTTCTGTGCAGCAGGCGATCATCGATGGCCTGCGCGAGCTCGAGAACTCGTTTATTGCCTTGGACAATGACGCCGGCCCGCTGTTCCGGCAGCTTGTCGCGCGTGACGGAGCGGAGGCGGATCAAGGGGAAGACAGCCCTGAGGGTGCAGTGGTCATGGTCGAGGACCAGAGCGGTGCCGTGCAGCCCGCTGAGCAGCCGGCCGCGCCGTCCGGTGGGCAGGCCCCGGCACAGCAACCCGCTACACAGCAGCCCGCCCAGACCGCCACTGGCGGCGCCAGCGGGTCTGCTCCGGCGCTCTCCCAGCCCGCAGCCGTGGCCACCGGCGGAACCGAGACGAGCGTCGGCGGCGGTGACGCAGTTGAGGGTGGCGAGGTTGTCGAGGGCGGCGAGGTTGTCGACGACCTCGGCACGGTCGACCAGGCTGCTCCGGAAGACTCCCTTGCCCTCGGCGGGGGCGGCGGCATCGTCTCCTCCATCGACGGCAACTCGCCCGAGAAGTCGAAGGCCTACGACGCGGCGTCCGCAGTGACCGCCGGCGGGTTCTGGGCAGGGCTCGCTTTCGGCCTTGGGGCGATGGCGCTCATCGGCGGCATCGTGCTGTTCGTCGCAGCCTGGCGTGCGCTCAAGCAGGTGCGCAGCGGCGAGGACGATTTGGCTCCGCAGCAGGCAATCGGATAACATCAGGCCCGAAGTTTGAACGGGGAGTCACCTCCCCGCCCTCAAGTTTCACCGAAGACCGTCGGTCGCTCCGCAGCTGCGGAGTCGAAGGTGCCCCCCTCCAGGGGCCGGCCCACGCAGGAGAAACGAGGCCTGATTCATGGTGCCCCGTGCTTCTGCACGGGGCACTTGTCGTTCTCAAGCGATCGTGCCCCGGGCGGATTGAAGGACGTAAATCATTGGAAGGAGGCGTGTGTCATGGCAAATGCGAAGAATACGGCCGAGCTGGCTGTGCTGAAGGACAAGTTCGAACAGGCAAGCTCCGTTGTTCTTACCGAATACCGCGGCCTTACCGTAGGCCAGCTCCAGGAGCTGCGCGGTGAGCTCGGCTTCGATGTCGAGTACCACGTCGCCAAGAACACCCTTGTCAAGATCGCCGCGCGCGAGAATGGCATCGAGGGTCTCGATGAGCTTCTGACCGGCCCGACCGCCGTCGCCTTTATCAAGGGCGAGGCTGTCGATGCCGCGAAGGTGATGAAGAAGTTCAACAAGGATCACGACGCGTTCGTGATCAAGGGCGGCTACATGGACGGCAACGTCCTCACCGCAGCCCAGGTTGACGCCATCGCTGAGATGGACAACCGCGAGACCACCCTTGCCAAGATCGCAGGCGCGTTCCAGGGTTCCTTGGCCAAGGCTGCCGGCCTGTTCCAGGCTCCGGCGTCCAAGACCGCTCGACTTGTCGCTGCGCTGCAGGACAAGCAGAGCGAAGCTGCGTAAAACGCACCAGTTGCTACACACCTAACACCCCGGGCCGCGCAAGCGGGCCGCAAAAAGAAAGGAAGCCACAATGGCTAAGCTGTCTAAGGACGAGCTCATTGAGCAGTTCAAGGAAATGACCCTCATCGAGCTCTCCGAGTTCCTCAAGGAATTCGAGGAGGTCTTCGACGTCACCGCCGCTGCCCCGGTTGCCGTTGCAGCCGCAGGCGCTCCGGCCGGTGGCGAGGCCGCCGCTGAGGAGGAGAAGGACGAGTTCGACGTCGTCCTCGAGGACGCCGGCGACAAGAAGATCGGCGTGATCAAGGCTGTCCGCGAGATCGTCTCCGGCCTGGGCCTGAAGGATGCCAAGGAGCTCGTCGAGAGCGCTCCGAAGGCCATCCTCGAGGGCGCCAACAAGGACGACGCCGAGGCTGCCAAGGCCAAGCTCGAAGAGGCCGGCGCGAAGGTTACCCTCAAGTAATCACGCCGCCTTCGAAAGGCGCATGGAAGCTCCCCGACCCGGGTTTCTCCGGCGGGGAGCTTTTTGCGTATCGACGGGGTGGCGGTAGGGGAGGGGGCATATTGGGGATTTGCCGACTCTGCAGCCGCGGAGTGGGTTGGCTAGTTCATGTGACTGGTGTGACGGGTGGGTGCTTGCAGAGTACTCTTGACTCTGCAGCGGCAGAGTGACCATCCCACTGCCGACTCCGCAGCGGCAGAGTGACCATCCCGCCGCTGACTCCGCAGCTGCAGAGTGGGCAGGCTAGTTCATGTGACTGGTGTGACGGGTGGGTGCTTGCAGAGTGCTCTTGACTCTGCAGCGGCAGAGTGACCATCCCACTGCCGACTCGTAGCGGCAGAGTCCGGCGCCTTCTCGTGGCAGCGAGGGTACTAGCCCACGAGGACCTTCGTCGCGGCGCGGCGAAGGGTGTCCGGCGCGAAGTCGGAGAGTGCCTTGAGCACCTTGTCCGGCACGCTGACACCGTGGTGCAGCCGGAACTTCTGGATGAAAGACGGTTCGGCGAAGACCTTTTCGGCCACGTCGGCGACATCACCCGGCTCGAGACGCACGCCCAGGGTGCGCACAGAGCGGGCGTTGACGTCGGCGATCTTGGTCTTTGCCCACAGCGGGGCGAGGTCAGTGACGCGGATGTTGTCCTTCCGCCATTCCAGGCTCAGTGCCTCTGTGAGACCCTTGACATAGAACTTGGAGGCGGAGTAGGTGGAGATGTCCGGCTGGCCAAAGATGGCAGAGGCGGAGCACATGGAGACCATGACGGAGTCCTTCGTGCGCTTCAGGTAGGGGTGGCAGGCCTTCGCGCCGTAGGTCACGCCAACGCAGTTGATGTCCAGGATCCACTGGATGCGCTCGGGATCCTGCTCGCTCAAGGGGCCGTCGATAATAACGCCCGCGTTGTTGAAGAATCCGTCGAGCCTGCCGCCCGTGTGGGAGGTGAAGTCCTCGACAGCCGCGACCCAGTCTTCCCAGTTGCGCACGTCGAGGTGGCCGGTGATGAGTTGGCCCTCGTCGAGGTCGAGGCCAAGATTCGGGTCGGTGTGCCATTCGACGGGGACGATGTCGTAGCAGCCGACGACCCAGCCGCGATCAAGCATCCGCTTGGCGGTTTCCATGCCGATGCCGGAGGCGCCGCCGCTGATGAAGATGGATTTTTTGCGAGAAAGTGAGGAGGTCATGCGCTTAGCATAGATGTAATTGCCGTCACATGTATAGAATGGGGGTGACATTTGCCCCAATTCGACAGGAAGTGGCATCCACATGACCCAGACGGTTGCGCCCGAGCGCTCCATGCAAGAGATCATCAACCCCGCGACGGGAGAGGTTATCGCAACGGTGCCCGCCCACACGCGGGAGGAGACGGCCGAGGCCTTCGTGCGGGCCCGCCGCGCCCAGCGGCGTTGGGTGAAGACGAGCTTCAGGCAGCGCCGCAAGATCTTCCTCACGTTCCACAACCTCGTGATTGATCACCGTGAGCGGTTGATGGACACGATCCAAGACGAAAACGGCAAGAACAGGCTCAGCGCGCTCGAGGAAATCCTTGATGTGGCGATGACGGCCCGGCACTACGCGTACCGGGCGGAGAAGCTGCTCAAACCGGTGTCACGGCGCTCGGTGGTGCCGCTGTGGACCTCTACTAAGGAGGAGCGCGCGCCGAAGGGCGTGGTCGGGGCGATCGCCCCCTTTAACTACCCGCTCTCCCTTGCCGTCTCCGATGCCATTCCCGCGATCCTGGCGGGTAACTCGGTCGTCGTAAAGCCGGATTCCCAAACGCCGCTCTCGGCGCTGCTTGCCGCGGAGCTCCTCGCGGAGGCGGGGTTGCCGGAGGGTGTCTACAACGTGGTCACGGGCCGTGGCTCCGAGGTGGGCCAGGCCATCGTGGAGGAATGTGACTACCTCATGTTCACGGGGTCGACGGAGACCGGTCGCTTACTGGCGGAGCAGGTTGCACCCCGCCTCATTGATTACTCCATGGAGCTCGGCGGCAAGAACGCACTGATCATCGCCGATGACGCGGATATTGACCGTGCGGTCTCCGAGATCTGGCCGGCGTGCTTCAGCAACTCTGGCCAGCTCTGCATCTCGATTGAGAGGATGTACGTCCACCGCGCCGTTGCGGATGAGTTCATCCCGGCGTTCGTGGACAAGGTCAAGGGCCTCAAGGTCGCCGGCGGGCACGGGTGGGACGCGGATATGGGCTCCCTCATCTCCGTTGAGCACGCGGATAAGGTCGAGGCGTTCGTTGATGATGCCGTCGCAAAGGGCGCGACCGTGCTCGCTGGCGGTCGGCGGCTGCGCGAGCTGGGCGAGGCGTTCTACGCGCCAACGGTGCTCACGGGCGTCCCCGAATCCGCCGACCTCTACCGCGGCGAGGTCTTCGGGCCCGTTGTCTACATCGAAATCGTCGACTCGAACGACGAGGCCATCCGCCGCGCGAACGACACCGATTACGGGTTGAATTCCTCGGTGTGGGCGAAGCCGTCGACGGGCAAGAAGATCGCCTCCCAGCTGCAGACCGGCACGGTCAATATCAACGAGGGCTACGCGCCCGCGTGGTCGTCGATGGACGCGCCGATGGGTGGCTTTAAAACCTCGGGCGTGGGCCGCCGCCACGGCGACGGCGGGTTGACCAAATACACCGAGTCGCGCAACGTCACCCAGACCCGCGTGATGAATGTGGTGAACAACCGCGTGCGCAGCGAGGTCTGGGCCGACCTCTTGCCCACAACCTTGCGCATCGGCCGCGACATCTTGCGCTAGGTGCCGCTAGGTACAATCGGCGATCATGCTCTCGAAGTTCCGCATTTTGGCCTCGCTCGTCACCGGACTCGGCGTTGCCCTCATCGTCGGCGGGCTCATCGCTCCGCGCTTTTTGCTTGGCGACGCCCGACTTCCGCTGGACCTCGAGCACACGACGTGGACGATCGAGGACCCCGCCGGTCAGGCCCGCGGTGAGACAAAACCGGTGACCCGGCAGCTGCACATGGAAATCCAGGACCCCTCGGGCCCGGATATCGCCAGCGTGCGCGTCGGCGAGTCTATCCTTGCCGGTTCTTCCCCCAACGACTTCGACAACCTCGTCAGCGCGGGAACGTGGACGTACCCGATGGACCGTAAAAGCGGCGCCCCGACCCAGCCCATGGAGTTTTCCTCCGTGATGGTGATGCCGCCGACGCGCGTGCAATCGGATGCGCCGTGGCTCAAGTTCCCGGCCGACGTGCACAACACAACCTACGACGTGTTCGATCCCACGCTCAGGGCGGCCGCCCCCGCGGAGTTTGTGGGGGAGGGCGAGATCGCCGGGCGCACCGTCTACCGCTTCGAGCAGGTCGTCGAGCCGACGAACCTCGCGCGCGCGTACGCCGACCCGCGCAACACTAAGACGCAGGTGGACGCGGAGGGGAACCAAACCCGGTCGTTCCTCTTCTACTCCGCCCGCCGCGAGCTCACCGTCGACCAGGCCACGGGCCTCGTCGTGGGGATCAACGAGGACGTGGATACCTACTACGCCGACGACGGTGGGCGTCGCGTTGAAGACGTGCTGCGCTATGAGGGGAAGATGGACGAGCGGCGCTCGGAGGAGATGGCCGGTCAGCTCTCGACGGTGCTTTCCGCCGCGCAGTCTCGGGCGGTGACCTACGCGGTCATCGCGCTCGGCGTGCTGCTCGTTGCGCTGGGGCTTTTCGGGGCTCTGCGGGGGCAGCGAGCGCGCTAGTTCCAGCCCGGGCGACAAGGGTGGTAGGCTACCCCCGGACGGCGGCGCGGTAGCGCTTTACAAACGTAGTTGGGTGGTATAAGGTTAGCCGTCGCGCTGGAAGCCGTCTCCGGCCTACCTTACGAGCCTTGCACCTCGTTTCGCGAAAACGGGACTTGACAAGGCGACTTTGTGCATTCTGGGGACTGGCCTTCCACAGCTGACCGAATGCTAACTTATCCAGCGGAAACCCCGCGGAACCACACGGATTCCACGGGGCCCGCGTGAGGTGCTGGAAGGACCCAACTTGGCAGTCTCCCACCAGACCATGTCAATGGCCAATATCCCCGGAGCTCCGGAGCGTTACTCGTTCGCCAAAATTAGCGAGCCGATTACCGTCCCTGGCCTGCTCGACGTGCAGAGCGAATCCTTCGCGTGGCTCGTCGGCACGCCGGACTGGCGCGAGCGCCAGCGCGCCGAGCGTGGCGACGACGCACGGATCACAAGCGGGCTCGAGGACATCCTTGAGGAAATCTCCCCGATCCAGGATTACTCGGGCAACATGAGCCTGTCCCTGTCGGAGCCCCGGTTCGAGGAGATCAAGTACTCGATCGACGAGTGCAAAGAGAAGGACATCAACTACTCCGCGCCGCTCTACGTCACGGCAGAGTTTATCAACAACGACACGCAGGAAATCAAGAGCCAGACGGTGTTCATTGGCGATTTCCCGCTGATGACGGACAAGGGCACGTTCATCGTCAACGGCACCGAGCGCGTCGTCGTCTCCCAGCTCGTGCGCTCCCCGGGTGTCTACTTCGACGAGACGATCGACAAGTCGACCGAGCGTCCCCTGCACGCCGTGAAGGTCATTCCTTCGCGCGGTGCGTGGCTGGAGTTTGACGTCGATAAGCGCGACACCGTCGGTGTGCGCATCGACCGCAAGCGCCGCCAGCCGGTCACCGTGCTGCTCAAGGCGCTGGGCTGGACCGCTGAGCAGATCACCGAGCGCTTCGGGTTCTCCGAGATTATGATGTCCACCCTCGAGTCCGACGGTGTGGCCAACACCGACGAGGCGCTGCTGGAGATCTATCGCAAGCAGCGCCCGGGCGAGCAGCCGACGCGCGACCTCGCGCAGTCCCTGCTGGAGAACTCCTTCTTCAAGGCCAAGCGCTACGACCTCGCGCGCGTGGGCCGCTACAAGGTCAATCGCAAGCTTGGTCTCGGCGGCGACCACGACGGCCTGATGACCCTGACCGAGGAAGATATCGCCACCACCCTCGAATACCTCGTGCGCCTGCACGCGGGCGAGACGGAGATGACGTCGCCGACCGGCGAGGTCATCCCGATTAGCACCGACGACATCGACCACTTTGGCAACCGCCGCCTGCGCACCGTCGGCGAGCTGATCCAAAACCAGGTCCGCGTCGGCCTCTCCCGCATGGAGCGCGTCGTGCGCGAGCGCATGACCACCCAGGACGCGGAGTCGATCACGCCGACCTCGCTCATTAACGTGCGCCCGGTCTCCGCGGCGATCCGCGAGTTCTTCGGCACCTCCCAGCTCTCGCAGTTTATGGACCAGAACAACTCCCTGTCTGGCCTGACCCACAAGCGCCGCCTCTCGGCGCTCGGCCCGGGCGGTCTCTCCCGCGAGCGCGCCGGCATCGAGGTCCGCGACGTGCACCCGTCGCACTACGGCCGCATGTGCCCGATCGAGACGCCGGAAGGCCCGAACATTGGCCTGATCGGTGCGCTGGCGTCCTACGCCCGCGTCAACGCCTTCGGTTTCATCGAGACCCCCTACCAGAAGGTCGTCGACGGCAAGCTCACCGACCAGATCGATTACCTCACCGCCGACGAGGAGGACCGCTTTGCCATCGCGCAGGCGGCCACACCGCTCGATGCCGAGGGCAACCTCACCGGCGAGCGCATCGAGGTGCGCCTCAAGGACGGCGACATCGGTGTGGTGGGCGGCAAGAGCGTCGATTACCTCGACATCTCCCCGCGCCAGATGGTCTCCGTGGCAACGGCGATGATTCCGTTCCTCGAGCACGACGACGCCAACCGCGCGCTCATGGGCGCGAACATGCAGAAGCAGGCCGTGCCGCTTTTGCGTTCCGAGGCGGCCTACGTCGCCACCGGTATGGAGCAGCGCGCCGCCTACGACGCGGGCGATACCGTGATTACGAAGAAGACCGGCGTGATCGAAGACGTCACCGGCGACTACATCACCGTGATGGGCGACGACGGCGTGCGCGACACCTACCTGCTGCGCACCTTCGAGCGCACCAACCAGGGCACCTGCTACAACCAGACCCCGATCGTCTCCGCCGGCGAGCGCGTCGAGGCCGGCCAGGTCATCGCGGACGGCCCGGGCACCAAGAACGGTGAGATGGCGCTGGGCCGCAACCTGCTCGTGGCGTTTATGCCGTGGGAGGGCCACAACTACGAGGACGCGATCATCCTCAACCAGCGCGTCGTGGAGGAAGACATCCTCACCTCTGTGCACATCGAGGAGCACGAGATCGACGCCCGCGACACCAAGCTCGGTGCCGAGGAGATCACCCGCGAGATCCCGAACGTCTCCGAAGACGTGCTCAAGGACCTCGACGAGCGCGGCATCATCCGCATTGGTGCGGACGTGCGCGACGGCGACATCCTCGTGGGCAAGGTCACCCCGAAGGGCGAGACCGAGCTCACCCCGGAGGAGCGACTGCTGCGCGCCATCTTCGGCGAGAAGGCCCGCGAGGTGCGCGATACCTCGCTGAAGGTGCCCCACGGGGAGACCGGCAAGGTCATCGCCGTGCGCCGCTTCTCCCGCGAGGACGACGACGATCTTTCCCCGGGCGTCAACGAGATGATCCGCGTCTACGTCGCCCAGAAGCGCAAGATCCAGGACGGCGACAAGATGGCTGGCCGCCACGGCAACAAGGGTGTCGTCGGCAAGATCCTGCCCCAGGAGGACATGCCGTTCATGGCGGACGGCACCCCGGTGGACATCATCTTGAACACGCACGGCGTGCCGCGTCGTATGAACATCGGCCAGGTCCTCGAGGTCCACCTCGGCTGGCTCGCGCACGCGGGCTGGACGGTCGATCCCGAGGATCCGAAGAACGCCGAGCTGCTCAAGACGCTGCCGAAGCACCTCTACGACGTGCCGCCGGAGTCTCTCACCGCCACCCCGGTGTTCGACGGCGCGAGCAACGAAGAGGTCGCCGGCCTGCTGGCCAACACCAAGCCGAACCGCGACGGTGACGTCATGGTCGATGGCAACGGCAAGGCCATGCTTTTCGACGGCCGCTCGGGCGAGCCGTTCAAGTACCCCGTCTCGGTGGGCTACATGTACATGCTCAAGCTGCACCACCTCGTTGACGAGAAGATCCACGCCCGCTCCACCGGCCCGTACTCCATGATCACCCAGCAGCCGCTGGGCGGTAAGGCACAGTTCGGTGGCCAGCGTTTCGGCGAGATGGAGGTGTGGGCGATGCAGGCCTACGGCGCCGCCTACACCCTGCAGGAGCTGCTCACCATCAAGTCGGACGACGTGGTTGGCCGCGTGAAGGTCTACGAGGCGATTGTCAAGGGCGACAACATCCCGGATCCGGGCATCCCCGAGTCCTTCAAGGTGTTGCTCAAGGAGCTCCAGTCGCTGTGCCTCAACGTCGAGGTCCTCACCGCCGATGGCACCCCGATGGATCTTGCCGGCGACGAGGACGACTTCGACCAGGCGGGCTCCTCGCTCGGGATTAACCTCTCGCGCGACGAGGGCGCCGCGGCGGACACGGCCTAGACACAGGCGAACGCAACCGAAAGACATCTATCCACATCGATCCTCCCCATCAGGGGGAGGTGAAAGGGAATTTACGTGTTTGACGTAAACCTCTTCGACGAGCTTCGCATTGGCCTGGCCACCGCCGACGACATCCGCCGTTGGTCCCACGGCGAGGTCAAGAAGCCCGAGACCATCAACTACCGCACCCTCAAGCCGGAAAAGGACGGGCTGTTCTGCGAGCGCATCTTCGGCCCGACCCGCGACTGGGAGTGCGCCTGCGGCAAGTACAAGCGCGTGCGCTACAAGGGCATCATCTGCGAGCGCTGCGGCGTCGAGGTGACCAAGTCCAAGGTGCGCCGCGAGCGCATGGGGCACATCGAGCTCGCCGCCCCGGTGACCCACATCTGGTACTTCAAGGGCGTGCCTTCCCGCCTGGGCTACCTGCTTGACCTGGCGCCGAAGGACCTCGAGCGGATCATCTACTTCGCCGCCAACATCATTACCTCCGTCGACGATGAGGCTCGCCACAACGACCTCTCGACGCTTGAGGCCGAGATGATCCTGGAGAAGAAGGAAGTCGAGGCCGACGCGAACTCGGAGATCGCTGAGCGCGCGCAGAAGCTCGAGGAAGACCTCGCCGAGCTCGAGGCCGCAGGCGCCAACGCCTCTTCCCGTAAGAAGGTGCAGCAGGCCGCCGACAAGGAGATGACGCACATCCGCCAGGCCGCGGAGCGCGAGGTCGAGCGCCTCGACGAGGTGTGGCAGACCTTTGTCAAGCTCGCGCCGAAGCAGATGGTGATCGATGAGAACCTCTACGAGGAGCTCGTCGACCGCTACGAGGACTACTTCACCGGCGGCATGGGCGCCGAGGCCATCCAGACGCTCATCCGCAATTTCGATCTCGACGCCGAGGCCGAGGAGCTGCGCTCCATCATCGCTGAGGGCAAGGGTCAGAAGAAGATCCGCGCGCTCAAGCGCCTCAAGGTCGTTGCCGCGTTCCAGCGCTCCGGCAACAACCCGGACGGCATGATCCTGGACGCGATTCCGGTCATCCCGCCGGAGCTGCGCCCGATGGTCCAGCTCGACGGTGGCCGTTTCGCCACCTCGGACTTGAACGACCTGTACCGCCGCGTGATCAACCGCAACAACCGCCTCAAGCGCATGATTGACCTCGGCGCGCCCGAGATCATCGTGAACAACGAAAAGCGCATGCTGCAGGAGTCCGTCGACGCGCTGTTCGACAACGGGCGTCGCGGCCGCCCGGTCACCGGCCCGGGCACCCGCCCGCTGAAGTCCCTGTCCGACCTGCTCAAGGGCAAGCAGGGCCGCTTCCGCCAGAACCTCCTGGGCAAGCGCGTGGACTACTCGGGGCGCTCCGTTATTATCGTCGGCCCCCAGCTCAAGCTCCACGAGTGCGGCCTGCCCAAGCTCATGGCGCTCGAGCTGTTCAAGCCGTTCGTGATGAAGCGCCTGGTGGACAACGACTACGCGCAAAACATCAAGTCCGCCAAGCGCATGGTCGAGCGCCAGCGCCCCGAGGTGTGGGACGTGCTCGAGGAGGCCATCTCCGAGCACCCGGTGCTGCTCAACCGCGCACCGACGCTGCACCGCCTGGGCATCCAGGCGTTCGAGCCGAAGCTGGTCGAGGGCAAGGCCATCCAGCTGCACCCCCTGGCCTGTGAGGCTTTCAACGCCGACTTCGACGGCGACCAGATGGCTGTCCACCTGCCGCTGTCCGCGGAGGCGCAGGCCGAGGCCCGCATCCTCATGCTCGCTTCGAACAATATTTTGTCCCCGGCCTCCGGCAAGCCTCTGGCCATGCCGCGCCTGGACATGGTTACCGGCCTGTACTTCCTCACCATGCTCAAGGGCGAGGGAGAAATCGGCGGCGAGGGCGCTTACGCCCCGGCCGACGATAACGGCCCCGCGCGCGGTGTCTACACCTCCTACCGCGAGGCGATCATGGCCTACGACCGCGGGGTGCTCGGCCTGCAGGCGCCGATCAAGGTGAGCATCGACCACCTGCGCCCGACCCCGGAGATCGAGGCGGAGCAGTTCCCGGACGGTTGGACGCAGGGCCAGGCCTGGATGGCCGATACGACCCTGGGCCGCATCATGTTCAACGACCTTCTGCCGTACAACTTCCCGTACCAGGAAGGCGCGATGGTGCGCAAGGGCGGTGGCTCCGGAAAGGTGCTGCTCGGCGACATCATCGAGTCCATGGTGGAGCGCTACCCGATGATCACGGTCTCGCAGACCCTGGACAAGATGAAGGACGCCGGGTTCTACTGGGCGACCCGTTCCGGCGTGACCATCTCCATGTCCGACGTTCTCGTCCTGCCGAACAAGGTCGAGGTGCTCGAGCAGTACGAGCGCGAGGCGGAGGAGATCGAGCGCAAGTTCTGGGAGAAGGGTGCGCTGACGGAGGAGAACCGTTACGACCGCCTCGTTGAGCTCTGGCAGGACGCCACCAACAGGGTCGGCCAGGCTGTCGAAGACCTCTACCCGGACGACAACCCGATTCCGATGATCGTGAAGTCGGGCGCGGCCGGTAACATGCGCCAGATCTGGACGCTGGCCGGCATGAAGGGCATGGTCGTGAACTCGCGCGGTGAGTACATCACCCGCCCGATCAAGACCTCCTTCCGCGAGGGCCTGTCCGTGATGGAGTACTTCAACAACTCGCACGGCTCCCGCAAGGGCCTGGCCGATACGGCGCTGCGTACCGCGGACTCGGGTTATCTGACGCGTCGTCTTGTCGACGTCGCCCAGGACGTCATCGTCCGCGAGGACGACTGCGGCACGCACCAGGGCGTGAAGGTCCCCGTCGCCCGCAAGGTGGGCGAGAAGTGGGTCCGCGACGAGCTGGTGGAGACCTCCGTCTCCGGCCGCGTCGTCGCCTCGGACGCGAAGGACGCCGACGGCAACGTCGTGCTCCCCGCGGGCGCTGACCTGGGTGAGGAGAACATCGACAAGCTCGTTGCCGCCGGCGTGGAAGAGGTCAAGGTCCGCTCCGTGCTCACCTGCCAGACGGCTACCGGCGTGTGCGCGAAGTGCTACGGCAAGTCGATGGCCACCGGCAAGCTCGTCGACATCGGCGAGGCGGTGGGCATCGTGGCCGCTCAGTCGATCGGTGAGCCCGGCACCCAGCTGACCATGCGTACCTTCCACCAGGGCGGTGTCGGCGGCGACATCACCGGCGGCCTGCCCCGCGTGCAGGAGCTCTTCGAGGCCCGCGTGCCGAAGAACCGCGCCCCGATCGCCTCGGCGGCAGGTACGGTCTCGCTGGAGGACGAGGGCAACTTCTGGACGCTGACCATCCACCCGGACGACGGCTCCGACGACGTGGTCTACGAGAAGCTCTCCAAGCGCCAGGGCCTGGCCCAGGTGCGCCGCCCGATGGAGTCCAACCCGAACGCGATGATCGAGCGCTCCCTGCGCGAGGGCGACCGCGTCGAGGTCGGCGATCGGCTCCTGCGCGGCGCGGCTGACCCGCACGACGTGCTCGAGGTGCTCGGTCGGCGAGGCGTCGAGAAGCACCTCATCGACGAGGTGCAGGCGGTCTACCGCACCCAGGGCGTGTCCATCCACGACAAGCACATCGAGATCATCATCCGCCAGATGCTGCGCCGCGGTAACGTCATCGACTCCGGCGATACGGAGTTCCTGCCGGGCACCCTGGTCGACCTCGCCGAGGCCCGCCAGGTCAACGCGCAGGTCGTCGCCGACGGCGGCCAGCCGGCGGAGATGCGCTCGGAGATCATGGGCATTACCAAGGCCTCGCTGGCGACGGAGTCGTGGCTGTCCGCGGCCTCGTTCCAGGAGACCACGCGCGTGCTTACCGACGCCGCCATTAACAAGCGCTCCGACAAGCTCATCGGCCTGAAGGAGAACGTGATCATCGGTAAGCTCATCCCGGCCGGTACGGGTATCTCGCGCTACCGCAACATCCAGGTCAAGCCGACCGAGGCGGCGCGCAGCGCGGCGTACTCGATCCCGACCTTCGGTGATTCGATTTACGGCGACGACGGCTACGGCGAGTTCACCGGTGCCTCGGTGCCGCTCGATGAGTACGGGTTCGACCAGATGTAGTCACGCGACTGGCAAGACCACGGTGCGATCTTGGGTACACTCGGCACGCGAGATTGCACCGTGGTCATTCCTATGCGGGGGCAGGGTCGAAGTTCGTGCGCTTAGCCCACGCGCGCCGACCGCAATTCGAATCCTGCGTTCGAGACGCACACGTCTGCAAATCGATTGTGTTCGTCCAAAGTGATGATCTCAGGGGGCTGGTGGGCGACGGCGAGAACCAGGCGTTCGGCTGATTGGTGGAACAGCTCGGCAGCCACATAATCCGCTGCCCCCGGGTCGAGCCCATTGAACGGCTCATCCAGGCAAAGAACGCCGCTTCTGGTAAGAAGCCCGCACACGATCCAAGCCTTTCGGAGAGTTCCGGTGGATAGCTCCGACGGGAGCTTATCCAGATGCGGCTGGAGGCCAAGCCCATCGATGAAACGATCTGCCGAGTCTGGGCTGAAGCCGTAGCGCCGCAAGTATAGGGTGCAGTTGTCCCGCACAGTGAGAAACGGGACGAGGGCGGGGGAATGGCGGATGTATGTGACTTCGCCCGACACGGCAATCGTGCCAGCTATAAGCGGAAGGAAGCCTGCGATGACTTCCATGAGAGTTGATTTTCCGGAGCCGTTCGGCCCGTGGAGAATTCGTAGACCGGGACTGCGCACGCATATGGTGACATCGGAAAACGCCGGGGTGTTGCGCTTGTAGCCAGCGGACATGGACTGTCCAACAATACTTAACGACATACGTGTACCATCCTGAGCAATCTAGCGCGGGCAACAAAGAGTGTGGTTCCGAGCCCGATTGCTAGGGCGCAGGCGCCTACAAGCGGCGACCACACGAAGATGAACGCGAAAGCGTAGGAGAAAAGTAGTTCGAGCAAGACCATCTGGGTCTCCACTAGGTTCTTTCCAATCGGCCGGTTGGCAAAGAGGAAGCCAACTGCAGTGAAAGCAAGAACCGGCCCAGCCACAATAAGAAGAGGCATCCCCGAAACCGCTAGCCACAGCAACGAAGCCGCAAGGAGCGGAGTGAGTGCGAGGCATGCGGCAAACAGTAAGCGAAGAATAATCACCAGCACCTCGGCGCTATCTAGCTCAACGTGAAAGCGATAGCGCAGCAAGCTTTTGCGGGGTTCAACGGCTGAGAAATGCTCGGTCGATGCTGCCGACAGTGTGGAAACGATGATGAAAACCGGAATTAGAGCAGGGATCAAGCCTTCGATGGAATGCGTGAGCCCGGCGGCTGCACTAAGCACCATAGAATTGACAACGACGCTTGGTCGCGTCCACAGAATGCGCACCCACAAGCTGCCGACGATGGGATATAGAAATCGATTGAGAAGCGAGTCCAGGCCCCACGTGGATGTGGGTGGGCCGGAAAGTGGCGGGTTAATAGCACGCAAAGTATAAATAAGGGGTGCTGCCCGAAGAATATTACCCATTTGCAGGAAAAGAATTACTCCTACTGAGCAGCACACCCCAATCAAAGGCCATGCGACCATCGGCCGCGACACAATCCCGATAACAGGCGCTAATGGAATCGCGAACTCGCTCGTGTGCTGCACGCGCCGTGCACCGTCCAAAGCTGCGACGGCGGAAGAGACTAATGAACCAGCTAAAAAGCCTACAATGCAAGGCGCAGTCGCGATGAAGACGCTGGATCGCCATCGCAAGATCCCGGGACTGGGCAGAAAGGCTATCGAGCGTAGGCCTCGAAAGCCGCTTACAGCATAAAGCGGAATACTAAAACTCATGGCTACGAAGCAGAGGCGAGTGACAAGGGAGTTGCCGGAGCCGAGCGAGACGAGCAGGAGTGGACTCCAGAACAGTGGCCAGCGACTCGCCAAGGGAATGACAATGGTTGAGAGAAATGCATCTCGGGTAGACACGCCAAGGGATGGAAGCGAACGAATCAAAGGATCCCGCTCTAGCCGAGTGCTCACGGCTAGTTTTACGATATGCCCGAAAACATCGAGCAGTGCTGGAATGAGCGCGAACGCGAAGAGAAAATATGTACCATCTGCACCTTCCAGGCCTGCAAGGGATGGCAAGCTCGACGCGAGTTGGGGAGCGGCGTTTCGAACTATTACGCCTGCAATGAGCGCCTCGCACACAACAAGCATCCCGAAAAGTACCGGAGCCACCTTTAGCGCAAGCCGAGGGTCAAGCGGTACTCCGAATCTATCGATTATTTCGGTGATCTTGAGCGTTCGGGCGACTTGAACGCCTGACCACTGGGCTTGAACGTGATCGGGTACGGGGGCTGGTTTTAAGGACATAAACGCAGCGTGATCCTTAAGCTACGACAGGTAGGTGGAGCGACGACTATTGTTACGCTCCACCAGCTCTAGGGCGGACCAGATGCCGATCACGAAGAATACGATCGCGGATGCTCGGGTAGGGAGAACTCCGCCCGTAACAGCGAAGGAGCTGAGTACCCAGAGCGTGAAACCACATGTCGAAGCTAAGAAGAAGGAAAGTGTTGGGAAGCGAGGGCTAAAGGCGGCATACAGTACGGCGGCCACCAAGATGGTTGCCTGGGCGACAGCAGTGGCCAAGGCTTTGTTGTCCAATCCCGAGCTTGCATGCATCGACCATGAAGAGAAAACCGGGAAGACAAGAGACAGGGCTGCTAAGACCCACAAAAGTGAGACGAAACGGAAATTCATGTACTACTCCCTTAGGCGAAAAGCGGGGAAAACAACGGGCGGTAAACGGCGGTGAACAAGAGTGCGCTAATGAGCAAGGCTATTACAAAGGGGATGAGCGCCTTGTAGCAACTGGAGACGCACTTATGGGTGAAATATCCTGTGACGCCTAAGACGCAAATGGCGCTCGCGACGGCGTGGAGTGCTTCAGCTCCTGGAAGAAGTCGTATTGTCAGCGGGACGATGAACGAGGCACTGATCGTATAGAATAGTGCATCAAATACTCCCGTCGTGTCTCCGCTTTCTCTTCCCCAATGTGCGACTGTGCGCAATACGCTAAACGCTAGGAGTGAATAGATAATTGTAGAAAGAATCAGACCGGCGGCAGTACCAAACACGAGTAACCGCAGCATGTCCCCGTTCATTTCAATGTTGCTCGGCAGCGACTTTAGGGAACGCTCGGCGGTTGCCCGAGTGTAAAATATAGTGTAGAGAATTCCGAGAGCGAAGATTATCCCCGCATGCGGGGAAACCATTGCGCCGGTGTGCTTCTCGTTCCGGGGCGCATTGGCAAAATAAAGGTATTCGCGATGCGTAGATGGATCACTTGACATTGGTGATGGGGTCTTGGACATATTCTTGTGCATCTTTCTGTGTTTATTGGACGGGATCGTCACGTGTTTGAAACGACAAGTGCTTCGATGAGGATTCCCGTCCAAATAAGGGCGAACGACGTGAGAACGAAAGGAAAAGTACTTTTCACGGCGAGCCACCAGCGAGCGGCAAATGATACACCGGTGTCATCACGTTGCATGAGAAGTATGAAAGTGGGAAATATCCCTACGACGCTGGCAAGGAATAGGCCAAAAAACTCGAACGGGGAGTAAGCCCATGTACTTCCAATCGCAGCCCGGAGTCCGATAGCGTTGACGGAAATTGCAAACGATAATCCGAGGTACAGCCCCAGTCCGAATGCCCCGACCACTGTAGTGAGCCCGAAGGAGAGAACCCCTGAAACTAATATGCACCAGGTAGGGATGTTTGATGAGGCGATAAATATAAACGCCTCATCAAACGACGAGCGGGACGTGGGTGGAGCGTCAATCTCAGATAAGGGAACGGCGTTTCCTGATAGCGTCCCCACTGCGCACGCACTACCTAGAACAATAGTGGCGGTTGCGATAGATAGCAGCAAGGACGTATGGTACACCTTCGCTGTCATGCGCCAGTCTCTTCGCGGCCGAGGCTTGAATTGCGGCTGTTAGGCGACGACGGCTTTAGTGCCCATCTGTGCGAGCTTGGTCTTGATAACGGCCCACAGGCCAGCGCCGATAATGCCGCCGGTCGTCGCGATGGCCGCCAAAAACATGCCCCAGCTGCCGACCTCGACAGCCTTGACGATTGCGGAAGCGGTTGCGGTGCTTACACCAAAAGTGCCGACGATCCACATGGCGCCGACAGAGGTTGCGGCGATGGCGACGAACGATGCGAGCGCAATGATCGCAGTTGCGATCTTGGTCTGGGTGCTGGAGAAAGTGGTCATGGCGGATTCCTTTCTGGGGAATTGGTAGTTGGGTCGATTTGGTGGATCAGGGACCCGGGGAAGTCAGACGTAGGGCCGGGACGGGATGCCCATAGCCTGTCTGCTGGGTCCTGGTGGGCCGATTCTTTTTTGCATTCGTCACGGTGTCGAGCATACCTTTGCAAAAGGGGGACGGCAATAGTAACGCCGAAAGTTGGTACTAAAGTATCCTTTTTCTACTAAAGTAGCCACGGAAGGGCTCTGAGCAGGGATGCGAGGTCCTGGATCGATAGGGGAACTCGATTTAAAACTCGCTGGTTGGCGATGAATGCCCCTTTGGTGGGTCCATCGTGAGTGGGGTTAGATCGCTGGTCTCGATGTGGTTCGTCGCGGCGCCATTCGAGGGTGAGTCGAGGCGGCGGGGCGTCTCGCTATCCACGGCGCCTGCCACCAAGCGCTCCGACAAGCTCATCGGCCTGAAGGAGAACGTGATCATCGGTAAGCTCATCCCGGCCGGTACGGGTATCTCGCGCTACCGCAACATCCAGGTCAAGCCGACCGAGGCGGCGCGCAGCGCGGCGTACTCGATCCCGACCTTCGGTGATTCGATTTACGGCGATGATGGCTACGGCGAGTTCACCGGTGCTTCGGTGCCGCTCGACGAGTACGGGTTCGACCAGATGTAGGACCTGCACCCGTAGCGCGACAGGCCCCGCCGGGCGATCCACCTGGCGGGGCCTGAAGCGTGTGCTGCTCTTAGGGGTTGAGGGGCATTCGCAGCCACGGGGATGCCGGATTCACAAGCAGCGTCGCGACGAGCGCGGAGAGTCCCTCGCCATCCTCGCCAACCATGCCGGACCAGGCGGCACGGCCGAGCAACCAACCGGATGCGTAGGATTTCCAATCTGGATACATCACCTGGGCGCGTTCGAGCGCGTGGGCGTGGTGCTGAGCGCACTCTTCTTCGCTGAACCAACCAATCCCGTGGGCCATCCGTGAGATCCAGGCGGCACGGCCGTAGTCCCACGAGGTAAGCGTGGAAGGAAGCTGGCTCGGCAACCCCATTCCTTCAGCAAATAGATTCGCATACTTTTGCAGGACAGCGGTGATGGCGGAGGGGTCTACTCCGGGGAGGCGCTGGCATGCGGGCTCGACGAGAGCGTGAGCTGTTTCCGGATTGTGCTCCTGTGCGATGATCTTTATCTCGGGCAAAAGTGCGACGTACTCGGGGTTCGAGTCTGTGCTCAGCAAGGAGGCAATAGCTGCACGTGCATCGTCCGGGTCCGCGAAACCCCACGTTTCGCACAGGTTCTGCTCGAACTGGCGGTACAGGGGGTTGGTGAAAAGGCCTTTCCTGCGCTTGAGCACCGGGCCTGGACCGTCGACTATCCTACCGTCCGCGAGACCGTACGGCAGGGAGCAAAGGAACGCCCTCTGCATGTCTTGCGGGAACCTGTTTTGCCATTGCACTTTTGGAAAGGGAAGCTCGCCGTAGGCCGGATCCGCAATAAAATCTTCAAGCGCATTTGACATGAGGCAAGGTTAATGCAATCGCAACCTTGTTGCCCCGCGGGTTTAGAGCTCGACCTGCCCGATCACCCCGGCGAACTTCGCGGACCCCGTCGCACATCATGGCCCACACCTAGGCGCCCAAATAGGTCTCCAACGCGGGCTCACCGTCGATTATCGCTCCGCCTTTGCCCAACTCGGTGCTCACAACAATGTCCAGGCTCGCTCCTTTCGCCTCGGTGGTCGTCCGGCTCAGGTCAGGGGCCTCCATGATCGCGTGCATGCCGTCGACGCCCGAGGCGGTCACGGTATCTGGGGTGGGGGGAGAGGTGCGAGGCAGTCGTGATGCTAGAGCCGACGGCGATGAGGGGCGTCGCCGCGATGGAGGCGGTAGCAGTGTTCGCTTTGCGACGTCTCGCATCCATACTGGTTACCTGGGGTGCGGTGTCGATGCAGTCGAGGATGGAACGATCGACCTGCACAAGGGCGAACGGCCGGGCGAGGGGGTGCTGCGAATCTCCCCATCCCCTGGAGTGCGGCTCTACTGCCTGACCTTCGGCTAGGGCGATTTTGCGGAGCCGGGGCAAGGCGCTAAGCTTTGTCGTCGACGCACATGCGGCAGGGCCCCGGAAAAGAGCCCCCATTTTTGCATGTATGGACACATTTTCACTCGAACGTAGAAGGATGCGTGAATGCCAACTATCCAGCAGCTGGTCCGCAAGGGCCGCCACGACAAGCGCACGAAGGTTGCCACGGCGGCCCTGAAGGGCTCCCCGCAGCGACGCGGCGTGTGCACCCGTGTGTACACCACCACCCCGAAGAAGCCGAACTCCGCGCTGCGTAAGGTCGCGCGTGTTCGCCTCACCTCGGGCATCGAGGTCTCCGCCTACATCCCGGGTGAGGGGCACAACCTTCAGGAGCACTCCATGGTGCTCGTGCGCGGCGGCCGCGTGAAGGACCTGCCGGGCGTTCGCTACAAGATCATCCGCGGCGCGCTTGACACCCAGGGTGTGAAGGACCGCAAGCAGGCTCGCTCCCGCTACGGCGCGAAGAAGGGACAGTAATCACCAATGCGTAAGCAGCAAGCACCGAAGCGTCCCGTCGTTAAGGACCCGGTCTACAACTCCGAGATCGTCACCCAGCTCGTCAACAAGGTCCTGCTCGACGGCAAGAAGTCGACCGCCGAGCGCATCGTCTACGGTGCGCTCGAGATCTGCCGCGAGAAGACCGGCACCGATCCCGTGGGCACCCTCGAGAAGGCCCTGGGCAACATCCGCCCCGACCTCGAGGTCCGCTCCCGCCGCGTCGGCGGCGCTACCTACCAGGTCCCGGTCGAGGTCAAGCCCGGCCGCTCCAACACCCTCGCCCTGCGCTGGCTGGTCACCTTCACCCGCCAGCGCCGCGAGAACACCATGATCGAGCGCCTCGCCAACGAGATCCTCGACGCCTCCAACGGCCTCGGCGCCTCCGTCAAGCGCCGCGAGGACACCCACAAGATGGCCGAGGCCAACCGCGCCTTCGCCCACTACCGCTGGTAGTCCGAAGCGAGGTCAGCGCCTCGTGCGCCTGACCACGCGCACCACAACCCGGTCGCACGCCGCGGCCGGCGCCCGGGTTTGCCGTGTGTGCGAGGACATGCTGCCAAGGCGCGGGTTTAATGGCAGAATAGATAAAGGTAATTATCCACCCTGGCGTTATCCGGCTGGGGCCGGCTCGGAGCCGGCTAGGTTGCCCGGATACGTCATCGACATCCAATTGGGGTATCAACGTGGCACAAGAAGTGCTTAAGGACCTAAACAAGGTCCGCAACATCGGCATCATGGCGCACATCGATGCCGGTAAGACCACCACCACCGAGCGCATCCTCTTCTACACCGGCATCAACCGCAAGGTCGGCGAGACCCACGACGGTGCCTCCACGACCGACTGGATGGAGCAGGAGAAGGAGCGCGGCATCACCATTACGTCCGCGGCGGTGACCTGTTTCTGGAACAACAACCAGATCAACATCATCGACACCCCGGGCCACGTGGACTTCACCGTCGAGGTCGAGCGCTCCCTGCGCGTTCTCGACGGCGCGGTTGCCGTCTTCGATGGCAAGGAGGGCGTCGAGCCCCAATCCGAGCAGGTCTGGCGCCAGGCCGCCAAGTACGACGTGCCGCGCATCTGCTTCGTCAACAAGATGGACAAGCTCGGCGCTGACTTCGAGTTCACCGTCGGCACCATCGTCGACCGCCTCGGTGCGAAGCCGCTGGTCATGCAGCTCCCGATCGGCGCCGAGGATGACTTCGACGGCGTCGTCGACCTCATCGAGATGAAGGCGCTGCTGTGGCCGGGCAAGGTCGAGACCGGCACCCCGCCGCAGATCGAGGAGATCCCGGCCGAGCTCAAGGACAAGGCCGAGGAATACCGCGAGAAGCTTCTTGAGACCGTCGCTGAGTCCGACGAGGAGCTCATGGAGAAGTACTTCGGCGGCGAGGAGCTCACCGTCGAGGAGATCAAGGCCGCGATCCGCAAGATGACGGTCAACTCCGAGATCTACCCGGTCTACTGCGGCTCCGCCTACCGCAACAAGGGCATCGAGCCGCTTCTCGACGCCGTGATCGACTTCCTGCCCAACCCGCTCGACATCGGCGAGGTCCACGGCACCGCGCTCGACGGCGAGACCCCGGATACCCGCAAGCCGTCCGTCGAGGAGCCGTTCTCCGCGCTGGCGTTCAAGATTGCGGTGCACCCGTTCTTCGGCAAGCTCACCTACGTGCGTGTCTACTCCGGCCAGGCCATCCCGGGCGAGCAGATGCTCAACTCCACGAAGAGCACCAAGGAGCGCGTGGGCAAGCTCTTCCAGATGCACGCGAACAAGGAAAACCCGGTCGAGCACGCCGACGCCGGCAACATCTACGCGTTCATCGGCCTGAAGAACACCACCACCGGTGACACCCTGTGCAACCCGGACCACCCGATCATCCTGGAGTCCATGGACTTCCCGGACCCCGTGATCCAGGTCGCCATCGAGCCGAAGACCAAGGCCGACCAGGAGAAGCTGGGCACCGCTATCCAGAAGCTCGCGGAGGAGGACCCGACCTTCACCGTCAAGCTCGACGAGGAGACCGGCCAGACCGTCATCGGCGGCATGGGCGAGCTCCACCTCGACGTCCTGGTTGACCGCATGAAGCGCGAGTTCAAGGTCGAGGCGAACATCGGTTCTCCGCAGGTGGCCTACCGTGAGACCATCCGTAAGAAGGTCGAGCACCTCGACTACACCCACAAGAAGCAGACGGGTGGTTCCGGCCAGTTCGCGAAGGTCATCGTCACCATCGAGCCGTACTCCCCGGAGCCGGAGGAGCTCGAAGAGGGCGAGTCCGCGATCTACAAGTTCGAAAACGCCGTCACCGGCGGCCGCGTGCCCAAGGAGTACATCCCCTCGGTCGACGCCGGCATCCAGGACGCCATGCAGTATGGCTACCTGGCGGGCTTCCCGCTAGTCAACATCAAGGCCACGCTGGAAGACGGCGCCTCCCACGAGGTCGACTCCTCGGAAATGGCCTTCAAGTTGGCTGGCTCCCAGGCGCTGAAGGAGGCCGTCGCCAAGGCGAAGCCTGTGCTGCTCGAGCCGCTCATGGCCGTCGAGGTTGTCACCCCGGAGGAGTACATGGGTACGGTCAACGGCGACATCAGCTCGCGCCGTGGCCAGGTCTACGCGATGGATGACCGCTCCGGCGCCAAGGTGGTCAAGGCGAAGGTGCCGCTCTCCGAGATGTTCGGCTACATCGGCGACCTGCGCTCCAGCACCGCTGGCCGCGCCAACTTCACGATGGTCTTCGACTCCTACGCGGAGGTTCCCTCTAGCGTGGCGCAGGAGATTATCGACGAGCGCAACGGCAACAAGTAAACACACCGTCCACAGGTTGCCTACCGGGGCGCCCTCCCCGATATCGCTCGCCGGCGCGTGCCAGTGCTGGCGGCGGTGCTTTGGAGGGGAGGGCGGCCGAGACCCGCGGAGTAGCGGTCGAGCTGAGGCACGCACCCGATGATCGGCGTGCTTGAGCCGGCCGTTACTCTCTAGGTGGATCTGGTTGAATGGATCGCCATACCCGCCCAAGCCCGGCGTTGTTCGGGCCGCGTCGGTTTGAAAAACGGTCTTCATGAACCTAAGATCATGTAACTGGCACATTGTGAAATGGCCATTGTTTCGGCGCCCGCGCACGCGGCGTTGCAGCAAGGCAATCAGTAAACCACGTGGCTGCGAAGGTCGTAGCCACCATGAAGTCCAGGAGGACATACAGTGGCAAAGGCTAAATTCGAGCGTACGAAGCCGCACGTAAACATCGGCACCATCGGTCACGTCGACCACGGCAAGACCACCACGACGGCTGCCATCACCAAGGTGCTCGCTGACGCTTACCCGGAGGAGAACACCGCTTTCGCGTTCGACGCGATCGACAAGGCTCCTGAGGAGCGCGAGCGCGGCATCACCATCAACATCTCCCACGTGGAGTACAACACCCCGAAGCGCCACTACGCTCACGTTGACGCCCCGGGCCACGCCGACTACATCAAGAACATGATCACCGGCGCGGCTCAGATGGACGGCGCGATCCTCGTCGTCGCCGCCACCGACGGTCCGATGCCGCAGACCCGTGAGCACGTGCTGCTCGCCCGCCAGGTCGGCGTCCCCTACATCCTCGTCGCCCTGAACAAGTGCGACATGGTCGACGATGAGGAAATCATCGAGCTCGTCGAGATGGAGGTGCGCGAGCTCCTCGCCGAGCAGGACTACGATGAGGAGGCCCCGATCGTCCACATCTCCGCTCTCAAGGCCCTCGAGGGCGACGAGAAGTGGGTTCAGTCCGTGATCGACCTCATGCAGGCGTGCGACGACTCCATCCCGGACCCGGTCCGCGAGACCGACCGCGACTTCCTCATGCCGATCGAGGACATCTTCACCATCTCCGGCCGCGGCACCGTCGTGACCGGCCGTGTGGAGCGCGGTGTGCTCAACCTCAACGAAGAGGTCGAGATCATCGGTATCCGCGAGAAGGCCCAGAAGACGACCGTCACCTCCATCGAGATGTTCAACAAGCTTCTCGATTCCGCCGAGGCCGGCGACAACGCCGCCCTCCTGCTCCGCGGCCTCAAGCGCGAGGACGTCGAGCGCGGCCAGGTCGTGATCAAGCCGGGCGCCTACACCCCGCACACCAAGTTCGAGGGTTCCGTCTACGTCCTGTCCAAGGACGAGGGCGGCCGCCACACCCCGTTCTTCGACAACTACCGTCCGCAGTTCTACTTCCGCACCACCGACGTGACCGGTGTGGTGAAGCTGCCGGAGGGCACCGAGATGGTCATGCCGGGCGACAACGTCGAGATGTCCGTCGAGCTCATCCAGCCGGTTGCCATGGACGAGGGCCTGCGCTTCGCTATCCGCGAGGGCTCCCGCACCGTCGGCGCTGGCCGCGTGACCAAGATCCTCGACTAATCCCCGAGGGCGCTCTCCAGTAGCGCCGTGAGCTGAAAGCTCCCCACCCGCATCACGCGGGGAGGGGAGCTTTTTCGTGCATTAAGCCGTGGCGGTAAGGTGGTCAGCCGTGAGAGATCCCACCCGAATTCCGGCGGTCATCGCCGCGCTGCGCAGGGCGTGGGAGGGCCAGCCCGACCTGTCCCTGCCGGCGCTCATCGGCATCGCCGCCAACCGCGGGATTAGCTGGGGCTCGAGCGACGAGGAGCTCTGCGGCGTGCTCGCGGATATGGAGGCGGAGCATCCCGCGCTTATCGATGCCCCCTCGGGCGGCCACTACACCATCACCACGACCGGTCCCGCCCACATCGTCACCCTGTGCGCAGGTGATATTGTCGTCCGTTCTGCCGCCGATGCGGGGCGCATCCCCGCGGTATGGCGGGCAGGCTCGATGCGTCGCACCGGCCCGGGCCTACCGCTCGTCATCGCCGACACGCAGGGGGTTGACCATCGCCTCGGCGTGACCACCCTTATCACGGCGATCGATCCCACAGGCGCGCCGAGCCTGAGCGGGTTGGTGAAGGGGCAGGCGCGTGGCGCGCGGTGGCTTGTTGTACTCGAGGACGGCAAGCGCGCGGTAGTGGGCCGCACGATCCGCCTGTGGGAGCAGCTGCGCCGCGAGGTGATTCGCAGCGAGGTGGCCTACGAGCGGATAGTCTCCTGCGCAGTGGGCGGTGCGCTAGAGGTGCAGCCGCCGGGCGGCGTGGCCCCGGCGTGCCTGGGCCGGGTCGAGCGGGTCCTGCTCCTTGAGGCCTAGCGCCTAGCGGTGCGCGTGGGGGCTAGGAAATGCGCTCGAGGTGGAGCTTGTAGACGGTGTCGATGCCCATCTGCCCGCACGCGGTGGTGAAGTCGCGGTCTGCCCGCTCCACGGCCGCGATGGCGTCCGCGAGATCGTACTCCGGGTTCGCTGTGACAGTGAAGGTGACCGTCGGTCGCGGGCGCACCATGGTCACGGTGCTGCGCGCCTGTTCGACGGCGGGGGAGAGGGACATGTGCTCGCACGCAGCCTGCGCGATGCGCGCGATACCGAGCGTGGTTTCGCCGTGGGCGCGGTCCGCCGGGATGATCCCGCGGTGCGTCACCGTGTGGGCACGGAGGTTCGCGACGAGCAACCAGGCCCCGGCGATGAGCGCTAGCACACCGCCCACGGCGAGCGCGGCCCCGAAAGCGGGGTGCGCCTGGGCCCCGGCGAGCTGCCCGAGGTCGATGCGGGAGGCCGCTGCACGAACATGTGCGCTCACGCGCGGAATGTCCCAGTAGAGTGTCGCGGGGACGAGCCCCGCCAGCGCAATGACGAGCCCGAGTACGAAGACGATGGCGCGGTCGATCAGGGAGAGTGTCCGTGTCACGCGAGGCCTTCCTTCGGGTCCGTGGGCGATGTGGCGAGCTCGGCGTTCTCCGCGGCGCGCGCGCTTTCCCAGGCGCGATCGTCCTCGCGGCGGGGAGCGAGTGTCACGCTGATGCGCGGAGAGACGGCGAGCGGGGAGAACTGCGCTTCGAGGGCGCGCGTGACCCTGGAGCGCAGCTCCTCGCCGCTGCCGTCGTCTTCGACGGTCACCTTCAGGCGCGTCCGGCTCGCTTGAGAGGAAATGTGGCTGCCGCCAGTGACAGAGCGGGCGCTGTAGGTGGCGCGCCTGGCGATGTCGACTGGGCGGACCCAGATCGAGGCCGGGGAGGTGGCGCGCACGTGGGTGCGTACGCGCGGGGCGCACGCGGCGAGGACGAGCCACAGGCCGATAAGGGTGAGCGCGCCGCCAACGACCAGCATGGCCGGGGTGAGCTCGAGTGCGGCGAGACGATTGAGGGCCGCCGCGATCCAGGAGTCGCCGGGCGTGCCGGCGACCCAGCGCATCCAGAGGTCCCTGCCGGCGACCGCGGAGAGGCCGATAAGGGCGAGGCTGAGGAGTATCGCCAGTGCTCGCGCGGCCGGGAGTGCGCGCGGCTGCGGCCCGGGGGTGGGGACGTCAGGGGAGTCAGCGCGATATGCCATGGGGTTCTACCACCGGGGTGATGTGAATCGGGCGCAGCGGCAGCGGGGCCGGCGCGAGCGGATGAGTAACGGGGCGGGTGCGCACGATCTCCACGGCGACGCGAGGCGTACGCGAGACCTGGATCGGGGTGAGGGGAGGCTGCGGGGCGACGACGAAGCGCGTGCGCACCTGCGGCGCCTCAGGCGCGATCACCGGCCGCAGCGGGCGCGGTTGCGGCGTTGTGACGCTGCGCACGCGTGACGACGCCCCCGTCACTGACACAGGCCTGGCGATAAGGTCCATGCCGCGCTCGCGGTAGCGCTCCAGGTCGGCTGCGTCCACGCGCGAGGCGAACGCCTTGGCGTCGGCGACCTTGACGTCGACGCGGGTGACCTCCAGCCCGGTGAGCGTGCGCACCTGGGAGATGACGGCGGCGCGGATGCAATCCGTTACCGCGGCGATCGGGCTTGGATAGGCGGCGGCGACGTCGGCTTCGAAGGAGACGGTCCCTGCGCGCCGGTCCATCAGTGCGCTCACGCGCGGCAGGCCCCGCCCAGCGAGGCCCGCCAGCTTCGCGTCGAGCGAGATCGATCCGGGCACTGAGCGTATCGCTGCCTCGGCGATGCGTTCCACGGCCCTCTCGCTGAGGTGGAACTCGCTGTCTACCACTAGCTTCTCCCGCGTCCGATGCAGGTGGCGATCGCCTCGGCGATGTCTATGCGGCCGTCGAGCTGGGCGCCGACAACGCCGCCGATCGCGGAGAAGAGCAGCAGCCACGCCACTCCGGGCCAGCCGCCGAAGGTGACGAAGAACGCCACGATCACGCCGGCGGCGATCCCGATCAATGCCTTGTTGCGGTTGCGGGCAGGCGGCTGCGGTGCCGCGGGGTTGCGCGGCTGGGTGGAATTGAGGGGGTTTGATGCCATAGTCGCTCTCACAGTGCTCGTGTCGTATTCGCGGTGGCGTCCGCGAAGATGATGTTGATAAAGTCCAGGTCCGCTGCGGCCGCCACGTCCTCGCGCAGCTGCGTGGCGACGTCCGCGATCGGGCACCCCTGGTCCGTGGCGTAGACCACGTGCAGCTCAACGCCCCGGCGACCGTCCGCGGTGAGCGGGCGGATCCCGGGGATCTTCGCCCCGGGCAGGAGGAGGGCGACCTCCCCGAACTGCCCACCGCTTAAGCCGGCCACGCCCGGCACGCTGAGGGCGGCCGCGCGGATCGCCTCCGCCTCGGCCCTGCCGATTTCGGCGCCCACGCCCGTTACCCCGCGACGCCGGTGCCGCCGACAGCGCCGGCAGGCTCGGTCGCCTCGCGCTCCGCGCCGTCTTGCAGCGGCAAATTGACGTCGTGGACGGTGATGTCGACGCGCTCGACGATCAGCCCCGTCATCCGCTCCACCGCCACCTGGACGTTGTGGCGGATCGCGTTGGCCAGCTCGTGGATGGCCACCCCGTACTCGGCGATGATTGCCACGGCAATGGAGGCGCGCCCGTCCTGCACGGCCACGTTGACGCCCTGCTGCACGTTGGTGGAGGCGGTGAGGGATTCGCGCACGGCGCCCCACATGCGCGCCGCGCCGCCGCCGAGGTTAGCGACGCCGGAGACCTCGCGGGCGGCGATACCGGCGATCTTGCCCACCACGGTGTCGTCGATGACGGTGGTACCGGTCTCGGTCACCAGGTTCGTGTTGGGCGCCTGCGCGCTCGGTGCAACCTGTGTCTGTACCTGTGCCTCAGTGGTGTCCGCGGCGGTGGAGCCGGCGGCAGGGGAGGTGGGTTCGCTCATGGGGGCCTCAATTCTCGTTGAAGTGCGGGGACGGTCGATGGCCCCTAACACTACACCCGTGTGGTGCTCTGCAGGGAGGGCCTGCACGGGGGCGTCGATACGCGATTTTGCTTCGCGGGGCGCGGATGTGCTTAAATACACGGGTTGCCTTGACATGGCCTGGCCTCGTAAGCGGGGACGGGCGGTGGCGGGGCGAACATGACACCTTCAACCCTGGAGGCACCCCTTGCGGGTGGACCGGGCAAGGTCCATGGCAAATAAACAGCGGCAGTACGTGAGTATAGGGGGCCCGCTCCCTTCCTCGTAACGTCAGACCACGCGGCTGGGCCACCAGCCAGCGGCGGGAAGCACTGATCGGTTGCGCGCAGGTTGTTTGCTGTGCGGCCCACCTTCCTGGTTCGGTCATGGCAGTTGAACGACACTGGCGTTGCGCCAAGGGCTAAGCCCGGACAACGTTATAGAGAAACAAGAAGCTTAAAACCCCCACCGCTTCGACACCGAATGTGGGGCAAGCGAGGAAGAGGTAAGCGTGGCGGGACAAAAGATCCGCATCAGGCTCAAGGCCTACGACCACGAGGCGATCGACGCATCCGCGAAGAAGATCGTTGAAACGGTCACCCGCACGGGTGCCCGCGTCGTGGGGCCGGTGCCGTTGCCCACTGAGAAGAACGTGTACGCCGTTATCCGTTCTCCCCACAAGTACAAGGATTCTCGCGAGCACTTCGAGATGCGCACTCACAAGCGCCTCATCGACATTCTCGACCCGACGCCCAAGACGGTCGACGCGCTCATGCGCATCGACCTGCCGGCCAGCGTCGACGTGAACATTCAGTAAGCAAGATCCGACTTTTGGTAAGTGGAGAACACACACATGTCTGACAATCAGATCAAGGGCATTCTGGGCACTAAGCTCGGCATGACCCAGATCTTCGACGAGGACAACCGGGTTATCCCGGTCACCGTCGTCGAGGCTGGGCCGGTCGTGGTCACCCAGATTCGCACCCCGGAGACCGATGGCTACAGCGCCATCCAGATCGCTTACGGCGACATCGATCCCCGTAAGACCAAGAAGCCCCAGGCCGGCCACTTCAAGAAGGCCGGCGTCAACCCCCGCCGCTACGTCGCGGAAATCCGCATGGATGACACCTCCGCGTACGAGATCGGCCAGGAATTCAACGCGACCATCTTCGACGGTGACACCTACGTTGACGTCGTCGGCACCACCAAGGGCAAGGGCTACGCCGGCGCGATGAAGCGCCACGGCTTCGCCGGCCAGGGTGCCGCCCACGGTAACCAGGCCTCCCACCGCCGCGTCGGCTCCATCGGCGCCTGCGCGACCCCCGGTCGCGTGTTCAAGGGCACCCGCATGGCCGGCCGCATGGGCGGCAACCGGGTGACCACCCAGAACCTGAAGATCCAACGCATCGACGGCGAGAACAACCTGATCCTCATCAAGGGCGCAATCCCTGGTGCCAAGGGCAGCATTGTCACCGTCAAGACCGCAGTGAAGGGCGGTGCTCACGCATGACGAACCTGACGCTTAACGTCCACACCGCTGACGGCAAGACCAACGGTTCCGTCGACCTGCCGGCCGAGATTTTCGACCGCGAGGTCTCCATCCCCCTGATGCACCAGGTTGTCATCGCACAGCAGGCAGCCGCGCGCCAGGGCACCCACGCCACCAAGACCCGCGGCATGGTCAGCGGCGGTGGCAAGAAGCCGTTCCGCCAGAAGGGCACCGGCCGCGCCCGCCAGGGCTCGACCCGCGCGCCGCACTTCACCGGCGGCGGCACCGTTCACGGTCCGCAGCCGCGCTCGTACGCGCAGCGCACCCCGAAGAAGATGATCAAGGCCGCTCTCGCCATGTCCCTGAGCGACCGCGCGCGCGGCGAGCGCATCCACGTCGTCGAGGAGCTCGTCCCGGGCCAGACCCCGTCGACGAAGTCCGCACGCGCCTTCATTGAGCGTCTCACCGACCGCAAGAACGTTCTTCTTGTCATCGGCCGTGAGGATGTCAACTCCCGCCTTTCCGCACGGAACCTGCCGGGCGTCCACATCCTTGAGCCGGGTCAGTTGAACACCTACGACGTGCTCAACTCCGACGACGTCGTGTTCTCCGTCGAGGCGCTTCACACCTTTGTGAACGCATCCGCGGGCGCACCCGCCGCTGCAGTGGAGGAGGAGAAGTAAATGGCCAAGATCGCCAACCCGCGTGACATCATCATCGCCCCGGTCCTCTCCGAGAAGACCTACGCGCTGATGGAGCAGAACACGTACACGTTTTTCGTGAACCCGTCTGCCAACAAGACCCAGATCAAGATTGCCGTGGAGGAGATCTTCGGCGTCGACGTCGCTTCCGTCAACACCGCCAACCGCGAGGGCAAGCGCAAGCGTTCCCGCACCGGCTATGGCAAGCGTAAGGACACCAAGCGCGCCTACGTCACCCTCCGCGAGGGCAGCGACTCCATCGACATCTTCGGCGGCGCAGCCGTCTAAGTGGCTCGATAGAAAAGGACACATTATGGCTATTCGCAAGTACAAGCCGACAACCCCGGGTCGCCGCAACAGCTCCGTTTCCGAATTTTCGGAGATCACCCGCTCCACCCCGGAGAAGAGCCTGCTGCGCCCGCTCCCGAAGAAGGGTGGCCGCAACAACCACGGTCACATCACCACCCGCCACCGCGGCGGCGGACACAAGCGCCGCTACCGCGTCATCGACTTCCGCCGCAACGACAAGGACGGCGTGCTGGCCAAGGTCGCTCACATCGAGTACGACCCGAACCGCACCGCCAACATTGCGCTGCTGCACTACGAAGACGGCGAGAAGCGCTACATCATCGCGCCCAAGGGCCTGACCCAGGGCACCGTGATCGAATCCGGCGCGCAGGCCGACATCAAGGTGGGCAACAACCTGCCGTTGCGCAACATCCCGACCGGTACGACGATCCACGCCGTGGAGCTCAAGCCGGGCGCCGGCGCCAAGCTCGCCCGCTCCGCCGGAACGTCCATCCAGCTGCTCGGTAAGGAAGGCCCCTACGCGGTGCTGCGTATGCCCTCTTCCGAGATCCGCCGCGTGGACATCCGCTGCCGCGCTACTGTCGGTGAGGTCGGCAACGCCGACCAGATCAACATCCGCTGGGGTAAGGCCGGCCGCATGCGCTGGAAGGGCTGGCGCCCGACCGTGCGTGGTGTGGTCATGAACCCGGTTGACCACCCGCACGGCGGTGGCGAGGGCAAGACCTCCGGTGGTCGCCACCCGGTCAGCCCGTGGGGCCAGAAGGAAGGCCGTACCCGTAACCCGAACCGTTATTCCAACAACATGATCGTGCGCCGTCGTCGCCCGAACAAGAAGCGCTAAGAGGAGGTAAGCAGACATGCCACGCAGCCTGAAGAAGGGCCCGTTCGTCGATGAGCACCTCCTCAACAAGGTGGACGCTCAGAACGAGGCCGGCACCAAGCAGGTCATCAAGACCTGGTCTCGCCGCTCGACCATTCTCCCCGATTTCATCGGCCACACCTTCGCCGTCCACGACGGCCGCAAGCACGTGCCGGTGTTCGTCGACGAGTCCATGGTCGGCCACAAGCTCGGCGAGTTCGCACCAACCAAGACCTTCAAGGGTCACATCAAAGAATCGAAGGGACGTCGATAAGCGATGAGTGACACCATCACCTCCGCATCCGCGACGGCCAAGTTCGTCCGCACTTCCCCGATGAAGGCGCGCCGCGTGCTCGCACTCGTCCGCGGGAAGTCCGTCTCTGAGGCGCTCGCCATTTTGAAGTACGCACCGCAGGCGGCCTCCAAGGACGTTGCCAAGGTCGTCGCTTCCGCAGCGGCCAACGCCGAGAACAACTTCGGCCTGGACCCGCGCACCCTCGTCGTCGCCGAGTGCTACGCCAACGAGGGCCCGACCATGCGCCGCTACCAGCCGCGCGCCCAGGGCCGCGCGTTCCAGATCCGGAAGCGCACCTCCCACATCACCGTGGTCGTCGAGTCCGTTGAAGCTAAGGAAGGGGCTAAGTAATGGGCCAGAAAATCCACCCACACGGCCTTCGCCTGGGCATCACCGCCGATTGGAAGACCCACTGGTACGCCGACAAGAACTACGCCGACTACGTCGCAGAAGACATCAAAATCCGCGAGTTCTTGTCCAAGGGCCTCGAGCGCGCCGGCATTGCCGACGTCGTCATCGAGCGCACCCGTGACCGCGTCCGCGTCGACATCCACACCGCCCGTCCGGGCATCGTGATCGGCCGCCGCGGCGCCGAGGCTGACCGCATTCGCCGCGAGCTGGAAAAGCTCACCGGCAAGATGGTCGCGCTGAACATCCTCGAGGTCAAAAACGTCGATGCGAACGCGACCCTCGTCGCCCAGTCCATCGCGGAGCAGCTGGTCAACCGCGTGGCCTTCCGCCGCGCGATGCGCAAGGCCATCCAGTCCGCGATGCGCAACCCGCAGGTCAAGGGCATCAAGGTGATGACGTCGGGCCGCCTCGGCGGCGCCGAGATGTCTCGTGTCGAGCGCTACCACGAGGGGCGCGTGCCGCTGCACACGCTCCGCGCGGAGATCGACTACGGCACGGCAGAGGCACACACCACCTTCGGCGTCATCGGCGTCAAGGTATGGATTTACAAGGGCGATGTCGTCGGCGGCGTGCGCGAGTCTGAGCTCAACGCCCCGTCCAACGAGCGCCGCGGCCGCGGCGACCGCGACCGCCGCCCGCGCCGCGGTGGCCAGCGTCGCCAGCGCGCAGAGCAGAAGCAGGAGGGCTAAACACATGCTTATTCCCAAGCGCGTGAAATACCGCCGCCAGCACCGCCCGACCCGTCGCGGCGTGTCCAAGGGCGGCAACAGCATCAACTTCGGTGACTACGGCCTCCAGGCTCTCGAGCCGGCCTACATCACCAACCGTCAGATCGAGTCCGCTCGTATCGCGATCAACCGCCACGTCAAGCGCGGCGGCAAGGTCTGGATCAACATCTTCCCGGACCGCCCGTTGACCCAGAAGCCGCTCGGCGTGCGTATGGGCTCCGGTAAGGGCCCCGTGGAGAAGTGGGTCGCCAACGTGAAGCCGGGTCGTATCCTCTTCGAGATGTCCTACCCGAGCGAAGCGGTTGCCATGGAGGCTCTGCGCCGCGCCGGCGCGAAGCTGCCGTGCAAGGTCCGCGTGATTAAGAAGGAGGACCTGTTCTAATGGCTGCTGGTACCCCCGCATCCGAGTTCCGCGTGCTCACCGACGACGAGCTGCGCACCCGCCTGTCCGAGGCGAAGGAAGAGCTGTTTAACCTGCGCTTCCAGCTCGCCACCGGCCAGCTGACCAACAACCGCCGCATCTCCACCGTCAAGCGCGACATCGCTCGCATCTACACGGTGCTGCGCGAGCGCGAGCTGGGTCTGTCTGTCGTCCCGGGAGCTGAGGCATAACCATGACTGAAGCAACTGAGGGAAACGTGACCGTGACTGAAGATAACGCAAACAAGACCAAGAAGAAGGGTCTGCAGAAGCGCCGCCGCGGCTACGTCGTGTCCGACAAGATGGACAAGACGATCGTGGTCGAGGTCGAGGACCGCAAGTCCCACGCCCTGTACGGAAAGATCGTCCGTACCACCAAGCGCGTGAAGGCCCACGACGAGGACAACACCGCCGGCGTCGGCGACCTCGTCATCATCGAGGAGACCCGCCCGCTGTCGAAGGACAAGCACTTCCGCCTCTTCGAAATCGTGGAGAAGGCCCGCTAGCCCCTCCGAGTTCGACGGATCTACGTAAAAAGCCCCGCCGGTAGGCGGGGCTTTTTACGTGCGTGCCGCATGCGCGGGGACGCCGCCGAAGGCCCATGTTCACCGAAAATTCACTCCCTTTTCTCTGCACGGCAAAACGAACAACTTAGTGTCATTCGTGTTCACTTTCGGCAACTGCGGTCCGTATCTAACTATCCAGGGAGCTCAATCGTGTCTCTTCAAGGCATTAACCTGCTGTTTCAGTCCAAGCGCTCGAAGCTGACCTGCACCTACAAGTGCGGCAACGCCTGCTTGGGTGAGTGCACCAACACGTCCAACAACGCGTACTTCGGGGACGTGATGTCCCGCCGCGGTGTGCTGAAGTCCTTCGGTCTCGGCGTGGTCACCGTCGGCGGCGGCGCAGCGCTCGCCGCCTGCGGTTCTCCCGAGGAGGGCGGCGCAGCCGCTGGTTCCGCCACGAGCTCGAAGGCCGAGGCTGCCAAGGACGTCAAGCCGCTCAAGGGCATGCAGTTTGCCAGTGTCGAGCCGAACACCGAGGACAAGGTCGTCGTGCCCGAGGGCTACGAAACCGGCGTCCTCATCGCGTGGGGCGACCCGGTTGTCGAGGGCGCTCCTGAGTTTGACCCCAACAACCAGACGGCGGAGGCCGCTAAGAAGCAGTTCGGTTTCAACAACGACTTCGCCGGCCTCCTCGAGCACCCCGACAACAAGGCCCGCATGGTCTACGTCTGCTCTCACGAGTACTCCACCGAGCCGCAGATGTTCCCCGGCTACGACGGAGAGAACCCGACCGACGAGCAGATCAACATCGGGATCGCCAGCCACGGCCACACCATCCTCGAGGTGTCCAAGACGGGCAAGGGTGGCGAGCTCAAGCGCGAGTTCGGCCCCCTTAACCGCCGCATCACCGGGTTTACCGAGTTCACGCTCGCCGGCGCTGCCGCCGGGTCCGACCTGGTGAAGACCAAGGCCGATCCGACCGGCACCAAGGTGTTTGGCACCTTCAACAACTGCTCCGGCGGCATCACTCCGTGGGGCACGATGCTCTCCGGCGAGGAAAACATCGACCAGTACTTCGCCAACGCCGCGGCGGTGACCGACGAGCGCGCGGCAGAAGACGTCAAGCGCTTCGGTGTGGAGGAGGGTGCCTCCGAGCGCAAGTGGGAGCGCGTGCACGAGCGCTTCGACCTGAGCAAGGAGCCCAACGAGTTCCACCGCTTCGGCTACGTCGTCGAGATCAACCCCTTTGATCCGGAATCGACCCCGGTCAAGCACACCTCGATGGGCCGCTTCAAGCACGAAGCCGGCAACGTCCACGTGGCCAAGGATGGCACCGTGGTGTGCTACTCCGGCGATGATTCCCGCTTCGAGTACATCTACAAGTTCGTCTCCTCCAAGAAGGTCAAGGAGGGCGACATCGCCCACAACATGACCATCCTTGACGAGGGTACGCTCTACGTCGCCTCGCTCGAGGGCAACTCCCCGCAGGGTGAGATCACGGGCGACGGTGACCTCCCGGCTGACGGCGCGTTCGACGGCAAGGGCACCTGGCACAAGCTGCTCACCGTCACCGCGGGCGGCGCCGAGTCCCACGTCGACGGCTTCACCGCCGAGGAAGTCGCCGTCTACACCCGCCTCGCGGCCGATAAGGTTGGCGCGACCAAGATGGACCGCCCGGAGGACTTCCAGGTCAACCCGGTCAACGAAAAGGTCTACGTCGCCCTGACGAACAACTCCTACCGCGGCGCTTCCGGCGAGAACGCGAAAAAGAGCAAGGAAGACGTCATGGAGTACGCCCCGATCCGCGAGAACAAGAACGGTCTCGTCATGGAGATCGAGGACGACTTCGCCGGCGAGTCCTTCACCTGGAACCTGCTGCTCGTCTGCGGCGACCCCGAGGCCGCGTCGACCTACTTCGGCGGGTTTGATAAGGCGAAGGTCTCTCCGATTTCCTGCCCGGACAACCTCGCCTTTGACACCTACGGCAACCTCTGGATCTCGACCGACGGTAACGCACTGAAGAGTAACGACGGCCTCTACGCCGTTGGCCTCGAGGGCGAGAACCGCGGCCAGGTCAAGTGCTTCCTCACCGTGCCGAAGGACGCTGAGACCTGCGGCCCGATCGTCACCGATGATCTGGTGATGGTCAACGTCCAGCACCCGGGCGAGGGTGACGACGCCACCTTCGAGCAGCCCGGTTCGCACTGGCCGGAGGGCGGCAACGCCGTCCCGCGCCCGGCGGTTGCCATGGCGTGGCGCACCGACGGCAAGAAGATCGGCGTCGAGGCCTAAGAAAGCAGCGGTCGACTGCGGCCGTACTACCACGACACCGCGTCGTGGTAGTTTTTCCATCTGCGGTGGTACTCAGCGCGAGACAAGAGGCGTGGAGATGCACGACGGAGAGCCGGCCTTGAGCCACGTTCGCCTCGGCGAGATGAAGCCGCACTCCGACTCAGCACCCAAATGCGGCACGGGATAAAGCTCGAGGAGCCAGTCGCGTATCGCAGGCTGTCGACAAATGTGTACGCTCTCAACTACCTGCTCGGCAAGGAATGAGGACAACGACCCGCGGGCGCGCCTAAGTATCGTGCTTGGCCATACCGACTGCGAGATCGTGCCGGCTTACCAGGGCCCGTGGCCTTTTGCGATGATGGAGCCGGTTGGCGACCCCTATTCTCAGACCAGCTTCGCGCCGTGAGCGCCAAGAAGGTGGGCATGAGGGGCTTGGCCTCCTTGCGCTTACGCGACCTTTTAGCAATGGGGATCGATGTGATGGCAGGGTTGGCAGACGAGCGGTTGCGCCTCGAAGCTACAGGTGGTGCAGGGTTGGGAGAGTTGGTGCGGAGAAAGGCTCTAGAGTTCGCCCCCTGGCCGTGACCCGGCTAACAACCCGGTTGTGCGGGGGATCGAGTGTTCCCGCACGCTCGTTCCCGCTTTTATGCGTGGATGTTGGCCGAGAAGCGGTGGGCGGGGCACTATTAGCCCCAGCCCGCCAGCCGCCTGAGGGCATGGAAGTGGTCGATAGGCCCGTGGCCGCGGCCCACGTGGAGCTCGTCGGCGTGGGAGATCGCCTCGTGGAGCCAGTGGGAGGACCATTCGGCGGCGGCTGCGGCGGAGGTGTCGATACGCATGCGCGTGGCCAGCGCGGAGGACAGCGAGCAGCCCGTGCCGTGGGTGTTTGTGGTCTTCACGCGGGGCAGCGCGATGGTGTGCGCCTCACCGGCGGGGGTGACAAGCGCGTTGGAGGCCTCGGGCCCGGCGAGGTGGCCTCCCTTGACCAGGACCGACACCCCCGCGCTCGCGGCGAGCGCGCGACCTTGATCGAGCGCCTCCTCGAAGGCGGAAGCGAGGGAGGTTTCGCACAGGGCGGCGAGCTCGGGCACGTTGGGCGTGACCACGGTCGCGTGGTCGCGGACGAACTCGCGCAGCGCCTCCTCGGCGTCCTCGTCGAGCAGGCGGTCGCCAGAGGTGGCTACCATCACCGGGTCGACCACGACGACGGGGACGGGGTGGGTGGCTAGGAAGTGGGAGACGGTGGCGGTGGTGGGGGCGTCGCCAAGCATGCCCACCTTGACCGCGTCGACGGCGACGTCGTCGAAGACCGCCTCGAGCTGCGCGCGGAGGAACGCCTGCGGGGGAGTGTGCACCTCCCGCACGCCCTGGGTGTTTTGGGCGACGAGCGCGGTGATCACGGCCATACCAAAGCCTCCGGCGGCCGCGATGGATTTGAGGTCGGCGTGGATGCCGGCCCCGCCTGTGGGATCCGTCCCTGCGATGGAGAGGACGCGGGGTTGCTGGTAGTTCATGGTCTACTTTCTACGCGTTTACTGCCAAATCGGTTGCCGTGCCAAATGTTTACATATACGATCGTCCATGGAAAAGCTGTGTGCTCGCTCGGGATGCGAGGGGAAATTTCCCTTGGGTGCCGGAGTCTAAGCGTGCGGAGATTTTCCACACCCGCTCTCGCTACATCCAGGAGGAATCAAGATTATGAGCATTGGCGGCATCGTCGCTACCGTCCTGTCGATCATCCCGGCCATCATTGGCACGGGTCTGTCTTCCTTCGGGCTCTACACCCTCGCGGTGCGCACCGGCCTGATGGACGCCGTTCCGGCCATCGACCAGTTCGCCCACTCCATCATCTAGTCCCGCTCGACCACCCCTAGTTCGACCCGCATAGGAGGAAACCCACATGATCATGTCCGCGTACGGCCTCTACACCCTGCTCACGATGAACGGCATCATGGCCGCGATCCCGGTCGTCGAGCAGATCGTCAACTCCATCCACTTCTAGGAAATTCTAAGAAGACTGCGCGAGGGATTCGCGCGAACGCGGGCGCCCCGGGCATCGTTCCCGGGGCGCCCGCGTTGTGGTTGCGCGGGGTGGGCGGGAAGCGCCGTGAGCGATTTGGTTTTCGCACCTCGGGCGTGGTTTACTGTCGTAGTTGTCTCGAGCTGGTCGGGGTGTGAGCGCGTTTCCGAGTGAGCGCCCCGAGACCCTTCGACCGCGTTTGGGCGGTTCGTCGATAAGCGAGAGGCGCAGAAAAGACATTGGCCACGTGCGTGCAGGACGGAAATCTGGCGCACATACTACCAGGTCAGGAGACCAACTGTGATTCAGCCTGAATCGCGTCTGAAGGTCGCCGATAACACGGGCGCCAGGGAAATCCTGTGCATCCGCGTGCTCGGCGGCTCTGTCCGACGCTTCGCCGGCATCGGCGACACGATCGTCGCCACCGTGAAGGAAGCCGCCCCGGGCGGCAACGTCAAGGAGGGTGAGGTTGTCAAGGCCGTCATCGTCCGCGCCAAGAAGGAGACCCGTCGCCCGGACGGCTCCTACATTGCGTTCGATGAGAACGCTGCCGTTTTGATCAAGAACGACACCGAGCCCCGCGGCACCCGCATCTTCGGCCCCGTCGCTCGCGAGCTGCGCGACAAGAAGTTCATGAAGATCGTTTCTCTCGCACCGGAGGTGATCTAACCCATGAAGATCAAGAAGGGCGATATGGTCCAGGTCATCTCTGGCAAGGACAAGGGCGCTCAGGGCAAGGTCATCGAGGCCTACCCGAAGCGCTCTAAGGTCCTCGTCGAGGGCGTGAACCGAGTGAAGAAGCACGTCGCGAACTCGTACAACGAGCGCGGCGCCGAGTCCGGCGGAATTGTCACCCAGGAGGCCCCGATCCACGTCTCCAACGTGATGCTCCTTGATTCCGACGGCACCCCGACCCGCGTGGGCTACCGCTTCGACGAGAACGGCAAGAAGGTCCGCGTGGCAAAGTCGAACGGGAAGGACATCTAAGCATGGCTGAGAACTACACCCCGCGCCTCAAGGCGCGTTACAAGGACGACATCCGCGCCAAGCTCAACGACGAGTTCCACTACGACAACGTCATGCAGATCCCCGGCCTGACCAAGATCGTGGTCAACATGGGTGTCGGTGATGCCGCGCGCGACTCCAAGGTCATCAACGGCGCGCTCGAGGACCTCACGGCGATCACCGGCCAGAAGCCGCAGCTGCGCCGCGCCCGCAAGTCCATCGCGAACTTCAAGCTCCGCGAGGGCATGCCGATCGGCGCTAAGGTCACCCTGCGCGGTGACCGCATGTGGGAGTTCCTCGACCGCCTGCTCTCCATCGCGCTTCCTCGTATCCGCGACTTCCGCGGCTTAAGCGATAAGCAGTTCGACGGTGCGGGCAACTACACCTTCGGCCTCAACGAGCAGACCATGTTCTACGAGATCGACATCGATAAGGTCGACCGCGTCCGCGGCATGGACATCACGCTCGTGACCACCGCGACGACCGACGACGAGGGCCGCGCGCTGCTGCGCCACCTCGGCTTCCCGTTCGCGGACAAGGATGGGAAGATGCAGCAGGCCTAGCGTTTGTGCTCCCATCAAGCCGCCTCCCGAGAAGCTTTCGGGCGGCGGCTTTTCGCGTTACGCTTCCCTGTCGAACCGCCGGGGGTTCAACCTTAAGGTGGTGACAGCTTATTTGCCATGACCTTTCACCGGGGAGAGCCACCTATGGTCAGTCGCCACCGCGCAGGCTTACCACTGGCCGCCGTTGCCACAGCCGCCGTGGTCCTGATTGCCGCTGCGGCGGTGCCTTGCGCTTTATCTCAGCGCCAATGAGAGCGTTGGCCCGGTCCAGGCGGTGGTTGCGGGAGGGTAGCGCGGAGGTTTCAACGTCAGCGTGATTGGTGCAGACCCTGGCATCGGGGGTTTAAGCGGCCTTGAACGAATCGGGGACAGCAGGTGGATCGCCATTTCCGATGGCAAGGGGGACCGTGGGCCCGTACGCGCATACATCTTCGTTTCACCCGAGCACGGTACTTTTTCAGTGGCGCCGCAGCGTCATAGTGGTCTCGGACGACAACGTCAACCCGATGCAGCGCATGCTGTTTCACGCTCTTCTCGTGCCGGACGCACCACAGGTTTCGCGGTCTGGGTACCGCTGATTACACAGCGGATGGCCGCACCCGGGCGCCTGGGTGGGGTTGGGCCCGAGAAAATATTTCAAAATGCGAACAGTGTGCCAAAACTAAACGTAATGTGTTCCCATACACACTAGGACGTCTCTAGAGAGGGAGATCACATGCGTCGTTTTACTGGACAAGCCGGGCGTCCGCGGGTGCGCGCTTCTTTCCTCGCTGTCGGCGGGGCTGCGTTGTCGGCGGCGATATCGCTGTGTGCCGTGGCAGCGCCTGTTGCCCACGCTGAGGGGAGTTCGTTGAAGGGATCCTCTGTGGGATCTTCGGTGGTGACTCGACCCGTGGTAGCGCCGGGCGAGGTCGACCCGTTCTACGACACATCTACCGTCACGCCGGTGCGAGAGGGTGAGATCCTGCGCACCCAGCAAGCCTCCTACTCCGGCATCTTCGGTGATGCTGCTCTGGCACTGCCGGACAGCGTGGACAAAATCATGTACACCACGCGTGATGCCTCCGGCGCGTTGACTCCGGTAACCGGGTACGTCCTTGAACCAGCGGTGCCGTGGCGCGGGGAAGGAGAGCGGCCCACCGTTGTGATCGTGCGGGGGACCGTCGGCCAGGGCGACCACTGCGCACCCTCGCGCAACTGGCCGCTGGATGGTCAGCCGGACCCCGTGAACACGGGCAGGTTTGTCAACCTTGAGGGCCTCTACGACATGGTGTTTGCCGATCAGGGGATACGCGTTGTGGTCACGGATCTGGTCGGGATGGGAACTCAGGGCACGCATACCTACATGAATCGCGACGACCAGGCGCACGCGATGCTCGACGCAGCTCGAGCTGCGCGCACCCTGGTAGAAAGCCGGGGCGGCAGGTTCGGCCAGGTGGGTCTCTACGGCCACTCGCAGGGTGGGGGCGCTTCTGCGGCCGCGGCAGAGGCCCAGCCAACCTACGCGCCCGATATTAACCTCGCTGCGGCGTACGCCTCTGCACCGCCGGCGGACCTTGACGAGGTACAGCGCAACATTGATGGTTCCGACCTGGTCGGCGCAATCGGTTTTACCATCAACGGGCTCCTCGCCCGGTACCCGAGTCTTGCGCCCATTATCGAGGCTAACGTCACTCCTGAGGGGAAGGATGTGCTCACCCGGGTCTCTCAGATGTGCACCAACGACATTATGGAAGAATTCGGTTTCCAAAACACCCGGCAGTGGATCACCGGAGAGCGATCCTTGACAGAGCTGACGCGAGCATTTCCTGAGACCAAGGCGGCGATGGATGATCAGGTGATCGGCACTGGACGGCCGCGCGTGCCTGTGATGATCGTCTCCGGTCCTTACGACCGCAACGTTGCATATGGTCAAGCAAAGCACCTCGCGCAGACCTGGTGCGCGAAGGGCGTTGATGTGGTCTATCGCGACGATTTCCTCCCTGAACTGGGAGCGCTCGGCGAGTACAACCATGTCGCTCAGGCTGTATCCGGAGGGTCTTTCGGCATCCCGTTCATTGTCAACGCCTTCTATGGTCGTGGCCCCGCGGCGGGGACAACCTGTACGAATTTCAACGGTAACACAGGGTCGTCCGTAGCCGACTCCAGCTCCGCGCTGAGCTCGATGCCGTTGTCGAGCGGGCTGATGTCCTCTATGCCTTAGTGGGCCGTGGCATCTGGGGTTGTTTTAAGGGCGTGCCTTGCCGCGGAACCAGTACGGCACCCAGACCACGTTTGCGGGGGAGATGCCCCAACCCGTCACCGCAAGCCGGCGAACGGCCTTCGCCAGCTCTCCTTCGCCCGAGACCCAGACGGATCGAGGAGCGCTGTGCACGTCGTAGGCACCGTGGAGCGTGCCCAGTACCACTCGGGTTTCCCCTGTCTCTTCGGCACTGACCACCGTGAGGTTGCGTAGTGAGCGGGACCACTCAGCCACGAACCGGCCTTCAACCTCATCGGTCGAGGTCACCACCGCTACGACATCGGTGCGGCTCAGTGCCTGGGGGGCGTTCGCTCGCTGGTAGGCCAAAATGTGGCGCAGCGCGGGCAGTGCCGAGGCATCGGCGACGAGCAGCTGCGAATCCGTCGGGGGCACCCATAGGGCGGGGCAGGTGAAGATCCCGACAGTATCCCCGGGACGAGCGCGCCGAATCCATCGCGAGCCGGGGCCGGAATCCCCGTGGGTGACAACGTCAACGTCGATTTCCTGTTCAGCGGGCCGGAAGTTGCGGACGGTGTACCAGCGCAGTTCCGGGCGTTTTTCTTCAGGCAGGGCCGAGACCGCCGAGCGGATGTTCACTCCGTCAATCTCGAACGGGGTGAACTCCTGACCTTTCTTGGGCATGATCAATCCAAAGTACTCATCTGGACCGGTGAGGCGGTGCCGGGAGAACGCCGGTGAGCTGAACGTGAGTCGGTGCAGCTTGGGCTTGAGCTGCTGGTTCGCGGTCAAGGTGGCGGGCAAGAGCGTGTGTGACATCGGGCAGTATTTCCTCCGACCTTGGGTAGGTTAGGCTTGCCTAAGACCATAGTGGCCTCTTAGGATGGCTTCAATCTCCCCGCCATTCGACGCATTTCTACAGAAAGGTCTCCACATGACTTCGGTGTCCCACCGAGCTTTTGCTGCGGTTGCGGTCCTGACCGCTTCGGCACTTGCCTTAAGCGCGTGCTCCCGTGGTGAGGGGGCTGACCCCGCGGCCAGGACGGAGCCCTCCATTGCGGCTGCGGAACCGCGAGTCGCCAGCCTCGGTTTAGGGGACGCGGACACGCTTCTTGCACTGGGAGTCACGCCCGTTGCTGTTGCTCCCTGGGGTGCAGAAGGTGACGGCGATGGCTCGGGCGTTGGGCCGTGGTCGAAGGAGCTACTTGGCAGTGCTCAGCCGGAGGTCATCTACAACACCGCAAGCGGTTTCACCGCAGACATCCTCGAGCAGGTTGCCGCGGCGGACCCGACTCAGATCGTCGCAGTAAACCAAGCCGTCGATGACCAGGCACGGGTCTCTCTCGAAGGGATCGCCCCGAGCACTCTGAAACCTGAGGGATACCCAGACTGGCAGATCCCATGGGATAAACAGGTGGAGACGATCGCTGATGCCGTGGACCGAGAACACGAGGGCGAGCAGCTGGTTAAAGACACCCGAGAAGCCTTTGTAAGGTTCAAAGCCGATCACCCGGAGTCGCAGGGAAAACGCGCCGCCATCGTCATGCCGTACGAAGGCAAGATCGGTCTGTACACAGCGTCGGACGGACGCGGACAGTTCATTGAGAACCTCGGTTTTACCATCCCCGAGGAACTACAGGGCGACGGCGCCAGCTTCTTCGTTGACTACGCGCCGGAGAACTATGATCGGCTCAACGGTGTGGATTACCTCTTTGTGCTCGACTACAACGGGGCCATCGACGCGCTGAAGGACGATCCGACCTTCCAGCAACTCGACGTGGTTAAGGAAGGCCGGGTGCGCTACTTAGACACCGACACCGGAAATGCGATGAGCATGCCTAATCCGGTGACCATTCCATGGGCTATCCAGAAATTTGCAGGGCAGCTGGATTAAATGATGCATTCAGCGGGTCGTCAGCGCCGCGCAGCTCGGGGTGCCGCGTTGTCGGCCGGGCTCGTTATCGCGGTTGCGGTATGCGTTGCCGGCTCGCTTTTGCTCGGCTCGCGCACACTAGAACCCTCCGAGGTCGGTACCGCGCTGGTTGGAGGAGGCAGTGCGGAGATCAGCAACATAGTCTGGGGCCTACGCGTCCCCCGTACGTTGCTGGCGCTCGCAGCCGGAGCTTCCCTCGCGGTTGCCGGTGCACTGGCGCAGTCGTGGACCCGCAATCCCCTGGCTGACCCCGGATTCATCGGGGTGACTGCCGGGGCGTCATGTGCTGTGGCGCTTTCCTCGCTGCTCGGTGCGGGCACCGCCCTTGGGCGAGGCGCGGCTTCTTTGGTGGGCGCGGCGGCTGCCTCCGCCCTCGTAGTGGCGGTGTCAACCCAGGCGCGCAGCCCACTGACCCTGGTTCTGGTGGGGGTGGGTGTGGACACAGCGCTGCGCTCGGCGGCCGGACTGATTGGGCTGTTCGACACTGATGTCCTTGACGTGATGCGTCGCTGGACGACGGGATCCACCTTCGGCCGGGATAGATCCGACATCGTGATCGCGGTGGTCGGCCTAGCGCTCGGGCTCGCCCTGGCAGGGTTGGCTTCCCGCCCGCTCGATCTTCTAGCAATGGGGGAGGAGACGTCCCGCGCTCTTGGCAGCTCTCCGCGTACCGCCCAGGCATTGGCTGCGGCCGGGGTGGTCGTCCTTGCTGGCTCTGCTACCGCCGCCGTGGGCCCAGTCGCCTTCGTTGGCTTCGCCGCGCCCCACCTGGTTCGCCGAGTTCTTGGCCCCCAGCTGACTCGAATGGTCGTGCCCACGGCGCTACTCGGTGCCGTTATCGTACTCGCAGCCGACATAATTGGCCGCCTGGTTATGCGGCCTGGGGAGCTGGAGATGTCTATCGTAGTGGCGGTGATCGGCACCCCGGCGCTGATCGCGGCCGTAAACCGCGGCCTGGGGTGGCGAAAGGCGGTGGTGTAAGTGTCCGCAGTGGGTGAAGCTCTGTGCGTGGCACGTCGGCGGCGCCTCTGGCGTACCACCTGGGCGACCGCGCTGCTGGGTGTCGCCGCGGTGCTGGCCTACCTCGTTTTGCTCGGTCAGGGTGCGGTGGCACTCACTCCCCGTCAGGTGATCGAGGTCCTCACCGGTGGGGGACGGCGCGCGAGATCGCTGTGGTGTGGGACCTCCGCCTCCCAGTAGCGCTGGCGACCGTGATCGTAGGGGCCGCGCTCGGAGCGGCGGGGGCCTGGACACAGACAATGGCGCGCAACCCGCTGGCCTCGCCGGATATCCTCGGCGTTACCTCCGGCGCCGCCCTGTTCGTGGTGGCCGGAACGGTCACCACCCGCCCGGAGTTTGCGGAGGGCGTACCCACCTTCTGGTGGCGCGCGGGACTGGCCATGGTGGGATCACTTGGTGTGGTCGCGGTCCTCGCCTTGCTCGGGGGAATTGGCAGCGGAATCAGGATCGTACTTACGGGTTTTGCTCTCTCGCTCATGTTGCAAGCTGGTACCAGCTTCCTCTTGCTCAAAGCGGAGGTGCTACGGGCGGCCGAGGCTCAGACCTGGATCGCAGGTTCGACGGGCTTCGTACGCGCCGACGCCATCGGGCCGCTTCTCCTCGGGCTTGCCCCGTTTGTGGCGGTCGGGGCCTGGTGTGCGCGCGACGTCCCGCTTTTAGCGCACGACGACGATTCAGCCGCCACGCTTGGGGTGAACCTGCGCCGAAGCCGAGCCCTGTTAGTAGTCGCCGCAACCGGGGTTAGCGCTGTGGTGGTCTCGGTGGCGGGGCCGATCGGCTTCGTCGCGCTCATCGCGCCGCACCTGGCCCGCCTCATCGCTCGGGCACCGACACCTGGTCCGCTGATCTCCGCTGCTGCAGGCGCTGCGTTGTTGTCAATCTGCGCGGTTATCGCCGGGTGGCTTCCGGTCGCCGCACCGGTGGGGTCCGTATCTTCCGTCATCGGCGGAGTTGCGCTAGTGGTTTTGGTCTGGCGACGTTACGCCGTTTAGCTCAAGGTTTTAAGGGAAAGGGGTCGTGGTGGACGGAACATCGGCACCGACGGAGGTGCAGCTGTGTGCGGAAATGATCTGCGCAGGCTACGGGGGTGGGCCCGAGATTTTGCACGGGGTCACAGTTCACGCTGAGCCGGGGCAGGTGACCACGCTTGTCGGCCCGAATGGTTGCGGAAAGTCGACTCTACTGAAAACGATGTCTCGGCTTCTTCCCCCGCGCTCCGGGGCGGTCCACGTCGGCGAGGTAGATGTGCACGCTCTTCCGCCCCGTCGAGCGGCGAGGCTTGTCGCGGTATTGCCGCAGCAGCCGACCGCGCCGGAAGGCCTGCTTGTCGGGGAGCTTGTCTCCCGCGGCCGACACCCTCACCAGGGCAGGTTCCGCGGCCCCTCAGCGCGAGACCGTCAGTCCGTGGAGCGCGCCTGCGAGGAGACCGGGATTACTGGCTTGATTGAGCGCGATATTTGCGAGCTATCAGGCGGACAACGACAGCGCGTGTGGCTTGCTATGGCGCTTGCCCAGGACACCCCGGTGCTGCTGCTTGACGAACCCACTACATTCCTTGACCCCGCTCACGCCGTGGCAATGCTCGACCTCGTCCGCCGGCAGGCGCGCGCGGGAAAGACAGTGGTAATGGTGCTGCACGACCTCAACCTGGCAGGGCAGTTTTCTGACACCGTCGTAGTGATGCGGGACGGCCGGGTTATTGCACGCGGCGCCCCGCGGCGGGCACTGACCGAAGCGGTGTTGGCCGAGGCATACAGGTTGAGAGCGGACGTGTGGGAAGACCCCGTCAGTCAGGCTCCGCTTATCGTCCCGCGCGAGCCGCTGGGTTAGCAATCCGCCCGGCGTAGAGTAGGGAGGCGTTTTGGTCTCCGAGGTTGACCATCGCCTCGGGGTTTCGCAACTGCAGTCGGTTGAGGCAGGAGTGGCGGAATGTGTCCGCCAGCAAGGGGAGATCGCGCCCGGAATCGGGGTAATCGATCCAGTAGCTTTCGACGCAGTCGCGCACTGTTGCCCAGAACTCCCCATCCCCTATAACGCCGGCGTCGGAAAGCAGCGCCCCAAGGTGGCGCAGGACTCCGTCGAAGATATCAGTGTGGATCGATAACGCCCGCTGCTCGTCGTCGTAATCACCCATCCAACCTTTTCCGGGTGGGCTACTTTTCAAAGAGCGCTGACAAAATTCGCCGGTGGACCAACTCGACATCGGCTCCAAGTGTTCGGGTATCCGGTAATAAAGAATTCCGGCTGATTCGTACCACCGCGGATCCTCCGCAGGCACGCCGCCCCCTCGGGTATCCCGGGAGACCGCTGCGTCCTCCAAGGACACGGCGGATACAGTAAACTACCTGTTTCTGCATACCATGGGGCCTTTCCTTCCTGATTGGGCCTGATTGGGCCTAATCGGGTAGTGCCGTCCCCGCTGAGCGGGGCACCAGGTAGACGAAAGACAGCGCCACGAGTGCCATAAGAAGCGTTGCTCCGAGGCCGAGCATTCCGGCCTCGCGGACCGCGAGGTTGTCGTCCGGGACTGGAAAAGGCACCATCGTGCTTAAGAAGCTCACACCATTGTGGGAGACAGCGACGTAGATCGAGGCAGGGATGGCCGCGCCGAATGCGGCACCGAGAGAGGACGCCATCTTGTACAACCCCGAGCCAGCGCCGGCCTTTTCGGTGGGAAGCGCGGCGAGCGCCGTATCTGTAGACGGGGTGGCGTAGAAAGCGAGTCCGAGCCCGTAGAGGCAGTAGGAGATCGCGGTTAGTACCACGTATGTTCTGGTCGGCAGAGGTGTGAGCATGAGTAGCGCGATGGAGGCGATCACGATTAGCGTGCCCCAGACCATCGGCTGCCGTGCTCCAAAGCGTTGCAGTAGCCTCTCTCCGAGGCGGATGAACGCGAGGATAAATACGGCATAGCCGATGGTGAGGTATCCGGCCTGGGCGGTGGTCCACCCGGCGCTGTCCTGGATTACCCACATGGATACCGGGATCAGTCCGGCAGTCGCGTTGATAAGCAGGTTAGAAAGGGTTGCTCCGGCGAACACCCGGTTCCTAAATACGCTGAAATCAACCAGGGGCCTCGGTGTGGCGCGCTCGACCCGGATGAACACCGCCAGGGAAATGACGGATGCGCCCAGGAGTAATAGCGTCGGCCAGCTTCTCCAACCTAACGCCGGACCTTGGGTGACTACGAGGAGTAACCCGAGCACGAACACCGCCAGGGAGGCAATTCCCGGGTAGTCGATGGCGGTGCGGACGCTGCGCTCCGGGGCATCTTCGGGGACTTGGCGCAATAGCAACATCGCCGCAATTGAGACCCCGGCGGAAACCAGGAAAATGGAACGCCACCCTAGGGGCGAGGCGGCCATGAACCCACCGAAGAGTGAGGCCAGGCCGGAACCTCCCCAGGTGCCCATGGAAAAAATTGATACAGCACGCTGGCGGTTCTCGCCCTGCCAGTAGGTTTTGATCAGAGCGAGTGTGGCGGGCATGACACAGGCGGACGATAGTCCCTGGATGCTTCGGCCGGCCAGCAGCATCGCGATCCCCACGGGGCCCGGGAAGGCAATCCCAACCATGAGTGAACCCACGATGTTGAGTACGTTGCCGGCCATTGCGAAGCGAACGCGGCCGAATCTGTCCGCCAGTCCCCCAGCCGCGACTATAAACATGCCGGCGCACAGCGCCGTTAGTGAAATCGCTGCGTTCATCAACGGAGGCGGGGCGCCAATGTCCTGGCCGATGGCAGGACCGATGTTCAACGTCGTCTGAGCAAACAGCCAAAAAGAAATAACTGACAGTACGATCCCTAAAAGCGCGGAGTCGTTCCCATGGAAAGCCTCGGTTCGGTCGGAGGCTGCGGGTGTGTGCCGGACCTTCACGTGTGCTTCGTCCGGCCCAACGCCCGGTAAAACGGCTCGGGCGATTTTTCGGGGTGAACGTTTAACGCGATAGTCATACGTAAAGAGTGTACTGTGCGGTGCAGGCAACTACGTGGAACGGTGTAGGAATGAGGCGCCGATAGGCCGAACAAAATGCGATTTGCCTGCCGCGATAAGAGGGCTGTAAGGTAAGCCCCTGGACTTTCGGGCCGTGTTGCTGCGTGCCCGCGTGGGTCCATCCAAGTTCATCGTACATCCAACTTTGTTGCAGGCCCCCCGCCGAAATGCGGACCGGGTGCAGGGGAGGCGGCGAGCGCCCCGCGTTACTGAGCGCGGGGAGCGTCAAGTGGCCCCCGACAGACCACACGGATAACGCGACCTTTCCGCGGTACCCCCGCGGGGTCAGGTGGGTTTTCAAGGGAACCGCAACGAGAAAGGTAAACGGTCACTCTTATGACCATGACTGATCCAATCGCAGACATGCTGTCTCGCGTGCGCAACGCCAGTAGCGCTCATCACGAGACCGTGTCTATGCCCTCCTCGAAGTTGAAGGTCAACATCGCGGAGATCCTCAAGCAGGAGGGCTACATCGCTAACTACACCGTTGAGGACGCGAAGGTGGGCAAGACGCTAACCCTCGACCTCAAGTACGGTCCGACCCGCGAGGCGTCCATCGCCGGCCTGCGTCGCGTGTCCAAGCCCGGTCTGCGCGTGTACGCAAAGTCGAACGACCTGCCGCAGGTTCTCGGCGGCCTTGGCGTGGCAATCATCTCCACGTCTCAGGGCCTCCTGACCGACCGTCAGGCCCAGGAGAAAGGCGTAGGCGGAGAAGTTCTCGCCTACGTCTGGTAAAGGGAGGTTGAAAAGACTATGTCACGCGTAGGTAAAGCGCCCATCAGCATTCCGAACGGCGTGGAGACGAAGATCGACGGCCAAAACGTTGAGGTCAAGGGGCCGAAGGGTACCCTCTCGATGACCCTTCCCGAGCCGATCACCGCCTCCATCCAGGACGGCGAGATCGTCGTCGCCCGCCCGAACGACCACCGCACGAGCCGCGCTCTGCACGGCCTGTCCCGCTCCTTGGTCAACAACCTCGTTGTTGGCGTGACCGAGGGCTACAAGGTCAACATGGAGATCTTCGGCGTCGGCTACCGCGTCCAGGCCAAGGGCAAGGACCTCGAGTTCTCTCTCGGCTACTCGCACCCGATCCTCATCAAGGCCCCCGAAGGCATTACCTTTGCCGTCGACGGCAACACGAAGTTCTCCATCGAGGGCATCGACAAGCAACAGGTTGGCCAGATCGCCGCGAACATCCGCCGACTGCGCAAGGACGATCCTTACAAGGGTAAGGGCATCCGTTACGCAGGTGAGCAGATTCGCCGCAAGGTCGGAAAGACGGGTAAGTAAACCATGAGTAACACCGCAGAGAACACGAAGCGCACCCCGGTGGGCAAGGATATCTCCACCCGCCGCCGCGAGGCTCGCGCACGCCGCCACTACCGCATCCGTAAGACCCTGCGTGGCACGCCTGAGACCCCGCGTCTCGTCGTGCACCGTTCTTCCCGCCACATGCACGTCCAGGTCATCGACGACCTCGCCGGCCACACGCTTGTCTCCGCATCCACCATGGAAGCCGACATCCGTGCCGCCGAGGGCGACAAGAAGGACAAGGCCGCCAAGGTCGGCGCTCTCATCGCCGAGCGCGCCAAGGCAGCCGGCATCGAGGCCGTCGTCTTCGACCGCGCCGGCTACAAGTACCACGGCCGCGTCGCGGCCCTGGCGGACGCAGCTCGTGAAGGTGGTCTGAAGTTCTAATGACTGCCGCAATCATCACCATCAACGGAAGGAACGCGTAATGGCCGAACGTGAACGGCGTGACGGCGGACGCTCCGCCGACAACCAGAACAACAGCAACGACGACCGCAGGGGCCGCGGTGACCGCGGCGGCCGCGGTGAGCGTGGGGGCCGTGGCCGCGACCGCGACGACCGCCGCAACCACAACGACGAGCGCGATAAGTACATCGAGCGGGTCGTCACCATCAACCGTGTTGCCAAGACCGTCAAGGGCGGTCGCAACATGTCCTTCACCGCTCTCGTGGTGGTTGGCGACGGCCAGGGTATGGTCGGCGTCGGCTACGGCAAGGCAAAGGAAGTCCCGGCCGCGATCCAAAAGGGCGCCGAAGAGGCTCGCAAGAACTTCTTCCGCGTCCCCATGATCGGCGGCACCATCCCCCACCCGGTGCAGGGAGAGGCCGCGGCGGGCGTCGTCATGCTGCGCCCGGCCGCACCCGGTACCGGTGTGATCGCCGGTGGCGCGGTGCGCCCGGTCCTCGAGTGCGCTGGCGTGCAGGACATCCTGTCGAAGTCGCTCGGTTCCGACAACGCGCTCAACGTCGTCCAGGCGACTGTCGCAGGCCTCAAGCAGCTCGTGCGCCCCGAAGAGGTCGCCGCGAAGCGTGGCAAGAGCGTCGAAGACATCGCCCCGGCTCGTATGCTGCGCGCACGCGCAGGACAGGAGGCCTAGAAACAATGGCTCTGAAGATTACGCTGCACCACGGCAAGGTCGGTGAAAAGCCGGTAACCCGCGCGAACCTCGAGGCCCTCGGCCTCCGCAAGATCGGCCAGTCCGTGGTCAAGCAGGATAACGCCGCTACGCGCGGCCAAATCCTCAAGGTGCGTCACCTCGTCACCGTCGAAGAAATTGCAGGGGAGTAGATAAGACATGGCTGACATCATTAAGCTCCATGATCTGCGCCCGGCAAAGGGCGCGAATAAGGCCAAGACCCGCGTCGGCCGCGGTGAGGCTTCCAAGGGCAAGACCGCTGGCCGCGGCACCAAGGGCACCGGCGCTCGCAAGCAGGTTTCGGCCGCTTTCGAAGGTGGCCAGATGCCGCTGCACATGCGCCTGCCGAAGCTCAAGGGCTTCAAGAACCCGAACAAGGTCGTTTTCCAGGTGGTCAACGTCTCCGATCTGGAAAAGGCGTTCCCGCAGGGTGGCACCGTCGCCATCGACGACATCGTCGCCGCTGGCCTGGTGCGCAAGAACCAGCCTGTGAAGGTTCTTGGCAACGGTGACCTGGGCGTCAAGCTCGACGTCACCGCCACGAAGTTCTCCAAGTCTGCCGTCGAGAAGATCGAGGCAGCCGGTGGCTCCGTCACCGAGGCGTAGACGCTAGCAGCTGCGCCGCTTGACGGGCCGCCCCCTTCGCGGGGGTGGCCCGTTTTGTTTTTGGATCGGGGCAATTGCTCTCGGAGCCACCCTCGGAGCCGCCTTCAACGCGCACGCCGCGTCGGATTCCGGTGGGGATGAGCGCGCTACCCCCGATTCGTGGCCCGCGCTTACTCGGCTGAGTGCCCGAGCTCTTTTCGACGCTCCAGGGCGACGCGCAGGCGCTGCGCGCGTTGCTTTCTCTCCGCTGCTTCCAGCTCGTCGTAGATCTTCTCGTCATCGTGGCCCACCCCGATGATGGCCCGCGTGGCCATGAACGCCGCACCGGAGAGGGGAAAGACGACCCAAAAGTACGGCCAGTGGAAGACAAATAGGCCGAGAAAGAACAGCGCCGCGGTGATAGTACCGATGATCGCATCGGCGGTGCGCGCCTTACGTCCACGGTCAAGGACCTGGTCCAATTCCGCCTCGGCGGAGCCGACGAAAGCGGACTGCTCGGCGTAGTTGAGTGTGTTCTCCCTGGCAGCCTGCGGAAGATCGGCGAAGACGGCGTCGAGCTGGCCCCGATGCGTCGCCTGCGCGAGCGCGGCGGAGCGCTCGTCGAACTCGGTGATGTCAACGTAGCCGTTGACAAAGGCGTCGGTAAGCCTGTTAAGCGCATCAGACCTTTCTGGGTTGCCAATCCGCACGTCGCGCTCGTTCTCTGTCATCGCGTGGGCCTTTCGGGGATCGAAGGAGTTGCTCGCTCCGATTATCAGGAATTACAAAGCCGACCGCAACAACAGCGGTGAAGGTCGCGCTGCTAGGCTGTTGTGGTCAAACTGTCTGGGATCTGCTCCGGGGGAGAGAAACACTCCCGGAGCCGCGCTCAGGCTGTACCTGTTCACGACCTTCCGGGGACGCTGCGCCCGGGAGCCAGGAGGCTGTGTGTCCGCTATCGTCCAGGCGTTCAAGGACGCCGATCTGCGTAAGAAGATCCTCATCACCCTTGCGCTTGTCGTGCTCTACCGGGTCGGGGCCCAGATCCCCACCCCGGGTGTTGACTATGCGCTGATCAACCAGCGCCTCGAGGACATCTCTCAAGGTGATCAAGCCACGATGTTCTCCATCATCGGCCTGTTTTCGGGCGGGGCGCTGCTGCAGCTGTCCATCTTCGCTATCGGGATCATGCCCTACATCACGGCGTCGATCATCGTCCAGCTGCTTACCGTGGTGATCCCGCGCTTCGAGGAGCTCAAGAAGGAGGGGCAGTCGGGTCAGGCGAAGATGACCCAGTACACCCGCTACCTCACTGTCGCGCTGGCCCTGCTGCAGTCCTCGGGCATCGTCGCGCTGGCGGACCGCGAGCAGCTCCTTGGCCAGGGAATGCCGGTGCTTGTGGAAGACCGCAACATCTGGACGCTGATCATGATGATCATCGTGATGACATCGGGTGCGGTCCTTATCATGTGGCTCGGCGAGATCATCACTGAAAAGGGCGTGGGCAACGGCATGTCCCTGCTCATCTTCGCCGGCATCGCCACCCAGATCCCCACCGAGGGCGTCTTCATCCTCCAGCAGTCCGGGCCCGTGACCTTCGGCTTGGTGCTCGCCGCGCTGGTTGTGCTCGTCGTGGGCATCATCTTCGTCGAGCAGGGCCAGCGGCGCATTCCGGTGCAGTACGCCAAGCGCATGGTGGGTCGCCGCCAGTACGGCGGCACCTCGACGTACCTGCCGCTGAAAGTCAACCAGGCCGGCGTGATCCCGGTGATCTTCGCGTCCTCGCTGATGTACGTTCCGGTGCTCATCACCCAGATCGTCACCATGAACAAGCCGACCCCGCCGGATAACTGGTGGATGCGCAACGTCATGGCCTGGCTGCAAAACCCGGGCTCGTGGCAATACATCCTCGTCTACTTCGGGCTCATCGTCTTCTTCTCCTACTTCTACGTCTCCATCCAGTACGACCCGGTGGAGCAGGCGGACAACATGAAGAAGTACGGCGGGTTCATCCCCGGCATCCGCCCCGGCCGCCCGACCGCGCAGTACCTGGCGTTTGTGATGAACCGTCTGCTCTTCGTAGGCGCGCTCTACCTCGCGCTCATCGCCATCCTGCCGAACCTCGCCTTCGACGCGGGCGTGAGCGGTTCCGGGCAGATGGGCATGAGCGCGTTCGGCGGCACGGCTATCCTGATTATGGTCTCCGTGGCGTTGACCACGGTGAAGCAAATCGAATCCCAACTCCTGCAATCCAACTACGAAGGACTCCTGCGATAATGCGACTCGTTCTACTCGGCCCTCCCGGCGCCGGCAAAGGCACCCAGGCTGCAATCCTCTCCGAAAAGCTCGGCGTTCCCCACATCTCCACCGGCGACCTCTTCCGCGCCAACATCGGCGAGGGCACCCCGCTGGGCGTGGAGGCGAAGGAATACATCGACGCTGGCCGGTTGGTGCCCACCGAGCTGACCGCGCGCATGGTTGAGGCCCGACTCAACGAGCCGGACGCGGCGGAGGGCTTCCTACTCGATGGTTTCCCGCGCACGGTGGAGCAGGCGTCGATCCTCGAAGACCTCCTTTCCAAGCAGGGCGTGAGCCTTGATGGGGTTCTCAACTTCCAGGTCGATGAGGACGTCGTGGTCGAGCGCATGCTCGCCCGCGGGCGCGAGGACGACAACGAGGAGACGATCCGCACCCGCCTGGGCGTCTACCGCGAGGAGACCGCCCCGTTGATCGACCACTACGGGGATGCGATCATCAACATCGACGCCGTCGGCGAGGTTGATGAGGTAAACGGCCGCGCCATGGACGCCCTGAGCGCGCTGCCGCGATGATCTTCCGCGCGCGCCGCGGCCGCATTCCCGCGAAGACCCCCGCCGAGCTCGACGCGATGGAGGCGGCGGGCCGGGTCGTCGGCGCGGCCCTCGTGGAAGTGCGCGCGGCCGCCCGCCCGGGAGTGAGCACCGCCGAGCTCGACCGCGTTGCCGAGGAAGTGATCCGCTCCCACGGGGCGCAGCCGACGTTTTTGGGCTACAACGGGTTCCCGGGATCGATTTGCGCCTCCGTCAACGACGTTGTGGTGCACGGCATTCCGAGCGAGCGCACCGTCCTGGCCGAGGGCGATCTGGTCTCCATCGACTGCGGCGCCACCCTTGACGGTTGGGTCGGGGATTCCGCGTGGTCGTTCGGGATCGGGGAGCTCGACGGGGGAGTGGATAAGCTCAACCGCGCGACCGCGTGGGTGCTCGATGAGGGGCTTCAGGCGATGGTGCCCGGCAATCGGCTTGGCGATGTCTCCTTTGCGCTCGAGGCCGCGACGCGACAGGCGGAGGAGCGCTTCGGCGTGGCGCTTGGAATCCTCGACGGATACGGCGGCCACGGCATCGGCCGGAGCATGCACGAGGATCCGTACCTGCCCAACGAGGGCAAGGCCGGGCGCGGACCGCTCATCCAGGAGGGTTCCGTGCTCGCGATCGAGCCCATGCTCATCCTCGGCGGCGAGGTCGATAGCGCGGTGCTTGACGACGACTGGACGGTCGTCACCGCCGATGGCTCGCCCGCCTCCCACTGGGAGCATACGGTTGCGGCGACCGCGTCCGGCCCGCGGATTCTCACGCCCCGGGCGGAGGATTAGGAGCGCATCTCCAGCATTGTCCAAGTAAAGAGTTATACTCATCGCATGGTCTCTTTCTCGCCTCGCCGCGTAGCCGCCGTCCTCGCCTCGGCGGGGGTTGCGTTCTCGCTCATGAATTCCCCCGCCGTGGCTGCTGCCCAGCCCGCCCCGGCGCCTGTGTCCTCGTCCGCGCAAAGCCTTGGTGCGTTTGCGCAGCAGGTCAACTCTTCGCTGACGAGCGCGACGCGCGAGAACGCGTGGAACGTCCGCCAGTCGCTCATCGCCCAGGCCGGCGCGCTCTCCGCGATCAACCCGGCGCTGCCCGAGCAGGCGCGTGTGGAGATCGACCGCGCCTTCGAGGCAATGTTCCCGGGCCTGGTCGCCGAGCACACCCCGGCGCCTGCCCCGGCTCCTGCGCCCGCCCCGGCACCCGAGCCCCCCGCCGCCCCGGCGCCCGCGCCCGCCCCGGCGTTCGACTACGGAGCCTGCCCGAAGGACGCCAAGGTCTGCGTCGATATCGCGGGGCAGCGGTCCTGGCTGCAGAACAACGGAGAGGCCTACTACGTCGCGTCGCACGTGGCAACCGGCAAGCCCGGGTTTGAGACCCCGCGCGGGACGTTCTACGTCAACCGAAAGATCAAGGACGAGATCTCCTACGAGTTCGGCAACGCGCCGATGCCGTTTGCGACATACTTCACCTACAACGGCATCGCCTTCCACGAGGGCGACCCGGCGTACCTCTCCCACGGCTGTGTGCGCATGCACCGCCAGGACGCCGAGCGTTACTTCGCCGACCTGCAGATCGGCGACAAGGTCGTCGTCTACTAGCCCGGCTGCGGGTAAGCCCCGCCTCCTCGCCGTTCGCGAGGCGGCGGGGTTTGTCTTTGTGCAGGTCGGGCGCTAAGATTGACAACCGGTGTGTCACGCCTTCGGAAAACCCGCAGGCGAGCGCGCCGTGTAGCAATCCGAAAAGGTGAAAAGTACCTGGGCCGCACTCTCGTGGCGCAGTGCTTGTAGGAAGTGGAGTGTATGGCAAAAGAAGGCGCAATTGAAGTCGAGGGCCGCATCGTCGAGCCCTTGAAGAACGCGATGTTCCGTGTCGAGCTTGACAACGGTCACGAGGTTCTGGCCCACATCAGTGGCAAGATGCGCCAGCACTACATCCGCATCCTCCCGGAGGACCGAGTCATCGTGGAGCTCTCGCCCTACGACCTCGACCGCGGGCGGATCACCTACCGCTACAAGTAGCACGACCTCAAAGAAGCCTCCTTACCCAAGCGTGCCCGCTTGCAGCGGGTGCGTCGCCTACCTTCGGCCACGGTGGCCGGAGCCGCGCGTAACCACGGCCCATCATCCGGCGAGGACCGGGTAGGGCGCCGCGTGGCGCGGACGGGTGGGGAGAAAACCACCGTACCAACCTGAAAGGCACGTCCCATATGGCACGTCTAGCTGGCGTCGATCTGCCGCGCAACAAGCGCATGGAGATCGCACTGACCTACATCTACGGAATCGGGCCGACCCGTTCCAAGGAGCTGCTTGAGAAGACCGGCATCTCTCCTGACCTGCGTACCGACAACCTGAGTGACGATCAGCTCGCCGCCCTGCGCGACGCCATCGAGTCCTCCTACACCGTGGAGGGCGATCTGCGCCGCGAGGTCCAGGCTGACATCCGCCGCAAGATTGAAATCGGTTCCTACCAGGGCCTGCGTCACCGCCGTGGTCTGCCCGTGCGCGGCCAGCGCACGAAGACCAACGCGCGCACTCGCAAGGGCCCGAAGAAGACCATCGCAGGAAAGAAGAAGTAACATATGCCTCCCAAGACTCGCTCCGGCGCGCGCCGCACTGGCCGCCGCGTCGTCAAGAAGAACGTGGCCGCAGGCCACGCATACATCAAGTCCACCTTCAACAACACCATCGTCTCCATTACGGACCCGAACGGTGCCGTGATCTCCTGGGCGTCCTCCGGCCACGTCGGCTTCAAGGGATCGCGCAAGTCCACCCCGTTCGCCGCGCAGATGGCCGCCGAGAACGCCGCCCGCAAGGCGATGGAGCACGGCATGAAGAAGGTTGACGTCTTTGTCAAGGGTCCCGGCTCCGGCCGCGAGACCGCCATCCGTTCGCTCCAGGCCGCCGGCCTGGAGGTGTCCTCGATCTCCGACGTGACGCCCCAGCCGTTTAACGGCTGCCGTCCGCCGAAGCGTCGTCGCGTTTAAGGCAGAAAGGAAAGAGGTAACAACACCATGGCTCGTTATACCGGCCCTGCTACCCGCAAGTCCCGTCGCCTCCGCGTCGACCTCGTCGGCGGTGACATGTCCTTCGAGCGCCGCCCCTACCCCCCGGGGCAGGCTGGCCGCGCCCGCATCAAGGAATCTGAGTACCTCCTCCAGCTGCAGGAGAAGCAGAAGGCCCGCTTCACCTACGGCGTGATGGAAAAGCAGTTCCGCCGCTACTACGAGGAGGCCAACCGCCTGCCTGGTAAGACCGGTGACAACCTGCTCGTCCTGCTCGAGTCCCGCCTGGACAACGTCGTCTACCGTGCCGGCCTGGCACGGACGCGTCGTCAAGCACGCCAGCTCGTCTCCCACGGCCACTTCACGGTCAACGGGAAGCGCACCGACGTGCCGTCCTACCGCGTCTCCCGGTACGACATCATCGATGTCCGCGAGAAGTCCCGCGCGATGCTGTGGTTCGAGGAGGCCCAGGACAACCTGGTCGACTCCGTCGTGCCGGCCTGGCTGCAGGTCGTTCCGGAGACCCTGCGCATCCTCGTGCACCAGCTGCCCGAGCGCGCCCAGATCGACGTTCCGCTGCAGGAGCAGCTCATCGTCGAGCTCTACTCGAAGTAGTCTTTCACCAGACTGCATCGCGCACTACCTTCCGTTTTTATCCGTTCCTACCGGCATCAAATAGTGGTTGCCGACAAAGGAGAAGTCCATGCTCATCTCACAGCGCCCTCAGCTGACCGAGGAGTACATCGACACCAACCGCTCGAAGTTCGTCATTGAACCGCTCGAGCCCGGTTTCGGCTACACCCTCGGAAACTCCCTGCGCCGCACGCTGCTCTCGTCCATCCCGGGCGCGGCCGTGACCTCGATCAAGATCGATGGTGTGCTCCACGAGTTCACCACGATCAACGGCGTGAAGGAAAACGTCTCCGAGATCATCCTCAACGTCAAAAACATCGTGCTCTCCTCCGACTCCGATGAGCCGGTCGTGATGTACCTGTCCAAGACGGGTCAGGGCGAGGTCACCGCGGGCGATATCGAGACCCCGGCGGACGTGGTCATCCACAACCCGGACCTCCACATCGCCTCGCTCAACGAGAGCGCTCGCCTGGAGATGGAGCTCGTCGTCGAGCGCGGCCGCGGCTACGTTCCGGCCGTGCCCAACTCGGGCGGGGAGGTCGGCCGCATCCCGGTCGACCAGATCTACTCCCCGGTCACCCGCGTGGCCTACAAGGTCGAGGCGACCCGTGTTGAGCAGCGCACCGACTTTGACAAGCTCATCATCGACGTGGAGACGAAGAACTCGATGACGGCGCGCGACGCGCTCGCCTCCGCCGGCTCGACGCTCGTCGAGCTCTTCGGCCTGGCACGCGAGCTCAACACCTCGGCAGAAGGCATCGAGATCGGCCCGTCCCCGCAGGAGACGGAGTTCATCGCCGCCTACAACATGCCGATTGAGGACCTGAACTTCTCCGTGCGCTCCTACAACTGTCTCAAGCGCCAGGAGATCCACTCCGTCGGTGAGCTCGCCGAGTACACCGAGACGGACCTGCTGGATATCCGCAACTTCGGGCAGAAGTCCATCAACGAGGTCAAGATCAAGCTCGCCTCGCTGGGCCTGACGCTGAAGGACGCACCGGAAGACTTCGACCCGACCCAGATCGAAGGCTACGACGCCGAGACGGGCGACTACATCGACGTCAGCGCGGAAGAGACCGAGTAACACGTAGAAGAGCACGCGCTCTCAACTAACCGCACACGAGGAGTACGAAAATGCCGACCCCTAAGAAGGGTGCCCGTCTCGGAGGCTCCGCCGCCAACCAGAAGCAGATCGTTTCTAACCTGGCGATGTCCCTCTTCGAGCACGGCGCCATCAAGACCACCGAGGCCAAGGCCAAGGTTCTGCGCCCCTACGCCGAGAAGCTGATCACCAAGGCGAAGAAGGGCACGCTGGCGGACCGCCGCGCCGTGGCCGCCGAGCTGCCGAACAAGGAGATCGTTGCGCACCTGTTCAACGACCTCGCGCCGCAGTTTGCCGGCCGCGACGGCGGCTACACCCGCTCCATCAAGATTGGCAACCGCTCCGGCGACAACGCGCCCATGACCCACATCTCCCTCGTCCTCGAGGAGACCGTGTCGTCCGAGGCGTCCCGCGCCGCCCGCGCCGCAGCCTCCAAGCAGGCTGAGGCTGAGTCTGTGGAGTCTGTGGAGTCCGCCGAGAAGGTCGAGGAGGCCCCCGCGGTCGAGGCCGAGGAGACCTCGGCAGCGACCGAAGCCGCTGAGACGGACGAGACTGCAGAGGGCACCGAGGCCGACGAGAAGTAGGCCCCGCCCACACGAAGGCCCCGCACCGCACACGCGGCCGCGGGGCCTTTTGCTACCCTCGAATCACCATGCACCCCGCCCAGACCGACAAGACGATACGACTGCGCCTCGACATCGCCTACGACGGCACGGATTTCCACGGCTGGGCGCGGCAGGCCGACCAGGCGGACGGCACGCCCACGCGCACGGTCCAGGCGACGCTCGAGGATGCGCTGACGACGGTGCTGCGCACCCCCTCAGAGCTCACCGTCGCCGGGCGCACCGACGCCGGCGTTCACGCCTCCGGGCAGGTCGCCCACCTCGACGTCCCGGCGGCCGCTCTCGAGCAGCGCTCCATCGACGGAGACCCCGCCCGCCTGGTGAGGCGCCTTGCCAAGCTCTTGCCCGCCGACGTGCGGGTACGCGCGGTGCGCGAGGTCTCTCCGCTTTTCGACGCCCGCTTCTCCGCCCTCACCCGCTCCTACGTCTACCGGGTGACCACGCACCCCGCCGGGCCCCTGCCCACCCGCGCGCGGGACACCGCCGTGTGGGGCAAGCCGGTGGACATCGAGCGGGCGCAGGCCGCCGCCGACCTCGTCGCGGGCCTGCACGACTTCGCGGCGTTTTGCAAGGCCAAGCCGCATGCGACGACGGTGCGGGAGGTGGTGTCGATGCGGTGGGTGGAGGCGTCGACACGCGAAGAGCCCAAGGTGTACGAGGCGCACGTCGAAGCCGACGCGTTTTGCTGGAACATGGTGCGCGCGCTCGTGGCCACCTGCCTGAAGGTGGGGGAGGGCGCGCGCGAGGCCGAGTGGGTCTCCGAGCTCCTCGGGCAGCGCCGCCGCAACCCCCAGGTCGGGCTCGCCCCGGCCCACGGCCTCACCCTCGTGCGGGTGGCCTACCCGCCGCCGGAGGACTACGGGCGGCGCGCGCAGGCGACCAGGGCGCGGCGCGAATAGGCGCGCCGATGGGCGAGGCCGCGCGCCCAGGCAATACAATCGGCTGACGGTGTTGGTATTGGACAATCGGTGAAATCGGAGCGGCAATGACGGTAACCGGCGCGCTGGCAATCGCGCTTGCCATGTTCGTCCTCCCCGGATTCATCCTCTCCTGGGTGGCCGGGGCGAAGGCGCCGGTTGCGCTCGCCAGCGCGCTGCCGGTGACCTTCGGGGTGGTCGGCTTCAGCGCCTGGTTCTGGGGCCTGACCTCGGCGCGTTTTAACCTGCTGACCTTTACTATCAGCTACCTCATTGCGCTCGCCCTCGCGGCGGTCTGGCGCTGGGCAACCGATTACAGGCGGCACCCGGCGGGCACGCCCCTCAGGCAGCGCCTGCTCAGGGAGGGCTGGCGGGCAGGCAGCATCCTCGACCCGGCCTGGATCCTCCCGGCCGTGGGTGCAGTGACCGGCTCGGTGCTGTTCATCGGCGATAGGTTGGGGTGGCTGGCGCGCACGCCGCACGGGCTCGGCAACATCGTCCAGGGCTGGGACGTGCAGTGGCACGCCAACGTCGTGCGCTTCATCCTCGACGAGGGGATCGCCTCGCCGACGCGGATGGGAGAGCTGCAAAACGTGGAGACATACGCGCAGCTTCTCTATCCCACCGGCTACCATTCGGCGATCGCGATGTTCGCACAGGCCGCCGGGCTAGAGCCGATCCCGGCGCTCAACGTCGCCTCTGCAATTCTGCCGGGGCTCGCGCTGCCGGTCGGGATGGCCTGCCTCGTCTTTGCGATGACGCAGTCACGCGGGCTTACCACCCAGATCGCCGCTGCGCTTTCCGCGATTGCAATCTACGCCGCTCCGACGGTGATGTGGGTGCCCGAATACGTCGGCATGTGGCCCTACCTCTTTGCGCTCTGCCTCAGCGGCATCGTCATCTGGCAGTTCTGTTCGCTTCCCGCGCGCCCCGAAACCGCGCTGCCGGCGGTGATCGGCTTCATCGGGATCCTCGAGGTCCACCCCTCCGCGGGCACGGTCGTCGCGCTGGCGGTGTTCCTCTACTGGGCAACCCGCCTTATCTTCGTTCCAGTGAGGACCCGGTTGCAGGACTTCGCGCTGATCGCGGGCCCGGCGCTTATCGGCGGGCTGGCGCTTCTGCCGCAGATCCTCCAGGGCTCTGCGCAGGCCGAAGAGGTTGCCGAGTGGGTCGCGCACCCCGACGACGCCACCGATACCCCGTGGATGGACGTGCTGATGATGCACACCCGCCACGCCGAGCAGTTCTTCCCCGACTTCAATGCCACCGCGCTGCTCTGGCTCGCTGCAGGCGGGGCGGTAGCGCTCATCGCGTGGCGACGCCTCATCTGGCCCCTGCTCTTCTTCGGCATCTCGGCCGCCGCCGCCGTCAACGTCTTGGAGCCGGTGGGCGGGCCTTTCGGCGCCGTCCTCGACGCGATCGGCAGCTTCCACTACAACACCGCCCACCGTCTCGTCATGCCGGTGAGCATGCTCACCGTGGCCGGTGCGGCGATCGGGGTGGCCGCGGCGCTGCGGCTCGTTGCCGCCGCGCCGCTGGCGGTGCGCAGCGGATCGGCGCGGTGGCAGAAGGCGTCGATAAGCGCCTCGCTCGTGCTCGCGATCGCCGCGGGCGCGGCCACCACGTGGTGGGTTGTCAACACCGCCCGCGAACCGGCGCGCGCGGCCTACGTAGGCTCGCGGGCGGATACGCGGATGGTCAACGACGACGACCGCATGGCCTTCGACTGGCTGGCCACGCAGCCCGCGGCCTGGGAGGGGCTCACGCTCGGCGAGCCCGACGACGGCTACTCCTGGCTCTACGCCTACAACGGCGTGCCGACGGCCGCGCGGCACTACCTCTACCCGGTCGGCGGCCGCGGCTCCGAGCACGACCTGCTCTACTGGCACACCGACTTCCTCGGCCAGGGCCTGCGTGGCGACGCCTCAGCCGACAACCCCGTCGACCGCGCCGCGCGCGACCTGAACGTGAAGTTCATCCTGGTCAGCCCGGAGAACTTCTGGTTCCACGTCGTGCCGCGCTACGAGATGCTCAAGGCACTCCTGCCCGGCGGAGCGGCCACTCCCGTCTACCAGCGCGGCGGGACTGTGATCTACGCCGTCGACGAGGCATTTACGCGCGCCGAGATCAACGACATGCGCCGCGACGCAGTCAAACATGGCTCCGAGGAGCTGCCTCGGTTGAAGCAGATGTCGTCGGCGCCGGCGTCGGTGGGCGATCTGGCGGGCGGCGGGTCTGCCGCTTGGTATGGGGTTTCGTACTAGGCGGCGGGCTCGGTAGCGCACAGCACCGACCTTCGGTAGCGTGTCACACGAACCGGCCGGCGCGGGGGTGCGCTGGCCGCTGATGCACACGTTTTGGGGGAAAACATGGCTCAACAGCGCCGCCTGCTGCCGACGACACGCCCGCAGGTCTCCGGCCACAGGTTCATGCGCCGCCGCGTTGAGCACGGCCTGGTCTTCGGCGATATCCGTATGATCCACGACCCGCTGGCCACGCGCCAGCGCGCCACGATCTTCGGGCTCATCGCCGTGGCCCTCGTCTGCGCGATGATGGCGCTGTTCGCGTGGCTACGCCCCAACGCCGACCCCGGCGACGCCCCAATCCTGCGCGCGTCCACGGGCGAGCTCTACGTGCGTGTCGACGATACCGTCCACCCCGTGGCCAACCTCACCTCCGCCCGGCTTATCGTCGGTGCCCCGGAGGAGCCCCGTCGCATTGGTGATGAGCACCTGCTGGAACTACCGCGTGGGGTGCCGGTCGGCATCGGCACCGCGCCGGCCGCGTTCGCGCCGAAGGATGCGGAGGATGTGGTGTGGTCGGCGTGCATGCAGGGAGATCGGGTGCGGGTCATCGCCGGGGAGCCGATGAAGCCCCTCGACCGAGGCCGCGCCGTGCTCGCCGAGGCAGACGGCAAGGAGTGGATGGTCACCGCCGACGGGCGGATTATGGTGCCCGATGCCTCGGGCGAGTCGGGTCGGGTGATCCGCCGCGGGCTGGGGATAGACGCAAAGACGCCGCGCTGGCGGCCCGCGCCGGAGATGCTCGACGTCGCCGCCGAGCTGCCGCCGCTGGAGATCCCGAGCCCGCTTCCCGGCATCCTCTCCGCCGACGGGAAGCATTGGGCGCGCACCGATGGGGGAATCCAGCCGATCACCCCCGCGCAGGCGGACGTCTTGGCCGCCGCGGGAGCGCAGCGAGACGAGGCGAGCGCCGCCGAGCTCGCCGCGCTCCCGGATGCGGCCCCGCCGGCGGAGATCCGCCTTCCCGATCTCGCCCCGGAGTGGGTGGACCCGGCAAGGGAGACTCCCTGCCTGGGCGAAAACCGCGGCGCCGCGACGAGCGTGGAGACGCCAGGCGGGGAGGTCCACCCCATCGCGCTTTCGGGCGAGGCGGTCGCCGACGAGTTCGCTGGCCTCGCTGAGGGCGCCGTGGCGGTGGAGACGGCGCACGGCTTCCACGTCGTCTCGGGGCAGGGAATGCGCCACCTCGCCGAGCAAGAGGTGTTGGAGCAGGTAGGCGCGGTGCACACCGAGCGGGTGCCGTGGGAGATTATCGCGCTGCTGCCCGCGGGCGAGGACCTGACCCGCGCCGCGGCCCTCCGAGCAACGTACTAGCGTCGTCCGCGGAGCAGCGCGCGGGCGGCGAGGAGGAACGCGCCGAGCCCGCTGAGCACCCAGGCGAGCAGCTGCCACCGCGCGGCGGCGGACGAGGTGGCCTCGGCGGTAGGGGTGATCGCGATCCGCTCCCGCTGCGCCGGGGGCCCGGGGAGGAGCTGGGTGGCCACGGCGTAGGGCTCGATGGCTCCCCCGGCTGGCTCCGCCGCTGCGGCGACGATCTCGCGCACCTGCGCGGGGCTCAACGAGGGCTGCCTCTCTAGGAGCAGGGCGATAGAGCCTGAGAGCACCGGGGCGGCGAAGCTCGTCCCCTCGAAGGGGATGACCTCCCCGCGCCCGCCCAGGGTGCCGGCGGCCCACCCGGCACCGGGCGCGGGGGAGGCCTCGACACGCCCGGGCGCGGACAGTGCGAGCGCGCCCTGCGGTGCCGCAACGGAGTACTCGGCGAGCTGGTGCGCATCCTCGCGCGCACCGACGGCGAGGACCGTCGGTGAGTGGGCAGGGATGACGGTGGAGCCCTGTGCGCATTCGGAGGTGACGTTTCCCGCAGCGGCGACGACGATGGCGCCGCCGGCCTCCGCGCGGGCTAGCGCGGCGTCGAGAGGGGAGGCGTCGAGGCGTGCGGCGGAGGCCGGGTCGAGGCAGGAGACGACGGAGATGTTGATCACGCGGGCGCCGATGTCGAGGGCGTTGTTGATGGCCTCGGCAAGCGTGGCGACGCTGCCGGCCCCGCCGTCGTTCCCACCGGCGTCTCTGTAGTGCGCCGAGGTTTGGCGCACCGAGATGATCTCTGCGGCTGGGGCGATCCCGGCGGAGTTGCCGGCGATCACGCCGGCGACGACCGTGCCGTGGAGGTCGCAGTCGAACAGTGGGTCAGGCGCCTGCGGGGAGACGAGGTCGGCCCCGGGGAGAACCTGGTCGAGCTCCGGGGAGGGGGCGACGCCTGTGTCGATGACGGCCACCCGCACGCCCGCCCCGGTTGCGAGCTGGCGCAGCGGGGCCACCCACGGCTGCGCGGCGGGGGCGGTGCTTTCGGCGGGGGCCGCGCACGGGTAGTCCTGCGCCTGGGCGGCGGCCGGGCACGGAGCCCACGCCGTTACCGCAGCGGCGGCCAGCGCGGTGGAAGCGGCGCGCATCACAGCCCCCTGATTATGTTGAACACGCCCGCCAGCTGGAAGGCTAGGGGGATCACCGCGATGATCGCGGCGGTCTCCGCCCGCTCGACCCACACCAGTGTCGTCGGTTCGAGGTCGGGTGCTCGGGCCGCCCACAGCGTCGCGGTGAGCACCACCGTGGCCACGCAGAAGGCCAGCGCGAGCCACGCGGGGTGGACGGCGCCTGCGTGAGCCACGGCCAGTGCGGAGGAAAGCAGCGCGGTGAGCGAGGTCACCGCCAGGCACGCCCTCGGCACCGTTGCGTGGTGGCGAAACGCGTGAACGACCAGGGCGGCCGCGAAGCAGATGCACAGCGCGTAGGCCCACCCGCCGCCGGAGATGCCGATGAGGAGCAGCGCGGGGGAGCAGCACGCGCACACCGCGGCGGCGATCCCGGCGGAGATACCCCGCGCGCTTACCCCGCGGGAATCGATATCCAGCTGGTAGTCGTCCGCCACCGCGAAGTTCTCCCCCGCGGTGGGCACGCGAGGAATGGCGATACCTGCGGCGCGGGTGGCCACCCCCGGGCTCGCCATCACCGCCGCCAGACCGGCGAGCGCGGTGCCTGCGGGCGGGGCGGTAGGCGAGCCGAGCCAGGCAAAACCGGCCCCGAGGCCGATGAGGCAGGCAGAGGTGGCGAAGAAGGCGGTTACGGGGGCGTCGAAAAGCTTGGTTGCCCCGCCGCAGACCGCGCCGAAGCCAACCACGGCGGCCGCGGCGAGCGCCCCCAGCGCAGGATCGGCGCTGCCCGTCCACTCCTCGCGCGGGCCAGCCACCCACGCTCCCGCGGCCGCCGCGAGGACCAGCACCGCCGCGGCGCACAGCGCGCGCGAGCGCGCCACGGAACCGACCGCCACGCAGCCGGCGGCGGCCGAGACGAGCGCCGGGTAGAAGCCCGCAATCGCGTCGACGAGTACGAACACCATCGCCGCGCCGACCAAGGAGGCCGCGGCGCCCAGCCCCGGAACAGGGCCGAGGCGCCCGGCCGCGGCAGCCAGGGCTTCCGCGGCGTCGCGCACGATCGGAGGGGCGAGCGGCTCGCGGGGGCGCAGCACGACGACCTGGCCGTCGTGGATCCGCAGCTGGTAGAGCGGGCGGGCCGAGTCGAGCACGGCGCCAGAGACGGTCGTGGCCTCCCACGGTCGCGTCACCTCAGGCATGTCTACCAGTCGGGCGAGCTCCGGGAGTATCTCGTTGAAGCTTGACGACGTCGGTAGCGTCACATCGACGTCGCGGTGGAACGACGCAACGTCGATACGCACGGTGAGGCGCACCACGTGGTGCGCGGACGTGGAAACCATCTCGCCTACCCCCCAAGGTGACAAACCGCGCGCGGACCCCCAACGCCGCGCATCTGTGCCAATTATTGCCTAGAATGTCGGACGCGTCCACAGCTCGGGGGAGCGGAACTCGCGGACGCAGCCGATCTCAGGGGGGAAATCACGATGCTCGGGCTCGATAGAACCGCCGTCTTAGCGCCGCAGCACGCGGCAGGAGACGACCAAGAACCGCCGCTGCCGGAGGGCAGCCTGGCCGCCGAGCCCATCCCGGAGGCGCAGCGCGACCAACCGCAGCCGATCATCAAAATCCTCATGCCGATCATCATGATCGCCGCGATCGGGGCGATGGTCGCCGTCGTCGCTCTCTCCGGGAGGGAGGTCAGCCCCACAATGGCGATCTTCCCGCTCATGATGGGGCTCAGCGCGCTGATGATGATCAACCCACCGGAGAAGGCCGGGGATATCGACGAGACGCGCCGGGTCTACCTGCGCCACCTTGGCGCTCTCGCCGAGAGCGCCCGCACCAACGCCGACCGGCAGCGCGCGCACGCCTCCTACCTTCACCCCGCCCCGAGCCACCTGTTGCACGCCACTGCGACCTCGCGGGTGTGGGAGCGCGGGCATGACTCCCCGCGCGCCCTCCACGTGCGATTCGGCGAGGGCACGACCTCGCTGTGCACCCCGGTTCACGTCGCTGACCCAGGCTCCCCGGAGGACCTCGATCCCGTCTGCGCGGTGAGCCTGCGCCGGATGGTCGCCGCAGTGGGGACAGTGGCCGGGATGCCGATCGTGATTAACCTCGCTGCCTTCCCCTCGATCGTGCTCACCGGCGCCCAGGCGCACGAGGTGGCGCGCGCCGCGCTGTGCCAGCTGTGCTTCTTCCACGGCCCGGAGGTCGCCGGGCTCTACAACCTTCACAAAGACCCGGATTTCGAGTGGGTGAAGTGGTTCCCGCACACCCGCGCGCCGCACAAGGCGGCCTTCGCCGTCGCGCTGGCGGACCGCGCCCACGCACATGCGGCGCTGATGTCGCCGGGCATCGACTGCGTCATCGCCGTGGACCAGGACCCGGACTACAGCGTGGACGAGGATTCGCTGCACCTCGTGTGCGAGGCGGGTGTCGTTGTCGCGCGCACTCTCAAGGGTGATGAGGAGCTCGGGTGCGTCGATACGCTGCCCGTGCTCGTGGCAGAGCTTATAGCCCGCCACCTCGCGTTTTACCGCCGCCCGGAAAGCTCGGGAGCGCAGGGCGCTGGCGGCCTTATGAGCATGCTGGGTTTTAGCGACATTGACGAGCTCGACGAGCACTCCATGTGGCGCGGGCGCGCCGGCACCCGGCACCACCTGGTCGTCCCCTTCGGCTCCACCCCGGACGGCGGTGCCGTCCACCTCGACCTCAAGGAGGCCGCGCACGGAGGGATGGGCCCGCACGGGCTGTGCATCGGGGCGACGGGGTCCGGTAAATCGGAACTACTAAGGACCCTCGTCACCGCGCTGGCGGCGACGCATTCGCCCGAGGAACTCAACGTCGTCCTCGTCGATTTCAAGGGCGGGGCGACGTTCCTCGGCTGCGAAGACCTGCCGCATACCGCTGCGGTGATTACAAACCTCGAGGCCGAATCTGTGCTGGTTGAGCGCATGTTCGATGCCATCTCCGGCGAGCTCAACCGGCGCCAAGAGCTGCTGCGCGAGGCGGGAAACTTTGCCAACGTCACCGATTACTTCCACGCCCGTCAGGCGGGCCGGGCAGACGTGGGTGCCCTGCCGTCGCTGCTCATCATCGTCGATGAGTTCTCCGAGCTGCTCGGCCAGCACCCGCACTTCGCGGATCTCTTCGTTGCCGTGGGGCGGCTGGGCCGTTCGCTGGGGGTGCACTTGCTGCTGGCGTCGCAACGCCTCGAGGAGGGCAAGCTGCGCGGGCTCGACTCTCACTTGTCCTACCGCATCGGGCTCAAGACGTTCTCGGCGGGGGAGTCGCGCCAGGTGCTCGGTGTGCCGGACGCCTACGAGCTACCTGGTGAGCCCGGCAGCGGCTACCTGAAGACTGGATCAACAGAGCTCGTCCGCTTCCGTGCGGCCTACGTCTCCGGCCCGCTCGAGCGGCGCGTCGGAGGCGACGAGGGGCACGCGCGGCCCGCGGTGGCGTTGTTTACCGGGTGGAGCGAGGTGGAGGAGGACCACGACCGGGCCGACATACGCATTGATGAGTCGACGACGCTGCTGGCCGCCGTGGTGGGCAAGGCACGCAGCACCGCGCGGGTGCAAGGAATGAGCGCGCATCAGGTGTGGCTCCCGCCGCTGCCGGAGGTTGTCGAGCTTTCCACGGTGTGCGAGTCGCCCGCGCCGCTGCAGGTCTCCATCGGGCTCATCGACGACCCCTATCACCAGCGCCAAGACCCCGCGGTGATCGATTTCTCCCACGCCGGTGGGCACGTGGCCATCGCGGGCGGGCCGCGCACGGGCAAGTCGATGGCGCTGCGCACGATCGTGGCCGCGCTGGCTGTGACGCACACCACCTCGCAGGTGTGCTTCTACGTCATCGACGCCGGTGCCGGGGGTTTGGCCGACCTCGAATGCCTGCCGCACGTCGCCGGGGTGGCCACCCCGGCCGAGGAGGATAAGTGCAGGCGCATCGTCGACGAGATGCTCGCGCTTATCGACGCCCACGCCACCGCCCCGCAGGACCCAGCGGCGCGCCGTCAGACCTTCCTCGTCCTCGACGGCTGGCACTCCGTGTTCGCCCCCGACTCCTCGCTCGAGGACCTGCGCGACGCCCTAGCGCGCATCGCTTCTGCGGGCCCGGCCGCCGGTGTCCACATCGTTACCTCCACGCAGCGCTGGAGCGCTATCCGGGCCAACGTGCGCGACCTCATCGGTACCCGCCTCGAGCTGCACCTGAGTGAACCGGCGGATTCGCTGCTGGGGAGGAAGGCGCAGCAGCAGGTTCCGGCCCGCCCGGGCCGCGGGCTCAACCCCCACGGGCGCCACATGCTCATCGCCGCCACCGCGCCTCAGGACCTTGCTCATATCGCAGCGCAGGCGGCCGGCCAGCCGCCTGCGCCCCGGCTCAAGGTGCTGCCCGCCGCCGTCTCCGCTGCGGCACTGCTCGGCGGGGAGGAGGCCAGCCGGCTCCCGTTTGCCCGCGGCGGCAGAAACCTCGATGCGGTGTGCCTCGAGGGCAGGCACCTCGTGGCCATCGGGGTGCGCGGCAGCGGTAAATCGACGCTTCTGGCCACGCTCATCGCAGGCATCGACGCGCTGCCGCGCGATGCGGCCCGCATGGTCATCATCGACCCGCGCCGCAGGCACATCGATGCGGCGGGCAGCGACATGGTGGCGAGCTACGCGGCGTCTTCCGCCGCGGTGCGCGACACGGTGAGCGCGGCCGTGGAGACTCTCCGCTCCCGCCTCCCCGGCGCGGGGGTAAGCGCCGCCGAGCTCGCCGAGCGGTCGTGGTGGGAAGGCCCCGATATCTACCTCATCATTGACGACGCCGACCTCGTCGCCGAGGCAGACGTCGCCCCGCTGCTCGCCCTGTTGCCGCACGCGCGCGATATCGGTCTGCACGTCATCGTGGCCCGCAAGCTCGGGGGAACGGCCCGCGCGCTCTATGGCGGGCTGCTCGGCGCTGTCAAAGACCTCAACCCGGACGCCGTGCTGCTCAGCGGCAACCGCGACGAGGGCAGCGTGTTCGGGGTCAAGCCGGAGCCGCTGCCCGCCGGGCGGGGCAGGCTCGTGCGCGATGGCGTCGATGCCGGGTTCATCCAGGTGGCCACGCTTGAGGCGGCAGCAGACGCGGGGGAGGAGTGAGCGTGACAACGACCCTGCCCGATCTAAAGGTGACGATCACGCCGGAGGCGACGATCTTCGAGGGCCTTGCTAACGTGCGCCGCTACGACCGGCCCACCCCGGCCGAGATCGCCCACTACGTCGCTAGCGTCGTGGGGCCCGAGGCCGCCGCGGTGCGCGTCGCCGTCGTGGCGTCGGAGGCCGACTTCGCCGAGCTCTCCCGAGCGTTGGACGGCAGCGGCATCGAACTCGCTCACGAGCGCTCATCGGGCAGGCACGCGCTTGTCGACGCCCACGCGGCAACCGACCCGGATCCCGCGCCCCACCCCGATCCCATCGACGATCCCATCGAGGTCACCCGGCCCACCGAGGCCGACGGGGCGCGGCGGATGACGGTGTGGTCGATGCTCGCGGTGGCCCTCGCGGCACTGCTGTGCGTCGCCGCGGTGTACTACACCGCCACGTCGCTGCGCCCGGCGCCGGTCGACGCGGGGGACGGCGCGGGGAATGCTGTGGGGGATGCTGTGGGGAATGCTGTGGGGGATGAGGCGGGCACGGAGGCGTCGACACGCATGCCCAGCCCCACGCCCACCGTCATCTCGCGCGAGGGCCTGCTTGTCGAAGTGCCAGCCGGCTTTAGCGCCGCCCCCGACGGTGACATGTGGCGGCTCACCGGCAAGGATCCCGACCTGCGCGTTCAGCTCGCAGTCGACCCGCTCTTCGAGCTGCCCCCGGAGCGCCTCATCGCGCAGGTGTTGGAGGAAATCGAGGCAGACCCCAGTGTGGAGCTGCTCGATAACTCCGCAGGGGCGCTGACGTATAGAGAAACGGGCAACGACGGCTCGCAATCGCTGTGGCGCACATGGGTCGAGGCCGGCCACCAGATCTCGGTGGGGTGCCACACCCGCGCGGCGCCGAGCCAAGTGCAGCAGGCCACGTGCACGATGGCGATGGAATCCGCCACGTTTAACGCCGAGGACGCGGCGGGGTAGAAAAAATTTTTCCTCCGGGATGGAACCTCGGGGCTGTTTCTTCAGTCAAATATAAGTGAGGCCGGCTCCGGCGCTCACGCACGTACCGCACACAAGCCGCACACAAGGCTGATATGCATTCAACGCTCACAAGGGGGAGAGAGATGGCTCAGCTGCACACTGAAGCCGACGTCATGCGCGCGGCCGCAGGCAACGTGGATGACACCAACAACGCAGTCAACAGGGAGATCGAGCGCATCCAAGGGGTTGTCGAGGGGACTCGTTCCTACTGGGCGGGCGAGGCCCAGGCGTCCTTCGATTCTGTCATGCTGCGCTACGACGACGCCCAGCGCCGACTCGTCGAGGCGCTCGCCGCCATCGCCGATAACCTGCGCGACAACGCCAAGAACTACGAACACATCGAAGCGTCCAACACCGACGACCTGCACAAGATCGGCGCCAGCGCCGGTCTCGCGCTCTAGATTTTCACCACGAGGGGGATAGCCAATGACCATCAAGTACGAGTTCGGCCAGCTCGCGGGCGCGGCCGAGGACCTGCGCGGCTCCGCGCTCCAGATCACCCGCATGCTCGAAGACCTCAAGGCGGGCCTGCAGCCCATGGTCTCTACCTGGACCGGCGAGGCGGCCGAGGCATACAAGGTCCACCAGGACAAGTGGGACCGCGCGGCCGAGGACCTCAACACCATCCTCGCCCAGGTTGCCCAGGCCGTCGACGGCGGCAACACGCGCATGCTGCAGGTCAACAACGCAGCGGCCCAGAGCTGGGGGTAGCGGCCCCGAGTAAACACACGGGGGCACATTTTTCGGGGGATGGACAACAGCGCGTCGGCGCGGTGCGTGGGGGATATTGGGGGCACCGTGTCGGCGCGCTGGCGCGTTTTGGTAAACGGGGTGGTCCTGCCGTAGGGTGTACTACCTGTGCGTTCTGTCGCGCCGTTGGGTCTTTGAGGTCACTGAGGTCACTGAGTGCCTGGGAGCCCGCGGCGCACGCCGATTCCCGTCGGGTCTCCACCGGCCGCCGTCTGGGTGTCGAGGACGCGCGGAGAACTGTTTTGGCCGGCAGCCATCTAGACAGACTTTAAGGAGTCGCACGTGTCTACTTACCACCCGAAGAGCGGTGACATTACCCGTAAGTGGTACGTCATCGACGCTACCGACGTGGTGCTGGGCAAGCTTGCGTCTACCGCCGCAGACATCCTGCGCGGCAAGCACAAGCCCCAGTACGCACCCAACGTGGATACCGGAGATCACGTCATCGTGATCAACGCCGATAAGGTCCACATTTCCTCGAACAAGCGCGAGCGCGAGATGCGCTACCGCCACTCCGGCTACCCGGGTGGTCTGAAGTCCATGACCCTTGGTCGCGCCCTGGATGAGCGCGCGGACCGCGTCATCGAAGAGGCGATCCGCGGCATGATGCCGCACAACAAGCTCTCCCGCCAGTCCATCAAGAAGCTTCACGTCTTCGTCGGCTCCGAGCACCCCTACGCGTCGCAGAAGCCGGAAACCCTCGAGTTTAAGCAGGTGGCCCAGTAATGACCGAGTCGAACAACTACACCGAGGAAAACTTCAACGCCGAGGTCGACGTCGATCTCGCCACCGCGGCAACCGAGGAGTTCAACTACACCATCGGCGACGCTGTCGCGCCCGAGGTCGACCCCGAGGCCGCTGAGGTCGCCGAGCCGGTCTCCCTCCACGAGGGCCCGATCCAGACCGTGGGCCGCCGCAAGCGCGCCATCGCCCGCGTGACCGTGACCGAGGGCGACGGCACGATCACCGTCAACGGCCGCGAGTTCGAGAACTACTTCCCGAACAAGCTGCACCAGCAGGACATCATGCTCCCGCTGACGCTGCTTGAGCGCGAAGGCCAGTTCAACATCAAGGCCAACATCTCCGGTGGCGGCCCGACCGGGCAGGCTGGTGCTCTGCGCCTGGCGATTGCCCGCGCACTCAACGTCTACAACCCGGCTGAGCGCCCGACCCTGAAGAAGGCCGGCCTGCTCACCCGTGACGCCCGTGCCGTGGAGCGCAAGAAGGCCGGTCTGCACAAGGCCCGCCGCGCGCCGCAGTACTCCAAGCGCTAGTTTCTTCCGCTTGTCGCTGCCGCCGCGTCGCCCCGCATACCGTGGGGTGCGCGGCGGTTTTCTCTGTTATAGGACGGCGGCGGTGCTCTAGCCTGTCGCCCCGGTGCGCTCGGGCATAATGTGAAGAATGACTCGATTGTTTGGAACTGACGGCGTACGCGGCCTGGCAAACCAGGTGCTCACGGCCGAGCTGGCGCTCAAGCTCGGGGCGGCGGCCGCCACGGTGTTGACGGAGAACCGGGCGTCGGCAAAGCGCCGCCCCTCGGCGATCATCGGGCGCGACCCGCGCGTCTCGGGCGAGATGCTCGCCGCCGCCATGTCGGCGGGCATGGCGTCCAAGGGCGTCGACGTCATCCGCGTGGGCGTGATCCCGACGCCGGGCCTGGCGTTTTTGACCGACAACTACGGCGCTGACATCGGGGTGATGATCTCGGCGTCGCACAACCCGATGCCCGATAACGGCATCAAGTTCTTCTCCGCGGGCGGGCGCAAGCTTCCCGACGACGTCGAGGACCGCATCGAAGAGGCGATGGCGCACCTAGACGATACCGGGCCGACCGGCACCGGCATCGGCCGCGTTATCGAGGAAGCCCCCGACGCCCAGGAGCGCTACCTCGCGCACCTCAAGCGGGCGGTGACTGCTGACCTCTCTGGGATCAAGGTGGTGGTGGACTGCGCCAACGGCGCGGCCTCTGAGGTTGCCCCGAAGGCCTACGCGGCGGCGGGCGCTACGGTCACGCCGATTTTTAACACCCCCGACGCCTTTAACATCAACGACGGCTCGGGTTCGACGCACATGGACAAGATCCAGGAGGCGGTGCTGCACTACGGTGCGGATATCGGCCTCGCCCACGACGGAGACGCCGATCGCTGCCTCGCGGTTGACGCCAAAGGCAACGTCGTCGATGGCGACCAGATCATGGCGATTATCGCCACGAGCATGCGGGATAAGAACATCCTGCAGGAAAACACGCTCGTGGCCACGGTGATGAGCAACCTGGGCCTGAAGCTGGCGATGGAGCGCGAGGGCATTGCGATGAAGCAGACGAAGGTGGGGGACCGCTACGTACTCGAAGAGCTTGGCCGCGGGGGGTACTCGCTCGGCGGGGAGCAATCCGGCCACATCGTGGTTCCGGCCCACGCCACCACAGGCGACGGAACGTTGACTGGTCTCATTCTCATGGCGCGGATGGCGGAGACCGGTAAGTCCCTCGAGGAGCTCGCGAGCGTGATGACGGTCCTGCCGCAGGTGCTTATCAACGTCCCCGTCGCCGATAAATCCCGCATCGCGGACGCCCCCGCGGTCAAAGACGCCGTCGCCGAGGCCGAGGCCGAGCTGGGGGAGACCGGGCGGGTCCTGTTGCGGCCCTCGGGCACGGAGGAGATCTTCCGCGTCATGGTCGAGGCTGCGGAGCAAGAGCACGCGCGCAAGATCGCCGGCCGCCTCGCGGCGGTGGTCTCGTCCGTGTAGCCTGCAGGCGAGATCTTTTTTCGCAGCGGAGGGAACCACGCGCGGCTCGGGGGAGTCTAATCAAGGTGTAAGCGTGTCGTGGTCTCGGGCCGCGGTGCGGTCCGCGCGAAAAGTTTGGGGGGAGAGAGTGAATCAACCGTTACACGTCGATCCGGAGGACATACGCCAGCGGCTGGGTGCGGCTATCGCGCGCTACGAGGAGGCCATCTCGCAGCTGAAGGCGGGCTCTCCCGAGTTTCCCGCAGGCGCGGTCGGGGCGGGCTTTCTTGACGACGGCACACGGCTCGCCGCAGCCCTCGTGCGCATGCAGGAGCTCAACGTCTCCTTCCTGGAGAGCCGCGTCGAGGGGTGGCGCCAGCTACAGGGCCTGATGGATTCGGTCGAGCACACCGACCAATCCCACGCCGAGGGTGTGAGGCTGCCATGACCGCCGCGCTGATTGACAAAGTCTCGGCGGTGGCCGCGGAGGCGTCGTCCATCCCGGGGTCTGACCCCGCGGTCGCGGCCCGGCTCGCTGCCCTCGCCGAGGCGTTCGGCCACCAATACAGCAAGACCGAGGGGATGGACCTGGCGCAGGTCCGCGAGGGAGCCTCCAAGCTCAGCTCCGGAGGATCGGGCGGATCTGGCGGGGGATCGAAAGGCGGGATTGCGGGTACCATCATCAAGTTCCTGGTCGACGTGGTGAGCAAGATCGGCGCCGACCTGACCGCCGGGTGGTTTACCGATCTCGGGGTATCGGAGGACGAGAAGAGGCGCGAGGACGGCGAGGCAGTCCAGGGAGACAACGCCGCCGAGCTGTGCGAGCAGATCGAGCAGTGCTGCCGATCTATCGAGGAGATCGATTCCACGGCCGATACCGCCATCGACGGCGTCCTCCAGGTTGTCATCGGGCTTGTGGGCATCGCGCGCGCCAATCCCTACGTCGCCGCCGGTGCCCTGATCCTCCCGCTCGTGGTCGAAGGCGTCGAGCACCTCCTGGGCATCGTCGAGGACCGCAACGACCAGGTGCGCACCGCCCTGGGGGCGGTCACGGACCAGTGCAACGGGATGCTCGAGCACCAGCCTGACCCACCGCGGCAGTGGCAATGCCCGGAGCCCGAACCTCAACCGTGCGTTGATCAACCTGCTCCCGCGCCGGCTCAAGCGCCCGTTCAAGCGCCGGCTCAGGCACCTGCTCAAGCGCCGACGGTGGCGGCGCAGTGCGAGGATGCGGGCGTCGATAAGCCTGCTCCCGCTCCGCCGCAGGCATCGGGTCAGGTACCGACGGTGGCGGCGCAGTGCGAGGATGCGGGCGTCGATAGGTTGAAGGCTCGGGCCGATGGGGCCATAACCTTCGACTTCTCCTGCGAGTGCACCCACACCGCCTCGCTCGCGGCTCCAAGCCGTGAGGCGGCCGTGCAATGCGCACCCCCGCAGCCGCTGCAGACCGAATGCTTCCAGGGGGCGCTCGCGGAACTCGGTTTCGGCGTGACCCTCGCCGCCCTTGACGTTCTTTCTGTCTGCATCGAGGGAGCGATCCACGACCTCGCCGATGCATGCGAAGAACCCGCGCCACCACCGCCACCCCCGGAGCCGTGCCCGGAGGAACCCGCGCCACCACCGCCACCCCCGGAGCCGTGCCCGGAGGAACCCGCGCCACCACCGCCACCCCCGGAGCCACCGGCGCGGGATGAGTTTGCACCTCCACCCGAGCTCGCCGAGGTGCCGGAACCACCTGCGCCGGCGGAGAAGCTGCGGGCTGCCGGGCTCGCGTCGCCCGCACCGGAACCTGCACCATCCCCAGAACCGGCACCTGCCCCCGCTGCCTCGCTGCCGGAACCCCCACCGGCTGCACAACCCGCCCCGGCCGAACCGCCGAGCGCACCTAAGGAGCAACCCCCGGCACCCCCGGCTGAATCCGGCGGGCCCAAAATGAGAAAGTCAGGTGAGTGGTGATGGATTTCGCCGAATTTGCCGAGCAATACAAGCGACGTACGGCAAAGCGGATGCTCGATTTCGAAGCGGCCGTCGCCGAGGCGCACCGACAAATGGAACAGGTCAACCGGCAGCAGGCGATCGCGCGGGAACTCAACCTGCGCGTCGAGCCCACCACGCCGCGCGGGGTCTACCGGCCTACCCGGCGCGGCGGCCGCGTCCAAGGGGTCCTGCGCAGGGGCGAACCGGGAGATTAGAACGTTAGAACAAGGAGAACGCTGCGTCGTCGCGGGTGAGGCCGGCACGCTCGGCGAGCGCCTCTCCGGAGAGCGAGGAGACCTTCGGACCTGTCGCGTCGGGTTCGCTGAAAGCCGAGTACTTGCGCTCCCCGGCGAGCTCGTGCAAAAGGTAGCCCACGAGCAGGCCGCGCACGCTCGCCTGGACTTTGGAGTTGGGCTTGCCCAGGCCGAGCAGGCGCTTGGCTAGGCCGTCTTCGCTAAAGCTCGCCTGGCTGCCCTTGGCGGGGGCGCGGTAGACCACCTCGCCGGCCCAGTTGTAGGCGAGCTTTGCAGGGTTGCCGGGGTCAAAAAGCGAATCGGAATCTTCCCCGGGGCCGATCACCATCGCGGGAATCAACAGGTTGCGCGCGGCCTCGATGGCAGAAGGGGCGGTGTTGGCGGGGTAGATCGCGGCGACTGCCTTGACCTTCGGATTATCGACGGCCGACAACACCGCCGCGCCGCCGCCCATGCCGTGGCCTGCCACGCCGATCTTCGCGGGGGCGACGGTGACGTTGCCGTTGCCAAGCCGCACGCCCGCGAGGATCTGCACGGCGGTATCGAGGTCGGCGGCGAACCCGGAGTGGTCGGGGCGCAGCCCAGACTCGGTATCCGGCGCGGCGACGACGATGCCCCAGCTCGCCAGGTGGCGCAGGGTGGCGTGGTAGTCATCGACGCTGCGCATCCAATCGTGGCCGAACGCGATGGCGGGCAGGCCGTCGCCCTCGGCGGGGGTGTAGACCTTGCCCGGCAGGCCCGTGTAGCCCAAGTCGCCTTCGAGGACCCGGTGCGGGCCGCGCTTCGACAGATCAGACAGCTTCTTCAGATTCGCAGACACGCCCACCAGAATACGTCATCTCCGCGCCTCAAGCCGCCGGTGTGGCGCGCAACGTGGCGGGGGCGGTGGCGTGTATTAATCTTGGGCGCATGTGTGGAATCGTCGGATACGTCGGCCAAAAGCAGTCTTTGCCCATCGCGCTCGATGCCTTGCGCCGAATGGAATACCGCGGATACGACTCCGCCGGTATCGCGGTGGCGGGGTCGAACGGCATCGTCAGCGCGAAGCGGGCCGGGAAGTTGGCCAACCTGGAGGACAAGATCGCCGAGATCGGCGCAGATACCCTCGGCGGCACCACGGGGATCGGGCACACGCGGTGGGCCACCCACGGCCGCCCGACGGACGAGAACGCTCACCCGCATCTCTCCTACGACGGCAAGGTCGCCATCGTGCACAACGGCATCATCGAAAACTTCGCACCCCTGCGCGATGAGCTCGTCTCCGCAGGCATCGAGCTCGCATCGGAGACAGATTCCGAGGTGGCCGCGCACCTGGTGGCCAGGGCGTATAACGAGGGGGAGACCGCCGGGGATTTCCGGGCCTCGGCACTAGGTGTGCTGCGGCGCCTCGAGGGCGCTTTTACCCTGCTGTTTATCCACGCCGACCACCCCGACCAGATCATCGCGGCGCGGCGCTCAACCCCGCTGATGATCGGCGTCGGCGAGGGCGAGATGTTCCTCGGCTCCGACGTTGCCGCATTTATCGAGCACACCAAGCAAGCCATCGAGCTGGGGCAGGACTCCGTGGTCATCATCACCAAGGATGATTACGAGATCCTCAACTTCGATGGCACCGCCTCTGAGGGCACGCCGTTTACCATTGATTGGGATTTGGAGGCCGCGGAGAAGGGCGGGTTCGATTCCTTCATGATGAAGGAGATCTACGAGCAGCCCGCGGCGGTGCGCGACACCCTGGTGGGGCACTTCTCAGCCGGCCGGGTCACCCTCGACGAGAACAACTTGGGCGAGGCCGAGCTCGCCGCGTTCGACCAGGTCTTTGTCATCGCGTGCGGCTCCGCCTACCACTCCGGCCTCGCGGCGAAGTACGCCATCGAGCACTGGGTGCGCATCCCCGTGCAGATTGAGGTGGCCAGCGAGTTCCGCTACCGCGATCCGGTGCTCGATGAGCGCACCCTTGTGCTTGCGATTTCGCAGTCGGGCGAGACGGCGGACACCTTAGAGGCCGTGCGCCACGCCAAGGGGCAAGGGGCGAAGGTATTGGCGGTGTGCAACACGAACGGCTCCCAGATCCCGCGCGAGTCCGATGCGGTGCTCTACACCCACGCGGGCCCGGAAATCGGCGTGGCGTCGACGAAGGCCTTCCTCGCCCAGGTTGCCGCGAACTACATCGTCGGCCTCGCCCTGGCGCAGGCGAAGGGGACGCTGAGCCCCGCGGAGGTTGCGGAGATCTGGGCAGAGCTCGAGGCAGTGCCGGAGAAGATCTCCGAGACCTTGGGCACCCGCGACCAGCTCAAGCAGATCTCCGAGACCCTCGGCGCGGTGACCACGATGCTCTTCCTCGGCCGCGGCGTGGGCTACCCGATCGCGCTCGAGGGCGCCCTGAAGCTCAAAGAGCTCGCCTACATTCACGCCGAGGGCTTCCCCGCCGGCGAGCTCAAGCACGGCCCGATCGCGTTGATTGAAGACGACCTGCCCGTCGTCGTGGTCGTCCCGAGCCCCCGTGGGTTGAGCCAGCTGCACTCGAAGATCGTCTCCAACATCCAAGAGATTCGCGCCCGCGGGGCGAAGACCCTCGTCATCGCGGAGGAGGGCGATACCGCCGTGGAGCCGTTTGCGAACTGGCTCGTGCGCATCCCGGCGACGCGCCCGCTTATGCAGCCGCTGCTTGCCACCGTGCCGCTGCAGTTTTTGTCGGCGGATATCGCCCGCCAGTGCGGTAACGACGACATTGACAAGCCGCGGAACCTGGCCAAGTCGGTCACCGTCGAGTAGCGCGGATGCTCGCAGCACTCTCCTTCGCGTTCGTCGATTCGATCAACCTGCTGCTGATCGGTGTCATCCTCGCGGTGGGCATCGTGGTGCCCGCCGGCGGCCGGTTCGCGCGGATCACCGGCCTGCTTATCGCCGGGGATTGGCTGGGGGTGGCGGGTCTGGCGCTGGTCATGCTCGCGATTTTCGACGGCCTGGGCCCCGTGGTCCGCAGCTTCGTCGACGGCCCTATCTTCGGCCTCGTGCTCGTGGCCACGGGCCTGGCCACGGCTCTGCTGGCGTTGCGGGGAGGGGATAACTCGGAGCTGATCGAGCGGATCATGGGGCCGCTGCGCCGCCCGGGCCCTATGACGGTGCTCACCGGTTTCATCCTCGGTGTGGTGCAGTCGGCGACCTCGGTGCCGTTCTACGGCGGGCTGGCGCTGCTCTCCGCCGCGGGGATTGAGGTCGCCGTGCGCTACGGATCCCTCGTGGCATACGCCACGGTGGCGTTGAGCCTGCCCACCGCGTGCGCGCTCGCGGTGGCGTGGGTGCGGGCGCGTCCGGCCAGCAGCCCTGCGCGGGCGTTCGAGTGGGCGAGGGCCCGCCCGGAGGCGGTCACGCGCGCGGCGACGTGGGCGGTTGCTGCGCTGCTGGTGGTCCTCGGGCTCGTCCATATGCTGTAGAGCATGTTGACCGCACGGATTGATCTTGGTGCTATCGCGCACAACACGCGCGTGCTCAAGCGCCTCGCCGGGGATGCGCGCCTGATGTGCGTGGTCAAGGCGGATGCCTACAACCACGGCGCCGAGCGCGTCGTGCCGGTGATGGACGCCGCCGGCGCGGACGCCTTCGGCGTGGCCACGCTGGAGGAAGCGGCCGCGGTGCGCGCCCTGACGGATGCGCCCGTCCTCGCGTGGCTGTGGGTGCCGGGCCAGCCCATTCCCGATGGTGTGGAGCTCGGCGTGCCCACGATGGAGCACCTTCGCTGGCTTATCGACGCCCCCTCTGCACCCCCGGCCGGCACCCCGCTGCACATCAAGGTAGACACCGGAATGCACCGCTCGGGCCTCGGCAGGCACGAGTGGGACGAGGCGTTCGCCCGCGCCGCGCAGGCGGGGCTCAACGTCGTCGGGCTCTTCAGCCATCTCGCGGTGGCCGACGACCCGGCAGACCCCTACACAGGCGCCCAGGCGGAGAGCTTTCAGGAGGCGGTGCGGGCCGCCGCTGCGGCGGGGCTTTCCCCCACGGTGCGCCACCTCGCGAACACCCCGGCGCTCCTGAGCCGCCCCGACCTGGCCTTCGACCAGGTGCGCGCCGGGCTGGGGCTCTACGGGCTCGAGCCGATCGCGGGCGGAGATCACGGCCTGCGGCCGGCGATGACGTGGTCCGCGCCGGTGCTCGCGGTGAAGCGGCTCGCCGCCGGGGAGCCGGTGAGCTACGGGCTGACGTGGTCGGCGCCGCGCGACGGGTATACCGCCGTGATCCCTGCGGGGTATGCCGACGGGGTGGCGCGCTCGTGGCAGGGCGCGTTCACCGTCACGGTGGCAGGCAAGCAATACCCCCAGGTCGGGCGCGTGTGCATGGACCAGTTCATCGTCTGGCTCGGTGATAACGAGGACGGCGTGCGGGTGGGCGATGACGCCGTGATCTTCGGCGCGGGCGGCGTGAGCGCGACCGAGTTCGCAGCGGGCGTGGGTACCATCAATTACGAGGTCGTGTGCGCGCCGAAGGGACGGACACGGCGCGTCTATGGTGGGGATATCCTCGCAGGGGAGAAGGAGTAGCAGGTGAAGGCGGATTTTCCCGAGCGCGGCTCGAGGATGTGCCCGAGCGCGGAGGACACCGCGCGGCTTGGCCGTGAGCTCGGCGCCGCACTCGAGGCGGGCGATGTGGTGATCCTCGATGGCCCGCTCGGGGCGGGCAAGACCACCATGACCCAGGGCATCGCCGCGGGTATGGGGGTGCGGGGCAGGGTGACCAGCCCGACGTTTATCATCGCCCGGGAGCACAAGCCCCTCGGTGAGGGCCCGTCGCTCATCCACGTCGACGCCTACCGGCTCCTCGGCGAGGGCTCTGTGGGCGATCCGCTGGGGCAGCTCGATGCCCTCGATTTAGACGCGCAGCTCAGCGAGGCCGTCGTCGTCGCCGAATGGGGCGGTGGTGTGGTGGAATCCATTGCCTCCCGCTACCTTGTCGTGCGACTCGACCGCGAGAGCCTAGCCGGGCAAGATCCCGACTCCCAGGCCCGCCTCATCTCGTGGGAGATGGTGGGGTGCTAGCCGGGCCCGATGTAGGCTCTAGGGCATGCTGAAGCTTTCCAACATCAACCGCCGCTGGGTTGGCCTGGCGCTCGCGTTGTGGCTCATTGTGCTCGTCGCCATCATCTTCATCCCGCTGAGCCGGGGGACCACCGCCGCGGCCTACCCCAACTCGCTGGAGAAGGCTTTGCAGCTCTCGGAGCCGGCGAAGAGCGACGCCGTGATGGGCGAGCTGGTCAACCCGGCCCGCATCTACGGTGAGGAGTACGCGGGCTACACCATGCTGTGCCCGAACGAGCCTGCCGAGATGATCGACGCGAAGCTCGACGCGTTTGGCCTGGACGCATCCGAGCTCGACCTTGGCGGGGAGAGCGGTTACATGGTGCTGCTGCCCGCGCGGCAGAGCGGGGATGTCATGCTCGATCCGGTCAACCTCAACGCGGTCAACATCTGCACGGTGCCGCAAACCGAGTCTTTCCGGATCGATGCGGCCATCCCGTTCTTCGTCGAAGACGGCACCTGGACGATGGGGATTGCCTCCTAGCCGCGGCGGGGAGGTGGCGTTGTGATTGTTCTCGCGATCGATACTGCAACGGCGGACCTCGTCGCCGGCGTCGTGGAGGCGGGTGAGGCCGGAGAAACCAAGGCCTTAGCGCGGGCGCTGGCGGAATCGGTCACGCGCACCCGAGCGCACAACGAGCGTCTTGTGCCCACGGTCAATGGCTTGCTCGAGCAAGCCGGGGCCTCGTTCGCCGATATCGAATCGATCGTCGTGGGCTGCGGGCCGGGCCCGTTTACAGGACTGCGCGTCGGCATGGCCACGGCCCAGGCGTTCGGGCAGGCCCTCGGGGTGCCGGTGCACGGAGTGGTCACGCACGATGCGGTGGCGCGCTGTGCGTGCGGTGAGAGCGGCGCGGAATGCCTGGTGGTAACGGACGCGCGCCGCCGCGAGGTCTACTGGGCGAGGTATTCCGGCGGGCGCCGGGTCTCCGGGCCGCACGTGACCGCGCCGTCGCAGGTCGATACCATCGGGGTGGAAATGCTGAGCGTGCCCGAGGAACTCGCAGGATTGCTGCCCGCCCACGACGCCAAGGTGATCTATTGCGCGCCGCGGCCGGCCGGGCTGGTTGCCGCCGCGGACCTCGCGGCGCGGCCCGGCCCGCTCGTGGCGCACTATTTGCGCCGCCCGGACGCGGTGCCCCCGGCGCGGGGGCCGAAGTCGCGGGCGATTCCGGACGTCGATACGCAAGCCCTGGGGGATGCGTAGTGCGCTTTCGCGAGCTGGCGGCTGGCGACGCCGCCGCACTCGCCGCGATCGAGGCGGACCTCTTCGCCGGCGACGCGCCCTGGTCGCGCGATGTCTTCCTCGCCGAGCTCGCCCACCCATACACCTTCTACGTGGGCGCGTTCGAAGCCGATGAGCTCGTCGGCTACGCGGGCCTGGCCATGCTCGGGCCGAGGGAGGACCCGGAATTCGAGGTGCACACGATTGGGGTGGCGCGCTCGCACCAGGGGCGCGGCATCGGGCGGGCCCTGATGGATCAGCTCGTCCACGCTGCGGACCTCGCCGGGGGCCCGATGTTTTTGGAGGTACGCACCGATAACGCCGCGGCGATCGCGCTCTATGAAAGCTACGGCTTTTCCATCCTGGCCACTCGAAAGGCCTATTATCAGCCCTCGGGCGCGGATGCCTATTCCATGATGCGGCACGCAAGCAACGAAAGGGACCCCGGAACATGATCGTCCTTGGTATCGAATCGTCCTGTGACGAAACAGCGGTGGGCATCGTCGAGCTGAAAGACGACGGCACGATGACGATCCTCGCGGACTCGGTGGCCTCCTCCATGCACGAGCACGCCCGCTTCGGCGGGGTGGTGCCCGAGATCGCTTCGCGCGCACACCTCGAGGCGATGCCGCAGGTCATGGCCGATGCGCTGGCGCAGGCCGGGATAGACAAGCCGGATTGCGTCGCGGCGACGGTCGGCCCTGGTCTGGCGGGGGCGCTGCTCGTCGGCGCCTCTGCCGCGAAGGCGTACGCGGCCGCGTGGGGAGTGGATTTCTACGCGGTCAACCACCTAGGCGGGCATGTCGCCGTGGCCAACCTCGACGGGGCCGGCGAGCTTTCGCACTCCGTGGCGCTGCTCGTCTCCGGCGGGCACACGCAGCTGCTCGAGGTCGTCTCCGTGGGCAGGCCCATGCGGGAGCTGGGCAGCACGCTTGACGACGCCGCCGGCGAGGCCTACGACAAAGTCTCGCGCCTGCTCGGGCTCGGCTACCCGGGTGGGCCGGTCGTCGATACGCTTGCGCGCCGGGGCCAGCCCTCGATCCCGTTCCCGCGCGGGCTGTGCAAGCCGGAGGACCTGCGCGGGGAGCACCGCTACGATTTTTCCTTCTCCGGGCTAAAGACCGCCGTTGCCCGCTACGTCGAGGCGGCCGAGCGGGAGGGGCGCGTGATCTCCGTCGAAGACGTCTGCGCCTCCTTCCAGGAGGCGGTGTGCGATGTGCTGACCAGCAAAGCGGTCATGGCCTGCGAGGATACGGGCGCGGAGGTGTTGCTCATCGGCGGGGGTGTCGCGGCGAACGGGAGGCTGCGCGAGCTGGCCCAGGAAAGGTGCGCCGCAGCAGGGATCGAGCTGCGCGTGCCCCGGTTGGCGCTGTGTACGGACAACGGTGTGATGGTCGCGGCCCTGGCCGCCGAGCTCATCCGCGCCGGTTGGGGGCCGTCGGATCTGGGGGTGGGCACGGATACCTCGTTGGAGGTCGACGTGCCGCTTGTACGTGTTGTCAGTTAGCACTCTCGCGGGTAGAGTGCCAATAGGTTGCATTGAGCACAGTTGTTTACCCGCGACGACGGCTGCCGCGAGATGGAAACCGATCAGAAGAGAGATACACCATCACGAAAGGTCATTGATCGATCATGGCAAACGTTAACATCAAGCCGCTCGAGGACAAGGTCCTGGTGCAGATCGCTGAGGCGGAGACCACCACCGCTTCCGGCCTGGTCATCCCCGACTCCGCCGCAGAGAAGCCGCAGGAAGCCGTCGTCATCGCAGTCGGCCCGGGTCGCCTCGACGACAACGGCAACCGCATCGCCGTGGACGTCAAGGAGGGCGACACCGTCGTGTTCTCCAAGTACGGCGGCACCGAGCTGAAGTACAACGGCGAAGACTACCTCCTGCTCTCCGCCCGTGACCTGCTCGCCGTCGTCGAGAAGTAGAAGCGAGGCGATCGCCTACTATGGCAAAACTCATTGCATTTGATCAACAGGCCCGCGAGGGCATCCAGCGCGGCGTGGACACCCTCGCCGACGCGGTCAAGGTCACCCTCGGCCCGCGCGGCCGCAACGTCGTCCTTGCCAAGGCGTTCGGCGGCCCGGCCGTGACCAACGACGGCGTCACCATCGCCCGCGACATCGACCTCGAGGACCCCTTCGAAAACCTCGGCGCTCAGCTGGTGAAGTCCGTCGCGGTGAAGACGAACGACATCGCCGGCGACGGCACCACCACCGCGACGCTGCTCGCCCAGGCGCTCATCGCCGAGGGCCTGCGCAACGTTGCTGCTGGAGCCAACCCGATCGAGCTGAACAAGGGCATTAAGGCGGCCGCGGACAAGGCCGTCGAAGAGCTGGTTAACCGCGCCACCGAGGTCTCGTCCACCGGCGAGATCGCGAACGTCGCCACCGTCTCCTCCCGCGACCCGGAGGTCGGCGAGATGGTCGCCGGCGCGATGGAGAAGGTGGGCAAGGACGGCGTGGTCACCGTCGAGGAATCCCAGTCCATCGAGTCCTACGTCGACCTCACTGAGGGCATCTCCTTTGACAAGGGCTTCCTCTCGCCCTACTTCATGACCGACCCCGACGCGGGCCAGGCCGTGCTTGATGACGCCCGAGTGCTGCTCGTCCGCGGCAAGATCTCCTCCCTGCCCGACTTCCTGCCGCTGCTGGAGAAGGTGGCCACCGAATCGGTGCCGCTGCTCATCGTCGCCGAGGACGTCGAGGGCGAGCCGCTGCAGACGCTGGTGGTCAACACCATCCGCAAGTCGCTGAAGGTCGTTGCCGTGAAGTCGCCGTACTTCGGCGAGCGCCGCGCAGCGTTCATGGATGACCTCGCCGTGGTCACCGACGCCACCGTCATCGACCCGGAGGTCGGCCTTAACCTCAAGGACGCCACCCTGGAACACCTCGGTTCCGCCCGCCGCATCACCGTGACCAAGGACGACACCGTCATCGTCGACGGCGCGGGCACCGCTGAGGCGGTTGAGGAGCGCCGCGCGCAGATCCGCCGCGAGATCGAGGCGACGGATTCCACCTGGGACAAGGAAAAGATGGAAGAGCGCCTGGCCAAGCTCTCCGGCGGCGTGGCGGTCATCCGCGTCGGCGCCGCCACCGAGACCGAGGTCAACGAGCGCAAGCTGCGCGTCGAAGACGCCATCAACGCCGCCCGCGCGGCCGTGCAGGAGGGCATCATCGCCGGCGGCGGTTCGGCCCTGGTGCAGATCTCCCGCGAGCTCGAGGCCTTTGCCGATCAGTTCGAGGGCGAGCAGCGCACCGGCGTGCTCTCTGTCGCACGCGCGCTGACGAAGCCGGCGTACTGGATCGCGCACAACGCCGGGCTCGACGGCGCCGTCGTTGTGTCCAAGGTCGCCGACCGCCCCAACGGCGAGGGCTTTAACGCCGCGACGCTGGAGTACGGCAACCTCATCGAGCAGGGAATCATCGACCCGGTGAAGGTGACCCACTCCGCGGTGGTCAACGCCGCCTCCGTGGCCCGCATGGTGCTTACCACGGAGGCTTCCGTGGTGACGAAGCCTGCGGAAAACGACGACGATCACGGGCACGGCCACCACCACCACTAGGAGTGGCAGGTGCCGCGCACGCGGACGTGAAAGAAGGCCCCGCTTCGGCGGGGCCTTTTGCCGTGCGCGTTCTACTTCGCGGATACCGCCGCGACCGGCAGCGAGGTGCGCGACCCGGTGCCGCGCAGGATGGCGTGGCGCTCGGACTCGCTCAGGCCGCCCCAGATGCCGTAGGGCTCCGCGACGCGCAGTGCGTGGTCGCGGCACTGCGCGAGGACCGGGCAGTTGTAGCAGATCGCCTTCGCGCGGTTCTCGCGCTGGATGCGGGCGCGGCCGCGCTCGCCGTCGGGGTGGTAGAAAACCTCGGAAGCTGCTCCACGGCACGCGCCGTGCAATTGCCAATCCCAGAAATCCGCGTTCGGCCCGGGCAGCTGCTGAGGTTGAGACATAACGTTTGAGGCTCCTTACTCCACGGCGACGCGCGTGGCGCGCGTCGATTTCCAACGAAAGCAACGGAGGCGTTGCACGTGGAAGAAGTTAAGTACGGCCGGGTTAACTGCAAGTTTCCCGGCGGTAACGCCAAGCTTGAAAGCATGAAAAGCGGGCGGAAATATTGGCAACACGCTGGGAGTTTGATTAAGGTTAAACGTCGGTGAATTCTTGGATACCCGGCGTGCTCTCCCGCGCGCGGGTAGGATCAGCGCGGATCTGGGCCCGCTTCGGCCCCGAATCAGCGCCCGGCCCCGCCCAGGCACGGCGGGAAGTTCAGAGATAGAGAGGAGCCCCGTGGCGACAGAGGAGGACAATGACCTCGCGCGCCTGGCCAGGCGCGCCGCGGCCGGCGAGCCCGGGGCCCTCAACGAGCTCGTGCGCACGATCCATCCCAGGGTGCTGCGCTACGCCCGCGCCAGGATCAGCGGGGGCCGGATGCCGACGCCGGAGGACGTCGCCCAGGAAATCTGCCTCGCCGTGGTGACATCCGTGGGCAGCTACGTCGATATGGGCAAGCCTTTCATGGCCTTCGTCTACGGCATCGCGTTTAACAAGGTGGCCGATGCTCACCGGGCGCTGGCGCGCGACAAGCTCACCCCCACGGAGCAGGTACCGGATTCCGCAGATGACGCCACGGCGACGCCCGAGGAGGCGATCTTAGAGGCGGATGGAAGTAACAGAGTGCGCCAGCTTCTCGATGTACTCAGTGATAAAGCAAGAGACATCATCATCCTGCGTGTGTTCGTGGGATTGTCGGCAGAAGAAACTGCGCAGGCCGTCGGCGGCACCGCTGGCGCGGTGCGCGTCGCGCAGCACCGCGCGCTGGCGACCTTGCGCAAGGCACTAGAGGAAGGGGGGAGCGATGAAGCGTCACTCTCGATCTGAGGCAGACGACGTCACGCCGCACCTGCGGCCGCTTTTCGACGACGACAGGTTCCTCACCGAGCTCTCTCGCGGCGTAGACCCCTCAGAAGGCAGCGACCCGCTCGCGGCTGCGCTGCTGGAGCTGCGGGCGGACGTCGATGAGCCAATGCCCGCCGCACCCGAGTTCGATCTCCCGCCCGCCCCTGCGTCTCGCCGCGGGCCGGGCCCGCTCGCAGCGGGGCTGATGGGAGCTGCGGCCGCCACCGTGATCGTCGCCGGCTCGGGCGCGGCGCTCTACAACGCCCAGCCGGGCTCCGCCCTGTGGGGCCCCTCCAGCCAGGTCTTCGGGGAGCGCGGCAACGTCGTCGAGCTCGCCAGCACGCTCGACGAGCTCAAGATCGCCAGCGAATCCGGCGACCGGGAGGCGTCCCGCAGCCTGCTCGAGCAGGCGCGCGACCTCGTCCAATCCATGGGGTCCCCGGCGAGGCCCGAGGCTCAAGCGGACTCGGTGACGGTGACGCACACGGTTACCGCACCCGCACCGCAGCCCGCCCCCGCGGAGCCTGCGGAGCCCTCCGCGCCCGCACCGTCCTCGCCGGCGCCGACCGAGACCGTCACGCAGACGCTCACCGTCACCGCCACGGTCACCGCAACCCCCGCGGCGCGGCCCTCGGAGCCGACCTCGGCGCAGGCCTCCGAGCCGACCACCGCACCGGCGGCGGGCGAGTCGGGCACGCCGAGCTCCTCGGCCGCGCCGGGCACCGCGGAGTAGGGGCGCCCCTAGCGTGCGTCGAGCCCGTCGAGGTAGCCCAGCGCGTAATCCCAGGGCACGTAGGCCTCGACGTTGGGCTGGGCGCTCGGCTCGTGCACTGGAGGCAGCTCGCCGTTGAGCGTGGCCAGCATGTTTTGCTCCATGATCTCCCAGTCGTAGTAGTGCATCTCGCGGCAGTCCTCGCACTCGAAGTAGATGCCGAGGATGCCGCGGGGGCGCAGGACCTCCTTGAACTCGCGCACCTGCGCGAGGTCCCGAATCACGCTCACGCGCTCTTCCGCGCTGAGCGGCTCAACGACCTCGTCGTCCTCGATGAACGATGCCGGGTCGTTCGGGTCGTCCTTGAAAGGGTCGAGCGGCATCATATCGTCGTAGTTCACACTGGCCTACCCTAATTCGCTTGCCATAAGCGGGGCAATTCACCTGTGGGTATGTGGCAGCCCCAGCAGCGGTATATCATGACGTGAAACGTACGAGGTGAACCTTTTGCAGTCACAGGGGAGAGGCGGTTTCATGGCCAGCGAACGAGTAGCTACAGGTGGAGACGACCCGAACAAGGTGGCTTTGCGGGGCCTGACCTTCGATGACGTCCTGCTCTTGCCGGCCGAGTCGCACATCGTGCCCTCCGAGGTGAGCACGTCCTCGCAGTTCACCCGCAACATCCGCCTCGGCATCCCGATCGCGTCGGCGGCGATGGATACGGTCACGGAGTCGCGCATGGCCATCGCCATGGCGCGCCAGGGCGGCATCGGCGTGTTGCACCGCAACTTGAGCGCCGCGGACCAGGCGGAGCACGTCGATATTGTCAAACGCTCCGAGTCCGGGATGATCACCAACCCCGTGACCGCCTCTCCCGAGATGACGATTAGGGACGTCGATACGCTGTGCGCGCGCTTCCGCATCTCAGGCCTGCCCGTGGTTGATTCCGAGGGGACCCTGGTGGGCATTATCACCAACCGCGACATGCGGTTTTTGTCCGATTTCGATCGCCCCGTCTCCGAGGTGATGACGGCGATGCCGCTCGTCGTCGCCCGCGACGGTGTCTCGAAGGAGGAGGCGCTGGCCAAGTTGTCGTCCAACAAGGTCGAAAAGCTCCCGATTGTCGACGACGCAGGAAAGCTCACCGGGCTGATCACGGTCAAAGACTTCGTCAAATCGGAGCAGTACCCGAACGCGTCGAAGGACAGCCAGGGCCGCCTGCTCGTCGCCGCAGGCATCGGTACCGGGGACGACTCCTACGAGCGCGCGGGCTTGCTCGTGGAGGCCGGGGTTGACGCCCTCGTGGTCGATTCCGCCCACGCGCACAACAACCGCGTGCTCGAGATGGTCTCCCGCGTCAAGCGCGATTTCGGCGACCGGGTCGACGTCATCGGCGGAAACCTCGCCACCCGCGAGGCGGCCGCCGCGATGATCGAGGCCGGAGCCGATGCGATCAAGGTGGGGATCGGACCGGGCTCGATTTGCACCACGCGCGTCGTCGCCGGCGTGGGCGCGCCCCAGATCACGGCGATCCTCGAGGCCTCCGTGCCAGCCCAGGCCGCGGGCGTGCCCGTCATCGCCGACGGCGGCATGCAGCACTCCGGCGACGTGGCCAAGGCGATCGCCGCCGGCGCGTCGACGGTGATGCTCGGCTCGATGCTCGCCGGCACGGCGGAGGCGCCGGGCGACATCGTCGTTGTCGGCGGCAAGCAGTACAAGCGCTACCGCGGCATGGGCTCGATGGGGGCCATGCAGGGCCGCGGGCTCACCGGCGAGAAGCGCTCCTTTTCCAAGGACCGCTACTTCCAGGCCGATGTTGCTAGCGAGGACAAGCTCGTGCCCGAGGGCATCGAGGGCCGCGTTCCCTTCCGCGGCGACCTCGACGCCATTACCCACCAGATCGTCGGCGGCCTGCGCGCCGCGATGGGCTATACCGGCTCGACGACCATCGAGGACCTGCAGACGAAGCGGTTTGTGCAGATCACCTCCGCCGGGCTGCGCGAGTCGCACCCGCACGACATCACGCAGACCGTCGAGGCACCCAACTACCGTGGCTAGGAAGGCAAGCAGATGCGCGACTACGTAGAAATCGGGATCGGCCGGGAGGCCCGCCGCGCCTACCGGCTAGGCGAGCTCTCGCTGGTTCCCTCGCGGCGCACGAGGTCGTCCTCGGACGTGGATACGACCTGGAACATCGATGCCTACACCTTCGACATCCCGTTGGTATCCCACCCCACCGACGCCCTGGCCAGCCCGGAGTTTGTCATCGAGATGGGTAAGCTCGGCGGGCTCGGCGTGCTCAACGCCGAAGGCATTCTGGCCAGGCACGCCTCGCTTGACGACGCCATCGCCAGCGTGCTTCCGCCCGAATTCGATCCGCGAGAGTGGACCTACGATGACATCCTCAAGGGTGGGCGCGAGTCGACGAAGGCGCTGCAGGCCCTCCACGCCGCCCCGCTCGACCACGACCTGCTCGCCGAGCGCATCGCCCAGGTGCGCGACTCCGGTGTTACCGTTGCCGTGCGGGTCTCCCCGCAAAACGCCCGCGAGCTCGCCCCTGTGGTGATTAAGGCCGGCGCCGAGATCCTCTTTATCCAGGGCACCATCATCTCCGCCGAGCACGTGCAGCGGGGTGGAGAACCGCTCGACTTAAAGGAATTCATCGGCTCCCTCGACGTCCCCGTCATCGCGGGCGGGCTCTACGACTACACCACGGCGATGCACCTCATGCGCTCCGGGGCGGCGGGCATCATCGTCGGGTCCTCGACAGTCTCCTCGGCCTCGACGGGCGGCCTCGGCGTGCCCATGGCAACTGCGATTGCCGACGTCGCCGCCGCGCGCCGCGAGTACCTCGACGAAACGGGCGGCCGCTACGTTCACGTCGTCGCCGACGGGGAGATCGCCAACAGCGGCAACATCGCCACCGCGATCGCCTGCGGCGCTGACGCGGTGATGCTCGGCCGCCCGCTGGCGCGGGCCGCCGAGGCGGCGGCCCGCGGCTACTACTGGGAGCACGCGGCTGCGCACCCGCGCTTCCCGCGCGGCTCTGTCGAGCGTATCGATTTGGGCGGCGCCCCGGCCCCTCTCGAGCAGGTGCTCAAGGGCCCGTCCTCGGATCCCTTCGGCGAGACGAATCTGGTCGGTGGCCTGCGCCGCATCATGGCGAAGTGCGGGTACACGGACGTGAAGTCGTTTCAGAAGGTCGGGTTGACGGTCTCGCGCTAGGTGCGTGCGTAGGGGAGGGGCAGCGGGCCCGTCGGCTAGTATGTGACACTGTGACTCAAGCCCAGAAGCCCCAGCAACGCCCCGTCCTCGTCGTCGACTTCGGTGCCCAGTACGCCCAGCTCATCGCGCGCAGGGTGCGCGAAGCGCGGGTGTACTCGGAGGTGGTGCCGTCGACAATCACTGCGTCCGAGGTCCGCGAGCTCAACCCCGCGGCACTCGTGCTCTCGGGAGGTCCCTCCTCCGTCTACGCGGAGGGCGCCCCGCAGCTCGACCCTGAGATCTTCGAGTTCGACGTGCCGATGTTCGGTATTTGCTACGGCTTTCAGGTGATGACGCAGGCCCTCGGCGGCACGGTGGAGGAAACCGGCAAGCGCGAATACGGGCGCACCACCGTGCTCACCACCGAAGGCGTGCTCCACGGCGGCCTGCCCACCGAGCACCCGGTGTGGATGAGCCACGGCGACTCCGTGACCCAGGCACCGGAGGGCTTTACCGTGACGGCGTCGTCCGCGGGCGCGCCGGTGGCGGCGTTCGAGAACGCGGAGAAGCGCTTCGCCGGCGTGCAGTACCACCCCGAGGTCATGCATTCCCCGCACGGCCAGCATGTGCTCACCCGCTTCCTCACCGACATCGCCGGGCTTGAGCAGGATTGGACGGCCTCCAACATCGCCGACCAGCTCGTCGAGCAGGTGAGGCAGCAGGTGGGCGAGGGGTACGCGATCTGCGGCCTGTCCGGCGGGGTCGATTCCGCGGTCGCCGCGGCCATCGTTCAGCGCGCCATCGGGGACCGCCTCACCTGCGTCTTCGTCGATCACGGCCTGCTGCGCCAGGGCGAGCGCGAGCAGGTCGAGCAGGATTTTGTTGCCGCCACCGGCGCGAAGCTGGTCACCGTGGACGAGCGCGAGGCATTTTTGGACAAGCTCGCCGGGGTGACCGAGCCGGAGGCGAAGCGCAAGGCGATCGGCGCGGAGTTTATCCGTTCCTTCGAGCGGGCGGTTTCTGACGTGCTCTCCGACCACACGGTGGACTTCCTCGTCCAGGGAACGCTCTACCCGGACGTCGTCGAGTCCGGCGGCGGCACGGGTACTGCGAACATCAAGAGCCACCACAACGTCGGCGGCCTGCCTGACGACGTCGAGTTCACCCTCGTTGAGCCCCTGCGCCTCCTGTTCAAGGACGAGGTCCGCGCGGTGGGCCGCGAGTTGGGGCTGCCCGAGGTCATCGTTAACCGCCAGCCCTTCCCGGGGCCCGGCCTGGGCATCCGCATCATCGGCGAGGTCACCGAGGGGCGCTTGGAGACTCTGCGCCGGGCCGATGCGATCGCCCGCGAGGAGCTCACCCGCGCAGGACTCGACAGCCAGATCTGGCAGTGCCCGGTCGTGCTGCTTGCCGACGTCCGCTCGGTCGGCGTCCAGGGCGACGGGCGCACCTACGGGCACCCGATCGTGCTGCGTCCCGTCGCCTCGGAGGACGCGATGACAGCGGACTGGGTGCGCGTGCCCTACGAGGTGCTAGAGACCATCTCCACCCGCATCACCAACGAGGTAGCAGGTGTCAACCGCGTCGTGCTCGACATCACCTCGAAGCCGCCGGCCACCATTGAGTGGGAGTAGCGCCACCCCTGGGGGGCAAGGTGCACGGTGCCATGAGCGCGGATCAACGAGCTATGAGGCCCGGCGTTACCGCGGCTAGGGGGAGGGTTTTTAGGGGCTGACGACGCTGATCTCGCCGATGCCGACGTTGACGTCGAGCGTGAGGGTGGGGCCGGGGGAGGCGTCGTTAAGCACGGGCGGGCAGTTGTGCTCGCCGATGCCCTCGTCGCAGGAGAACATCACGCGGGTATCTCGCGGGGCGGTGATGGTGACCTTGCCGATGCCGTGATCGATGGTCACCGTCTTGTCTTCGGTCAGGGGTGCCATGTCGGAGAAGTCGAAGGACGCGGTGCCGATGCCCGAGTTGTAGGAGCCGTCGAGGTTGTCGGTGATGGTGAAGGTGTCGTCGGAGTGGTCGACGCTGATCAATCGCGCGCCGGAGGCGAACACCGCGATGGCCACCGCGACGGTGCCGAGAGCGACGAGCGCGCCGGTGCGACCCCGCGAAGCAGGCGCGGGCGCAGGCTCTTCCGACGGATCGGGCAGGTGCCACAGCTCGGGAACCGTCCCGAGCGGGTCCCATTTCGGCGGCCGGGGCGAGCCCACCCCGGGGTGGGGGTAGCCCTCGGGCGCCGTGAGATGGGATGTATCCGCCTCCTCGGTGACCGTACCCTCGCCGGGGCGGGCACCGAGACCCGCAGGGGGCACCGGGTGCGCGTTGTGCAGCAGGTAGAGGGCGATACCGGCGAGGGCGAAGGTGACCAGCGAGGAGGCTGCTGCGCCGCCTGCGCCGGCGCTTATCGACGGCAGGAGGATAACGAGCCCGACAAGCAGCCACCACCCGGTCTCGCGGTCCTTCTTCTGGTGCGCGTCGAGGCTCCCCTTGGGTGCGTTGATCGCCCTCCACGGGGAGGTATCCATGCCGAAGCGCGGCATGTTGAGCCACATCAGCAGGTAGAGAAAGAGGCCCCCGCCGTAGACGAGGGTGAGCGCGACAAAGGCGATGCGGACGACGACGGGGTCGATGCGGTAGCGGGCGCCGATGCCTTCGCAGACACCGGCAATGGCGGCGTTGCCGCCCTGGTCTTTGGGGATTCGTACGGGGCGGGTGGACCAGATGTCCTGAAGCGTGGTGTTCATGCTTTAAGCATGGCGTATCCGCGCCTCGTCACACCATCCGGAAAACCCCGGGTTTTCCCACTCGGGGTAAACCCTGATGCGCCTGAGGCGAGCGCCGTGTGAGAATCGGGGCATGCCAGACCAGACTGCCTCCCTCTACCCGCGCTACGTGCGCAGCCGCCCCGGCCGCGTCGTCGCCGGGGTAGCCGCCGGCCTGTCCTCCCACCTCGGGGTGGAGGTGTCGTGGGTGCGCGTGTTCTTCGCACTGGCGAGCTTCGCAGGGGGACTTGGGCCAATCCTCTATGCCGCGCTGTGGGCCCTCGCGCCGCTACGCGATGGCACCGCGGTGCGGGGAGCGGGGAGCTGGCCGCGCTGGGTCAACACCACGCTCGTGGCGGTGAGCCTGGCGGGAGTGTTGGTCTCGGTATCGCTGGCGAGCGGGCTTGGGGCGGTCTTTACCTTCATCGTTGGGGTGGTGGCCGTCGGTGCGGTGGTGGCCTGGCAGGCGTACGACCGCGACCTGGGGTCGAAAAGGAACGTCGCGGCGCTCGCTGCGGGCATCGCGCTGGTGATGAGCGGGGTGCTCGCCATTGCCGTGCTCGGCGAGAACGCGGGCCTTTTCGGCATCGTCGCCGCCGTGCTCTCCAGCGTCTTCGGGGTCCTCCTGCTCGTGGTTCCGCTCATCGTGCGCCTGGCCACATCGCTCGTCGCGGAGAGAGAAGCAAAGGCGGCGGCCGACCAGCGCGCCGAGATCGCCTCGAAGCTGCACGATTCGGTCCTGCAGACCCTCGCGCTGATACAAAAGCGTGCCGGGGACCCCGCCGAGGTCTCGCGTCTGGCCCGCGGGCAGGAGCGCGAGCTGCGCTCGTGGCTTTTCGACGGCGACGGTGCCACGAAGGCGCACCCCGCCACGGTCTTTACGGCGCTGACCAGGGCGGCAGGCGAGGTCGAGGACCTGTTCTCCGTGATCATCCGCCCCGTCACCGTCGGCGAGGACGTCGCCTACACCGAGGGCAACGAGGCGATCGTGCTAGCGGCGCGCGAGGCAATGGTCAACGCCGGCAAGCACTCGGGGGCCGATGCCATCGATGTGTACGCGGAGCACCTCGCAGGCCGGCTCAGCGTGTTTGTGCGCGACCGCGGGCGCGGCTTTGACGTCGGCGCGGTGCCTGCGGATAGGCACGGCGTGAGTGAATCGATTGTGGCGCGGATGGAACGCGCCGGGGGCAGCGCGAGCGTGACCTCCGCGCCCGGGGAGGGCACGGAGGTCGAGCTTTCGCTGCCAGCCTAGCCTTGCCTTCTAGCCGAGGGCGGGGTAGTCGTTGTAGCCCTTCTCCCCGCCGACGTAGAAGGTGGCGGGATCGGGCACATTTTCCTCGGCGCCGGACTTCCAACGGGCGATGAGGTCGGGGTTGGCCAGGATCGGGCGGGCCACGGCGGCGGCGTCGACCCAGCCCTGCTCGACCATCTCGGCAGCGTCCTCGCGGGTGGTGGTCTCCGGCGTGCTGATGGTGGCGTTGCCGAAGATGACACCATCGAAGTGCTCCCGCACGAGCTTGGCGAAGGTGCCGTTGAGGTTCTCCTGCTCGATGGAGATGTAGGCCAGGCCGATTTCGTTGAGCGCGTCGACGAGCGCGGTGTAGGTCTCGATCCCGTGCGCCTCATCGGACTCGTCGACGCCCTGGATGCTCATGCCGGGGCAGATGCGGATGCCGAGGCGGTCCGCGCCGATCTCCTCGGCAACCGCGCGGGCGACCGAGATCGGGTAGGCGGCGCGCTTTTCCGGGGTGCCGCCCCATTCGTCGTCGCGCACGTTGGAGTTCTTGCCCAGGAAGGTGTGCAGGAAGTAGCCGTTGGCGCCGTGGAGCTCCACGCCGTCGAAACCTGCCTCGATGGCGCGGCGGGCCGCGGCGACGAACTCGTCGCGAGCCTTCTCCAGCTGCTCTGCGGTGGCAGGCTCCGGCGTCTCGTAGGGCAGGTGGTTTCCCTGCTCGTCGCGGCTGTGGCCCTCGTGGGCTACCGCGCTCGGCGCCTCGACGGGCAGGCCGGTGACCTTGGTGTGGGTGTTCCAGCCGGCGTGCATGAGCTGGACGACGATCGCTCCGCCCTCGGCGTGGACAGCGTCGGTGATCTCCCGCCAGGCGGGGATGTGCTTATCGTCGTAGAGGCCGGGCTGGGTGTACTGGACACGGCCGGCCAGGGAAGGGGATGTGCCGTCGGTGACGATGAGACCGACGGAGGCGCGGTCGCGGAAATACTGCACCATCATCGGGGTGGGGGTGCCGTCGGTTGCGGCGCGCAGCCTACCCATCGGCGCTTGCACCACGCGGTTGCTCAGCTCGATCGAACCCGCGGTGAGCGGCTGCCAGAGAACATCGATGTTAGCCATGTTACCTTTCCATCATTCTAATAGAATCGATAGGGTAATTGCCCTCGCTCGCTACATGCTACGCTGTTTTGCGACACTCAACAACGAGGCCGCTACCTTGTCAGTTTCCTGCAGAAAAGGGGCGTTCGTGCCGGGCATCGGGGAGATGGCGACGTCCGCCCATTGGCTGTCGGTGGGGATGCCACAGACGTGAACCCGGGGGTCGAGCTCGCCGTCCGCACGGACGACGCGCCTCGTCGCCCCGTCGGTCTCCGGGGCGGCGGTGGGGGTGCCGTGCGGGCTAAACGGGCGCACGCGGCCGGCGCTGAGGAGCGAGCGCATGAACGGGTCGGCGGTGCGGGAGAGGTTGGGGTTGGGCAAGAAGGCGTCGGCAAGTACGCCCGCTCGCGCCACCCTCCCCTCGCTGGAGAGCTCGTAGCCGGCCTCGTCGATCGCGAGCGAGGGCCGCGGGCCGAGGAAGCGCACGAGCCCGCACTCGACGAGCGCGTAGAGCTCGCGGGTGCGAAAGAGCGGCGGGCCCGAGCCGACCATCTGGCCGAAGGCCATGAACTTTCCCAGCGCCGTATCGTCGGGGGCGGCGCGGCCGTTTTCGGTGGCCAGGCCGGTGGGCTTGCGCGCGCCGTGGATCTCCCACAGGGCGGCCTTGACCGGCGAATCCCACCCCGCGGCCGCCTCGCTGATGTCGCGCCCCATCAGGTCCTTGATGCGGGCCGTGAGCTCGTCGATGCCGAGCCCCTCGGTGCCGCGCAGCGGAGTGATGCGCTCGACGAGGTCGAAGGGCTCGCTGGATACGCCGTCGAGCGCTGCGGTCAGGGCGGCGGGGACGCGCTCGATGTCGTGCGCGGAGGCGTGCGCCTCAAGGTCGGCGTCGTCGATGCGGCGCACAATCTTATCGACGCCCTCGTTGAGCGCCTCCGGCCTCACGCGGGCGAGGGTGCGGTAGTAGGCCTCGAAGACGTCGCGCACGAGGTCGGGCCAGAGCTGGGTGCCGAAGCTGATCTCGGCATCGCCGCGCGAGAGCTGCGCGAGGCGCGCCTTGTGCCGCGCGAGCACGGCCTTCGGCGGCAGTGAGCGGTAGTCGGATTTTGGCAGGTAGGGGTATCCGCGGCCCGAAGTGACGGTGAGCCGCGGCTCTGCGCCGGAGGGGACGTAGCGCAGGCTGGCGGGCTCGAAACGGCCCCCGCGCCCGGCGGTGACCAGGGTGAGCAGGTCGAAAAAGCCCATGCCGAGCCCGCGCACGAGCACGTCCTCGCCCGCCGGTAAGGCATCGACGTCCTGCTCGATGGGGTTGTCGGGGCGGACCCAGGGGTGCCCGCTGCGCGCGAGGCGTTCCTCGGAGGTGTTGAGGAGCCATCCCGTGGAGGCCACGGTGGCGTCGGCGGTGATGCGCTCGCCGGTCTCAAGGGTGATCTCGTCTCGCCCGTCTCGCTCTGCTATGCCCACCGCCCGGGCGCGGTGGCGCTCCACCGTCACCGCTTCCGGCAGCCGCGCCAGCGCGACACCGAGTACCCAGCGCAGGTAGGCGCCGTAGAGCGCCCGGGTGGGGTTCGACTCCTCCCGGGTGCGCGCGATCTCCGCGGCAAACCCCTCGGCCACCGCCTCGCTTACGGGGTGCGCGCGAAGCAGCCTCGCCTTGGGTTCAGTGAGGGGCTCGCCGCGCAGGGCCTGGATCCACTCGTAGAGTGTGGGGCCTTCGAGCACGGCCGCGCCGACGCTCGCGCCGGGCTCGGTAAACAGCGTCACTGCTCCGGCGAGGGTGTTCATGCGCATCTCGCGGGGCTGGTCGGTGCGCCAAACGCGGCCGGAGCCGATCTCGGAGTCGTCGATAAGGTGCAGCGTGAGCTGCGGCACGGCGGCGACGCCGTCGAGATACGCGGCGATCCGCTCGACGGTGGAGATCCCGCGCGGCCCCATCCCGATGAGTGCGATGTGTGCGTCCATGTCCACCACACTAGCTAGCATCGGGTGTATGGTTGGCGTCTTTTTGGTTGATGACCACTCGGTGTTCCGGGCCGGCGTGCGCGCCGAACTGGCGGCAAAGGTCGACATCGTCGGTGAGGCAGGCACGGTCGCGGAGGCTATCTCCCGCATCGACGTGGCGCGCCCGGACGTCGTGCTTGTCGACGTCCACATGCCCGACGGCGGAGGCCTCGCCGTCATCCGGGGAGTCACGGCGCCGACCCGCTTCCTCGCGCTGTCCGTCTCGGACGCCGCCGAGGACGTCATCGCGCTCATCCGGGCGGGCGCGCGCGGGTACGTGACCAAGAATATCAGCGGCGCCGAGCTCGCCGAGGCCATCGAGCGGGTCAACGGCGGGGATGCCTACTTCTCCCCACGCCTGGCCGGTTTCGTCCTCGACGCCTTCGCTACGGGCGGGGTGGTCGAGGATCCGGCGGGCGAGCCGGTCAAGGTCGACGACCCGCTTGTCGACGCCTTGACGCGCCGCGAACTCGAAGTCCTGCGCCTACTCGCCCGCGGCTACACCTACAAAGAGATCGGTAAAGAGCTCTTCATCTCGGTCAAGACCGTAGAGACCCACGCGTCGAACATCCTGCGCAAGACCCAGACCTCCAACCGGCACCAGCTGACCCGGTGGGCGGCGGACCGGGATTTGGATTAGGCACCATTCGGCCCCGAGGGGCGCTGTCTGGATCAGGTAAACCCGGAGAGATAAACCCGGAGAGGTAAACCCGGAGAGGTAAACCCGCGGGTCTTCCGCCTCAACTCGGAGCATGTTCGGGGTGTCCGGGTTGAGGCTGAACCCGGCCTTGGCGTGGCGGGCGAGCATTAGGCTATTTGTTCGAAACGCGGCGTTGCTCATGTCGCGACCGCGGTGCATACTGTAGAGCGTGAATGGAACGGCTATTCGATTTCAGGGGAAGGGGGAGGAACCTTCCCGCAGCGCCCAGATTGCCCAGCTGCGTGCCAGGGTAGAGGCTATGGGGGGCGCCCCGGAGCCGCGCCGTTTCGCGCCGGGGGACGTCTTAGAAGTTGGCTCACAGTTTCGATCTCTCCTTCCCCGCGGGGGTCTGCCGCGCCAGGCGGTGACACACGCGAGCGAGACCGCCGCCCTGGTTGTCGAGATGCTAGAGGCAGTCACCGCGACGGGCGGTTTTGCCGGCGTGGTGGGCTGGCCGGAGCTGTCGTACGCCGGGATCTCCCATCTCGAGCGGGTCATCGCTGTGCCGGATCCCGGGATCGACCCGCTGAGCGTTGCCGGGGTGCTTGTTGAGGGCCTCGACCTCGTGGTGCTGCACTTACCGCAGCGCATCGCGCTGAGCCCGGTGCGCGCCCGCCCGCTGCTTGCCCGCGTGCGGCGTGGCCGGGCGGCGCTTATCACCGTCAACGCGGAGGTGCCTTCCCCGGCGCTGCGGCTGAGCGCGCGGGTGGTCGGCTTCCATGGCATCGGGCGCGGCTCTGGCCGCATTACGGGGTTTGACCTGCGGGTCGAGGCGGCGGGTCACCGCACGGCCTCGGCGGTGATCACGCTGGGGCAGGCGGCGGGGCGTGCCCCGCTCGAGGCGGTGCGCTAAGGTGCGCGTGGCCGCCGTGTGGTTCCCGGACTGGCCGGTTCAGGCCGCGCGCCTGGACGCGGACGGTGAGCTGGCAGAACCTATCGCCATCGTGCGCCAGCACAGGGTTAAGGCCTGCTCGCAGGATGCCCGCGCCCGCGGGGTGCGCCGCGGGATGAAGCTGCGTCACGCTCAGGCGCTTGTCCCGGAGCTTCAGGCGGTAGACGATGACCCGGAGCGCGACGGGCGTATGTTCGCTGGGCTCGCCGCAGGGCTCGACGATGTCGCCGCGAGCGTGGAGATCCTCCGCCCGGGACTCGCCGTGGTCGATATGGCGGCGGCGGGGAAGTTTCACGGTGGCGAAGACCGCGCCACGGAGATGCTTATTGATGCCTCCGCGCGCCGTGGCATCGACGCCTGCGCCGGGGTTGCTGATGAAATCGCGACCGCGGTGATCGCCACGCGCGCGCAGGCCGTGGTTGAGCCGGGCGGATCCGCCCGGTTTCTGGCCTCCCAGCCGCTGCAGGTGCTGCGCGCGGAGGAGGCGCTGGGAGCCGATGCCGATACGCTCGCCGCGCTGAGCCAGCTCGGGCTGGCCACGCTGGGGGACGTGGCCGAGGTCCCGCCGCAGGCGATGGCGACCCGCTTCGGCGCACGCGGGGCACATATCCACCGCATCGCGCGCGCGGCACCCGACCGCCGAGTCGCGCCTGAACTGCCGACGCGGGATCTCGCGGTGGCGATCACCCCGGAAGACCCGATCGAGCGCGTCGATGCCGCCGCGTTCGCCGCCCGGGCGCTCGCCGCCGGCTTGCACGAGCGGCTGAAGGAGGCGGGGAGCGTCTGCCTGCGCCTGAAGGTCACTGCGGAGCTGGGCGACGGCAGTCGGGTCGAGCGCGTCTGGCGCACCCGCGAGGCCTTGAGCGAATCCGCCACCGCGGACCGCGTGCGCTGGCAGCTCGACGGGTGGCTCACCGCCGGCGGGGCGGGGCAGATCACCTCGCTTATTCTCGAACCGCTCGAGCTCTCTGCCCCGGAGGTTCTCGGCGAGCTGTGGTCTGCGGGCACGACGCGCGACGAGGCGCTGCGGGTGGCGCAGCGGGTGCAATCCCAGCTAGGCATCGACGCGGTGGTGCAGCCCCGGCTTGTCGGCGGGCGCGGGGTGGCAGAGCGCGTGGAGCTCGTGCCTTTTGGCGAGGACGCGCCGGGTCCGGACGGCCGGCCGTGGCCAGGGGAGATCCCGCCGCCGCTCCCCGCGCGCCTCGGCGGGGGAGTAGACCACCCGGCCTCGCGCGTGAGGCTCATCGACCAGGGGGGACGCCCCGTCGGGGTGAGCGCTGAAGTGCTGCTGACCGCCGAGCCCTACGCTCTGGCCTGGGGGGAGGGGAGATACCTCGTCACAGGGTGGGCGGGGCCCTGGCCGGTGGATGCGGGGTGGTGGACGAGAGCGCCGAATAAGGTGGCGCGGATGCAGGTCGTCGGCACGCGGGAGAGCGCGCAAGGAAGCACGCGGGGAAGCGGGGAGGAGACGTGCGGCTGGCTCCTGGCGTGGACGCGCGGGAGCTGGCGTGTGGAGGCCGTCTACTCTTAAACGTCACACAAGTATTGCGTAAATCGGGGGAAGGGTATGCTAAGTTCCTATGAGCGCCAGCACCGACGGGACCTTCTGCTCCGATGTGGAGGCGGAGCCGCTACCCGGCACCGCCAAGCAAGGCGATGTTTACGTGCTTTTTGAGTGGCCCGGCCCGTGGAGCCACGATGTGCTCGACGGCGCAACCCTCGGCCCCGAGCTCTCGGCGCGAATCAAGGCGCACCTGAAGAAGTTCGGCGCGACCCTGCAGCTCATCCGCCACCCCACGCGCGAGGGCCGCAGGATTGATAACCACCACCTCTACATCGTCCACACCCGCATTGGGCTCACAGAGGTCAAGCATGTCGCGGGGCCCGAGGCGATCTTGGATCTCGACCTCTCGGGCCCGGGGCTGAACCACGCGATGGCCAGGCTTAGCCCGCTGGTGCTCGTGTGCACGCACGGCAAGCGCGACCGCTGCTGCGCCGTCAAGGGCCGCCCCCTGGTCAGCGAGTTAGAAAGCCTCTACCCCTTCAACCGGGGCAGCGACGTGGTGTGGGAGTCTTCCCACCTCAAAGGGCACCGCTTTGCCGCCACGCTCATGCTCATGCCGTGGGGCTATAGCTTCGGGCGGATGAACCTCGAGGCCACCGACGCGATGATTAAGGACGCGATGCGAGGGATGTATTTCGTGCCGGGCAATCGCGGCCGTGGGATCTTCTCCGCTCCCGCGCAGGCCGCCGAGGTCGCCGTCGCCGCGCAGCTCGCCGGGAGAGGTACGCGGATTAGCTACGCGCAGCTCCAGGTTGTCGACGAAACAGTCGACGGCCAGCGTGCGAGCGTGTCGCTTGTCGACGCCCACACGGGCGCCACTTTCGACGTCACGCTTCGCCAAAGCGCCGTGAGCGGGGTGATCTCCTCGTGTGGCGAGGAACCGAAGGACGGCGTGAGCTGGGGAGTGGAAGAGATCTCTACCGGCGCATGACCTTCTTCGCCAGCCAGTTGCCCAGGAACTGGGCGAGCTGCACCATGACCACGATGACGATCACGGCGGCGAAGGTGACGGCGGGCTGGAACTGGCGGTAGCCGTAGACGATGGCGAAGTCTCCCAGGCCGCCGCCGCCGATGTAGCCGGCCATGGCGGACATGTCAATCACGGCGATGAAGATGAAGGTGTAGCCGAGGATCAGGGGGCCGAGGGCCTCGGGCAGGATGACGGTGCGGATGATTCGCCACGGGCCGGCGCCCATGGAGCGGGCGGCCTCGATCATGCCCGGGTCGATCGAGATGAGGTTCTGCTCGACGATGCGGGCGACGGTAAACGTTGCGGAGAAGCACATGACGAATGTCGCCGCCGAGCGCCCGATGGTCGTGCCCACCGCGGCCAGCGTGATGGGGTAGAGCATGGCGATCATGATGATGAACGGGATGGGGCGGAAGAAGTTCACCAGCACGTTGATGATCCAGTAGACCGGTGTGCTCTGCAGGATCCCGCCGGGGCGGGTGGTGTAGAGGAACAGGCCGAGGAGGAGCCCGAAGAAGCCGCCGACGACCATAGTGATGGCCACCATGAAAAGGGTGTCGCCGATCGATTCGACAAACGTGGGGCCGAGGCGCTCCCAGTTGGCCTGCGCGAGGACGAGTTGGTTCATCGGACGATCTCCTCAATCTCGGTGGTGCGCTGAAGCGTGGACAAAAACTCGCTGACGGCGGCGTCGTCGCCGGTCAGGCGCACGGTCATCTTGCCAAAGGAGTGGTTTTGCAGCGTGGTCACCCCGCCGTGCACAGGCTGGACCTCGACGCCTTGACGGCGTGCGGATTCCACCGCGCCGAAAAAGCCCGAGTTCTCGCTCAAATCCACGGTGAACAGTCGGCCGGGCTGCGCGAGCAGCTCGCGCGCTTCGATCTCGTCGGGCGTGTTGCGCAAAGAGGTGGCCACGAAGCGCTTCGCCACATCGGTGCGCGGCTGCGAGAAGACCTCGTAGACGGTGCCGTACTCGACGACCTTGCCGGCCTCCATGACGGCGACCTTGTCGGCGATGGCGCGCACGACCTCCATCTCGTGGGTGATGACGACGATGGTGATGCCGAACTCCTCGTTGACGCGGCGCAGCACGCCGAGCACCTCGCGGGTGGTCTCTGGGTCGAGGGCGGAGGTGGCTTCGTCGGCAAGCAGGAGCGAAGGGTTGGTCGCGAGCGCGCGCGCGATGCCTACGCGCTGCTTCTGCCCGCCCGAGAGCTGCTCGGGGTAGTTCGAGCCGCGGTCGGAAAGGCCGACGAACTCGAGCAGCTCCGCGACGCGCTTTTTGCGTTGCGACGCCCCCATGCCAGCAATCGTGAGCGGGTACTCGATGTTGCCCGCGGCGGTGCGGGAGTTAAACAGGTTGAACTGCTGGAAGATCATGCCCACGCCGCGGCGGATGGAGCGCAGCTCGTGCTCTTTCATCCCGACGATGTTGGTGCCGTCGAGAAGCAGCTCGCCCCCGGTCGGCATGTCGAGGCCGTTGATGAGGCGCACGAGCGTCGACTTACCGGCACCCGAGTACCCGATGACGCCGAGGATTTCACCGGGCTCGACGGTCAGGCTCACCCCGTCGACGGCCCTGACCTCGCGTTTGCCCGTGGTAAAGACTTTGGACACGTCCCGGAACTCGACCCGGGTGCCGGTGGTAGCCATTACTTGTACTCCTCCGTGAGCTTATCGAGGATGGCGTTGAGCTCTTCCTTATCGCGCTTGACCTGGACGGCGGTGCCGCCGGAGTCCTTGTTGAGCGCGTCGGTGACCTCGGGGGAGTGCCACACCTCGACCAGCCGCGCGTAGATCGGGTTGTCCACGTCCTCCGCGCGCACCGTGAACACGTTGATGTAGGGCTCCGCAAGCTCAGAGTTCGGGTCGTCCGCGGCGACGGAGGAGGCCGGGTCGATCCCTGCGCGGGAGAGCCAGTTGTTGTTGATCACGGCCGGGCGACCCTCGTGGTAGGCCGAGGGGGTCTGCGAGGCGTCGACGGCGACGACGGAGACCTTGGAGGCCGCCGCGTCGATATCCGCCGGTGTCGGGGTGAGCTTCGGCGCCCCGTCCTTCAGGGTGACCAGGCCGGCCTGAACGAGCACGTTAATAGCGCGTCCCTGGTTGGACGGGTCGTTGGGCACGGCGACCTCTTCGCCCTCGATGCCGTCGAGCGAGGAGTGGTCCTTCCAATACAGGCCCAAGATGTTGATCTCCCCGGAGCCGATGATGCGCAGGTCCTTGCCCGCCGAGGCGTTGTACTGCGCCTGGTAGTTGATGGTCTGGAACTTCGAGACCTCGATCTGGCCCTCGTCGAGCGCGGGGTTGACCGGCGGGTACTCGGTAAACTTCTCGATATTGAGCTTGATGCCCTCGTCCTTGGCCTTCTGCTCGAAGGCGGTCCAGGCTTGCTGGTCCGCGTCCGTGGTACCGATCTTGATGGTCACGGTGTCGTTGCCCTCGCCCGGGGCGTTCTCGCCGGATTCGCTGCCGCAGGCGACGAGGCCGGCGGCGGCGAGGACGGTGGCGGCTGCGGTCGCCGCAATGCGCTTGAACATCGTGTGCTCCTACTTCTTCTCGAGCTTGGTCAGGATGTCGTTGAGTTCGGCCTTGTCGCGCGTGACCTCAACGGAGGTGCCCTTGGAATCCTGCTCGTTGGCCTCGATGACCTTCGGGTCGTGCCAGATCTCGACGAGCTTGTTCAGGGTCTCGTTATCGATATCGCCCGCGCGGGCGGCGAAGACGTTGATATAGGGCTCGGCCTCCGGAGAGTTCGGGTCGTCCTCGAAGATGGCCAGGTCCGGCTCGATGCCGGCGCGATCGAGCCAGGTGTTGTTGATAATCGCCGGGCGGCCCTCGTTGTAGGCGGCCGGGGTCTGGGAGGCATCGACCGGCACGATGGTTACCTTCGACGCCTTCTTATCGACGTCCGCCGGCGTCGGGGTCAGCGGATCCGCCACACCGTCAGTGAGCTTGACCAGGCCGGCCTGCACCAGCACGTTAATTGCGCGGCCCTGGTTCGACGGGTCGTTGGGCACCGCGACCTCCTGGCCCTCGATGCCGTCGAGGGAGGTGTGGCCCTTCCAGAACAGCGCCAGCGGCACGATCTCGGTCGAGCCGACGATGCGCAGGTCCTTGCCGGAGGACGCGTTGTACTCCGCGAGGTACTTGATGTGCTGGAACTTGTTGACATCCAGCTCGCCCTGCGCCAGCGCCTCGTTGACCGGGGCGTAGTCCGAAAACGGCACGATCTCGAGGTTAATGCCCTGCTCGGCGGCAAGGTCGTGGAAGACCGACCACGCCTGCTGGTCTGCCTCAGTCGTGCCGATCTTGATGGTGGTCTGGCCGTTGGCATCCGTCGAGCCGGGGGTGGCGGGCTCGGCGGACTCGCCGCCGCACGCAACGAGGCTGGTGGCCGCGAGGCCCGCGGCGGCGATGGTGGCGATCACGCGGTTGAGGTGCATGAGTGCTCCTTTATGTAGGGGGAGATTGACGTCGGGAACTGAATCTATCACCTTCCGTACCGCTTAGTCTATTGTCTTGCACAACCGGGTCTGCATCTGTGGGGCTGTGCTGGTTTTTTGGGGGGGTGTTTTGGTGCGGGATGGCGGGGTGGCCTAGATGGGAAACCCCGCAGATCGGCCCCACACTAAGACATCGCCCCGCCCACCGAAAAGGAGCCCAGCGCCCCGCGCGCCGCCTCGGTAAACGCGCCGGGCTCCAGCGAACCCATCCCGGCGGGCAGGCAGCCGATCAGCGGCACGCCGGTGACCACGGGCAGCTCCGCGACGTTGAGGCGCGTGGCCAGGTCGGGCTCCTGCGCGAGGGAACCGCCGATCAGCCCTAAAACGGTCAGGCCGCGGGCGCGGGCTGCCTCGACGGTGAGCTCGGCGGCGTTGAGGCTGCCGAGGCCGAGGGAGGTGACGACGATGAGGGGGGCGTTGAGGTCAGAGGCGATATCGGCAAGCGTGAAGGTATCGGCGAGGCGGACGAGGAGTCCGCCGGCGCCCTCGACGAAAAGGACGTCCGTGGTGGACTCGAGGCCGCGGAGCCAGGCGAGAAGCTCGGCGCGGTCGGCTTGGGGGATTCCGGCGCGGCGGGCGGAGAGGTTAGGGGCTAATGGCTCGGGGTAGCGGGCGAACTCGTGCGTCGTCACGCGGGCGAGCGAGGCCACGCTCGCGGCGTCGCCCGCGCCCTGCGGCTCCCCGGTTTGCAGCGGCTTGGCCACCGCCACGCGCCGCCCCGTCCCCTTGACCACGGAGGCTAAAGCGGCGGTGGCGACGGTCTTACCCACGTCGGTGTTCGTTCCCGTGACACAGATGATCATGCGGCTTCTCCTGCTTTGACGACGGCGTGGCTGATCCGCGAGATTTCTTCTTCTGTACAGATGTACGGGGGCATGGTGTAGATGAGCCGGCCGAAGGGGCGCAGCCACACCCCCTCGTCGAGCGCGGCGCTGGTGGCGGCGGCCATGTTGACCTCGTGGGGCATCTCGAGCACCCCGATAGCCCCGCGGACCCGGGTGATGCCGGGGGCGTCGGCAAGCCCGCGTCGCAGCCCCGCCTCGATGCGTGCGACCTGCTCCGCCCAGTTCCCTTCGGCGATCATGGCGGTGGATTCGGCGGCGACGGCGCAGGCGAGCGGGTTGGCCATGAAGGTTGGCCCGTGCATGAGTGCCGCCGGTTCCATGCCGCGCGCGACGCGATCGGTCGCGAGCGTGGCGGCGAGCGAGATAAACCCGCCGGTGAGCGCCTTGCCAACGCACATGATGTCGGGGACGACGCCGGCGGCCTGGGTGCAAAAGAGCACGCCGGTGCGCCCGAAGCCGGTGGCGATTTCGTCGGCGATAAGCAGGATTCCGTGGGCGTCACACAGCGCGCGCACCCCGCGGACCAGCTCGAGGTCGTGGAAGCGCATGCCGCCGGCGCCCTGCACGCCGGGTTCGATGATGACGGCGGCGATATCGTCCGTGACCAGAGAGGACATGTGCTCGAGGTAGGCTTCGCGCTCGCTTGCCGACGCCCCCTCGGCCGGCGGCGGGGGAGCGAAGACCTGCGCGGTGACGGCCGGGCCCCACATGGAGTGCATCCCGCCGACCGGGTCGCACACGCTCATCGCTTCGAAGGTATCGCCGTGGTAGCCGGAGCGCCAGGTAAGCAGCTTCGTGCGCTCGGGGTGCCCGGTGCCGCGGGAGTACTGCAGCGCCATTTTGATGGCCACCTCGACGGAGACCGAGCCGGAGTCGGAGTAGAAGACCTGGGAGAAGTCCCCGCGGGTGAGCTCTCGGAGGTTCTGCGTTAACCGTGCCGCCGGTTCGTGGGTGAGCCCGCCGAACATGACGTGGCTAAAGCGGTCGATCTGGTCCTTGGCGGCCGCGACGAGCCGGGGGTGCGAGTGGCCGTGGCAGGCCGCCCACCAGGAGCTCATGGCATCGATGACGCGGCGCCCGTCGGCAAGCTCGAGGTAGGCCCCCCGCGTGCCGGTGACCTCTATGGTGGGCTCGCCGGGGGCTGCGTAGGGGTGCCAGATATGGGCGGTGTCAACACGCTCGACTTGAACGCTGTTCATCTGGGGCATGGATCTAGGTCTAGCACGGGTGCGGGTCGGGTGTGGCCGCGCGCACTCCCGGGCGCTAGTATCTCGGGCATTTATTCCCAGATCGGAGCCGCGTTTGACCCATTTTGGGTGGGGCTATGACGGGACGTGAGAGCGGTGCGGTCGCCTTATCGCACGGCGAGTACCGCGCCGACCTCGCGCGCCTGGGGAACGATTGCCCCATCGTCCACCGCATGCACATGCGGGCAATAGTGTGAGGAAAGGTTTGGCATGGATTCTGCTCTGCGGCTCGACGCTGCGTGGCTCGATTACGCCATCATCGCCCTCTATTTTGCCTTCGTCCTCGGCATTGGCTGGGCGGCGCGCTCGAAGGTGTCGTCCTCGATAGACTTCTTCCTCTCTGGGCGCGGGGCGCGCGCCGGGAGATGGAGGAATTCCGCCGGCTCATGCGGGCCAGCCACGAATCGCTTCGTGATGACTACGAGGTGGTCACCCCGGAACTCGAATCCGCGTTCCAGGCCGCAGGTCGCGATGGCGCGCGCATGACCGGGGGCGGCTTCGGAGTCACCCACGGCACCGCCAACGCGTAGACGCGCATCACGAAGTCCTACCCGGGGCGCACGTTCTTCGTCCTCGGCTTCTACTCCAACCTCGCGATCGCCTGGATCGTCAACCCGGTGGTCCTGGGCTCGCTCGGTCGGCCGGCCCTCGTCGCCGCGCTCATTGCGGTTGTGTGCACCCCGCTGATCGCCGTGCTGACCAAGGGCAGGTACTACCGCCGCCGCAGCCATGGCGGCATCGAGGCGCCGCTTTTCGACGCCCACCGCAACCCCTCCGATGAAACCTTCACCTGCTGCGTGACCGGCGAGGAGGTGTTGCCTCAGGATCTCGCGCCGCGGGGGTAGGGCCTTAAGCGGCTGGGCCGGTTGAGTAGCGGCCTAATCTGTCACAGTTCCGACAGATCGGCGAAACAATGTTAGAATATGGGGTATCTATTCTGGCATTGTGCAGGTGGGAGGTTTGCGTGTTGGTCGGTTTCGGTGACCCAGGAGAGCGTCGCAGGGGGCTGGAGGAGGAGGTCGACGCCATCTTGCGATCGGCCTCGGATGGGCGCGTAGGCAAGATTCGCGAAACGCAGTCTATTGATTTCAAGGAGGAGGCGGGCCGCAGAAATGGTGCAGGTATTGAACCGGGTTCGCCACAAAATGGCGCGGCGGCGACGAAGCTTGCCGACGAAGTTGCATGCATGGCCAACACCCCAGGCGGTGGTGCCCTTATTGTCGGGGTGGAGGATAAGACCGGGGTAATTATCGGAACCGAGTTGGATATCGAATGGCTCCGGCAGCGGATTTATTCGGGAGTCGACGTGGCCCCCGATATCGTCGAAAAGCGAGTGGAAGGCCAGAGGGTTTTAGTCATCTTCGTTGCTCCAGCGCGTGAGCCGGTGGGGGATACGAGCGGAAGATTGCGCTGGCGGGTTGGTGATTCGTGTGTACCGGTAGATCGCTCCCAGTGGTGGCAGTTCCAGCGTGAGCACCAGGTGCTCGACGAGATGGCGCAGCCGACGGGCAAGACAATCGCAGACGTGCGTCCCGGTGCCATCGATATCCTTCGGCGTTCGCTCCCCCAGGCCGATGAGCTCACGACGGAAGAGGTAATGCGCCACCTCGGCGCGCTTGGCCCCGACGGCCGACTTAGTGCTGCTGGTGCTTTGGTATTTACGGCGCAACCGGCACCCGTGGTTGAGCTGACAGTCTTTGATGTCTTCGGTGGCGATATCAGCAATCGGGTAGTTAGCGAGCCGGGGACTTCAGTGCTCGAGCAGCTGGATCTCGTCGAAAGGTCGTTGCGTGTGGTGAATAGGAATGCCACACTCGTGAAAGGGTTTGTACACGATCCGGTACCACTGGTTCCGCACAGCGCGGTGCGCGAGGCGCTGCTCAACGCGTTGATCCACCGAGATTGGAACCGCAGCGAACCTGTAGATGTCCGCTGGATCGAGCTGGATAACACACTCATCGTGCGCAGCCCGGGTGGATTCCCGGCGGAAGTTACCTCCGAGAATGTCCTGAGCAATCGCTCTGCACGCTATCCGGCGCTCGCTGACTTGTATCGGGCGGTGGGACTCGTGGATAAGCAGGGGGTGGGCGTCGACCGCATGTACCAGTCCATGATTACCCTCGGCCACCGCCCTCCCATCATCGAGGAGGTTGCCGGCCCGTATGTTGAGAACACGCTGGTTGGTGGTCCGCCGGTGGTGGCGGTGCTCGATCTGGTCTCGCGCATTGTACCGAAGGCGCGGCAGAGGGACTACCGAATCGCAATCATCCTCTACCTCCTCATGTCCCGCGCCTTCGTGACGGAAGAGGCGGTGGCCCACGGGCTGCAGGCGGCCCAGGAGCAGGCGCGCAATGCCCTTGAAGCCGCCGCTCAGACGACGGTTGATGGTGAGCCCCTCGTTGAGCCTTATCGTCAGACGTGGATTCTCGGGCCTAGTTCGAGGGCTGTGCTGGCTGCTCGGCTTCCGTATCTCGGTACCGACCCCGCGACGATGGAGGAAGTGGCAATGTTGTGGCTCACCGAGGTGGGGGATGTAGCGACGAGCGATCTGGTGATGCTGTGCGATGTGTCCCGGGGGACGGCGAAAAAGTGTGTAGACACTCTGCTTGCCGACGGCACTATCGAGGCCGTCGGTGGGGGAAGGTCGACCCGTTATCGGCTGGCCTAATCTGTCACGGTTCCGTCGGATCGGCGAAATCGTGACAGAATAAGGGGGTCCTATTCTGACATTCCCCAGGTGGCGCTAACCCTGAGCAATCTCGTTGGCGTTAGCTGCGATGCGTTTCATCGCGTCACGGCACTCAGCGGCTTCGGGTGAATCAGGAAGAAGGATAGGCCGGCCTAAGTCACGGCTTACCCACAACAGATGCCACGCGAGATCATCCCACCGGTTTGCGCCGACCAGGAACCGGCACCCGTAGGGGGTCACTTCGAGTTCGGCGTGGTACGGAGCGGGAATCCTGTGAAGTATTTGTTGCTCGGTAGCCTCTATTTCGACGCGAAGAGTACATGAATAAAGCTCGCATAGGTCTTTTTCAAAGTTGCTTGGCGGCGCCACCCGTGGTGTGAACTGCCACGAAGTGACATGGAAACTTTCCATGCGATCCAGGCGGAAAACACGCCAGTCTTTCCGTGCGCGATCGAATGCTTGCAGGTACCACAAGGCTCCTTGTGTCATCAGTCTGTGAGGTTCTGCTTCCCGGTCAGTTTCTTCGCCATCTGCCCTGCGATATCTGAAACGAACAAGATAGTGATCCTGTTGCGCTCGAGCTAGTTCCTGGAGAAGGGTGATGCTGATTTCTGCTCGTCTACGCGGCAAGGCGTGGGTGGCGGCATTGAGCGTTGATGTTGTTGTGCGTAACGCAGGCGACATAACTTGTTCAATTTTCATCAAGGCTCGAAGTGCAGCCTCCCCTAGGAGATCGCCTCCGTTTGTGGCACCCATACGGAGGCAAGCGACCAAGGCAACTGCTTCTTCAGCGACTAGCAACAGCGGAGGCAGTTTACGTCCGGTCCCGAGGCGGTAGCCCCCATCTGTTCCACGGTCGGAATCGACTGGATACCCCATCTCTCTCAGTCGCGTGATATCTCTGCGAACCGTTCGTTCAGACACCTCCAGCCGGTCGGCTAGTTCCCGGGAATGCCACGTGTCACGGGATTGGAGCAGCCCGAGAAGCTGGAGTGCTCGGTGAGTCGCGTTCGTCATATGGATATTTTGCCAGTGGCAGAGGTCAAGATCTGTCCGCATTGTCGCTTAGCGTCTGTATTGCGTCATACAAGCAATCACTTCCGGGAGGAAAAAGGATGTATGTACCTAAGTTGGACGATGAGCGAGATACGCTTTGCAACTTCATTGATGACCAGCTCTCGTCTCTGCGTGCCAGTGCCTACGGTCTCGATGACTGTAAAGCCCGCGAAACTCCCTTGCGCAGCGAGCTGAGCATTAGTGGGATTATTAAGCACGTCACGTTCGTGATGAACCAGTCCTTGATAGCTGCGAAGGATACAAAAACAGACCAGTCAGATGAGGCCTTTTTTGATAGTTTCGTGCCGGGAAGGAGCGAAACCCTTTCCGACCTGTTGCGTGAGTTTGATCGCGTGCGCAGTGTTTATTTGAGTGCCTGCCGCGGGGGAGATCTTGAGTCCGAGATCTCTGTGGGGCCAATGCCGTGGTACGGAGTACATGAAACCCAGAAGGCCAGGCTGCGTTACCGGTATGTGCACGATGTAGAGGAGCTTGCCCGTCATGCTGGTCATGCTGACATCATTCGCGAGCAATTGGACGGCGCGAAAGCTCCCGAATTGATTGCGGCAGCTGAGGGGAGACCGGCGAACGAGTACGTCACCCCCTGGCGTTCGTAGTAAGACGATGAGCGGTTTTCCATCGGTGGGGGTGAAGCTGGAGCTCAAGTGCCCCAAGGTGAAAAACTAGAAAACACATTCGAAAACGGCTAATATTTTCCTCCATGAGGTTCAACGGTGGGGTGCCGCTGTCGTGGTCGCGGATGGAGCGCATCCTCTCCGGCCGCCCCGGGCCGGTGCCGGTGCCCGCCTACACGCAGAAGCCGGCTCCCCAGGAACGCACCGACCAAGCCCCCTTCGCCGAGCTGCACGCGGTGTCGGCCTACAGCTTCCTCGGCGGGGCGAGCGAGCCGGAGGAGATGGTGCGCCGCGCCAAGGAGCTCGGCGTCACCACGCTCGCGCTGCTGGACAGGGACGGTTTTTACGGGGCGGTGAAGTTCGCCGAGGCTGCTGCAGAGCACGGCATCAATACGGTCTTCGGCGCGGAGCTGACACTGGATGATCGCGTCCTGCCGGTGCTGGCGAAGGGGCCGGAGGGGTATCGGCGGCTCTCCCGCCTCATCGCACAGGCGCGCATGGCCACCCGGGAAAAGGGGGCCGTGGCCTACCCGCCGCTGGAGCTCATCGCCCACGAGTTGGCAGGCACCTGTATCGTGCTGGCGGGGTGGCGTTGGGTGAAGGAGCTCGACCGGCTGGTCGAACTCTTCGGCGATAACGTGGTGCGCGAGTACGAGGTGTCGATGATGCCGGAGGACGCCGACCACCACGCGGCACTCGATCGGTACCCGCACGTACCGGCGATTGTGACGGCGGTGCCGGGGGCGTCGACACGCGATGGCGCGCGCCTAGCTGCGGCGAAGCGCGCGCTGGCCAGGCGTGATTCGCTTGGTAGCGCCCACCCGCACCTCCACCCGATGGGAGCGAACTGGCTGCGCTCCGCCGCACAGATCGAGAAGATGCTGCCCGGGGCGCGCGGCAAGATCGACACGGCACTGGAGATCGGCACACAGTGCGCGTTTGCGCTCAACCTCGTCGCGCCGCAGCTGCCGTGTTACCCCACGCCGGAGGGGCATGATGAGATGAGCTGGTTGCGCAGCATCACGCGCGCCGGCGCCGAGATCCGCTACGCCACCCGGCCCGCCGAGATCCGGGACAAGGCGATGGCACAGATCGACTACGAGCTCGGCGTCATTGAGGAGCTGAACTTCCCCGGCTACTTCCTCATCGTCCACGACATCGTGGACTTTTGCCGCCGCGAAAACATCCTCTGCCAGGGCAGGGGTTCGGCGGCGAACTCGGCGGTGTGCTTCGCGCTTGGCATCACCAACGCGGAGCCGATCAGCGCGGGGCTGTTGTTTGAGCGCTTCCTGTCGCCGGATAGGGACGGGCCGCCGGATATTGACATCGATATTGAATCGGGGCGTCGCGAAGAAGCGATCCAGTACGTCTACGAGACCTACGGGCGCGACAACGCCGCCCAGGTGGCCAACGTGATCACGTATCGGACGAAGGGGGCGATTCGCGACGCCGCCCGCGCGCTCGGGTACGCGCAGGGTGCGGCGGATTCGTGGTCGAAGGGGATCTCGCGGCCACCGGAGGGCGTCGAAAAGCTTGCTAGCCAGCTCAAAGGCCAGCCCCGGCACTTAGGCATCCACTCCGGCGGGATGGTCATCTGCGACCGCCCGATTGCCGACGTCGTGCCGGTGGAGTGGGCGCGGATGGAAAACCGCTCGGTGGTGCAGTGGGACAAGGACGACTGTGCCTCCGCCGGGCTGGTGAAGTTCGACCTGCTCGGCCTGGGCATGCTCGAGGCGCTGCACCACATGATCGACCTCGTGCGCGACACCACGGGCCGCGAGGTGAACCTGTGGGAGCTCGACGTGACGGACCCGCAGGTCTACGACATGCTCTGCCGCGCCGACGCCGTGGGCGTGTTCCAGGTCGAATCGCGCGCGCAGCTCTCCACCCTGCCGCGGCTCAAACCCCGTTGCTTCTTCGACCTCGTCGTGGAGGTGGCCCTGATCCGTCCGGGGCCCATCCAGGGCGGGTCGGTCCACCCCTACCTGCGGCGTCGCGACGGCAGGGAGCCGGTGACATACGACCACCCGGTGCTGGAGAAGTCACTGGGCAAGACGCTAGGCATCCCGCTGTTCCAGGAGCAGCTCATGCAGATCGCCGTCGACGCCGCGGGCTTTACGGGCCGCGAGGCGGACGCTTTGCGACGCGCCATGGGCGCCAAGCGCTCGCCCGAGAAGATGGCGCGGCTCCAACGCCGCTTCTACGACGGCTGCTGGGCAACCCACCGGATCGACGAGGCCACGGCCGAGAAGCTGTGGGCGAAGATCGTCGCGTTCGCCGCCTACGGCTTCCCGGAGTCGCACTCGCAGTCCTTCGCCTCCCTGGTGTTTTTCTCCGCCTGGTTCAAGCGCTACTACCCGGCGCAGTTCTGCGTCGGTCTCCTGCGCGCCCAGCCGATGGGGTTCTACTCTCCGCAGTCGCTCATCCAGGACGCGCGCCGCCACGGCATCGAGGTGCTGCCCGTCAGCGTCAACGGCTCCGGCCGCGAGGCCCGCTGCGTGGACGGCCGCACCATCCGCGTCGGGCTCAACCTGATCAAGGGCCTTGGCGGCGCCGCCGCCGACCGCATCGAGGACGCGCAGCCTTTCACGGGCATCCCGGACCTCGCGCGCCGGGCCGACCTGCAGGTCAGCCACGTCGAGGCGCTCTCGCGCGCGGGCGCCCTCGACTGTTTCGGCGTGGACCGCCGCCAGGCGCTGTGGCAGGCGGGCGTGGCCGCCACCGAAAAGGACGGCATGCTGCCGGGGTTGTCCGCCATCGACGCCCCGGCGCTGCCCGGTATGAACGCCTTCGAGCTCATGGCCGCCGACATCGCGGCGACGGGGGTCACACCCGACAAGCAGCCGATGGAGCTTGTGCGCTCGGTCCTGCGCGAGCGCGGCATCTGCACCGCGGCCGACCTGCGTGGCGTGGAGGACGGCACTCGCGTGCGGGTGGCCGGTGTGGTTACGCACAGGCAGCGGCCGCAGACCGCCAGTGGTGTGACCTTTTTCGGGATGGAGGACGAAACAGGTCTCATCAATGTCGTTGTCTCCCCGGGACTGTGGAAGCGCCAGCACGTCGTGGCGCGCACGGCGAGGGCGCTCATCGTGCGCGGCATCGTGGAAAACGCCTCCGGCGCCGTCAACGTCGTGGCCGACAAGCTCGAGCCGCTCGAGGCGGGGGAGTACTTGAGCCGGGGGTCGCGGGATTTCCATTGATGATTTCTGCTCTCCGGACTTCCTTTGATGTGCTCGATAGCCAGCTCCGCGGAGAGATTAGAGTGTATCGCCTTTTCTTATGTCGTCTAGCTTTGCTTGAAACTCCGGGGAGCTAGCGTCTATGAGGCGTTGGTACATTCCCCCATTTTTGAGCCGCTTTCGTTCCTGCTGAGAATGTCGTCTTTGCTCGATCTCCCAGAACGGGGTGGCATTGACCAGTTGGTCAGGGAAGCATTTAGAGTCTTTGGTTTCAGCATTCGACCACATTATGGAGTTGGGAGTGGGTGTTGAGAGCTTGAATACCTCACGGCCTAAATCAACTGCCCAGGAAAACTCGGAGTGTTCCGCGAAGTGGTAGTCGGTAAGCCTACCTAGCAAGGCGCAAGTCCAGTCAGCCATCTGAACTGTGCTGTAGAGGTGACTTTCTGTTTGTAGGGGAACTTCTACGATGCTTCGGTTTTCTTTATTATTGCGAGAGTAGATTGTGGCCCCAAGCGTTGCAACGGCTCGTTCTCGGTTATCGGTATCGGTAGCATCCATGACCACCATGAGATGTTCGTTTTTGTTGGAGGCAAAGGTCCCCAGCCTGTTTATTGATTGGATGAGGCAGTGGTTTTCGCGGTCCTGAGAAGTTTCTTTTGTTTGGCTTACCGGGCCCAATGGTTTTTGCTGGCCGTAGAAGAAGATGTGCCCATCTAGGCTTCCAAGCTTGCGATAAATTCTTTGGAGGGCAGGAAGGATCTCATCGCTGTACTGATCGATGTTTGTCGTCGTGAGGAGGGCTGAACCTTTCTTTTCCCATTGCTCTGAGGGAATTTTGGAATGTTCAATTTCCCAAGCGAGCAGTTTTTCTTTGATGTATTTTTTCTTTGATGTATTTGAAGTAACCGCCTGCTTTTCTCACGTTGTCCGCGGGGAGTACGAAGCCCGCATATCCAAAACAAGGGTGTGTGTTGAACTTCTTGTGGTCGTGGCGGATGTATGGGCCCTGGTGTCCGAACTCATCAAGATAAGCAATAAGCATACCGATTCCTTTGTAATGCTCAGTGGCCAGATCGCGCGAGCGATCTGGCCACTGGAATTAGCGCGGTACGTGTGTTTCAACGCCGCCACTGCGTACATGAGCTTAGGGGAAAAACAGTGCTACGTCAACCCCTGGGATCGTTGAATTTACTGGTCGCCATGAAGTCTCTTCGTATGGTCTCAACGCGCCTCGGGGGCGGGATTTCCATTAGCTAAGATGGCACCTATGACGCGTGCGCTACCGAGATCTGTCGAGGAGATGAACCGGGTGTCCCCGCGCCTGATCATCCCTCAATACGTGGGCACACTGACGTGGGCACTCATCCTCGGTGGCGGCGCCGCCTACGCCTGCGTGCGCTGGGGAAAGTGGTGGCTCATCGCGCTCGGCATCGTCGTCGCACTCACCGTATGGAACCTCGTTCTCATCCCGCTGCGGGTGCGCGCGATGGGGTGGCTGGAGACAGAGGACGAGCTGATCCTGGCCAACGGACGGGTGTGGCGATCCATGACGGTCGTGCCTTACGGGCGCATCCAGTTCGTCGATGTCACCTCGGGCCCGATCGAGCGCGCGGCGGGGCTCAAATCCCTGGTGGTGAACACGGCGTCGACAACCTCGGTGTCGTCTTTGCCGGGAATTGAGGCCGGCGAGGCAGATGCGTTGAGGGACCGCCTCGCCGAAAAAGCCCGCGAGCGCATGAGCGGGCTGTGATGGAGAGGAAAGTCCACAGGCTCACGCCGCTTCTCAAGGCCTGGACCACGCTTGCCGCGCTGGCCGTGATTGCCGCGGTGAACTTCTACGAGCCGCTGGTGAACTGGGCCCGCGCGGAAGGGTTCGGCCTTGGGGATCTCGCGCGCGGGGTGGGGATCTTCGCCGCAGGCATCGCTGTGCTCTTCGGCATCTCCCAGCTGTGGTGGGCGAGGATGGGCTTCGGCATCGGGGAGGAAGAACTTGGCCTCAAGCGCGGCGTGGTGACAACGCACGTGCGCACCGCCCGTTTCGAGCGCATCCAGGCCGTCGACGTCGTCGAGCCCTTCGTCGCCAGGATCTTCGGCTTGGCCGCCGTGCGCGTCGAGGCGGCCGGTGGGGCGGATTCCGCCATCGAGATCGCCTACCTGCCTAAGGACGAGGCTGAGCGGGTTCGCGTGGAGATCATGCGCGCGGTGGCCCGCGAGGGGGCGGACGTAGACGCGGGCGCAGAAGACTTTCTGGTTTCCCCTGTGCCGATTCGCCGCACGCTGCTGGGGACGCTGCTGCGGGTGAGCACGCTTATCGCCGCCGCGTTCACGGCTATTCCACTGGCCACCAGCCTCAGTCCCGCGGCGGCAATCCCGGTCCTCATCGGTGTTTTTCCCTCGGTCTGGCGGATGGTCGATCAGTCCTGGCGTTTCCAGGCCGTGCGCGGAGACGAGGTTGTCACCGTCACCTACGGCCTTGCTAATCGACGCCGCCAGGCCGTGCCGTTGGACCGCATCCACGCGGTCTCGCTCACCCAGCCCCCGCTGTGGCGCCCGCTGGGCTGGTGGGAGGTCAAGGTCAACGTCGCCGGGTACAAAACTGCTGGCGACGGCGGGACGCTCACACTTCTGCCGGTGGGCACCCTCGCAGAGGCGCTCGCGGTCGTGCGCGCGCTAAGCCCGCTTCAGGTCGGTGAGTTAGCGGAGATCGACCCGGCCACGGCGGATGTGGACGTGCGCACCCCGCGCCGGGCGCGGTGGGTCTCACCGGTGGATTGGCACCGCCAGTCGCTTGTGCTTCGCGACGGCACCGCGGTGGTGACCTCCGGGGCGCTTTCGAGGCGCTACGCGGTGGTGGAGGTGCCCCACATCCAGGAGCTCACCTACACCCAGGGCCCGCTGCGCCGGGCGCTGGGTCTCGCGCACGTCCGACTCGACCTGGTGCCGGGGCCGGTCGGGGCCACCGTGCGTGATCTGGACTTCGAACGCGCACGGTTGGTCGTCGATACGCTGCGCGCACGCGCTCTGCCGCCGGTGGGCCGGGCGCCGATAGAGTTGGGATGTGGCGCAGAACAAGGAAATGGGAACGCAACGCCAGCGCGAGAAGGCGAAGACGCGTCGGGAGCTGCTTACGGCGGCGGCGGACATCATGGCGCGCAAGGGGTTTCACCAGACCAGGCTCGCTGACGTCGGGGCCGCCGTGGGCATTTCCGGCCCGGCGATGTACCGCTATGTCGAGAGCAAGGACGCGCTGCTGGCGGAGATTCTCGATGAAATTTCCGACCGCCTCATCGCGGGGGCGAGGGAAATTATTGATGCCGGGGGGCGTCGGGACGCGAGCGCTCGCGAGGTGATGGGGGAGCTCGTGGCGTTCCATGTCACCATCGGCGTGACCGAGCCCAACGTGGTCAGCGTGCAGGAAAGGGAGCTGAAGAACCTGGACCCGTCGAGCCAGGAGCTGGTGCGCGCCAAGCAGCGCGAGTACCTGGCGATGTGGACCGAGGTGCTCGAGCGGGCCGAGCCGGGCCTCGGAGCCGACGTGGCGCGGATGAGGGTGCAGCTTGGGGCCGGGATGATCAACTCGATCAGGTACGTGATCAAGCGCGCGGGGCCGGAGGTGGTGCGCGAGCACGCCTACCGGATGGCGATGAGCGCGCTGTTTTCTTAGGGAAAATAAAAATTTCCGCGAAACGTGTTGTGGGACACACTGCGACGGGTTAGATTGTTGGTCGAAACAAAGTTAATCACGATTAACTGAAGTTCCGGCTCACACCCACGACCCTTCAAAGGGGGGACAACCCTTGACCTCTCCACACGACAACCGCGAGCAGCACCTCGAGCTCGTGGAGGATCTCTCACGCGTCCTGCGCGAGACCGCGCGAGGCGGATCCGACGCCGCGCGCGAGCGGCACACCTCACGCGGCAAGATCCTGCCGCGTGAGCGCATCAACCAGCTCCTCGACCCCGGATCACCGTTTCTCGAGGTCGCGCCTCTGGCCGCCCACGACATGTACGGCGGCAAAATCGCGTCCGCCGGCGTCATCGCGGGCATCGGCATGGTCGAGGGCCGCACCTGCCTAGTCGTCGCCAACGACGCCACCGTCTCCGGCGGCACCTACTACCCGATGACGGTGAAAAAGCACCTGCGCGCCCAGGAAATCGCAGCCGACAACCACCTGCCGTGCATCTACCTCGTCGACTCCGGGGGAGCGATGCTGCTCAACCAAGCCGACGTCTTCCCCGACCGCGACCACTTCGGGCGCATCTTCTACAACATGGCCAACATGTCCAAGCGGGGCATCCCGCAAATCTCAGCCGTCATGGGGTCCTGCACCGCGGGCGGCGCCTACGTGCCGGCCATGGCGGACGAAAACGTCATCGTGAAAAACCAGGGCACCATCTTCCTGGCTGGACCGCCGCTGGTCAAAGCCGCGACGGGTGAGGAGGTCACGCCCGAAGAACTCGGCGGCGGCGACCTGCACTCCTCGATCTCCGGCGTGACGGACCACCTGGCGCTCGATGACGCGGACGCGCTGGCGCGGGTGCGACGCATCGTCGCCACGTTGCCGCGCGACAAAAAGCCCGCCTGGGACGTCATCGAACCGGTCGCGCCCACCCGTGCGCAGGACGAGCTTTACGACGTCGTCCCGGTCGGCAGCCGCGACCCCTACGACGTGCGCGACGCCATCGAGATCATCGTCGACGGAGGCCAGTACGACGAGTTCAAATCCGAGTACGGCACCACCTTGGTCACCGCGTTCGCGCGCATCTACGGACACCCGGTCGGAATCGTCGCCAATAACGGCATCCTGTTTTCCGAATCCGCGCAAAAGGGCGCCCACTTCATCGAGCTGTGCGACCAGCGCGCCATCCCGCTCGTGTTCCTGCAAAACACCACCGGGTTCATGGTGGGGCGCGAGTACGAGGCCGGGGGCATTGCCAAGCACGGCGCAAAGATGGTCAACGCCGTGGCCACCACGCGCGTGCCCAAGTTCACCGTGGTCATCGGCGGCGCGTTCGGCGCCGGCAACTACTCCATGTGCGGCCGCGCCTACTCCCCGAGGTTCTTGTGGATGTGGCCCAACGCGCGGATCTCCGTGATGGGCGGCCCGCAAGCCGCGATGACCATGTCCACGGTGCGCCGCAACCAGATCGAGCGCTCCGGCGGGCAGTGGAGCGCGCAGGAGCAGGAGGACTTCGAGGCTCCCATCCGCGAGCAGTTCGAGCGCGAATCCCACCCCTACTACTCCTCCGCTCGCCTGTGGGACGACGGAGTCATCGACCCGGCCGACACCCGGCGCGTCCTGGGCCTCGCCCTCGACGCCGCGGCGAACGCCCCGCTTGACGACGCCGGCTACGGCGTCTTCCGGATGTAGGAGACAACGACCATGAACGCAACCCACATCGACACCGTTTTAGTGGCCAACCGCGGCGAGATCGCCTGCCGCATCATCCGGACCCTGCGCGCCGCCGGCGTGCGCTCGGTGGCCGTGTACTCCGACGCGGACGCCGACGCCCGCCACGTGCGCGAGGCCGACGTCGCGGTGCACATCGGCGCCGCCCCGGCGCGCGAGTCCTACCTCGTGGCGGAGAAGATCCTCGACGCCGCCACGCGCACCGGGGCGCAGGCCATCCACCCCGGCTACGGCTTCCTGTCGGAAAACGCCGAGTTTGCCAAGGCGTGCGAGGACGCCGGCATCGTCTTCATCGGCCCGCCGGCGTCCGCCATCGAGATCATGGGTGACAAGATCTCGGCGCGTGCGGCCGTCGAAAAGAGAGGCGTGCCCACCGTGCCGGGGATCTCGCGGCCGGGTCTAAGCGACGCCGAGCTTCTCGACGCCGCCCCGGGCATCGGCTTTCCCGTCCTGATCAAGCCCTCCGCCGGCGGCGGGGGTAAGGGCATGCACCGCGTCGAAGCTATCGAGGAGATGGCCGAGGCGCTGACGCGGGCGCGTCGAGAAGCGGCGGGCGCCTTCGGCGACGACACCCTCTTCGTCGAGCACTTCGTGGACACCCCGCGCCACATCGAGGTGCAGATCCTCGCCGATACGCACGGCAACGTCATCCACCTCGCCGAGCGCGAGTGCTCGCTGCAGCGCCGCCACCAGAAAGTCATCGAGGAAGCGCCTAGCCCGCTTCTCGACACCTCCACCCGCGCCGCGATCGGCCAAGCCGCCTGCGATGCCGCGCGAGCGGTCAACTACGTCGGCGCCGGAACCGTGGAATTCATCGTTCCCGCCGCGCGCCCGGGCGACTTCTACTTCATGGAAATGAACACGAGGCTGCAGGTGGAGCATCCCGTGACCGAGGAAATCACCGGGCTTGACCTCGTCGCGCTGCAGCTGGCGATCGCGCGCGGTGAGAAGTTGCCGCTGACCCAAGACGACGTGCGGCTCGACGGCCACGCGATGGAGGCCCGCATCTACGCCGAGGACCCGGCGAACGGGTTCTTGCCCACCGGCGGGGTGATCTCGCGGGTGATCGAGCCGACGGGCGAGCACGTGCGCGTGGATTCGGGCGTGAGCGACGGCGCGGAGGTCACTTCGCTGTACGACCCGATGCTGATGAAGGTCATCGCCCACGGCGCCGACCGCGCCCAAGCGCTGGAGCGTCTCGACGCCGCCCTGGCCAACCTGGTCATCACAGGGGTGGGCGTGAACACCGACTTCAACCGCTACCTGCTCAGCATCGACGAGGTCCGCTCCGGTGCCTTGGATACCGGGCTGCTGGATCGGGTGGCCGGTGCGTACGAGCCCAGCGAAACGCCCACGGACGTGCTCGGCCTGGCCGCGCTCGAGCTGCGCTTCTCCACCCGCCTTAGCGAGCGCCGCGGCGCCTGGGCCACCGCCGACGGGTGGCGCCTGAGCGGGGGACATCCCTTCACTGTCAGGCTCGCCGACACGACCGGTGAGTACCTCGTCTCCGTCGTCGAGGACGCCGCCGATCCGGGCGTGTGGATCACCGACGTCGAGGGCCGCGAGACAGAACGCATCGAGGCGCGCCGCCGCGCGGACGGGTTCAGCGTGGTCGCCGGAGGCGTGCGCCGCGACGTTCGCACCAGCGTTCAGGGTGCAGACGTGCAGGTCAGCAGTCCCGCAGGGACCTGGCTGCTGGTCAAATACGACGCGGGCCGCGCGGCGGCCGAGAAGGAGTCGGGTTCGGCCACCACGCTGGTCTCGCCGATGCCGGGCACCGTCATCGTCCACTCCGTCGCAGAAGGCGCGCGGGTGGAACCGGGCGTCGCCGTGCTCGCAGTCGAGGCGATGAAGATGGAGCACGTCTTGCGCGCTGAGGTTGCCGGCACCGTGGCGTTTTCCTGCCAGGTCGGCGAACAAGTCCCCGGTGGCCTCGTGCTGGCGACCATCACCCCCGACGAAGACCCCGAGAACACCGAGAACCCCGTAGCAACCGACAAGTAAAAGGACACCACCATGAGCGAGATCAACATTTCCCACCTGCCCGAAGAATACCGCGAGCTGCGCAGCATCGTTCGCGAATTCGCTAACGAGGTCGTCGACCCCGTTTCCTACACACACGACAAGGAGCACAGCTTCCCCTACGAGGTTGTCGCACAGATGGGGGAGATGGGCCTGTTCGGCCTGCCGATCCCCGAGGAGTACGGCGGGATGGGAGGCGACTACCTGCTGCTGGGTTTGGCTCTCGAGGAGCTCGGGCGCGTGGATCAGTCCGTGGCCATCACGCTCGAGGCCGCCGTGAGCCTGGGTGAAATGCCCATCCTGCGCTTCGGCACCGAGGAACAGAAGCAGGCCTACCTGCCGGAGCTGGCCTCCGGCAGCGCGCTCGCCGGGTTCGGCCTGACAGAGGCCGGGGCCGGTTCGGACGCGGGCGCGACGCGCACCACCGCCACCGAAGACGGCACGGACTTTATCGTCAACGGCTCCAAGCAGTTCATCACCAACTCCGGCACCGACATCACCAAGTTTGTCACCGTCACCGCAGTGACCGGCCAAAAAGACGACGGCAAGAAGGAAATCTCCACCATCATCGTGCCCACGGACACCCCCGGCTTCACCGCCGAGCCAGCGTACGACAAGGTCGGGTGGAACGCGTCTGATACCCACCCGCTGACCTTCAGTAACGCTCGGGTACCGCAGTCCAACCTGCTCGGGCAGCGCGGCCGCGGCTACGCCAACTTCCTGTCCATCCTGGGTGAGGGCCGCGTGGCCATCGCCGCGTTGTCGGCCGGTGCGGCGCAGGGGTGTGTGGACGAGAGCGTCAAGTACGCCAAGGAGCGTACGTCCATGGGGCGCAAGATTTCCGAGTTCCAGGCGATTTCCTTCACCATCGCGCGCATGGAAGCGCGCGCCCACACCGCGCGCCTGGCCTGGATGGACGCGGCCGCGAAGATGGTTGCCGGCGAGGACTTCCGCAAGGAGGCGTCGGTAGCCAAGCTCGTGGCCTCCGAGGCGGCGATGGACAACGCCCGCGACGCCACCCAGATCCACGGCGGCTACGGGTTCATGAACGAGTACCGCGTGGCGCGTCACTACCGGGATTCGAAGATCCTCGAAATCGGCGAGGGCACCAGCGAAGTCCAGTTGATGCTCATCGCCCGCGGGCTCGGGCTCTAAGGGCGGGTGCGGCGATGACAACGACACCGCGAACCGTCGAGCAGCGAGGGCTGTGGTTCGAGCAGTACGAAGAAGGCGTGCGCTACCTGCACCGCCCGGGGCGCACCGTGACCGAGACCGACGACGTGACGTTTACCACCCTGACCATGAACACCCAGCCGCTGCACTTAGATGCCCACTGGGCGTCCAAGCAGCCGGGTTTCGGCGGGAAAAGGCTGGTCAATTCGATGTGGACCTTGTCCACGGTGGTGGGCCTATCGGTCTCCCAGCTCACCTTGGGCACGATCGTCGCCAACCTCGGGTTTAGCGAGGTTTCCTTCCCCAACCCGATGTTCCACGGCGACACCTTGTACGCGGAGACGGTGTGCACCGGCAAGCGCCTGTCCGCCTCCCGCCCAGGCCAAGGGATCGTGCACCTCGAGCACATCGGACGCAACCAGCACGGCGACGTGGTGTGCAAGGCGGTTCGCTCCACGCTGGTGCAGTGCGCCCCGGCGGGACACACGTCAGGGGAGGAGGGCTGATGAACACCCCGTGGTTGCCGGCGGGCCCGGCACTGCTGTTTACCCCCGCGGACCGCGCGGACCGCTTCGCCACCGCGCTTGAGCGCGCTGACATGGTCATCCTCGACCTCGAGGACGGCTGCCGCCCGGAGAACAAGCAGGCTGCGCGGGAGAACATCACCGCCAGCGGGCTCGACCCGGCGCGCACCATTGTGCGGGTCAACCCGAGCGCGACAGAGCACTTCGCTAGAGATCTCGCAGCCATTTCCGCTACCGCGTACCGGCAGGTAATGCTGCCGAAGGCCGAAAGCGCGAGCGACGTGAGCGCGCTTCTCGCCGCCCTGCCTGACGCGCAGGTCATCGCGCTTATCGAAACCCCGCGAGGGGTGCTTCGAGCCGACGAGATCGCCGCGCACAACGGCGTGGTCGCGATGTTTTGGGGCGCGGAAGACTTAACCGCGGGGTTAGGCGGGTCGTCGTCACGCCACGGCGACGGCACCTACCGCGACGTGCCCCGCGCGGCGCGGGCCTGGGTGCAGCTCGCGGCGGCCGCGAACGGCAAGGCCGCGCTCGATTCCGTCTACGTCAACATCGGTGACCTCGAGGGGTTGCGCGCAGAAGCCGCCGATGCCGCCGCGCTGGGCTACGCGGCGACGGTGTGCATCCACCCCTCGCAGGTTGCTGTGATTCGCGAGCAGTACCGCCCCAGCGACGACGAGGTCGACTGGGCGCGGCGTCTGCTCGCCGAGGCCGAAAACAACCGCGGGGCCTTTGCTTTTGAGGGCCGCATGGTTGATGAGCCGCTGTTTCGCCAGGCGCAGTCGATCGCTCGCCGCGCCGCTAATAAAGGAAAGGCCAACTGATCATGACCACAGACACCACTGAGACTTTTACCCCCAAGTTCGAAGCAACCGCCTGGGGTTCCATCGCCATCGACGAGCACGGGCGCAAGCTTTCCTGGGTGCGCGGCCAGACAATCGAGCAGGGCGCGCCGCCACTGCTGACCCAGACGCTGGGCCAGATGCTGCGCGAGGTTGTTGAGAGGTATCCGCAGCGCGATTGCATCGTCGACGTCTACGCAGACGTGTCCTTTACCTACGAGCGCTTCTACAACCGCGTGCTGAGGCTTGCCTCAGCGCTTGTCCGCCAGGGCCTGCGCAAAGGCGACCGGGTGGCCATCTGGTCGACCAACCGGTGGGAGTGGATCATCGTGCAGTGGGCCTGCCACCTCGTCGGCCTGATCCTGGTCAACATCAACCCGGCGTACCGCCAGTCCGAGTTGAACTACGTGCTGGAGAAGTCCGGTACCAAGGTCGTCTTCGCCGCGCCCCGGTTCAAGGACTCCGACTACCGCTCCATGCTCAACGAGGCCCGCAAGCAGCGCGGAGTCAACGTCGAGCACGTGATCTACTTCGGCTCAGCGGACTGGTTCGACGCGATGCACGGCGAGATCGACGACTTAAGCGCCCACACCAGCAAGCTGGACGCCGACGACGCGATCAATATCCAGTTCACCTCGGGTACGACGGGCTTTCCCAAGGGCGCGTCGCTGACCCACAAGAACATCCTCAACAACGGCTTCTTCGTGGCCGAGCACCAAAACATCACCCACGAGGACCGCGTCGTGGTGCCGGTGCCGTTCTTCCACTGCTTCGGCATGGTGATGGGCACCATCGGGGCGTTCTCGCACGGCGCGACGGTGATCATCCCCTCGCCGTCGTTCAAGGCCCGCGAGACGCTCAAGGCGGCGCAGGTAAGCAAGGCCACCTCGCTGTACGGCGTGCCGACGATGTTCATCCAGGAGCTCGAAGAGGCCCACGACCACGACGAGTTCGGCAGCCCCTACAAGCTCGACAGCCTGCGCACCGGCGTGATGGCGGGCACGTCGTGCCCGTCGAAGACGATGCGCGACGTGATGACCAAGTTCGGCATGACGGAGGTGACCATCTGCTACGGCATGACGGAAACCTCGCCGGTGTCGTTCCAAACGCGCGCGGATTCGCCCGAGGACAAGCGCGTCAACACCGTCGGGCTGATCCAGCCGCACCTCGAGTGCAAGCTTGTCGACGCCTCCTCTGACGCTCCGCTGGGCGTCGGCACACAGGGCGAAATCTGGGTCCGCGGCTACTCGGTGATGAAGGGCTACTGGGAGCACGAGGAGAAGACCGCGGAGGCGATCACCGAGGACGGCTGGATGCGCACCGGCGACCTGGGCACCTTCGACGAGCAGGGCTACCTCTCGGTGACGGGCCGACTCAAGGACATGGTGATCCGCGGCGGGGAGAACATCTACCCCCGCGAGATCGAGGAGTTCCTCTTCACCCACCCGGACATCGTCGACGCCCAGGTCATCGGCGTGCCGGACGAGAAGTACGGCGAGGAAACCATGGCGTGGATCATCCTGCGCGACGGTGCGGACCCGATAACTGCCGAGGACATCGCCGAGTTCGCCCAGGGCAAGCTGTCGCGCCACAAGGTGCCGCGCTACGTGTACACCGTGACCTCGTACCCGATGACGGTCAGCGGCAAGGTGCGCAAGATCGAGCTGCGTGAGATGGCCCCGCGCGTTTTAGGGTGGGTGTAGGACGTGGCGCTGAACAAGAAGATCGCCCGTGATGAGCTCGACGAGCTGGTCGCGGACACCGTGCGCGACGGGATGGTCGTCGCCGTCGGCGGCTTCGGGCTCAGCGGCAACCCGTTTGAGCTGATCCGCTCGCTTTCGCGCGTGGGTCGCACAAACCTCACCATCGTGTCCAACAACATGGGCATCGACGGCGTGGGCCTCGGCATCCTGCTGGAAAACTCACAGGTGAAAAAGGTCGTGGCAAGCTACGTCGGGGAGAACAAGGAGTTCGCCAGGGCCTACCTCGCCGGCGAGTTGGAGGTTGAGTTCACACCGCAAGGCACGCTCGCCGAGCGGTTGCGCGCCGGGGGAGCGGGAATCCCCGCGTTCTACACGGCAACCGGGGTGGGCACCGAGATCGCCCGCGGCAAGCCCACCGCGCTTTTCGACGGCCGCGAGTACGTGCTTGAGCGCGGAATCGTCGCCGATGTCGGCCTTGTCCACGCTTTCGCCGGCGACGTGGGAGGAAACCTGGTCTACCGGCGTACCGCGCGTAACTTCAACCCGCTGTGCGCCGAGTCCGGGGTGGTCACCATCGCAGAGGTGGAAACGCTTGGCCCGCTCGGCTCCATCGACCCGGACGCGGTGATGACCCCGGGCGTCCACGTCGACCACATCGTCGAGGTGGGCACAGGCGACAAGCCGATTGAGCAGCGCACCGTGCGGCCCAAGCCAGCGGAAAGGGAGAGCTAGATGGATATCGGATGGACCCGCGACGACATGGCGGCCCGTGCCGCCGCCGAGCTGCGCGACGGTGACTACGTCAACTTGGGAATCGGGATTCCCACGCTGGTGGCCAACAACCTGCCAGAAGGCGTGGATGTGATCCTGCAAAGCGAAAACGGCATCCTCGGCATGGGGCCGTTCCCCTACGACGGCGAAGAGGACGCGGATCTCATCAATGCGGGAAAGCAGACGGTCACCCTGCGCCAGGGTGCAGCGGTGTTCGACTCGGCGACGAGCTTCGCCATGATCCGCGGCGGCAAGGTGAAGGTCGCCATCCTCGGCGCGATGGAGGTCGCCCAAAACGGCGACCTGGCCAATTGGATGGTGCCGGGCAAGATGGTCAAGGGCATGGGCGGGGCGATGGACCTCGTCGCCGGCACACCTCGGGTCATCGTGCTCACCGACCACGTGACCCGCGCCGGCGCGCCGAAGCTGCTGCGCGAGTGCACCCTGCCGCTGACGGGAAAGGCGGTGGTCGACCGGATCATCACCAACCTGGGCGTCTTCGACGTCGACGGCGACCACTTGGTGCTGCGCGTCCTCGCGCCGGGCGTCAGTGTCAACGACATCGACGAGGCGACAGAGGCGGCGTACGTCGTGGACGAAAACCTAGAGACTTAGAAAACACCGACGAGGAGAATCCGATGCGCATAGCAGTGCTGGTCAAAGACGTCCCCGACACCTACGGGGAGCGCGGCCTTGACCTCGAAACCGGGCTGACCGAACGCTCCGGGGATACCGTGCTCGATGAAATTGCCGAACGCGCCGTGGAGGCCGCTCTGGTGCTGGCGGAGGCTGTCGGGGAGGCGAGCGTTCACCTCATCAGCGTCGGCCCGGAGGCGTCGGAAAGCAGCGTGCGCCGCGGTCTCGCGATGGGTGCGGACGCGGCCGTGCTGGTCAGCGACGCCGCACTGGCCGGCGCCGATCTCGGGCAGACGGCGGAGGCGATCGCGGCGGTGCTGTCGCGCGAGGAGTTCGACCTCGTGGTCGCCGGCAACTACTCCACCGACGGCAACGCGGGAGTGGTGCCGACCATGGTCGCGGAGCTGTTGGGCTACCCGCAGCTGACCAACGTCGCCGACATGGCGGTAAGCGGCGGTGAGATCACGGCCACGCGCACCATCGACGACGGGCGAATGACGCTGAGCGCGCAGCTGCCGGCGGTGGTGTCTGTGACGGAGGCGTTCCCGGAGCCGCGCTACCCCAACTTCAAGGGGCTCATGGCGGCGAAGAAGAAGCCGGTGGACAAACTCACCCTGGCCGATCTCGGCATCGACCCGGAGGATTTTTCCTGGGCCAAATCGATCATGCTCGAGGTCGCGCAGCGGCCGCCGCGCGAGGCCGGGACCATCATCACCGACGACGGCAGCGCCGCCGAGCAGCTCGCCGACTACCTAGCGGCCAACCGCCTGATTTAAGGAGACCACCATGGACCAGCCTGCAATTCTCGTCGTGGTCGACCGCGGCAGCGACGGCGCGCTCGCACCCTCGGCCGCGGAACTGATCGGGGCGGCAAGCCTCGTCGGCGAGCCCGTCGCGCTCGTCGGTCTCTGCGCCGACGAGGCTGACGACGCTGTCTCTGAGCAGCTCGGCGGCTTAGGGGCGAGTCGCGTGCTCGCCGCGCGTATCGACACCACCACCCTCACTGTCCCGCTTGTCGACGCCGCCGTCGCCGCCGAGGCGCATGTTTCACCCGCCGCGATTGTGTGCGCACACTCCATTGCGGGCCGTGACGTTGCGGCGCGCCTGGCGGTGCGCCTGCGCCGCGCCCTCAACGTCGATGCCACGGCCCTGCGCCGTGACGAGCTCGGCCTGGTTACCGATCACTCCGCGTTCGGCGGCACGTACCAGGCTGTGGCGGCGTCGACCCACGACGCGCCCGTGGTCACCATGCGCCTCGGCGCCGTGGACCACCGCGCCGAGCCGGCAACCCCGGGCGTTGAGACGCTCGAGGTCACCGCCTCCGGGGCGCGCGCGGCCACGGTGACGGCGGTCGAGGCGGCGAGCGCGGACGGGTCGCGCCCCGACTTACGTAGCGCGCCGCGTGTGGTCTCCGGGGGTCGCGCGCTGGGCTCGTCGGAGGAGTTTGAACGCATCGTTGGCGGGCTCGCTGATGCCCTCGGTGCTGCCGTGGGTGCCTCGCGCGCCGCCGTGGACGCGGGTTACGTGGCAGCCGCCCACCAGGTTGGCCAGACCGGTGTCGTTATCTCCCCGCAGCTCTACATAGCGCTGGGCATCTCCGGCGCGATCCAGCACCTCGCGGGCATGCAAACCGCGGACACGATCGTGGCGATCAACAAAGATCCCGACTCTCCCATCTTCCAGATCGCCGATTTCGGCATCGTCGGCGACGTGTTCGAGGTTGCGCCGAAGCTTATCGACGCCCTTCAGAAACGAAAGTAGGAGCCCATGGCAACAGCACTACGACGGGGCCTGCCCCGAGTCAAAGGCGGGCAACCGTGGCCGCCGGCCGAGATCGCCGGAGAGGTGGCGCCAGCGCCGGCGCCGGCGCCGGAGCCGGCACACGTGTCGGTCGCGCAACCCGCCGCGATGCGCCAGGGGTTGCCGCGGGTCAAAGGCGGGAAACCGTGGCCGCCGGTGACCCATGTCGAGCCGGAGCCTGTTGCTGTTCCTGCCGCAGCGCCAGAGCCAGTTCCCGCACCTCCGGTGGTCGAGAGTGGGCGTGGTGGGGAGGGCGTCGAGAAGCGCAAGCCCGGGCGGATCCTCCTCGCCGCGGCTGGGCTGGTGGTGCTGGCCGCGATGACCGTGATGAGCGCGCGCTACATCACGCTGACCGAGTGGGGAGCGAGCTTCATCGAGCGCTACAACGGCCACCCGAGCCAGCCCGCCGACGCGCCCATCGGGTTCCCGGTGTGGCTCAACGCGCTGCACTTCTTCAACGCGTTTTTGATGGTGCTGATCATCCGCACGGGCATCTCCGTGCGCCGGGAAACCAAACCTCAGGCGTACTGGACCCCGCGCGGCGGGGGCAAAAAAATCAGCCTCACGCTGTGGTTCCACCAAACCCTCGACGTGGTCTGGGTCGCGTGCGGGGCACTTTTCTACATCCTGTTGTTCACCACCGGGCAGTGGAAGCGCATTGTGCCCGCCGGCCCCGATGTCTTCCCCAACGCGCTGTCCGCGGGGCTGCAGTACCTGACACTGAACTGGCCGACCGAGAACGGATGGGTGCACTACAACGCGCTGCAGCTTCTGACGTACTTCATCACCGTGTTCATCGCCGCGCCCCTGGCGATCATCTCCGGGGTGCGCATGAGCGGGTTCTGGAAGGAAACCTGGACAACGGCGTCGAAGCTCTACCCGGCGCACGTCGCCCGCGCACTCCACTTCCCGGTGATGATCTACTTCGTCGGCTTCATCACCGTGCACGTCCTGCTGGTCTTCGCCACCGGGGCGCTGCGCAACCTCAACCACATGTACGCCGCCCGCGGCTCGGCTGACCCCGCCGAATACGCAGGTGACATCACCGGGCTCATCGTCTTTCTGCTCTCACTCACCATCATGGCCGCGGCGTGGATGGCAGCGCGCCCCGCGTTGCTCGCGACGGTGGCGAACAAGTTCGGCGACGTCAGCGCACGATAGAAAAGGAGATAATCGTGACAGAGTCATACTTCCGACGCACAGGCGACATGGCGTTCGCTCCCACCTCCCACTGCGAAGGCGCCTGGTCGGCGCAGGATTACCACTTCTCCAGCCTCGCCGGGTTGATCGTGCACGTCGCCCAGCGATCCCGTGAACCCGGTGACACGAAGCGGCTGGTGCGCGTGTCCTACGACATCCTCGGCCGTCTCCCGCTGGAGGAAGCGAGCGTCGAGGCAAAGACCATCAGGCCCGGACGCAAGATCGAGCTCGTCGAGGTAACGGTGCATCTGGCGGGACGGGCCGCGATCATCGCTCGCATCTGGTACCTCGACGCGCTTGACACGAGCGACGTGGAAACCGCTACCCAGCAGACGTACCCCGCTCCCGAGGAGTGCAAGGACCAGGGATTCTCCGGGATGTGGGAGGGCGGGTTCATCCGCCAGCTTGTGGGGCGCAAGGTCACCGGCCTGCCGGAGGGCACGTTCTTCTCGTGGTTTACCTCTGAGACGACGATGGTCGACACCGACGAGCGCATCGCGCTCGCGGAGTACTTTTCCCGCATCGACATCGCCAACGGCATCGCCGTCCACCACAGTCCCACCGAGTGGGCATTCCCCAACGTCGATCTGACCGTTCACCTGTACCGCTACCCGTCGGGGCGGTGGAACGGGTTGGAATCAACCAATGTGTGGGGGCCGGACGGTGCCGGTCTGACCAGCACGATTCTCCACGATATCGATGGCCCTCTCGGACGCGCTGAGCAGCTGCAAGCGCTGGGCAGGTTGTAGGGCTTGCGGTGCCGCTGGGGTCGGGGGCAGCGGGGCCCACTGCGCGGTGTGTACTGCGTGATGTGGACGCGAGGGTCCGTCGCGACCTGGGACTTTGCCTCTTCGGCGTTCCACATCGCGCAGTACACACCGCGCAGTCACCCGCAATGGAGCACAACCTAGCCAGTGGCGGCCCGCCTCACATCCCGCCGACGAATCCGAGCTGCCGCCACGCCTCGTAGGTGGCCACGGCGGCGGAGTTGGCCAGGTTCATCGAGCGCCGCCCTGGCAGCATGGGGATGCGCAGCCGGTCGGTCACCCGCGGGTGGAACGCGTGGGCCTCTGGCAGGCCCGTCGGCTCTGTACCAAACAGCAGGGCGTCGCCCTCGCGGTAGGACACCTCGTGGTAGAAGGACGTGGCCTTCGTGGTGAAGGCGAAAACGCGCGAGCCCGGCAGCGCGGCGAAGCAGGCGTTGAGGTTCGAGTGGATGACTACTTCTGCCAGGTCGTGGTAGTCCAGCCCCGCGCGGCGCAGGTGCTTCTCATCAAGGGAGAAGCCGAGCGGCTCGACGAGGTGCAGGGTCGCCCCAGTGCCCGCGCTGAGCCGGATCGCGTTGCCGGTGTTCGGGGGGATGACCGGGTTGTCAAAGATAATGTGCAGGTGCGCCACGGGGCACAAGTCTAGGATGGGGGATGTGAGTGCAATCAAATTGGACGGAAAGCTCTACCGCGAGGAGATCTTCGCGGACTTGAAAAAGCGCGTCGCCGCGCTGAAGGAGCGGGGGATCACGCCCGGCCTGGCCACCGTGCTCGTCGGCGAGGATCCGGCGAGCCAGAACTACGTGCGCATGAAGCACAAGGATTGCGCGGAGCTCGGCATCGCCTCCATCATGAAAGAGCTGCCTGGCGACGCAACGCAGGACGAGCTCGATGCGCTTATCGACGACCTGAATAACGACCCCGCCGTCACCGGATACATCGTCCAACTCCCGCTGCCGAAACACCTCGACGAGAACCGGGTGCTCGGCCGCATCGACCCCGACAAGGACGCCGACGGCCTGCACCCGGTGAACCTGGGCAAGCTGGTGTTAAACGAACCCGCCCCGCTGCCGTGCACACCCAACGGCTCCATCAAGCTGCTCGAGCGCTTCGGCGTGGACCTGGGCGGCGCCATCGTCTGCGTCATCGGGCGCGGCGTGACGGTGGGCCGCCCGATCTCTCTCATGCTCACCACCCGGTCCGTCAACGCCACCGCGGTGCTCTGCCATACCGGTACGAAGGATTTGGCGGCGGAGACGCGCCGGGCCGATGTCATCATCGCCGCCGCCGGCAAGCCCCACATGATCACTCCTGAGATGGTCAAGGAGGGCGCGGCGGTGCTCGACGTCGGCGTCTCACGCGTCGACGGCAAGACGGTTGGGGATGTCCACCCCGACGTGTGGGAGAAGGCCGGTTGGGTCTCCCCGAACCCGGGCGGCGTGGGCCCCATGACGCGTACCTTCCTGGTGCGCAACATCGTCGAGCGCGCCGAGCGCATTGCTGGTTAACCGTGCTGGATAACCCCCACGACTTGGGAAATCGGCCTTCGCCGCTGCCGCTGCGCGCGCAGCAGTCGATGGTCGTGATCTTCGCCGTGGGCCTTCTGGCGGCGACGGCTTACGTGCTAAGCGACCACTGGCGCCGCGCCACCTTTGCCCTCGGAGCGAGCCTGGCCTGGCTCTCGCTGATGCGCTTGACCTGTGACTCGAAGGTCATCGGCCTGGTTGCGGTGCGCTCTAAGCGTTTCGACGCCCTATTTACCGCCGCCCTCGGCGGGGCCATGATGTGGCTCGCATGGTCGGTGGATGCGCTGGGGAGCTAGAAACAACCTCCTGCTGGCTACGGGATGGTTCGTCGGGGCTACCCATCGCGCTGTGTCGCCCGCCCGGCAATCCGGGTCCACGCTCGCGGGCACACCGCCAAGAGTGTACTTAAGTGTAGACACCAAAGAATTAACCCACAATCACTTCCCCTAAGACACCGTGAGGGGCTACCGTATCCCTAGGTTTCGGGTGAATAACCGCACACCTAGCCACTATTGGAACAGCGTTTTCACGGAAGGTACGTGTGATGAAGACTCGACCCAGGATTGCCACCGCCGGTGTGGCGATCCTCCTCAGCATGGCCGGGATGGCCGCGGCAGTCGCGGAGCCAAAGGACGGTGGAGATTGGGATCACGGGAGCAGCGGTGGACGAGTGTGGTCAAACTACTGGCACCCGTCGGTGAATCATGGTGCCTCGGTTCAGGGGTTGCGCTATGTTGACTCAGGTTGCCAGCCGGCGGGAACCTGGGCGCGTGCCCAGGCGCCCTCCAACCCTATCTGGTCTGATGGGTCCTACTATCGGTTCTGCTGACAGGTGCTAAGGAACGCAGTGCACAAAGTACGCGTACAGGCGACATCGCTGTTTGGGGCAGCTATTGCCATCGCCGGGTGCGCGTGCTTCGTCCTGGCATATTGGGCGGCAGCCTTGATCCAGGGGGCCGATGTTGTCGAGCAGGGACGCACAACCCAGATCACGACGGTGAAGAGCGCGGAGGACAACGAGCGCCTTTTGAGCGACTTACAGCAGCTGGCGGTAGATCACGGGCAGCGCATAGCGGTGGCGATCGCACGACCTGACGCGACAGATATTTATGCGGCGGGAACAGCAGGCGGTACTACCTATCGTGGCCTGCCTCCTACCAATCAGCGAATTATGCATTCCTTGGGTGATGTTCCGCTCGGAGACCCGCGCCAAGTCTACCAGCTCTCGGGCGGTAGAGAATTCCACGCTCGCTTTGTTGAAGCCGCCGAGTCCCACGGGTACGACGTAGCCAATCTGGAAAACCACGAGTTTGTCTATCTCCTCGCCGGGACGCCCTTGGCAAAGTTCTTCGGGCTGCTCCTCCTCGCGGCGATGGCCTTGGTCGTCATCGCCATTCTTCTGTCGTCGCAGGACTACGCCACCTGGCAACTCTACGGCTACGGGTATTGGGACAGTGCGCGGAGAGAGCTGGAAAGATCCATTCTCCGCCCACTGTTCGCGGTACTCCTTGGCGAAATAATCATGATAGCGCTCGTCGTGCTCATTTCTTCGCCGCATTCGACAGTCATGCTCATCCGGTACCTGGCACTGTTGTCGATGGTGTTTTCGATCGTCATGTGTGCGGCCTTCCTGGCGTGTTTGTGGGTTGTGCGTCGGCTGAGCATCCCTGCGCGCCTCAAGGGCAAGTTGCCCGTTGGGGAAAGCATGGTGGTCGTTGCCGTGATGTTCGCGTTGACGTGCATTTCCGTGTCGTCGTTCGTTCTTCCTGCCTTCAATATCGTGCCGGAATGGAAGGCACAAGAGGCAGTCAAAGGGGAGTGGGAACGAACCTCGGGGGTCTACCGGGCCGAGTTGTCCGGAGCGCGCAACATGGAAGGTGTCCAAGACTCGACCGCGCGGCTCGCGCAGCGGGTTCGGGAGCTATCTGCGAGGGGAAACGTCGTCCTTGCGGAGTACCTTCCGCCGGATACCCTGCTGGGGGTACACAGCCCCATGATGATCTTCAACAACGAGGGACTGACGCGCTCAGTTGAGGGGACGCTACTCGCCCAGTTGCACGCGGACGCGCAGCCCGTGCCCACGATCTTCGTTCCAGGCGGTGGCGCGCTGAGCGAGGACACGCGTTCGCGCGTGTGCGCACAGTTTGAAACGAGCCAGTGCGCGGTGAGGCAGGTTTCTGGCTCCGGCCACCCCGTCTTTACGTGGGCCTTCAGCGAAGTGGGGTGGATGGATCCGTCGATCGAGATGGATCCCGTTATAGTCGTCGTTCCCGATGATTTGCCGCTGAGCGATCGACATGTCGTCGCAAAGCTGTCGCAGTCGCACATTGGTTTTGTGGGGGGAAATATTGATCTCAGCGACCCGGACATCGCGAATTTCGTGGCCCGTTTGGAGCCATTCGACACCGCTTGGGCGCATGCGCACCGAACCATCGGCAGAGAGATGATCGTCTATGTGGGCGGCGCGGTCATTTCTGTGTTGTTCGCGGCCGGCATTGGAGCAGCAGGGGGAGTCTTCTACTGCAGATTGTGGAGCCAAAACTTACGCGCGTTGAGGATCCTCGGCCGCAGCCCATTGAATGTCTACCGTAGAGCAATCGCCATCGACGCGGTGTCGTTTGCCGCAGTGCTCTGGTACTTATGGCAGCGATCCAGCTACATCAGGTCCCTGGATGCGCTGCCCCCGGGTGCGGCCACACCGTCGATGATTGCCCAATTCAGCGTTCGGCTCCCCGCAGCCCTTAGCTCTGCATTCGTCCCCGTACTTGTTTCGGGAGCGGCGCTGGTAGTGGTCCTTGTCGTAGGAAGGAGGGCAGCGCGATGACTGGGGCTCCGCTTATCAACGTCACCGACGCCTGCTACACAATTGGGTCTCGCACACTGTGGCGCGGGCTCAACCTCGAGGTTGAGCCCGCGGAAATGGTCGCCATCACCGGCCCTTCGGGGGCGGGCAAGACGACGCTTCTGAACTGTATCGGCCTGATTGATCGATTTACCGCAGGCCGGCTGAGCATCCTCAATCGTGATCTCAGCGCGCCCAAGGAAAGCGTCGCGCGGCGGTTTCGTCGTCAAGAGCTCGGCTATTTGTTCCAGGACTTTGCCCTTGTCGAGGCCGACTCGGTCATCGATAACGTCCGGTTGGCGCTTCCGCCGGGTACCTCGAGGCGCGACGCCGTGGAAAAAATCCGCGCGGCCCTCGATGTGGTCGGCCTGAGCGAAAAGAGGAGAAACATTGAGAAGTCGAAGGTGTACGAGCTCAGCGGAGGGGAGCAACAGCGCGTTGCGCTCGCTCGCTTGATCGTCCGCAACCCTCGAATCATTCTCGCCGATGAGCCGACCGCTTCGCTTGACCGCGAAAATGGCGAGATGACGCTCAGGTTGATGCGGCTACGCGCCGAGGCGGGCGCGGCTGTAGTTGTGGTCAGCCACGACCCCTGGGTCGTCGACCACTGCGACCGGGAATTCCGCATAGCAATGGAGGAGAATTAATGAACACCAAACGGATTGTCTTGACGTCGGCCAGCGTGCTGCTTGCGGCGGTGCTTGTGGTCTTCGCGCTGTTGTTCGCGCACCTTATTGGAAACACACCCGCCAGCACTGTGGACCACGACGGAGGAGCGTGGGACACCGGCGCAAATGGCGGTCGAGCGTGGAGCAGCTACGAGCATCCGACGCAGTGGCACTTTGCCGAGGTGCAGGGGCACGGGACGTCGCGAAGCGAATGCGTCGCACCGGGGCAGGTGGCGCGCATGACGGTTGCTCAGAGCTGGATCGGCCGCAATCACTTCGACGCCGGCGTGTGCGAGCCGCCTGCCGCGGTGTCGCCCTAGATGTCGTAGGCTCCGCGGCCGACGTCGTGGCGGTTGAGCATTTCGGTGAGCGTGACGTAGCTGCCGGCGTCGAAACGCTCGACGAGCTTGACGCCTTGGTGATCGAGGTAGCTGTGCACCGCGAAGCGTTGGTCGTCGCGGCGGTAGGGGCCGAAGGGGTCCTCGCCGGCCTGGGCAACCTTTAACTGGAGTTGTTGTGCTGTTCTTACCAGTATCTCCCGAGTTGTCAGCGAAATCGAATTACTTTTCAGAGCGGCCGCAATGACCGTTTGTAACGCACGGATCCTAAAGTGTATGGGATGATTCTCAAAGGGCGCACTTGATTGCTGCGGAAGTGAGCGCTTTCCGCTTCGCGCTGCTGCAGAAGTGCCAATCTACCTAGGGAGCTGCATCAAATTACCGCTATTGACCGGTAATTCCCGCCGTGATATTTTGCCGGCATGAACGAAAAAATAGCCCTTAACGCGATCGGACCGCGAGCTCGTGACGCTGCGTGCCAATTGCGTGCGATTGCCGCATTTCTCTCGCAGATTGATGCTCTTGAGACAGAGGATGTGCCGGGGTGGGAATTTATGGGTACCCGCTTTTTTATCGAGGAAAGGGGGGCTCTTCTCGACATAGCCGACCTTCTGGAATGCGAATTGGCACCTGAGGCGGAAAAGTACGCGGGGCCGTAGGGTGATTCGCGTACTTCTCCGAGTCTCTACTGGGTTGACCAGTATGTGAAGCAGGTACCGGATCCGTAGCCTGCCCTCACAGAGGCATTTGCCCAGTTTCCAGAGCGGGCTGTGGCGCTACGAGAGTCACCGCCCATCGAGGCAGTCGCGGTGTGCGACTTCGAACGGTGCATGTAGTTTGAGAAGCACTCCTTTGTGGGCCCGTTAATGAGACGCCAGCCGTAACTCCAATCACCTCCCCCGACGGATTCATTCTTCGTGCATGGCAGTCCACGCACTGAAAAATAGGGTGTTGTCGACGGCGTGGCATCCAGCTCGAAATGCACGAACCCAGATGTTGGATTACCGAATTTATCAACGGTGAGAATGGTGTGTTGAACCGTTGGGGTAGATGCGATGGCATTGGGCGGGGGCGTGAGGCAAATTGTTGCCGCGAGAACTGCAGGCAATAACCGTGTGACTTTCAAGGGGGCCTCCGAGAGCCAGGCTTGTAGTTGGCTGGGAGGGGTTTGAAACTACCCTTGTCTCAAAACTATACATATAGTTACCAAGCGTTTGGCGAAAATAGCATGGCAAGCGTCCGGGGACGCCCGCTTCATCGGCTGGGTCAGCCAGGGGCGGGCCCTGCTTTTGCACGCCGGGGCAACCGGGGCGGAGGTTCGGGACTGCGGTTGCCCCTTTTTCCGGGTGCGCGCCCTAGATGTCGTAGGCTCCGCGGTGCGAGGCGAAGTCGTGCGGGGACGGCGTTTGCTCCATCAGGGCGATAAAGCGGCGCAGGATGAGGTCCATTTGGCGGCCTTCGACTAAGAAGGCGTCGTGGCCGACGGGGCTAGACAGCTTCGACATGGCCATGAGGTTGCCCAGGTTGCGCGAGAGGTGTTCTTGCTGGTGGTAGGGGTAGAGGATGTCGGTGTCGACGCCGACGATCATCGTGGGGATCTTCGAGCTGGCCAGCGCCTTGTTTAAGCCCCCGCGGCCGCGGCCGACGTCGTGGCGGTTGAGCGTTTCGGTCAGTGTGACGTAGCTGCCGGCGTCGAAACGCTCGACGAGCTTGACCCCTTGGTGGTCGAGGTAGCTCTGCACCGCAAACCGCTGGTCGTCGCGGCGGTAGGGGCCAAGCGGGTTCTCCCCGGCCTGGGCGGAAGTACCGAAACGTTCGTCGATCTCCAGCTCCCCGCGGTAGGTCAGGTGCGCGATGCGGCGTGCGGCCGCGAGCCCCGCGTCGGGGCCGTGGGGCGCGTCGTAGTAGTCGCCGCCGTGCCAGTCGGGGTCGCGGGTGATGGCGGAGAGCTGGGCGGTCTGGATCCCGATCTGCCAGGCGCTCGAGCGCGCCGAGACCGCCAGCACGCAGGCGTAGTCCACCATCTCTGGGTACATGATCGTCCACTCGAGCGTGCGCGCCCCGCCCATCGAGCCGCCGAGGATAGCGTGTACTCGCCCGATGCCCAGGGCGTCTACAAACCGCTTTTCCGCCGTGACCTGGTCGCGGATGGAGATGGCGGGGAAGCGCGAGCCCCAGCGGCCCCCGTCGGGGTGCGGGCTGGCGGGGCCCGTCGAGCCGTAGCAGCTGCCCAGGGCGTTTGTGCACACCACGCACCAGGTGTCGGTGTTCAGCGCCTTGCCGGGGCCGATGACCTCGCACCACCACTCGGCGGCGTTCGAGTCGCCTGTTAGGGCGTGCTCGACAAGGAGGATGTTGTTGGCCCCGGAGGCGTCGCCACGAAACTCGCCCCAGGCCTGGTAGGCGATCTCGGCGCCCGAGATGACGGCGCCGGCCTCCGTGGAGAGGTCTCCGATGCGCACGGTGTGCAGCGCGCCGTCGGAGATGAGCGTCGGGGAGGTCATAGCACTCAAGGGTATCGCTACACCGCCGCGAAGCCGCGCTCGAGGTCGGCGATGATGTCGTTGACGTTCTCGATGCCCACGCTCAGGCGCACTGTCGCCTGCGTGATGCCGGCGCGGGCGAGGCCCGCCTCGCTCGACTGCGAGTGCGTCGTGGACGCCGGGTGGACGACGAGCGAGCGGACATCGCCAATATTGGCCAGGTTCGAGTGCAGCTTCAGCGCGTCAATGAACGCCCACGCCGCGGTCCGGTCGTGCGGATCCCCGGCGACATCGAAGGAGAGCACCGAGCCGGTGTAGTTCAGGCCGAGCTTTTCCTTCACGGCGTAGTAGGGGCTTGACTCCAGCCCGGGGTAGTTCACGCTCGCGACCTTGTCGTTGGCGGCGAGGAACTGTGCCACCTCCAGCGCGTTCGCATTGTGCTTCTCGACGCGCAGGCTCAGCGTATCCAGCCCCTGCAGCGCCACCCACGCATTGAAAGGCGAGATCGCCGCGCCCGTATCCCGCAAAACACCCGCGCGGGCCTTCAGCGCGAAGGCCGCCTCGCCCAGGTCGGCGTACTTCAGGCCGTGGTAGGCGGGGTCGGGGGTGACGAAGTAGGGAAAGACCGGCTCGCCGTCGCGTTCTACCGTCCAGTCGAAGCGGCCGGCGTCGATAATCGCGCCGCCGATGGCAGCGCCGTTGCCGGTGTAGAACTTCGTGGTGGAGACCACGACAATGTCGGCGCCGAGCTCAAGCGGGCGGGCGATCGCGGCAGTGGCCATCGTGTTGTCCACAATGAGCGGAACCTGGTGGGCGTGGGCGACCTCGGCCACGGCGGGGATGTCAAGCACGTCGGCGATCGGGTTGCCGAAGGTCTCGCCGTAGAACGCCTTCGTGTTGGGGCGCACGGCGTCTGCCCAGGACTCCGGGTCGTCGGGGTTGTCCACGAAAGTGAACTCAATGCCGAGGCGCGGCAGCGTGACCTCGAAGAGCGTCTCCGTGCCGCCGTAGAGGCGAGGTGATGTCACGATGTGGTCACCCGCGGAGGCGAGGTTGGTAATGGCGGCGGTCTCGGCGGCCATGCCGGAGGCAAACGCCACTGCTGCCACCCCGCCCTCGAGGCTCGCGAGGCGGTCCTCAAGCGCCTGCTGGGTCGGGTTGGTCAGGCGGGTGTAAATCGGGCCCGGATCGGACAAGTTAAACCTCGCCTCCGCGTGCGCGGCGTCGTTGAACACATAGGATGTGGTCAGGTAGAGCGGCTGGTTGCGCGCCTTGAAATCGGAGTCGAGGTGCTGCCCGGCATGGATCGAGCGGGTCTCAAAAGCCCACTGTTGGGTATCGGAGTTGTCGTATTTCGTCATGGGGCCAATGTATCCTCCCTCCGACAACCGCCCGGACCAAGCTGTCTGATAACCCCGTTGAAGTGGGCGTTTAGGTGAATAAAATTATGTTGTTGGGGAGAGGTGGACGGGAGGTGAACGCGTGGATAGGCACCAAAGTGAAAGCATTGCGAACATTTCGTTTCGCGCACCCCAGCCCGGGCGGGAGGAACATACCATGACGGGGACTGCCTAGATGATCCCCGAAGAAAAGGAATGCGCATGTCCATCGTCGTTTTCGACATCGGTCAAGTTCTTGTCCCCGAGGGAGACCGCATCCCTCGCCTTCTAACGTATCTCACCGACAGCGGGGTGACAGTTACGGTTGATGACCTCTTGCGCGGCTACTGGGCCCACCGGGATGACTACGATCTCGGCCTGCCGGAGGATGAATACTGGCCCAAGGTGCTCCGGGACGCAGGGCTGGATGAAACCGCCTACGACGGTGTCGACTTTGAGGGGCTCGGAGCCCTTGATGGGGCACGCAACTCCGTGCTCGTTCCGGAGACGGAGGAGCTTCTATTCGACCTCCGCGCAGGGGGCCATCATATTGGCCTGCTCAGTAACGCGCCGACCTCGATGATCAAGGCGGTGCGCGAATCCGACTGGGGCAGCCAGATCGAGGTGAAAATTTTCTCCGCCGAGGTCGGCGTGGCCAAGCCGGCTCAGCGCATCTTCGAGATCGCCGAGGGGCAGCTCAAGGAGCGCTACCCCGAATACGAGCGCGAGACCACCTTCTTCTTCGATGACCGCCAGGTCAACATCGATGGCGCACTCGAGTTTGGGTGGGATGCACACCTGTGGGAGGGAGCCGAGGAGGCACGCGAAGTGCTAGGCCTGAAGCCTTCCGCTAAATAGGAAGTGCCCCAGCACCCGATCGGGCGCTGGGGCACTTTTTCTGTAGCCGCGGCGGGTTAGGCCGGGTCGAAGTAGAGCAGCGGCGGGAAGGACTGCATGTCGTTGAAAATGCAGAACCCGACGCGCTCGAGGTCGACCGAGGTTACCTCGGAGGCCCATGAGTCATAGAGGGCCTTCGCCTCGAGGAGGGCAGGATCGTCCGGGTCGGCCACGGTAAGCCGGTAGCCCAAAGTGGAGTGGAAGTGGTACTCACTGAGCTCCCTCACTGGGAACTCGAGGACCGCCCCGGCTTGCTTCCGGAATCTGTCGAGATCGGCTTTAACCTCCTCGTCTGCCGGTACGAGCTTAAACGTCAGCCGCTCGTGGAGATTGAACACACCGGTTGTCTTCATCTCCAACCGCGTCGGCGCCGCGATGTGGGCCTCCGCGAGGCGCTGGCGCATGCGTACGACGGCTTCTGGGAAGTCGTGGGCGTCCTCGAGCCATGCCGGGAGGGGGCCGTTGAACTTGGGCCCTTCGAGCACCGTCATGTGGAAGCTTGACGGCACAGTAAAGGCGAAGTCGGTATCCCACCCGCGCGAACGGACGTCGTTTTGGATCCTTTCTCCGATTCTTTGAAGCGCGGAGCCCTCCCGCACGGCGGCAACAAAGGTCGCTCCGGGGTAGACCTTTGCCACGCCGTCTGCGCGGAACTTCTCGAAAGTATCGGGGGCGTCAACGAGCTTTGCCACTACTTACCAGCTCGAGCGTTGTAGTTGGCAATGGCAGAATCGGCGCCTTGCTTCGCGGTCTCAAGGGCCGTCTTGGCGTCCGACCCGTTGGCAATGGTGGACATCGCCTCGGCGTAGCTCTTGCGGGCGTCGTTGAGAGCACCAGTGTGGCAGCCGGCGCTCACGGTGTTCATCGGGGTAGTGGCAAGCTGATCCAGCAGCGACTTGTGCTGCGGGGTGAGGTTGGATAGCTGCTCCGTAGCGGTGGACGTTGTAGGCAGGTACCCGGTCTCCTCGAAGATCTGCTTCTGGGACTCATCAGAGCCGATGAACTTCATGAACTCCCACGCGGCTTCGACTTCCTCGTCGGAGTTGCCCTCTTGGATCGCCCACAGGGAGTTACCTCCAGGGGCAGCACCGGACTCGGCGGTGTCGCGCGGCATACGATGGATGGACCAATCGAACCCGACGTTGCCTTTTTGAATGTTTCCATAGTTCGAGGAGGAGTTCATCTGAAGGGCAACCTCGCCAGCGAGGAAAGCACCAGTGGCGGCGGAGCCATCGGTGCCCGGGTTGTGGATGGCGCCGGACTTATAGAGCTCGGAGATGCGCTCCCAGACAGCAACAAGATCAGGTTCGGTCAGGTTAAATTCAGTGGCCTGTTCCTTTCCTACACCGTTGCCGGGGGCACAAAATTCCTTGCCCAGGGATCCCGCCAGCTGCTCCATGTACCACGCGGAGTGCTGGAACGTGATGCCGGGCTTGCCGGTCTTGGCGTGAACCTGTTCGATGGCGTTGAGCAGACCCTCGGTGGTGCCGATGGAGTTCGGATCAACGCCGGCCTGCTTGAGCAGGTCGTTGTTGACAAAGATCGCGGGCTGGGAAACCATCGCCGGCATGGAGAAGATCTCATCTTCCATGGTGTAGTAGTTCGCTACACCAGGAACGAGGCTTTCGAAGTTGTACGAGTCGTCATTCTTGGCCAGCTCGGAAGCAGAGCGGACGAGGCCCGAGTCGCGCATGTAGCGGGTCTGGACGTCACTGGCCTGCAGCAGAGTGGGGAGATCTCCGGTCTGGACCGAGGCGATGAACTTAGAAATTGAGTCCTCGTAGGAACCCTGGTAAGAGGCCTTCACCTCGATGTTGCCATTGTGCTCCTCGTTGAACTTCTGCACGAGCTTGTCCAGTGTCTCCCCGGAAGCGCCGGAGGATGAGTGCCAGAAGTCAACGACCACTTCGCCTTCGGCATTCTTCGTGGTCTCCCCGCCGCCGCCACAGGCGGCCAGGGTGGTGGTGGTCAGCGCGGTGAGCGCGAGGACAGAGACGGTGCGGGTGAACTTTTTCATTACTTGACAGCTCCTTCGGTAAGGCCGCGGGTCAGGTATTTCTGACCACTCACGACCAGGATGATAGTGGGAAGTGCGGCGATGAGCAGGCCGGCGAGAACCAGGCCTGTATCAATCGCGGTTTCGTCAGCCAGGGCCTTGATGCCTGGCTGGATCGTGCGTGACGACGGCGACTGCGTGATCAGCAGCGGCCACATGTAACCATTCCACGCACCGATTGCGCTGGTGACGATGGCGGTCATGCACACCGAGCGGTTCAGCGGGACGATGAATGTGAACAGGAACCGAAGCCGACCGACGCCTTCGAGGCGGGTGGCTTCGTAGATTTCCTTCGGGAAACCCTTGAACGCCTGGTAGAACAGGAAGATCGTGAACGAGGAGGCGATGTAGGGCAAAAACACCGCGATGACGGTGTCGTAGAGGCCCATCTCGCGCACGGTGAGGTAGTTACCGATGACGGAGAGCTCGTGCGGGATCATCATCGGCAAGATGAAGAAGACGAGGACCTTCCCCGGCGCAGGGATGCGGCCGAACGCGAGGGCGAAGGCCGCGAAAAGAGCGGTAAGGAACTGGCCAGCCGTCTGGAAGATCGTCACAATAAACGAGTTGATCAGCTGCTGTCCCACCTGCGACTGCCGCCACGCGCGGGGGTAGTTATCGGCCACGAAGTCGCCAAAGAGCAGGGACTGAACGCCGGCCTGGATGTCCGCGGTGGAGCGGAAGGAACCGATCAGGGCGTAGAAGACCGGGAAGATGATGAAGAAGCTGGCGATGAGAAGCCAGATCCACAGCAACGCGGTCGTCAACGGGGAACGAAGTTGAGAATTCATGGTCTATGCCTTCCTATTTGTTCCTGTTGGAGAGACGGAACTGCACAAGGGTGAGCACGAGCACCAGGATGAAGAGCACCATGCCGCGCGCCGAGGCGCCAGCGAAGTCTGCCGTACCGCCGCCGAATGCCTTGTCGTAGATATCCAGCACGAGGGTGCGCGTCGAATTGCCCGGGCCGCCGCCAGTCAGCACGTTGAAGATCGTGAACTCCTTCATCGCGGCGATGGACTGCGTGACCACCAGGACCATGAGCATCGGGGCAATACCGGGGACGATGATGTGCCGGATGTAGCGAAAGCCAGTCGCGCCGTCGAGGTTCGCGGCCTCAACGACCTCGGTGGAGATGTTATCGATGGCCACCACTAGTAGCAGGATGACAAAGGAAATGCCGATCCAAAGGTCGACGATGATCGCCGAGAACAGCGCCACGTTCGGGCTGGTGAGCCAGCCCACCTGGGGCAGGCCGAGGGAGGAGAAGATTTGGTCGAACAGACCGACGGTCGGGGCGAACATGTTGCGGAAGACCAGGGTGCCGATCGCTGTGGAGACGGCCATGGGCACAAGCACGAGCGAGCGCATCCAGAACGTGCCGCGCAGGCGGTAGCTCAGCGGCAGCGCGATGCTCAGGCCAAAGAGGAGCTTGAGCAGCACGGTGATGATGGTGAAGATCAGCGTGCGCGACAGTGTGGACAGGAACGTCGGGTCCGAGATCATCTCGAGGTAGTTGTCTAACCCGGCGAATCCCTTCGGCCGGCCGAAGAGGTCGGTCGAGGCGAAGGAAAGGTAGAGCGCGCGGAAGAAGGGGTAGAACTCGAAGACGAGGAACAGGACGATGGTGGGCAGAAGGAATGCCCAGGACAGCCAGTCAATTCCCTCGGTTTGGGGTTTCTTCGGCTTTGTCTCTTCCGCCTTTGTGGCGGTGCTAATTGCAGTCGTCATCGCACCAGGCGCTCCTCGGTCTGCCCGTCAAAGACGTGAAGCTTGTCGTAGTTGACGCGCAGCGCGATGGGGGATCCGACGTCGAAACGCTCGGTGTTCGGGATGCGGGCGAGGAAGGTCTTGTCGGTGCCGAAGCTATCGACGAAAACGTGGACGAACTTATCGGAACCGAAGTTCTCCACGAAGCGGACCTCGCCGAGGATGTCCGCATCGGCCTGGGATGCCAGCTCGACGTCCTCGGGGCGGATGCCCACAATGACGGAGGAGGACGACGGCTGCTTCTCCAGCGCCGGCATGGCCAGGCGCTGGCTGCCAACGAGGAAGGAGTTGTTGTCGATGGTGGCGTTGAGCAGGTTCATCGACGGGGAACCGATGAAGGTGGCGACAAAGACGTTAGCGGGGTGAAGGTAGAGCTCCTCAGGAGATCCGACCTGTTGCATGTTGCCGCCTTCGAGCACAGCGATCCGGTCTGCCATGGTCATGGCCTCAACCTGGTCGTGGGTGACGTAGAGCATCGTCGTTCCCAGGTCGCGCTGCAGCTGGCTGATTTGGGTGCGGGTGCTCACGCGCAGCTTCGCGTCCAGGTTAGACAGCGGTTCGTCCATGAGGAAGACCTTCGGCTTGCGCACGATGGCGCGGCCCATGGCTACGCGCTGGCGCTGGCCACCCGAGAGCGCCTTGGGCAGGCGGTCGAGGTACTGGTCGAGCTCGAGGAGTCGGGAGGCCTCCTTGACACGAGCGTCGCGTTCTTCCTTGGGCACCTTCTGCATCTTCAGCGCGAACGCCATGTTGTCCGCCACGGTCATGTGTGGGTAGAGGGCATAGGACTGGAAAACCATGGCGACGTCGCGCTTCGACGGCGGGAGGGAAGAAGCAGGGGTTCCGCCAATGTAGATCTCGCCCGAGGTGAGTGCTTCAAGGCCTGCGACCATGCGCAGGGTTGTCGACTTGCCGGATCCCGACGGACCGACAACCGCGATGAGCTCGCCATCATTGACCTTCAGGTCGAGATTATTGATGGTCGGCCGTGGATTGCCGGGATACTGCAGCGTGGCAGCATCGAAGAGGATTTCAGACATGTAGTCAGCCTTTCTAAGACATCGGTTTGGAAACAGGAAAGACCGGTGTGCTCGATTTTTCAAGCGCATGCAACGATGTCAGGCTGGTATGACGCGACGATTGCGGTAGGGTAAACATGAGGGAAATTGGCGGAGCGCAGTGCGTTTGTGCAGTTAAGACACGCGCTTATCGACGTCCCTACCCCGCCACCTGTGGTTATGGGGTGCGGTGCTGGATTAGTAAGTTAACTCCAGTTGACGCACCTGACGTTTTGGTAAATCGCCCCTCGCCAAAGCGGGAAAGTTAACCTTGAGCCCGTTCAATATCCCATTAGCGTGGGAAAATTCTCCCTTTCGGCTTATGCAATGCTGGCAATGTGTCGGCAATCACAACCGTGCGGGGGTAGATGATGGGGGTAGAGGGCGTGGCCTGTCGGGTCGCAATGTGCTGTTAAGCGCACCTGGAGAGGGCGAGGGAACGGGAGATGGCGACCGGTGGGGTAGCCTAGGGGTGTTGTTGGTAAATGATCGGCCGCGATCTCATGGGGTAGAAGGGTTGTCCGGTGGGCGATAGGGGAACAGGTTCCGAGGGGGAGCGGGGTGCACAGCCACAGCCCCAGAAGCCCACGATGTCTGACGTGGCGAAGGCCGCCGGGGTGTCGCTGAGCTCCGTATCCCGGGTATTTCTTGGGCAAAAGAAAGTCTCTCAAGCGACGCGGCGCAAAGTGCTCGCAGTTGCAGAAGATATCGGCTACGTGCCCAACCCGTTCGGACACCGTCGAGGGCAGAAGGACGACCGTACCATCGGACTACTCCTACGCGATGCGGATAATCCAGCCTACGGCGCATTATTTAGCTCGCTGCATCACGTTGCCCAGAAGCGCGGCTGGGAGCTGGCGACGATGACGGTGAACACCGGCAAACAAGACGACTACCAGGTCGAGCTGTTGCACCAGCTGTTGGGGATGAAGGTCGCGGGGCTTATCGTCGCCACGGGGGACCTCCCGAGCAGCGCGCTCGAGCCGTTTATGCTGCGGGTGCCCATTCTACGCATCTGTACCCCGGAACCCGATAGGCTCGTCCATGCGGTCTCCTATGACTCCGCGGCGGCAGGAGCGGAGCTGGCCCGGCTCGTCTTGGAAGCGGGGCACACCCGTATCGCGGTTGTGAGGACGTGTTCTGATATTTCACTACCTGAATGGACCAATGCCACCTCTGCCATCGGCACGATCCGTGAGGCAGGGCTCGAGCCGTTTATTGTCGACGTCCGAAACGATGCCGGTGCAGACTACATCCTCCCTCTCGTCCAAAGCGGCGCTGTGAGCGTGGTTATGTGCCCGTCGGATCGGCGGCAGGTGGGATTTATTGAGCTGTTCGAAAAAAGCGGGCTCTCCGTGCCCGGAGACGTAAGTGTTACTGGCTGTGATGGTCTCCTTCCAGGCTCCGAGGTCATGGGGCTTACCACCTATCGCTGGCCGGTCGAGCGAGTTGCGGAGACAGCGCTATCCCAGATAATTGACATCATTGGCCGATTCGGTACCCCAAACAATCGCCTCTCCCCCGTAAGCATCACCATTGGCGGGGAACTTATTCCCGGTCGGACGCTGGCGCAGGTCGCGGGGGAATAATCGGCAGCGCCGCATCGAGGATGCGGTGGGCGGTAGGCCTGAGGGAAACGATGTTCCCCTTTCCCACTCTCCGCAATTCGATCAAGTGGCAATTGGACAAGATGTGCAAGTGTCGGCTGAGAGTCGAGGGGCTGACCTGGAGGTAGGCGGCGATCTTTTCCTGTGGCTGCGCGCCGTGCACGGACAGGGTTCGAACCACCGCCCAGCGGACCGGATTGCTTACTGACGCGATGATTCCGACGTGCTCTGAAAAGCGCGTGTAGCAGTTAATGGGGATGCTTAGTGGCATTTCAACCCTCCTCGTCCTCTACATGGTGATACTGTGAGTCATCTTAAAGAGTATCTAGGCTGTACGGAATGGCACTAGTGCATCGACGCGTCGAATTTTGTGCACGAATCGCTCCGCGTCAATCGCGATGTACGTGGTAGGGAAAGTCTCATGAGTCGTATCGCGTGCGAAAGTTTCGAAGTGAGAACTATGCCATAACGCTGTGGCAGCGCGCCTCGACATCCTGTGTTGGTACCTGCCTTACTAGACGGACGTCGTACTTCGGGTGTCCGGGAAGTTGGTACTGGGGACCAGCTTGTGAGTCTGTAGGCGCTTGCCGGAATGTAGCCCACTGGTGCTCCTTGAAAAGGAGCCCAAAACACTCCTCTACATGAACCTCACCGGCAAGAGATCGGATGGGTGATTTCATTGGAAGAAAGGGCGCAGATCCACTACTTGCACGGGCCAGGTCTGTCTTTTCACCAACTCGAAAGACCCGCTGCTGTGGTCGGAGCGGCGCGACCACAGGGAGGCGCCCGACTGTAACCGCCAGCACGAGGTCGCTGCACTGCGTGGCGACGACCCCTGAGGGCGGTACCCGCCCGCTCGAGTAAGGATTGCAACTCGCCTCGGGCGAGGTGAACACGAACCGATCATCGCCGGTTCGTCGACGCGGACGGGTGTTAGCTCAATTCCCAGTGGGATGACCGCTACTCGCGCGGCTACCCCTTCTCCTAGAACCACCTCCCCACCAGCGAGGAGAGCACCTGGGCGCAGTTGAAGCTCGACCCAGCACTAGCAGCTCGACGGGCTAGGCCTGGGATAGGTCGTCGATAATCTTGTTGAAGGTCGCCGAAGGGCGCATCACGGCGGCGGCCTTCGCGTCATCGGGAAGGTAGTAGCCGCCGAGGTCGCCCGGAGTGCCCTGGGGCGCGAGGAGCTCGGCGGCGATCGTCTCCTCGGCCTCGCGCAGCGCTTTCGCCACGGGGGCAAAAGTTGCGGAGATCTCCGCATCCTCAGTCTGCTTCGCCAGTTCCTCGGCCCAGTGCACTGCGAGGTAGAAGTGGGAGCCGCGGTTGTCAATCTCGCCAACCGCACGCGAGGGAGAGCGGCCCTCGACGAGGACTGTCTCGGTGGCGTGATCCAAGGCGTCGGCAAGAACGTTCGCCTTTGCGTTGCCGTGATCGCCCTCTAGGCGGAGAGACTCCGCGAGCGCGAGGAACTCGCCGAGCGAATCCCACCGCAGGTGGTTTTCCGCCTCGAGCTGCTGGACGTGCTTCGGGGCGGAGCCGCCCGCGCCCGTCTCGAACAGCCCGCCGCCGGCCATCAGCGGCACGATGGAGAGCATCTTTGCCGAAGTGCCCAGCTCGAGGATGGGGAAGAGGTCGGTGTTGTAGTCGCGCAGCACGTTGCCAGTAACCGAGATGGTGTCCTCGCCCGCGCGCAGGCGCTCAATCGAGATCTTCGTCGCCTCCACCGGAGAGGCGATCGAGATGTCCAACCCGTCTGTGTCGTGGTCGGCAAAGTACGTCGTGACCAGCTTGATAAGGTTGCGGTCGTGAGCGCGGGTCTCATCGAGCCAGAAGATTGTCTTCATCCCCGACTTGCGGGCCCGGCTCACAGCCAGCTTGACCCAGTCACGGATGGGTGCGTCCTTGGTTTGGCAGGCGCGCCAGATATCGCCCGCCTTCACGGTGTGCTCGAGGATCGCCTCACCAGCGGAGTTGACTACCCGCACCGTGCCGTCGGCCGGCACTTTGAAGGTCTTGTCGTGCGAGCCGTACTCCTCGGCCTTTTGCGCCATGAGCCCGACGTTGGGCACGGTGCCCATCGTCGTCGGGTCGAACGCGCCGTGCGCGCGGCAATCATCAATCACGGCCTGATAGATCCCCGCGTAGGACGAATCCGGGATGATCGCCAGGGTGTCTTGCTCCTCGTCGTTCGCGTTCCACATGTGGCCAGAGGTGCGGATCATCGCGGGCATGGAGGCGTCAACGATGACGTCGGAGGGAACGTGCAGGTTGGTAATGCCCTTGTGGGAGTTCACCATGGCCAGCGCGGGGCCCTCGGCAAGGCCACGCTCGAACGCGGCGCGGATCTCCGCGCCGTTGTCGAGGTTATCAAGCCCATCGAGGATCGCGCCGAGGCCGTTCTCGCCATCGAGGCCCGCGGCGAGCAGTTCATCACCGTGGGCCTCGTAGACGTCCTTGAAGTACGCGCGTACGACGTGGCCAAAGATGATGGGGTCGGAGACCTTCATCATCGTCGCCTTGAGGTGGGCGGAGAACAACACGCCCTCCTCCTTGGCGCGCGCCACCGCGGCCTCGAGGAAGGAATCGAGCTCCTCGGCCGACATGAAGGTCGCATCAATGACCTCGCCCTTGAGCACGGAGAGCTCTTCCTTGAGCACGACGGAGGAGCCATCGGCACGCACGAGCTCGATGCGCAGGGTGTCATCAGCCGGCATAATGACGGACTTTTCGTTGTGCCGGAAATCTCCCGACTCCATCGTGACCACGTTGGTCTTGGAATCGGGCGACCACTGGCCCATGGAGTGCGGGTGCTTGCGCGCAAAGTTCTTCACCGCGCCGGGCGCGCGGCGGTCCGAGTTGCCCTGGCGCAGCACCGGGTTGACCGCAGAGCCCTTCACGGAGTCGTAGCGCTCCCGGATCTCACGCTCCCGCTCGTTGGCCGGGTTATCCGGGTAGCTCGGGATGTCAAAGCCCTTGGCCTGCAGCTCCGCGATCGCCTTTTTGAGCTGCACGAGCGAGGCGGAGATGTTGGGCAGCTTGACGATGTTGGCTTCGCGCTGTTCGGCGAGCTTGCCCAGCTCCGCGAGGGCGTCGTGGGCGTAGGCCTCGTCTTTCACGCGGTCCGGGAAGAGCGACAGGATGCGTCCCGCCACCGAGATGTCGCGGGATTCGACGTCGACCCCGGCGTTGGAGGCGAAGGCCCGGACGATGGGCAACAGGGAGTACGTCGCCATCAAGGGGGCTTCGTCGGTGCGTGTCCAGATGATCGTAGCCACTATGTTCGCTCCTCGAAGTAATTCCAATAATCCAAGCACTCAGGATAGCAACAATCGCCCTCCGCCACTGTCTGGGAACGACCGAGCGCTCTGCCGGGTGACATCTGGGCTTGTGTCCCGGCGATTGTTAATGTTTCTCCCATGAGCCTTACCATCGCCAGCGTCAACGTCAACGGCATCCGCGCGGCCACGAAGGTCCGCAACGACGAGAACCTGGGCATGCTCGACTGGCTCGAGCACACCAGCGCCGACGTCGTGTTAATGCAGGAAGTCCGGGCGGAGGCCGACCAGGCGACGGCCGCGTTGGCGCCCGCGCTCGAGGCGGGTTGGCACCTCGAGGTGGCCCCGGCGACGGCGCCGGGGGCGAAGGGGCGCGCGGGTGTGGGCATTCTAAGCCGCGCTCCGCTGCAAGACGTCGAGGTGGGCATCGCGGGGTTCGACGACGCGGGGCGTTTTATCGCGGGCACGCTTGGCGACGTCCGAGTGGCCTCCCTCTACCTCCCCTCTGGGTCGGCCGGCACGGCTAAGCAGGACGAGAAGTACCGCTTCCTCGATGCCTTCGAGCCGCTGCTTGCACAGTGGGCCGAGGAATACCCGAGCATGGTCATCGGCGGGGACTGGAACATCTGCCACCGCCGCGAGGACCTGAAGAATTGGAAGACCAACCAGAAAAAGTCGGGGTTTTTGCCCCACGAGCGGGCCTTCATGGATTCCGTCTTCGGCACCTTCCCCGACGAGGAGGCCCAAGATATTGAGGCAAAGTCGGCCCACGGTTGGGCGGGTGCCGTGGAGTACGCATCAAAGGGGCGTCGTCACGCAAACGCGAGCCCTGCGTGGTACGACGTCGCGCGCAGGCTCCAGCCGGAAGACGCGCCCTATACCTGGTGGACGTTCCGCGGCCAGGCGTTCAATAACGACGCGGGCTGGCGTATCGACGTCCAGGCGGCGACCAAGGCCATGCTCGAGCGCGCGCAGAGCACCTGGGTGGAGAAGGCCCCGAGCGTCGAGCAGCGCTGGTCGGACCACTCGCCGCTGATGGTGTGCTACCAGTAATTGGTATGGAAGGTTTAACCCTCGTCGGGTTTGGCACCCCGGAGCTGCTAACCACGCTCTATGTCATCGGCATCGTCGCGGAATCGATGACCGCGGCCGTCACCGCCTGCCGCATGCGCATGGACCTCTTCGGGGTGATCACCCTCGGCGTCCTCACCGCGCTCGGCGGCGGCACTGTGCGCGACATCATGCTCGGCTCCTACCCGCTGACCTGGGTGGAAGAACCTCGCTTCCTCGTGGTCTGCGTGCTGGCTTCCGTCATGACGATGTGGCTGAAGTGGCTGATGTACCAGCTGCGAAAGTTCTTCCTCGTCGCCGATGCGGTGGGCCTGTCCGCCTTCGTTGTCCTCGGCATCCAAACTGCGCTGTCGAACGGCCACGGCTTCGTTATCGCCGCGGTGGCCGCTGTGGTCACCGGCGTCTTCGGCGGCGTCCTGCGCGATATTCTCTCCGACCGCATCCCCCTCGTCTTCCGCGAGGAGCTCTACGCCTCCATCGCGATCATGGGCACGGTCGTCTACATGCTCCTGGAAAAGGCCGGGGTGCCGGAGTGGATAGTCGTTATCGCCACCGTCGTCTTCGTCTTCGGCATGCGCCTTTTGTCCCTGAAGTTCCACTGGTCGCTGCCGAACTACGAATACGACGAGGAAAAACTCACCCACTTCGATCCCCGCTACCAGCTCACCGCTCTCATGCGGGAGCGCGCGCGGCAGATCCCCGGCGCCCGGCGCGTCTACCGCAACGTGCGCACCGTTGTCGAATCCGCCCCGCGCAGGCACCCGCGGCGCGGTCACCGGGGCCAGCGCGGTCAGGGTCAGGGGCAGTAGCGCTGGGCCCGCGCGATGACCCACGCCGCCCCCGGGGCGAGGATGGCGAGCACGATCGCTGCGGCCACGGCGCCCGCGTTCGGGCTGGTTTCGTGCAAGACCTCGCCCGCGATCTCGACGGTCTCGCCGAGCGAGGCGAGGGCGATGCCTGCGCAGAGTCCGGCCAGCGCGGCTGAGGTAACGAGGATGATCGCCGCGGTTCGGTCCTTGCTCGCCAGACCGATCGCGATGCCCGCGAGCCCGGCGACGCAGAAGAGGGCGAAGGTAAGCAGCACCCCAAGGACAATCGTGCCGGCGGTTTGGCCCGCGTCATCCACCATGTAGGGCGCGCTATAGGTGTCCAGGTAGGGCGCAGATCCGTCGGTGATGATAAAGATGTCGAACATCGAATACCACGGATTGCGCGCCATGTTCACCTGCCCCGCCGCCACCGTCGCGGCGGTGAGGACGAGGGCGGAGACGGCCACGAAGCCTAGGCCGCCGCGCAGCCAGCGCCGGAAGCTCGCGCCGAGCTGGTTCAAGGCCGGCCACTGTGAGGCGCGCCATGCGGTGAAGGCGCCGAGCGCGACGGCCGCGAGCACGGTCCACGTCGTACCGCTCAAAGCGAGGAAGCGCCCGCCCGCCGAGATGATTGACGCGGCAAGGACTGCCGCGACGGGGGAGGGGGAGGTACGGGGTCCGAGGAAGAGTGTCACGATAGGATGTCCTTTCGGGAGGCGAGCAGGTCGATGAGCTGTGCGTCGTGGGGATAGGCAACTTCGACGCCGGCGCCGGCACCGCCGGGGTCGACGTTGAGCGGCTCCGCGAGCTGGGCGCGCAGCGTGGGGCCGAGGTGCGAGGTGGAGACCACCGTGCGGTGCGCGGTGAAGGCCTCGACGGCTTCGCGGGGGCCGGTGAGGATCGGGAACTTCGCGCGCACCGCGTCGAGGGAGACGGGCCCTTCGACCGTTCGGTCGAAGACCCGGATGACGCGCTCGGCGAGGCCGGCGAGGTCTTCGGCGCGGTGCGAGGACATCACCACCGTGCGCTCGGGGTCGGCGGCGATGTAGTCGATGAGGTGCTCGCGCAACCGGGTGCGGGTGGAGACATCGAGGCCGTCGAAGGGTTCGTCGAGAAGCAAAAGCGGCTCACCCGCGGCGAGCGCGACGAGGAAGGTGAGTTCGCGGCGCTGGCCGACGGAGAGTGCGGCGATGTGGGTGCGCTCGGCAAAGCTCAGTTCCACGGGGGCAAGCGGCTTTGCCTCCCCAGCCCAGGCGAGATGGTCCCCCGCTGTGCGTCCGGCGAATAGGGCGTCCGCCGCGGCGGGCACGAAGGCCGCTCCGGGGCCGAAGAGGGAGCGCAGGTAGTGGGTCTTGCCGGCCGCGCTGGGGCCGATGAGCCCGTAGATGCCGGGGGAGTGGGGAGAGGTCATCGGTTCTGCTCCTTCTGGATCATGTTGATGAGTTCTTCCGTGGTGATGCCGAGCTGCTTGGCTTCGTGCAGGAGAGGGTCGAGGAATGCGTCTCTAAATGCCTTGCGGCGGGTGGCAAGGACGTGTTCGCGCGCCGTGGGCAACACAAACATCCCCAGGCCTCGCCGCTTCTCCAACAAGCCTTGGTTGAGCAATTCTGTGAGCGCCTTTGCTGAGGTCGTGGGGTTGACGGAATGGAAGTGGGACAGCTCGTTCGTCGATGGCGCCCGATCGCCCGGGGCGAGCTGGCCTGAGGCGATGAGGTCGCGCAGCTCGTCGGCAATCGCCATGTATATGGGTTTACCACTCATGTGGGTAACCATAAGACCCGAGATGGGGGCGTGTCAAGGCAGGCGGTTAGAATGTCGAATCATGACCGATAACAAGCGCGTACTCTCCGGCATCCAGCCGACCGCAGACTCCTACCACCTGGGGAACTACCTCGGGGCCCTCAAGCAGTGGATCGACCTGCAGGAAGACTACGACGCCTTCTACTTCATCCCCGACCTCCACGCCATCACCGTCGAGCAGGACCCCGATGAGCTGCGCGACCGCACCCTCAAGGGCTGCGCGCAGCTCATCGCACTGGGCATCGACCCGGAGAAATCCACGCTCTTCGTCCAGTCCCACGTCCCCGCTCACGCCGAGCTGACCTGGGTCTTGCAATGCCTCACCGGCTTCGGCGAGGCCTCGCGCATGACGCAGTTTAAGGATAAATCGGCCAAGCAGGGCCAGGATCGCACCACCGTGGGCCTGTTTACCTACCCCATGCTCATGGCCGCGGATATTTTGCTCTACTCCCCGCACCTCGTCCCCGTGGGAGAGGACCAGCGCCAGCACCTCGAACTCACCCGCAACCTCGCCGAGCGCTTCAACGCGAAGTACGGCGAGACCTTCGTCGTGCCCGAGGGCTTCATCCCCGCAGGCTCCGCGAAGATCTACGACCTGCAGGAGCCGACGGCGAAGATGTCGAAGTCCGGGGCCAACCCGAAGGGCATTATCAACCTCCTCGACGAGCCGAAGACCTCTGCTAAGCGCATCAAGTCCGCCGTGACCGACGCCGACGGCGTCATCGCCTTCGACAGGGAAAGCAAGCCCGGGGTGTCGAACCTGCTGGCCATCCAGTCGGCGCTGACAGGCACCCCCATCGACGCCCTCGTCGCCGGCTACGACGGCAAGGGCTACGGCGCGCTGAAGGTCGATACCGCAGAAGCCCTCGAGGCGTTTACCACCCCGCTGCGCTCGCGTTACGACGACTTGATGGCCGACCGCGCCGAACTCGAGCGCATCCTCGCCCGCGGCGCCGACCGCGCCCGCGAAGTCTCCGAGCCCCTGCTCGAACGCGTCTACGAGCGCGTCGGCTTCCTCGCCCCGGCGCGCCGCGGCTGACTTCCTCTAGGCTGAATACGCACTGGCAACCCCCCACCGACGAGAAAAGGAACCCGGATGGCAACCTCTACCGCGCCGCGCAAGGCGTATACGGACGACCAGGGCATCGAGAGGATCAGCGCACAGCAAGAGGAAGGCCCGGCGGACAAGGTCGCCCAGCGCTCTCCCGTTATCGCCCACCTGCTGCGGATGAACGAGCGCTTCGCCGCCGAGGGAGGCAACCAGCTCTCCGCCGGCATTACCTACTTCTCGGTGCTGGCGATCTTCCCGCTGACCATGCTCATCTTCGCCGGCCTCGGCTTCTTCCTCGCCTCTCGCCCGGACCTGATGAGCACCATCCAAGGCGAGATCGAGGCCTCCCTCGGCGGCGACCTCGGTGAGAGCGTCTCCGAGCTCGTCAACACCGCCATCGAGCAGCGCGGCGCCGTCGCCGGCATCGGCCTGCTCACCGCACTGTGGTCCGGCCTGGGCTGGATGAACAACCTGCGCGTGGGCATCTCCGCCATGTGGAAGCTCGACGCCAACGAGGGGGGGAACTTCCTGGTGAAGAAGGCCGGCGACCTCCTGGGTCTCATCGGGCTGATCCTGCTGCTGCTGGTCGCCTTCGCGGTCACCGCGGTCGCCTCTTCCGGGCTAGCCACTAACCTCCTTGCCCTCGTCGGCCTCGACCACATCCCCGGCGCGCGCGTGATCGTCTGGCTCGTGGGCCTCGTCGTCGGTATCGCGGCCAACTTCCTCGTCATGGCCTGGCTGGTGATCTTCCTGCCGCGCACCAAGGTCCCGCTGCGCTCGGGCCTGAAGGGCGCGCTTCTCGGCGCGGTCGCCTTCGAGCTGATCAAGCAGTTTGCCACCGTCATCATCAGCGGCGCGACGAACAACCCCGCCGGCGCCATCTTTGGCCCGATCATCGCGCTGATGGTCGTGCTCTACCTCATCTGGCGCGTCGTGCTCTACGTCAGCGCCTGGACCGCGACGACCGAGGAATCCCTGGCGGCCGCGAAGACCGAGATCCCCGAGCCGGCCGTGATCAACGTCCGCGGGGCCGCCGCGGCCCAGCAGAATACCTCCTCCTCGGCCGCGGCCATCGGCGTCGGCGCAGCCCTCGGCGTTATCGGCGCCGGCGTGCTTTCCTTGCTGACGCGCGACTGAGCCACACCGCCACCGCAGCGCACGCGAGCACCCCGGCGAAGATCGCCGCCTCCAGCCACGGGAACGCCTCCCGATCCGGGCCCGCGGCGAGGACGGCTGGCTCCTCATCCGGTGCCGCGGGCGTCTCGCTCGCCGCAGGAGCGGGGGCCTCGCGCCGCAGAGAGGCCACCTCGACCCCGGGGTCGAGGTGGTAGGACTCGTGCAGCAACGCCTGCGCCTGCTCCCACGCCCGAGCCTTATCCACCGTCGTGTCCAAGACCACCGCGACGAGCCGGCGCCCCTCGTGGTTGACCGCTCCGACGAAGGTGTGGTTCGCGTCGTCGGTGTAGCCCGTCTTGCCGCCGATGCCGTCCGGGTCGTTGAGGTAGAGCTTGTTGTCGTTCCACAGCTCAAAGCCCTCCGCGTCGCCGAACCCGGGGAAGGGATAGGACTGCGTGTCCACGATATTGGCAAACGTCGGGTTGGCAAACGCCTCCCGGTAGGCCAGCGCGAGGTCCCACGCCGAGCTCGACATCCCCGCACTATCCAGCCCCGTGTACGTCGTCGCCCGGGTATCTTCCATCCCCAGCTCGCGGGCTAAGGCGTTGACCTTACCCAGCGCTACCTCGTCGCCGCCGAGCTCCTGGGCGAGCGCGTGAGCAGCGTCGTTGCCGGAGGCCATGAGCAGGCCGTGCAGCAAGTCGTTGACCGTGTAGGTACCGCCCGCGCCGATGCCCGCCGCCGAGCCTTCCATTGCGGCGGAATCCTCGCCGACGGTGATTTTCTTATCCAGGGGCAATTCGTCGATGACGACGAGGGCGAGGAGCACCTTAATCACCGAGGCCGGCCGGTAGCGTCCGTGCGGGTCCTTCATGGCGAGGACGTCGCCGGAATCCAAATCGGCGACCAGCCAGGCGGAGGCGAGCACGGAGTCGTCGACACGAAAGCCTATTGGCGCGCTCACCCCGCACGGCCCGGTATAGCTCACCGGAAGAGCGGGGGGAATCCGATCCGGGGCGGCCGCCTCCGAGGTCGTCCGCGCCTCCGGAGGGCGGGTCGCGTTCGGGCACGAATCCGTGTTGGGCGCGGCCTCACGCGTGGCGGGGGCGAGGTCTTGGCCCTCGTGAGGAGTCGGTTCCTGGGCCGCTGCATGGGCAGCGCCCGCGGCAAGCAGCCCGCAGGCGAGGCAGGCGGAGAGGTGGCGGTAAGGGGTCATGGTAGGCGTAGTCTACGACCGCCCGGGCGCAACCGCCCGGTGTGACAGGCCGACTGCGCGGGCGCTGCGCCGCCGCACCGCCCCGGCATTGCCGAGGAAAGGGCACCCTGACCTGGGTAAACTAAGGCTTTCCTGCGTTGCACAGGAAACGGACAGGGTGCATGATGAGCGCATGAGTGAACGGCAATCACCCGCCTCATCGGGCATGAACGAGCGGCTCAACAAGCTGCGCGCCGGTGTGCTCGGCGCTAACGACGGGATCGTCTCCACAGCAGCGGTTGTCGTCGGTGTGGCTGGCGCGACCTCCAGCATCCGCGAGATCGCCACCGCGGGCATCGCCGCCGTCATCGGCGGGGCGGTGTCGATGGCGCTCGGGGAATACGTCTCGGTGTCGTCGCAACGCGACAGCGAACGCGCCTACATCGAATCCGAAACGGCGTTGCACGCCCAAGACCCCGACGGCGAATTCGCGCACCTTGTCGCGGCCTACGAGCGCACGGGGCTCAGCCACGACACGGCGCTGCAGGTGGCGAAGGAGCGCACGGAGGCCGACGCGCTCAAGGCTCACCTCGAAGTGCACTACGGCATCGACGAAGAAGACCTCGTCAATCCGTGGACGGCCGCGGTTGCCTCCTTTCTGGCCTTTACTCTCGGCGCGCTGCTGCCCCTCCTCGCCGTCATCCTGCCCCCAGCCGGCTGGCGCGTCCCGGTGACTTGTGCGGTTACCCTCTTCGCGCTCGCGCTCGCCGGCTGGGTCTCGGCCAGGATCGGCGGCTCCAACCCGCGGCGCGCGGTGCTGCGCCTGCTCATCGGCGGCGCGCTGGGGCTGGCGGTGACCTACGGCGTCGGCTACGCGTTTGGCACCGTGGCGCCGTAGGCGCGCTAGAACTTAGAGAACCGCCCCACCAGCTGCTCTTCCATCTCCTTCCACGTCTGTGCCTTATCCGTAAACGGGGCGGTGGGCACGTAGCCGGAGCTGTTCGTGGAGCCAAGCATGTAGGAGAGGTAATCCTGCATCCGCGGGTTGGCCAGCAACAGGGAGTTGAGCGAATCGTCCTTCGCCCAATCGGCCGCATCCGCCATGATCTCGTAGGCCTTGCTCATCTGGGCGGTATCCACCGCGTCGGGGCCCTTGTCAATATCGGCGGAGATGCCGGTTAGCGAATAGGAATTATCCGGGTGAACGGTCACCTCGAGCTCGCCCGCGTGGGCGGCGTTTAACACATCGGGCCACGTCGAGACTCCGGCGAGATCGTGGTCATCGTTCTCCACAATCCAGCGCACCAGGTGCTTGGGTGATGGGAAGGTGAAAATCTCGCCGTACTTGCCCAAAAAGACCGGGGCGGAGCCGAGGTAGGTGCGCAGCGTGTAGGCGCTTTTGCCCTGGGCGGAGATCTTTATCGGGTCGATGCCCGCGAGGCCCCAGATGGAGGAATCGTACGGGTCGGCGGCCGCGGCCGCCTTCTCCTGCTCGGCGGCAGCACGCGCTCGCTCCTCCTCCCGGGCGGCCTGCGCCGCGCTGATGCGCTGCGCGGCGGAGTCGACAGCGGCCTCGCCGCCGTCGCTGTCCGCGGGGTCGACGAGGCGGACGGCGCCGTCGAGCGAGTGCACGACCGACTCCCAATTCGCCAGCACCACACGCCCAATGCCCGTCCACTCGCTCATGCCGTTCTCGCCGGCGAAGTGGTCCGAGCCGCGATCGGCGTTGCCCAGGATCGAGTGCGAGGCGAAGAAAATCTGTGCCTCGTCGGCCGCGGCCACCGCGGCGAGGGAGCGAGAGACCGCAAAGACGCGGGAGAGGCGGGAGACATTCTCGTGGCTCGGCCTCCCCGCCAAATACGCCGGGGCGCCGACGATGTCGAAGCAGTTCTTCTCCTCCGGCACAACGCGGACATCGCCCAGGGCGCTAAAGCGCGCCCAGGACGGGTGAGAAGAAAGGTCGTGCGAGCGCCCCGAATCGAGGTAGGCCAGCATCGCTGCGGGGGAAGCGAAAACCATCACCGAGGAGTCATCGCCCAAAAACGCCTGCCATTGCGTGCCGTTTTCCGTCCAGGTCGGTGCCCAGAGAGTGTAGAAGTCGCCGCCGCTCAAAGAGAGCTTGACGGGGTATATCGCGCGAGTGCTCATGGTGGAAAACTGTACTAGCCGCTAGCCGGTCGGGCGCCAGAAACCTCGAAACGGCATCCCAATGTTGCTCGTGCGCACGGGGTTGAGCTGCACCGGGTCGCCCGCTTCGATGTACATCCCGTCCCCGGCGTACATGGCCACGTGGCCGTCCCACACGGCCAGGTCGCCGGGCTGGAGCTGCTCGAAGGTGACCTGGGTGCCGATGGCCTGCTGGTGCGCCATCCGCGGAAGCTCCACGCCGGCCTGCGCGTACGCCCACTGGGTCAAACCGGAACAGTCGAACCCGCCCGGACCTGTTCCGCCCCACTGGTAGGGGGCGCCCAGCTGGCTCTTGGCGGCCGCGACCGCCGCCTGGCCGGCCGCGCTGCCCTCCCCGGGCGGGGGATCGGCGGGGCCGGGGGCGGGGACCTGCTCCTGAGCGGAGGCAGCCTCGAAGGCGACCGGTGTCGCCGGGGCGCCGGCTTCGAGCGCCCGCAGGGAATCGGTTGCGGCGTGCGCGGAGGCGGCGGGGCGCAGGGCCGCATCCGCCGCGTCGTTGCCGGCGACGCGGGAGAGGCGCTGCGCGAGCGGCGCGAGATCGGCCTCGAGGCGCTCGAGGCGCACCTTGACCTCGGTGAGGGCCTCGACCGCGAGCCCGGCGAGGGCGCCCGGGACGCTGAAGACCCCGATGGGCTGGGCCAAGCCGGTGAGCGCGCCAAGGGCTTTGTGCAGGTAGCGCTGGGCGATGGCGAGAAGGTCCGCGCCTGCCGCCGCGACGGCCTCGGCGGCGCGGCGCACCACCGCGGCGATCGTGCCTCGGTCCGCGCGGATCAGCGCGATCGCGTCCGCGAGGCGCCGCGGGTTGGCGCCGACGATTCCGGCGAGCTCACCCACGGCGCGAAAGTCCGGCAGCTCGGCTGAGGGCTCGAGGCCGGGCTGGGGCGGGATGTTGCGGGCAATGGTGTCGAGCACCGCGTGAGGGGAGGTCACGGCACGACCTCCCGCAGCCGGGCGGAGAGGGAGTGGTCAACGCTGCGCGCCGCCCGCGCCGCGAGCTCGGTGGCGTCCGCGACGCGGCCAAGCTCGGCGCCGAGCAGGCGGGTGCGCTCGTTGGTGGCATCGACGGCGCGGTCGAGCGCGCCGCTGAGCGCAGCCAGCGGGCCCTCCTGCGGCAGCGGGCGGTGGTGCAGCGGGGCCGCCGCGGCGACATCGGCCCGCACGGCGCCGCTCAGGGCGTGGATGGTGGGTTCGTGGACGATAAATGTCTCCATGCCCTATTAGACTGCGAAACCCCCGCGGGGGTTCCGTGGCGGCGCGAAAACTCTCACTACCATGGCGGGTATGGATATCACCGTCGTCGACCACCCGCTGGCCGCCTCGCGGCTGACCATCATGCGCGATAAGCGCACCGCGAATTCGATGTTCCGCGCGGCGCTGTCGGATCTGGCCACCATGCTTATCTACGAGGCGTCCCGGGGGCTTTCCGTGGAGAACTTCGACTGCGAAACCCCGGTCGGTCTGGCCCGCGGCGCGCGGCTGGCGACCCCTCCGATCATCGTGCCCATCATCCGCGCCGGGCTCGGCATGATCGACCCGGCGCTGTCAATGATCCCCGACGCCCAGGTCGGCTTCATCGGGCTGGCCCGCAACGAAGTCACCCACGAGCCGGTGCCCTACCTCGAGGCGCTGCCGGACGACCTGGCGGGCCAGCCCGTCTTCGTCGTCGACCCGATGCTGGCAACCGGGGGATCGCTCATCCACGCCCTCGATCTTCTTGCGGAGCGCGGGGCGGACGACATTACGTGCATTTGTGTGGTCTCGGCGCAAGGGGGCGTCGATAAGCTTGCCGCCCATAGCCCGCAGGTGAGGCTGGTCACCGCGACCATAGACCCAGAGCTCAATAGCGACGCCTACATCGTCCCGGGCCTCGGCGACGCCGGCGACCGGCTCTACGGGCCGCGCAACATCAACGTGTAGTAGGATGACAAACGTCATCGGGGGGATCGACAACGGGGGAAATGAGCAATGGCGGATATCTTGCCGCAATCGCACTGGGCCAGCTACGGGTTTGTGCTCTCGGCGCGCCTGCGGGCGCTGCGCGAGATGAGGGGGCTGAGCCAACGCAGGCTCGCCGAGCTTTCGGGCGTATCGCGCAGCCTCATCTCCAACCTCGAGCGCAACCAGTACAACAGCGAGCGCTCGGCCGACCCGACGCTGTCGACTCTCTACCGCATCGCGCACGCGCTGCATGTGCCGCCGCTTGCGCTCCTGCCGGCTTCCGACGAGGTCGTGGGGTCGCGCTGCTCCGAGGACGCCGCGACGGTCACCGAGGTCCGCGCGGTGTGGCCGGCGGGGCCGGAGGACACGGCGCGGTTCGCGGAGGCCTACCTCAGCGGCGGCCCGGCGACGTGCCCGCCGCAGTTCCAGCCGGGCGCAACCCACACCGGATGATGAACCGCTTGGTCTAGTTGATAGACTCGGGTCCGCAGAGGACGTCGAGGTGAGATGGAGGACCAAGGGATAGTGGCCGAAGCAGTGGGGATCGCCGCCAAGGTGGGCCAGTGGGTCAAGGCCAACGAGGCCACGATCCTCGGGTGGCGCCGCCACATCCATACCCACCCCGAGCTGTCCAACGAGGAGACCGCCACGACAGCGTTTATCGCCGGCGTCCTCGAGCAACACGGACTTCGCCCCGTGCGCTTCCCGGCCACCGGCCTCTACGTCGATATCGGCCCGGCGGGCGGGCAGCGCCTCGCGTTCCGGGCCGATATCGACGCGCTGCGCGTCACCGAGATCACGGGGCTGCCTTTCGCCTCCGCCACCCCCGGGGTCTCCCATGCCTGCGGCCACGACGTCCACGCCACCATCTGCCTCGCCCTGGCCTGCGCGCTCTCGACGATCGAGCTCGACTACGGCATCCGCATCATCTTCCAGCCCGCCGAGGAAGTCATGGGCGGCGGAGCCCTCGACGTCATCCGCTGGGGAGGGCTCCAAGACGTCGCCGCGATCTACGCGCTGCACGTTGAGCCCTCCATCCGCGTCGGCCAGATCGGGGTGCGCACGGGCGCGATCACCTCGGCCGCCGATGTGTTAAACCTCGAGGTCACCGGCCCTGGCGGGCACACCTCGCGCCCGCAGAAGACCGCAGATGTCATCTACGCCCTCGGGGCGGTGGCCACGCAGCTGCCCGCGCTGCTCTCGCGCCGCGTCGACCCGCGCACGGGCACCGTCATGGTCTTCGGTGCCATCGAAGCCGGCGGTGCGGCCAACGCGATCCCGAAGATCGGGCGCCTCGCGGGCACGATCCGCACCTCCGACATTACGGTGTGGCGCGGCATCGAGGGGCTGATCACCGAGCTCATCGACCAGATCCTCGCGCCCACCGGGTGCGGCCACACGCTGCACTACACCCGCGGGGTCCCGCCCGTGCTTAACGACGACGTCGCCACCGCCCTGATCGCCCAGGCGGGCCGCAGCGTCGACCCGCACGCGGTGATCTCCGCGCCGCAATCCTCCGGCGGGGAGGACTTCTCCTGGTACCTCGAGCACGTGCCCGGCGCGATGGTGCGCCTCGGCGCGTGGAGCGGCGCGGGCAACAAGCAGGACTTGCACCAGGGCGACCTCAACGTGGACGAGCGCGCGATCCCCGTCGGGGTGCGGCTCTTCGGCGCGGTTGTCGAGCAGTATTTTGCCGCCGTCGCCTCCGAATAATGCGAACTGTAGACTAGCCCCCGTTGTCGGCTGAGATACGGAGGAAAATCTAGGTGTCCAAAAAGATCGTCATCATCGGCGGTGGCCCCGCGGGCTACGAGGCAGCGCTCGCCGGCTCGAAGTACGGGGCAGACATCACCCTGATTGAGGATCGGGCGGTCGGCGGCTCCGCGATCAACCTCGACGTCGTGCCGTCGAAGGGCTTTATCGCGGCCGCCAACATCAAAACAGACCTGCGGCGCGCCGACGACATGGGGCTCAACCATGGCCTCGGCGGCGCGAGCCTGCTGTTTACCGCGCTCAACAACCGCGTCGTCGCGCTCGCCTCCGAGCAGGCCCGCGACGTGCGCCAGCAGCTCGAGCGCGCCGGGGTCAAGGTGATCCGCGGCAAGGGCTCGCTGTCCTCGGAGCAGCCGGGGCACACCACCCACAGCGTGAAGGTGACCTACCCGGACGGCAGCTTCGAGCGGGTCGACGCTGACGTGGTGCTGGTGTGCACGGGGGCGTCGCCACGCGTGCTCAAGGGCGCCGAGCCCGACGGGCGGCGCATCCTCAACTGGCGCCAGGTCTACGACCTCATCGAGCAGCCAGAGCACCTCATCGTGGTGGGCTCCGGCGTGACCGGCGCCGAGTTCGTCTCCGCGTTCGCGGAGCTTGGCGTCAAGGTCACGATGGTCTCCTCCGGCAGCCGCATCCTGCCGCACGATGACGCCGACGCCGCCGACGTGTTGGAGAAAGTGCTCTCCGACCGTGGCGTGGAGCTGGTCAAGGAGGCCTACGCCGGCAGCGTGGTCAACACCGGCGACGGCGTGGTGGTGACCACGAAGGACGGTCGCGAGATCGCGGGGTCCCACTGCATCATGTCGATCGGCTCCATCCCGAATACGAAGGACCTCAACCTAGAGCCCAGTGGCGTGGCGACGACCCCGTCGGGCCACATCCACGTCGATCGCGTCTCGCGCACCAACGTCGCGGGCATCTACGCCGCCGGCGACTGCTCGGACCTCATGCCCCTGGCCTCGGTCGCGGCGATGCAGGGCCGCATTGCCATGCACCACGCCCTCGGCGAGGGGGTGGAGCCGCTGCGTTTGAAGACGGTGGGCAACGCCGTGTTTACCCGCCCCGAAATCGCGGCGGTGGGGGTGACCGAGCAGCAGATCGTGCGCGGGGAGGTCGACGCCGACGTGTTCAAGCTCGACCTGGCGACCAACCCGCGGGCGAAGATGCGTTCGCTGCAACACGGCTTTGTCAAGATCTTCGCGCGCAAGGGCTCCGGCCAGGTCCTCGGCGGCGTCATCGTCGCGCCCACCGCCTCCGAACTGATCTTGTCGCTGACCATCGCGGTGACGAACAACCTCACCGTGTCCCAGCTTGCCGAGTCCATGGCGGTCTACCCCTCGCTGTCTGGGTCGATCACCGAGGCGGCGCGGCGTTTGGTGACGGCAACGGACCTGGACTAGCTCGTCGGCGCTGCCCAGCCAGAAGGCTAGTAGACTTCTAGTCCGTGCTGGCGGAACACCTCGCGGGCGGCTTCGACGGCCTGTGGAGTCGGCGGCTCGGTGACTTGCAGCTGGTAGCGTATGCCGAGCCTGTCCCACTACTGCCATGTTGTGGAAGGGCAGGACCTCGACGCGCTCCACGCTGGTGGTCCAGCGCGACACGATGTCGGCGACTGCCGCGACGTTCTCGGGGGCATCAGTGAGGCCTGGGACCAGGACGAACCGCACCCACACGCGCGTGCCTAGCCGGTTGAGCCGGACGCCGAAGTCGATGGTGTGCAGGTCGCGTCCTGCGGTGACCGTGGCGTAGGTGTCCGGCATGCCGGATTTCACGTCCAAGAGGACGAGGTCGACGTCATCGAGAGCCTCGTCGCTTAGGCGCGCTCCCCAAAAACCAAAGGTGTCGGCGGTGGTGTGGATTCCGGCGGCGTGGACCGGGGAGAGGATGTTTCGCGTGAACGCGATCTGGAACAGGGGCTCGCCGCCCGAAATGGTTAGCCCACCGCCTGTCGCATCGAAGGCCTTGCGATAGCGCTTGACCTTCGAAGCGACCGAATCTGCCGTCTCCAGCGTGCCGTCTTTCATCTACATGGTGTCGGGATTGTGACAGTACTGGCAGCGCAGCGGGCAGCCGGACACAAATACCGTCAGCCGCGTCCCCGGCTCATCAACGGCGGTGGCTAACTCCCAAGAGTGGACCAGCCCGATGTCGCCGACGCGGCGGGCGCTTAACAGCTCGGCCCTGGTTAACTCGCCGAGCTCGCTATCGGGGTTGAACCCCAGCCCTTCGGCGTTCTTTCGCTGACGCTGGGTTCCCAATTCAGTCGTGTGCGAAGTCACGAACGGGTCCCCGTCCTATGCGCTTTGGCGGAAGGTGCGAGAGAGCACGTCGCCATGCAGATCCATTGTGGTCCGCGGAGCACCATACGTCTGATCGGAGGCATTCCACTACTTGAGGATCCTGTCATCGAGAAACTACTGGTATCGCACCTTTTCGTTAATTCCCTGAGCGTGCGAGAGATGTTTATGCCGCCAGGCGTGGTAGCCAGATTTCGATACCTTCAACAACCTGGCCATCCGGCCCTCGCTCGGGATCCCAACAAGAGAAATTCCGGTGGATGCCCTCCAGTGACGGGTAAGCAAATAATACCAAAAGGGGCCGATAGGGCTCTGGCCCGCTCCTCTCTCTTACGCAACACGCTTAGCAAGGCTCATAATATACCCTCACTGTTCTGTTTATACTATCGACCTCTATTGTCCCTCCGTAGGGAATTACGTATTGAGGGCGTAGATGGCCTATGGGAACACCCAAAACCCTAGGCAGCTTATCGTTGTATCTTCCTATTTCACTAGAAACGGCACTAAGGAGGTTGGTTGCTGCACTTGGATTAGGTACGGCTAATTTCGCGGGCCCTTGACTTATTGAATGTGGCGGAAGACCGAAAAGGATGGCTCCTACCGCATTGAAGTATCCCGCTTCTCCGAAAGCTCTCACAAGTTTGAGAACGTTGCCATCTCCTAAATGTTCATCAGAAAGCTCAAGGAAAAGGATTGCGTCGCGCAATTGTCGCGGGGTCGGAAGCTCATTCATTACTGCTAGCTGAAGGAGTGTTTGCACGCACCCTCCCCATGAGCGACCTTTAGTAATCTTGGGGTCACCTGCCCAAAGGTACTCGGGGTAAGGAGATCGGAGCCCGCCCTCCGTTAAAGCAAGAGGAGAATGCCAGTCCTTTCCTCTTACCTCGTAGTGGCTAGGTCTTAGAAGCTCAAGAGAGCCCTTTCCTTTCAGCACGTTTTTAATCGAACCTGATTGAATCGGATCTACAGAGGGCCCTGGTCCGAGTTGAATCTGCGTTGAACCCCCGTAGTAGCTGGTTCTGCCTAACTTCCATAAAAAATTGTGGATTGCTGTATTATCGGAGTATCCCACAAATGGCGTTCTGCTGGTGGATAGGGCATTCCGATCGAGATACTTCAGTAATGTAATTGAGTCGTTCCCGCCGGCTACAGCGAAAATAGCCTTACAATTTTGCTGTGTACTTGCGCTATTAATATCGTCCGCTCTTTGTTGTGCGGAAAGTGCTTCTCTGACTGATGGATACTCGACGGGTGGAAACCCGAACTCGGAAGTAATTCTCCGCATAGCCTGCTTGTGCACAGCCGGGCCGATGAGTGCGGCTTGCAAGGAAGGGGCTACCACAGCGATGTGGCTCCGGACTATATCAGATCTCGTCATTTCATTCGGCTTTTCGTGAAAAACAATCTGGTTAGTCTTCATCTTTTAGTTATCCTTCCGGCTTGGTGTAGCTGTCGGTGAGAGAAAGATAAGCGCGAGCATTCGTCAACCTAGATCCCCCATTTGACGGCAATCTAATTGCTTCATTAGCTGCGAGTGAGGATATCGTAAGAATTAACGGGCCAAAGCGAATAAGGGAGCTTAACTCTATACGCCGTACCTTAATTGTAGGTGCGAACCTGCTGGGGGCTGTGAGTGGTGTTTGGGCCTTTGACGGAGGAGTTGGGTATGAGGTCTTCGGCGGTGGTGTGTGAGCGTGCAATGGAGTTGTATGAATCGGGTTTGATGGCGTGTCGGGTGGTTGATCGGTTAGAGGTTGAGCATGGTGTTAGGCCGCCAGTGGGGTCGATTGAGTGGTGGACGTCGAATTCGAGGCTTGGTTTTTCTCTGGTCGGTGTAGTGCTCAGCCCGTGGAGGTGGCTGCTACGGCTGTCGCGTCCAGGTACCAGCCGGGGTGTCGTGCGATTGTGGTTGCTTTTGCGGCGGGGGGTGACGACTCAGTAGGTGCCGCGGTGGGTGAAGAAGTGTGGGCCGGCACCGGTGGATGCGGAGGCGATCAGCTTTGATGGGGTATATCAGACATGCTTGGGTGCTTGAACAGTTATCCGAAGGATGAGTCGGTCAAGCGGGAGAGTCCGCGGCCCACGGAGCATCGCGACGCTTTTCGGGCATGACTCGGGTGCGCCGTATTCGAATTCTGATCTGGAGCAGCTTGGTGAAGATCAGTTGCGTGAGTTGTTGTATCAGCAGCGGCTTGATTCCCTGGTCAAGGATGCTCTCATTGAGGTGCAGATGGATCAAAACCAGGGAAAGGACACGTTCGGAGATGGGACTAAGCAACGGGGTCATTGTGGCTGTCGGCGCGCCCTTACCCGCCCGGTCTTAGACGGAAGCCGGGTGCAGCAGCGGAAACGCCCGCTGCGGGCAGGTGGTGCGAGGGCAGGTTTCGCAGCCCGGGCCGATCGGGGTGGCGGAGCCGGGCCGCAGGTCGAGCCCGTCGGCGTAGACGAGGCTTTCGGCGTGCTCGATGTCGCAGCCGAGCGCGACCGCGTTTTCTTGGCGGGGCACCCCGAATCCTGAGGTAGGGCCCTGGACCATGCGGGCGACCCAGAGGTAGAGGCCGCCGTCCGGCATGACGGAGACCTGTCTGGTTACGCGGTTGGGGGTCTCGAAGGCGCGGTGGACGACCCACAGTGGGCAGGTGCCGTCGCTCAGCGCGAAGGGGAACGACGTGGTGGACTGGCGCTTGGAGATGTTGCCGGCGCGGTCGGTGCGGATGAAGAAGAAAGGCACCGCGCTCGCGCCGGGGCGCTGCAGCGTGCCCAGCCGCTGGCAGGTCGACTCGAAGCTGGTGCCGAAGCGCGCCGAGATGATCTCGATGTCGTAGCGGGTTTCCACGGCGGCGGCGAGGATCTCGCTGTAGGGCATGGTGACGGCGGCGGCGAAGTACTGGGCGAGCCCGTGGCGCGCGATGCTTATCGACGCCCCCGGGGGCCAGCCGTGTGCGTCGAGGTGGGCGTCGATAAGCGCGCCGTGCGCCATGAGCCCGAAGTGGTAGGCCAGCTCGAAGCACTGCTGCGCCTCAGTAAGCCCCGCGCGCAGGCGCACCTCGCGCGAGGTGGTGTCGACGAGCGAGCGCGGGCCCTCGCCGACCTGGTTGAAGCGCACGGTGTAGCCGAGGTGTTTGTCGAAGCCCGCCGCCAGGCTGGTCAGGCGCGCCTGGCGCCCGCGCGCGCCGGCCGCGAGTCGCTCGGCGGCGCGGTCGAGGTCGTCGAAGTAGTTGCGGTTTTTCTGAAAGAAGGTGCGGACCTGCGTGTAGGGGTTGGTCTCCTCCCGGCTGGCGGGCAGGGAGATGATCGCCTCGGCGAGGTCGGGGTAGCGGGTGCTCACCTCGCGCAGCGCTTCGAGGGGAATGCGGGGAAGGAGCGCGGAGAGCTCGGAGAGGGTGCGGCGTTGCTCCGCGCCGGAAAATGTCGCCGGGTCGAGCCCGAAGGCCCGGGAGAGATCGACGAGGACGGTGGCGGTGAGCGGGCGCTGGTCGTTTTCGAGCTGGTTGAGGTAGCTGGGGGAGATTCCGATGCGCCGGGCCATCTCGGCCTGGGTGAGGCCGTGTTGGCGGCGTACCGTCCGGATCCTTCCCCCCGCGTAGAGCTTTGTCACCTCGCGCCTCGTCCTTCCCTCGTCACATCCTGCGGTTTTACAGAGTTTGCAAAAAGCATAATCTACGCACGCAGAATATCGCATACTCGGCCATGGCGGGGGTCACATTTGATTACCTACTATGAGGAAGACTATCTAGCCCCAGATGTGAGGAGAACCACGCATGATCGACCACGAAGTTCGCACCCGCCGGTCCGCCGAGGAGTTCCCCGTCGAGGAACACCTGGCCTACAAGGTGGCCAAGGTCGCCGCCGACCCGGTCGAGGTCCCGGAGGATACCAAGGAGATGATCATCAACAGGATCATCGACAACGCCTCCGTCGCCGTCGCCTCGTATGCGCGCCGCCCCGTCACCTCCGCGCGCGTCATGGCGCAGGCCCACCCCGTCGACAAGGGCGGCGCCCCTGTCTTCGGCATCGACGGCCGCTACTCCGCCGAGTGGGCGGCGCTGGCCAACGGCACCGCCGTGCGCGAGCTGGACTACCACGACACCTTCCTCGCCGCCGAGTACTCACACCCGGGCGATAACATCCCGCCGATCCTCGCCGTCGCCCAGCACAAGGGGCTGGGTGGCAAGGCGCTCATCCGCGGCATCGCCACCGGCTACGAGATCCAGGTCAACCTGGTCAAGGGCATCTCCCTGCACGAGTTCAAGATCGACCACGTCGCCCACCTCGGCCCTTCGGTCGCCGCCGGCATCGGTACCATGCTCGACCTCGATGTGGAGACCATTTACCAGGCCGTGGGCCAGGCGCTGCACACCACCACCGCCACGCGCCAGTCCCGCAAGGGGCTGATCTCCTCGTGGAAGGCCTACGCCCCGGCGTTCGCAGGGAAGATGGCCATCGAGTCCGTCGACCGCGCGATGCGCGGCGAGGGCGCCCCGGCCCCGATCTGGGAGGGCGAGGACGGCGTCATCGCCTGGCTGCTGCACTCCCCGGAGCGCACCTACATCGTGCCGCTGCCTGCAGACGGCGAGGAAAAGCGGGCGATCCTGGAGACCTACACCAAGGAGCACTCCGCTGAGTACCAGGCGCAGGCCCCGATCGACCTGGCCCGCCGCATGAAGGCCACCATCGCAGACGCAGGTAAGACCACCGCGGAGATCGAATCGATCGTCTTGCACACCTCGCACCACACGCACTACGTCATCGGCACCGGCGCGAACGACCCGCAGAAGATGGACCCGACGGCCTCGCGCGAGACGCTCGACCACTCGATTATGTACATGTTCGCCGTGGCGCTGGAGGATGGCACCTGGCACCACATCGACTCCTACACCCCGGAGCGCGCCGGCAGGCCGGAGACCGTGGCGCTGTGGCACAAGATCTCCACCGTCGAGGACCCGGAGTGGACCCGCCGCTACCACTCCACCGACCCGAACGAGAAGGCGTTCGGCGCCAAGGCCGTCATCACCTTCGCAGACGGTTCGGTGATCCAGGACGAGCTCGCGGTTGCTGACGCCCACCCGCTCGGCGCCCGCCCGTTCGGCCGCGAGGACTACATCGCGAAGTTCCGCACACTGGCCGCCGGCATCGTCGCCGAGGAGGAGCAGGAGCGCTTCCTCGCCGCAGTCCAGGACCTGGAGAACCTCACCGACTTGAGCGAGCTCAACGTTCGCGTCACGGACGAAGCCGCGTCGAAGGCCCCGACCACCCCGGAGGGGATCTTCTGATGTTTACCCCGGAGGTCACGGCCCACGGGCGTCGCCAAGCGCTGCGCGAGTCGCTCGCCTCTGAGACGATCACGAAGCTGCCCGGCGCGTTCTCGCCGCTCGTGGCCAGGCTCATCGAGGACATCGGCGGGTTCGAGGGTGTCTACGTCTCCGGCGCGGTGGTGGCCAACGACTTGGGCCTGCCCGACATCGGGCTGACAACGCTGACCGAGGTGGCCGCCCGCTCGCGCCAGATCGCGCGCGTGACCACCCTGCCCGTGCTTGTCGACGCCGACACCGGCTTCGGCGAGCCCATGAGCGCGGCGCGCACCGTCGCCGAGTTCGAGGCGGCCGGCGTGGCCGCGCTCCACCTAGAGGACCAGGTGAACCCGAAGCGCTGCGGCCACCTGGACGGCAAGGAAGTGGTCCCGCGGGACCTCATGCTGCGGCGCATCACTGCCGCGGTGCGCGAACGCAGCGATGACGCCTTCGTGATCTGCGCGCGTACCGACGCCGCCGGGATCGAGGGCATCGATGCGGCGATCGAGCGCGCCAAGGCGTACGCGGACGCCGGAGCCGACCTCATCTTCACCGAGGCGCTGTATTCGGAGGCGGACTTTGAGAAGTTCCGCGCCGCGGTCGACGTGCCGCTCCTGGCCAACATGACGGAGTTTGGCAAGACCGACCTCATCCCGGCCGGGCGGCTCGAGGAGATCGGCTACAACGCCGTGATCTGGCCGGTGACCACCTTCCGCGTCGCGATGGGCCAGACCGAGGCGATGTTGCGCGAGATCGCCCAGACAGGCACCCAGGAGCCCTGGCTGGACCGCATGCAGCACCGCTCCCGCCTGTACGAGCTCGTGCGTTACGACGAATACAACCAGTTCGACCAGTCGGTGTTTACCTACAGCGCCGAGACCTATTCCAAGACTTTTGAGAACTAAGGAGTCCACCATGACCGACCAAGAAGTGCGCAAGGGCCTCTACGGCGTCGTCGCCGACTACACCAAGATTTCCAAGGTCAACCCCGAAACCAACTCGCTGCTCTACCAGGGCTACCCGGTCCACGAGCTCGCCGAGCGGGCCTCCTTCGAGGAGGTCGCCCTGCTGCTGTGGAACGGCGAGCTGCCGACCGCCGACGAACTTGCCGAGTTCCGCTCCGTCACCGCCGCGCGGCGTGGCCTGGATCAGGCGCTTATCGACGTCATTCTGGCCATGCCGACCGACTGCCACCCCATGGACGTCCTGCGCACCGCGGTGTCCTTCATCGGCGCGAACGACCCGGAGAAGTTCACCGTGGACGCGGCCCACATCCGCGATGCGGCCACGACGCTTTTTGCCAAGCTGCCGACCATCGTCGCCCTCGACATCCGGCGCCGCCGCGGGGAGGGCTACATCGAGCCGGACCCCGCCAAGGGGTACTCGGAGAACTTCCTGTGGATGGTCTTCGGCGATGGTGAGGGGTCCCCGGCCACGGTTGCCTCGGATATCGAGGCGTTTGAGAAGTCGATGGTGCTCTACGCCGAGCACTCGTTCAACGCCTCGACGTTTACCGCGCGCGTGATTACCTCGACGAACTCGGACACCTACTCGGCTGTGGCGGGTGCGATTGGTGCGTTGAAGGGCCCGTTGCATGGCGGTGCGAACGAGTTTGTCATGCACAACTTCGTGGAGGTGGGTGACCCGGCCAACGCGGAGGCGTGGACGCTGGACAAGCTCAGTAAGAAGGAGCTTGTTATGGGCTTCGGGCACCGCGTGTACAAGAAGGGTGATTCGCGTGTGCCGACGATGGAGGCTTGTTTTAAGAAGCTTGCTTCCGAGCATCCGGAGAAGGACTCTGCGAAGTGGGTCGAGATCTACGACATCATGGCCAAGACCATGTATGACAACACCTCGATCCACATCATGCCGAACCTGGATTTCCCGGCCGGGCCGGCCTATTACATCCTCGGTTTTGATATCGAGTTCTTCACCCCGCTGTTCGTCATGTCGCGGATTACCGGGTGGACCGCGCACATTATCGAGCAGTTTGAAAACCCGACGATTATTCGCCCCCTGGCCGCCTACAACGGGCCGGACGAGCGGCACGTGCCGCAGCGGTAGGGCTGAGCCTCAACTCGGACGCCTCAACTCGTGCACATTCCCCCTCAACCCGGAGCGTGTTCGGGGTATCCGGGTTGAGGCATGCGGGTTTAGGCGTTGTCCTCGGTGCCCTCCACCTCGGCGTTGAGTTCGCCCATCAGGTGGTCCACCGCGACGTGCGCGTGGAGGCGCACCCCGTAGACGAGTGCGTCGTCGTTGACGTAGAACTTCGGGCTGTGGTTGGGCACGAGCCCGCGGGAATCCTCGCTGGTCTTCTCGATTGTCCCGTCGGCACCAAGGCGCACGTCCTGGCCGCCGAGGAGTGCGTAGACGCCGCCGAAGCGGGCGATGAACTCGGAGACGTCGTCGTAACCCATCGCCGCGGGGAGCTGGACCACCGGGTTGTCCCCGGCGACTCGCTCGTACGTGGGCAAGATGGCGTCGATCCACTCGGGCGCGTTGACCACCGGCGGGACCTGGTCGAAAAACTCGACCGTGCCGGTGCACCCGTGGGCGGCGGCGAGGTGTTCGACGTAGCGAGCGATGCGCTCGTTGATGTCCTCGACAACCTCGGTGGTCAGGGAGCGCACCGTGCCCCAGATCTCCACCTGGTTGCCCACGATGTTGAAGCGGCCCTGGTCGACGACGTGCCCCAGCGAGACGGTGAAGCGTTCCTTGACGTCGATTTGGCGGTAGATCTGGCCGATGTTGCTCAAAATATCGCCCACGGCCGGCATGGGGTCGATGCCCTGCCAGGGGGTGGAGCCGTGGACTTGCTCGCCGGTGACGGTGATCTTCACCGTCTCGGAGGCGGCGTTTTGGATGCCGCGGCCGTAACCAATGAAGCCCACCGGGCCGGGGCCGATGTGGATGCCGAAGGCCATCGACGGCGCGGCGTCGAGTAGGCCTTGCTCCTCCATGTCTTGGATCATGAGGTCGGCTCCGCCGTCCTCGCCAAGCGGCGGGCCCTCTTCCGCGGGTTGGAAGACGAGCATGATGTCGCCGTGGATAGCATCGCGGAGGTCGAAGAGGACCTTTGCCGCGCCCAGCAGCATGGCCACATGGGTGTCGTGGCCGCAGGCGTGGGCGATGGGAAAGGGGCCACCGGGATAGTCGCTGTCGACCTGTTCGGAGGCGAAGTCCTCGCCGGAGTTCTCCTTGACCGGGAGCGCGTCGATATCAGCACGCAACAAGACGGTGCGCGCACTGCCCTCGCCTTCGGCACGACCGCGGATGAAGGCAACGACGCCGTGGCCGGCCAGGCCCGTGGTGATCTCGCGCTCGTCGATGCCGATCTCGTTCAGGCGCTCGACGATATAGGCGGCCGTTTCCGATTCGCGGTTGGAAAGCTCCGGGTATTGGTGCACGTGGTGGCGCCATTCAACGACGGAGTCGTTGATGTCGCGGGCTGCGTTATCGATGGCGTCGTAAAGCGACGCGAGGTCATGCTGGCTCACGGTGGTCCTGCCTTCTTGTCTGTGGGAAGTTCTCACAGTCAACTCTACGCGCGGGCGTGCTGGCGGTGGGGCGAAAATCCGCGGCCTCAATCCGCAGACAACCACTAGGATGATGAGGTAGTCAAACCCCAACCGGGAAAGGACCGTGCCATGCCTGGCCCATTGCCTAACTTTTCTAAGGTGCTCGTTGCCAACCGCGGCGAGATCGCGGTGCGCGCGTTCCGCGCCGCGTTCGAGACCGGGGCGAAGACGGTTGCCGTCTACCCGCGCGAGGACCGCAACTCTTTCCATCGCCCGTTCGCCGACGAGGCAGTCCAAATCGGCACCGAGGGCCAGCCTGTGCGCGCCTACCTCGACATCGACGAAATCATCGAGGCGGCGAAGAAGACCGGGGCGGACGCGATCTACCCCGGATACGGGTTCCTCTCGGAGCGCGCCGACCTCGCCAGGGCGTGCCGCGAGGCCGGGATCACGTTCATCGGCCCGTCGCCGGAGACCTTAGACCTGACGGGGGATAAGGCGGAGGCAACGCGGGCGGCCGAGCGGGCGGGGCTGCCGACGCTAAAGGACTCCGAGCCCTCCGACGATCCCGCCACGATTGCCGCCTACGCCGAGGAGTTCGACTTCCCGGTCTTTATCAAGGCGGTCGCAGGCGGCGGTGGCCGCGGGATGCGGTTCGTGGAGCGCAGGCAGGACGTCGAAAAGCTTGCCGCGGAGGCCTCGCGCGAGGCGGAAGCCGCGTTCGGCGACGCCCGCGTCTACGTCGAGCAGGCGGTGATCAGTCCGCAGCACATCGAGGTGCAGATCCTCGCGGACTCCCACGGCAACGTCATGCACCTCTTCGAGCGCGATTGCTCGCTGCAGCGCCGTCACCAAAAGGTCGTCGAGATCGCGCCGGCCCAGCACATCACGCCCGCGCAGCGCGAGGCGATCTGCGCAGACGCCGTGAAGTTCTGCCAGTCGATCAACTACGAGGGCGCGGGCACGGTGGAGTTTCTTGTCGACGAAGAAGGAAACCACGTCTTCATCGAGATGAACCCGCGCGTCCAGGTCGAGCACACGGTGACGGAGGAGGTCACCGGCGTCGACATCGTGCGCTCCCAGCTCTACATCGCCGCCGGTGCCTCGCTGGAAGACCTCGGGCTGAGCCAGGATGAGGTCTCGCTCACCGGTGCGGCCTTGCAATGCCGCATTACCACGGAGGACCCCTCCAACGGCTTCCGCCCGGACTCCGGCCGGATCACCAGCTACCGCTCCCCGGGCGGGGCGGGCGTGCGTCTCGACGGCTCCGTGAGCGTGGGCACCGAGATCACCCCGAGCTTTGATTCGCTCCTAGTGAAGATGACCTGCCGCGGCAAGGATTTCCACGTTGCCGTCGACCGCGCACTGCGCGCGCTCAACGAGTTCACCGTCACCGGCGTGTCCACCAACATCGCCTTTTTGCGCCTGCTGCTCTCCGAGCCGGATTTCCGCTACAAGCGCATCAACACGAGCTTTATCCCGGACCATCCGCAGCTGCTGGAAACCCCCGCCGCGCCCGACGAGGTGGGCCGAATTCTGGATTACGTCGCCTCGGTGACGGTGAACCAGCCCAACGGCCCGCGCCCGACCGACATCGCCCCGTCGAAGAAGCTCCCCGAACTCGACTACGGCGAGACCCCGCGGGGCTCGCGCGACGATCTCCTCGAGCTCGGGCCGAAGAAGTGGGCGGAGAAGCTGCGCGCTCAGACGGCCCTCGGCGTGACCGAGACAACCTTCCGCGACGCGCACCAATCGCTGCTTGCCACCCGCATTCGCACCAACACGCTGGTCGCCGCGGCGAAGCACGTCGGCCACCTCACCCCGCAGCTGGTCTCCGTCGAGGCCTGGGGCGGGGCGACCTTCGACGTGGCCATGCGCTTCCTCCACGAGTCGCCCTGGATGCGTCTCGACGAAATCCGCGAAGCCCTGCCGAACGTAAACATCCAGATGCTCCTGCGCGGGCGCAACACCGTCGGCTACACCCCCTACCCGGACAGCGTGACCAGGGCGTTCGTCGTCGAGGCGGCGCGCAGCGGCATCGACATCTTCCGCATCTTCGACGCGCTTAACGACGTCACCCAGATGCGCCCTGCCATCGACGCAGTGCTGGAGACGGGCACCACCGTCGCCGAGGTTGCCATGGCGTATTCGGGTAACCTCCTCGACCCGGCCGAGGACCTCTACACACTGGACTACTACCTACGCCTGGCCGAGCAGATCGTCGAGACCGGGGCCCACGTGCTCGCGATTAAGGACATGGCGGGGCTTTTGCGCCCGGCCGCGGCCGCGAAGCTCGTCACCGCCCTGCGCGAGCGTTTCGATCTGCCGGTGCACGTGCACACCCACGACACCGCCGGCGGCCAGCTGGCCACCTACCTCGCGGCTGCGGCCGCCGGCGCCGATGCGGTCGATGTTGCCTCGGCCCCGTTGGCGGGCACGACCTCGCAGCCTTCCATGTCGGCGCTCGTGGCCGCTTTCGCCCACACCGAGCGCGATACCGGCATCTCGCTCGAGGCCGTATTCGACCTCGAGCCCTACTGGGAGGCGGTGCGCCAGGTCTACGCTCCCTTCGAATCCGGCATCCCGGGCCCGACGGGCCGGGTATACAAGCACGAAATCCCCGGCGGGCAACTGTCCAACCTGCGCACGCAGGCCGTCGCACTGGGCCTGGGGGACCGCTTCGAGCTCATTGAGGACACCTACGCCGGGGTCAACGAGATCCTCGGCCGCCCCACCAAGGTCACCCCGTCGTCTAAGGTCGTCGGCGACCTCGCCCTGCACCTAGTGGGGGTGGGCGTGGACCCCCAGACGTTCGCGGAAAACCCGCGCAAGTTCGACATCCCCGATTCCGTCATCGGCTTCCTCCAAGGCGAGCTCGGCACCCCGCCCGGCGGGTGGCCGCTGCTGCGAGACAAGGCGCTGGCGGACCGCCAGGTGATCAACCGCACCGTCGAGGTGCCCGCCGAGCTCGCGGCCGATTTGGACTCCGCTGATGCGCAGGTGCGCCGCGCGGCGCTGAACAAGCTGCTCTTCCCGAAGCAGTACGAGGAATACCTCGAGCACCGCCGCACCTTCGGCATCACCGACCAGCTCTCCGATAAGACGTTCTTCTACGGGTTAGTCGAGGGTGAGGAGAACCTCATCTACTACGGCGAGGTCGGCGAGGATAAGACGCCGCTGGTCGTGCGCCTCGAGGCGATCGGTGACGTCGACGACAAGGGGATGCGCCAGGTCATCCTCACCGTTAACGGGCAGGTCCGCCCGCTGCGCGTGCGCGACGAGTCCGCGGAGTCCTCCGTTGCTGAGGTGGAAAAGGCCGATAGCTCCAACCCGGGCCACGTCGCCGCGCCGTTTGCCGGCGTCGTGACTGTCACGGTGGGGGTGGGCGATGAAGTCTCCGAGGGAGATCAGGTCGCCTCCATCGAAGCGATGAAAATGGAGGCGGCGATCTCGGCGCCGCGCTCCGGTGTGGTCGAGCGGGTCGCCCTCAAGCAGGCGACAAAGGTTGAGGGCGGCGACCTCGTCCTTGTCATCTCATGATGGGCGCCTGGCTCTCTTCGCTGCTCTCCGCCTGCCTGATTGCCTCCTCGACGGTGCCCGCCCCGACCCACGACGGGGTGCCTGAGCCTGCTGATCCTGCCCAAGAGCAGGTGAGCGTGGCGCAGGGCGCCGCAATCCTCATCGAGTCCGGCGGCGAGGTCTCAGCCTGCACGGTGGGCTACAACGACGGGGCGGTGAGCTACACCGCGGCGCACTGTGTGCCCAGCGTGCCCAGCGTGCCCAGCGGTGCGGATTCCGCGCGGGTGGCACTGTGGGACCCGGCGACGGGGGAGATGCGATCCGACTGGGTGGGCACCATCGCCTCCGCCCCGGGATTTGCCGGGCGTGCGAACGACTTTGCCACGATCACGTGGGGCCCGGGTATAAAGGCCGGCCCGAACGATATCACGGGCGAGGCGCGCCTCGACCCAGGCGAGGTCGAGGCGGGGGAGACAGTGTGCTACGCCGGCTCGCTCTCCCACCCCGGAGGGGGAGCAACCTGTGGGAAGGCCGCCGGCACGATCAACAACACCGTCTACTTCGCTGGAGAGACAAGTCACCCTGGCGATTCCGGCGGCCCCGTGTGGGTGCCCGGGCGCGGGTTCTTAGGCGTCCTCTCCGGCTACATCATGGCAACCGAGCAGGCCCCGGCCGAGGAGCGGCTCAACGCCGCGGCGGCGCCGGAGGTGGGGGCGCCGATTTCACCGCAGCGTGAGCGCGAGCTGCTGGAGAGTTACTTGATCTCCATGAGGACCGCGCCCTTGTTCACCTGACCGCCCTCCACGGCTGCCAGGCCGGTCACGGTGCCGGATTTGTGCGCCTTGACGGGGTTTTCCATCTTCATCGCCTCGAGCACCACCACGACGTCGCCCTCGGAGACCTCGTCGCCTTCGGAGACGTTGACCTTGATCACGGTGCCCTGCATGGGTGCGGCGATGGCGTCGCCCGAGCCGGCGACCTTGGATCCTGCCGCGCGGCGCTTTTTCGGCCTGCGCTTCGGGGCCTCGCCGAAGACGAGGGAGGCCGGCAGCGCCACCTCGATGCGACGGCCGTTGACCTCGACGGCGAAAGTGCGCTTTGCACCGGCGTCCCCCTCTGCCTCGGCATCGCCGTCGGCGGGGGAGTAGGGCTCGATCCCCCCGGCCCACTCCTGCTCGATCCAGCGGGTGTAGACGTCGAAGGATTCTCCGTCGCCGATAAACGCCGGGTCGGAGAGCACCGCCTGGTGGAAGGGGATAACAGTGGGCAGCCCGCGCACGGTGTATTCCGCGAGCGCGCGGCGGGCGCGCTCGATCGCCTCGGCGCGGGTTTCGCCGGAGACGATGAGCTTGGCCAGCATGGAGTCGAACTGACCGCCGACGACGGAGCCTTCGCGCACGCCCGAGTCCACCCGCACGCCCGGGCCGGCCGGTTCAGCGTAGGCGGTAATCGTCCCCGGCGCGGGCATGAAGTTCGCCCCGGCGTCCTCGCCGTTGATGCGGAATTCGATGGCGTGTCCGCGGGGAGCCGGGTCTTCGGTCAGGCGCAGCTTCTCGCCCTGGGCGATGCGGAACTGCTCGCGCACGAGGTCGATGCCCGCGGTGACCTCGGTGACGGGGTGTTCGACCTGGAGGCGGGTGTTGACCTCCAAAAACGAGATAAGCCCGTCCGCGCCGACGAGATATTCCACCGTGCCGGCGCCATAGTAGCCCGCCTCGCGGCAGATCGCCTTGGCGGAAGAGTGGATGCGGCTGCGCTGCTCGTCGGTAAGGAAAGGGGCGGGCGCTTCCTCGACGAGCTTTTGAAAGCGTCGCTGCAGCGAGCAGTCGCGGGTTCCCACGACGACGACGTTGCCGTGCTGATCCGCCAGCACCTGCGCCTCGACGTGGCGGGCCTTGTCCAGGTAGCGCTCGACGAAGCACTCGCCGCGGCCGAACGCGGCGACCGCCTCGCGGGTGGCCGACTCGAACAATTCCGGGATCTCCTCGCGGGTGTAGGCGACCTTCATGCCGCGTCCGCCGCCGCCGAAGGCTGCCTTGATGGCCACGGGCAGGCCGTGGGCGTCGGCGAAGGCTAGGACCTCCTCCGCGTCTGCCACCGGGTCTTTCGTGCCGGGGGCCATGGGGGCGCCGGCGGCCTGCGCGATGTGGCGGGCGGTGACCTTGTCGCCGAGCGCGGCGATGGACTCGGGCGAGGGGCCGATCCAGGTCAGGCCGGCGTCGATGACGCGCTGGGCAAACTCGGCGTTTTCGGACAAGAAACCGTAGCCCGGGTGCACCGCGTCCGCCCCGGAATCGGCCGCGGCCTTGAGGATCTTGTCGATGTCGAGGTAGGACTCGGCCGCGGTGGTGCCGCCGATGGCGAACGCCTCGTCGGCGAGCTCGACAAACGGGGCGGAAGCATCGGGCTCAGCGTAGATGGCCACGGAGCTCAGGCCCGCGTCTTTGGCGGCGCGGATGACGCGCACCGCGATCTCGCCGCGGTTTGCTATCAAGACCTTCTTTAACTGAGTCACGGTAGGGTATCCGTCCTTTGCTCTTGCTCTTCGACTGTTACTATCCGGCTACTTATATCCGTTCCGGGTGCCAATGCTACAGCCCGGGCGCGTGGGGGAGGACGCTTAGTACCTAAAAACCTACCACTTCGTAGGTTGAGGGGGTTCTACCGCGCCGCGCGCTCGACGGGGACGCCGACGAGGTTTCCCCATTCGGCCCACGAGCCGTCGTAGAGCGAGGCCTGCTCGAAGCCCAGCGCGTAGCGCAAGACGTACCAGGTCAGTGCCGCCGCCGATCCGAGGTTGCAGTAGGTGGTCACGGGCAAGGCAGGGTCGAACCCGCCGTAGACGTGCTCGAGCTCCGCGCGGGATTTCAGCAGCGAGTTCGGATACGTGGCGCTGCCCCAGGCGACGTTGACTGCCCCGGGGATATGACCGCTGCGCAGCGTCGTGAGCTCCGGGTCGGTCCCGGCGAAGTCGGCGGGCAATCGGGCGTCGATAAGCTGCGCGGGCACCTCGCGGCGCAGCGTATCGACGAACGTGCGAATCCGCCCCTCCTCGCGCTCGACGATGGGGTAATCCGTCGCCGCGGTCTCGGGCACGGCGAAAGAGGTGTCGCGCTCCTCGCCCATCCACGCGTCGCGCCCGCCGTCGAGCAGCCGCACATCCGGGTGGCCGAAGAGCTCGAACACCCAGGCGGTATAGGCGGCCCAGCAGTTCGCGCTGTCTCCGTAGACCACCACGGTGTCCTCCCGCGAGATCCCGCGCTCGCTCATGAGCCGGGCGAAGCTCGCCCCGTCGATGAAATCGCGCCGCACAAGGTCGTTGAGGTCGCGGTGCCAGTCAATGCGCACCGCGCCCGGGATGTGCCCGATGTCGTAGAGGAAAGCGTCGCCGTCAGACTCGACGACCGTCAGCCCGCGCGCGCCGAGGCGGGCGGAGAGCCAGGACGCGGAGACAAACTTTTCCGGGTGCGCGAACTCCTGAAAGAGGGGGGCAGGGTCGAGTTCGATTCCCATCTGTGGGTACCTTTCCACGGGTGCGTGCATTCCCCACCCACACTACCCGCGGGTGAGCGCGGCCCCCTGGTGCGACCCCGTGTGTGACATTGGCCACTTCGTGGACGCTCGCCAGGCACGTACCCGAGGTTAGCCCTATGGTCAGAGGCGAACCCAGGCACCCGCGACAGGAGAGAGAAAAAATGCACAAAGCAATCGTCGTCTTCGAGGTCGAAGGCGGATCCGACAAGCACTTCAACGGCCACCGCAAAGACACCATGCCCATCGTGGAAGCAATTAAGGAAAAGGGCTGGCACGCAGAGGTCGTCTTCTACCGCGCCGAATGGGCCGAGGACTTGTACACCTACGTCTCCGAGAACTTCGACGCCTATATCTCCCGCGTCAACCCGGGCAACATCCCCGGCGGCGAGAAAGGCTACTTCGAGCTTCTCACCCGCCTGTCAGAGGCCGGCCTGGTGGGCATGTCCACCCCGCAGGAGATGATCTCCTACGGCGCAAAGGACGCACTAGTCAAGCTCAACAACACCGACCTCGTCCCCTCGGATACCGCCGCCTACTACGACGTGGAGTCCTTCCACAACACCTTCCCCACCTCGCTGTCCTACGGCGAGCGCGTGCTCAAGCAGAACCGCGGCTCCACCGGATCCGGTATCTGGCGCGTCCGCCTCGCCGACGCCGATGCGGCCGCCGCCGTCGAGCCCGGCACCGCCCTGCCGCTCGATACCAAGCTCAAGTGCACCGAGGCCGTGGACAACCACACCGAGGACCGCGAGCTCGGCGAGTTCATGGACTTCTGCGACCAGTACATCGTCGGCGACAACGGCATGATCGTGGACATGCGCTTCATGCCGCGCATCGTCGAGGGCGAGATCCGCATCCTGCTGGTCGGCCCGCACCCGGTCTTCGTCGTGCACAAGAAGCCCGCAGAGGGCGGCGACGCCTTCTCCGCGACCCTGTTCTCCGGTGCGACGTACACCTACAACAAGCCCGAGGAGTGGCAGGAGCTTATCGACATGTTCGCCGAGGCCCGCCCCGTCATCGCCGAGAACCTCGGCGGCGACAACATCCCGCTGATCTGGACCGCGGACTTCATGCTTGCTGACGACGACGCCACCGGCAAGGACACCTACGTCCTCGGCGAGATCAACTGCTCCTGCGTGGGCTTTACCTCCGAGCTCGACATGGGCATCCAGGAGCTCGTGGCCGCGGAGGCCATCAAGCGCGTCGAAGACAAGCACAACGCCTAAACCCCGGCGGGGGCGGCGGTAAGGTGCGTGCGTGGCACTCATCACCTTTCTCGTCGTCATCGCCCTCGTCGTCATCGCCTTCGCCGAGCCGCTCAGCCAGCGCCTCGGCCTCGTCGCCCCGGTCATCCTGCTGGTGATCGGGGCGGCGGTGGCGTACCTGCCGCAGGTCCCCGAGATCGGCATCGAACCCGACATCATCCTGCAGCTCATCCTCCCGCCGCTGCTCTTCGCCACCGCCATGCGGATGCCGCAGCACGATTTCCGACGCAACTTCAGCGCGATCTTCATCCTCGCCGTCGTGCTCGTTGGAGCGACGGCGCTCGCCGTCGGTGTGGTCATCCACGCCCTCGTTCCCGAGATCCCCGTCGTCTTCGCCGTTGCCGTGGGCGCGGTGGTCAGCCCGTCCGACGCGGTCGCCGTGGGGATCGTCCGGCGCGCCGGGGTGAGCCGCCGGATCATCGCCATCCTGGACGGGGAGGGACTCATCAACGACGCCTCCGCACTCGTCTTGCTCTCTACCGCCCTGCTCGCCGCCCAGGGCTCCGTCTCCGCCGGCGAGGTCGCGGCGGACTTCCTCTGGGCAGTCATCGGCGCCGTTGCTATCGGCTACGCCGTCGGGCGGGCGTTCATGTTCCTGCGCACGCTGCTGCCGCACCCGACGTCGAGCACGGTGCTCTCCCTAGCGATCCCGTTCGCCTCCTACCTGCCCGCCGAGGAGCTCGGCTCCTCCGGCCTCGTGGCCACCGTCGTCGCCGGGCTGGTGGCCTCGGAGGCCTCCGCCCGGCTGCTCCACCCGGCCACCCGCATCTCCGATGCCCGGACCTGGGACACGGTGGGCCTTATCTTAGAATCGCTCGTCTTCGTCCTCATGGGCCTGCAGATGCCGCACCTCGTCGCGCACGCCCACGTGACGGGCTACACCCCGCTCTTCGCCCTCGGCGTGGCCCTGGCGGCGTGGGCCACGGTGCTCCTCGTGCGCGCAGCCACCGTCTTCCCGCTCGTGGCCTACCTCGGCGGCCGAGCGCTGCCGAGCTCCGAGCTGGCCGGCCGGATCGAGTCCGTGCTCTCGCGGGAGCCGGAGACGAGGCGCACGCGAGAGATCCGGAAACTCTCCGACGATGCCTATTTCTCCCTCCAAGCACTGGGCCCGCGCGCCGGGGGTGTGCTCGTGTGGGCTGGGATGCGCGGGGCTGTGACGCTGGCTGCGGCGCAGACATTGCCCCACGACACGCCGGCCCGCGGGTTCTTGGTTCTCGTCGCGTTCTTCGTTGCCGCGGTCTCGCTCGCTGGGCAGGGGGCGAGCCTTGGGTGGGTCGTCGACACGCTGCGCCCAGGTAAAGACCATCCCAGCTCGCCGCAGCTGCGCGCCCGCATCCGCGAGCAAATGCGCGCCGCGGCGCTAGGCGTTGAGGTGCCGCAGCGGTTGCGCAGCATGCTCGAGGACGCGGGCATCAAGGCCGGCGACATCCCGCGGGCCTCCCTCATAGACATCGACAACGCGGTGCGCGGCCTGGCCCGCAGCGACGCGGAGCTGCTCGGGGAGATGCGGGCCTACGCCGCGGCGCGCATCGGGGCGCAGCGCGAGGCGTTGCTGGGGGCGCGCGATTCCGGGGTGATCGACGCCGTGGACTTCGACCGCGAGCTCGGCGCGCTCGACGCCCAGCAGCTCGCTGTCGAGGCGCTGGCGAAGGAGAGCGCGCGCCACCGGCAGGGCGGGGAGGCGCGCTAGCGGGGGGCTAGCCCAGCAGCGTATCGACGCTCCCCGGATCCGCGTCCGAGAGCATCTGGCGGCAGCGGTCGTACTCGGCCGTCTCGCCGATCTTCTGCGAGGCAAGAGCCAGAGTGGCGATAGCCTCGAGCACTGGCCGGTTCGGCTCGTGGCTGTAGGGCACCGGCCCCCAGCCCTTCCACCCGTTCGCGCGCAGCCGGTCGAGGGAGCGGTGGTAGCCGGTGCGTGCGTAGGCGTAGGCGACGAGATCGTCGCCGCCGTTGAGCTCGCGCGAGGCGCGGGCGGCCCACACGGCGGGGGAGTCGGGGTGGGAGCGCGCCGTGGCATCCTCAAGCAGGTCCTCTCCGGCGGCCGGGTCCTCCGGGAGGTGGAGCGGCGGCGGGGCAAGCAGGTCGTCGAACTTCATGCCCGCCAGGCTACCCGTGGGGCCGCCAGAACTGCGAGGCGTCGAGCCCGAAGGAGTACAGCGCGCGGCGCAGCAGCGGCACGGACAGGCCGATGACGCTCGTCGGATCGCCCTCGATGGAGTCAATGAACCAGCTGCCGAGCGCCTCGAGTGTAAATGCCCCTGCGCACTCGAGCGGCTCCCCGGAGCGGGCGTAGGCGGCGATGTCGGCGTCGGAGGCGGCCCCGAAGTGAACCGTCGTGGCCGTGGTCTCGACCACCCAGCGCCCTCGGTAGCCGATGGCGTGGCCGGTGAGCAGCTGCGCGCTTCTGCCGCGCTGCGCGCGCCAGCGTTCGATCGTGGCTTCGATGGTGTGCGGCTTGCCCTGCAAGGTGCCGTCGAGAAGAAGCATGGAATCGCAGCCCACCACCACGTCGCCGGGGTAAGCGGGTGCGACCGCCTCCGCCTTCGCGCGCGCGAGCGTGGCGACGACGTCAGAAGGCCCGCCGGTGGCGCGGGCGATCAGGGCGTCCTCATCGACGTGGGCGGGGTGGCAGACCGGGTCCACCCCGGCGTTTTCCAGCAGCATCCGCCGCGACGGCGACTGGGAGGCTAAGACTATGCGAGGGGGCATCGCCGGGTGCTAGAAGTAGGTGACGTTCGAAAACGCCCCGGGGTTGAACACGGTGGAGAAATGGCGGGAGAGTGTGGGTGTTCCCCACAGGTCGCGCTCCCCGGTGCCGCGCTTGGCCCGCGCCTCCGCCTCGAGCTCGGTGAGCACCGCGGTGAGCGCGGCAACCTCGTCGTCAGTGGGGTTGCCCTTGACAATGGTGATGTCCATGGACTGCTCTCCTTATAGCTACAGGGGGATGTTCGAGTGCTTCTTCGCCGGGGTGTAGACCACCTTGCGCTCTAGCAGGCGCAGGCCCTCGAGCAGCTGGGCGCGGGTGGCGGAGGGCTCGATGACGGCGTCGACGAGCCCACGCTCCGTGGCGACGTACGGGTTGAGGTTATCCGCGGCGTAGCCCTCGGCGTCGACGCCGAGGGCGGAGGCGGCCGTCTGGGCGTCGGCAAGGGCAATCTGCGCTGTCGCCCACGCGAAGACGAGGTCTGCTCCGAGGTCCTTCGGCCCCATCACCGCGTACGCCGTGCCGAAAGCCTTCCTCGTGACCACGGTCATCGTCCCCACCTGGGCCTCCGCGAACGCGTGGGCCAGGGCCGCGGCCGCGGCGACCGCGCCCGCGCGCTCCTCGTCCACCGACGGCACGAAGCCCGGCGTGTCCACGAACTGGACGAGCGGGATGTTAAACGCATCGCAGGTGCGGATGAAGCGCGCCGCCTTGCGCGCGGCGTCGCGCGTGAGGCAGCCGGCGAGGACGGAGGGTTGGTTAGCCACGATGCCGACGGCGCGCCCGCCGATGTGCGCCAGGCCCGTGACCACGCTTCCCGCGTAGGCCTGGGAGAGCTCGAGGAAATCCCCGTCTGTCACCGCCGCGATGATCTCCCGCACGTCGTAGGCCGCAGCCTCGTCGTCGGGCATGAACGTATCAAGGTCCGCGCCGCTGGCCTCGGCGGCCTCGCCGACCGGGGAGCTCGCCCGGTTATTCGCCGGCAGGTATCCAACGAGGTCGCGGGCGAGCTGGAGCGCATCGACATCGCTTGCGGCGGTGAGCTGGGCGATGCCCGTCGCCTCGGCATGGACCGCCGCCCCGCCGATGTCCTCGGCCGTCGCCGGGGTGCCGGAGACCTTCGAGACAACCTCCGGGTCCGTCAGGTGCAGCGCGGAGCCCTCGGCCACAATGGTCACGTCCGCGAGCGCGACGCCTATCGACGCCAACTCTGTCGCCGCCCCCGCAACCACCGCAACCTGCGGAATCAGCCCCGATGCCGTCGTTGCCGCCCGCAGCAGCTTGGCCTGCATCGCCGCAGAGACGATCCCCTCGGTCACCCGCGCGCCCACAGAGTCGTAGATTCCGATAATCGGCACACCCGTCTTCGTGGCCAGTTCATAGATCTTGAGGATCTTCTCCGCGGTGACCTCGCCGAGGGTGCCGTTAAAGATCGTCGCGTCGAAAGAAAAGACGCAGACCCTGCGGGAGTCAATGAGCCCGTAGCCCGTGACCACGCCGTCGGTGGCCGGCTTTGTACGATCCATCTTGTATGCCTCGACGCGGTGGCGGGCAAGCGCGTCGGTTTCGACGAAGGTGCCCTCGTCGAGCAGCTTCTCGACGCGCTCCCGCGCCGTCGACCGTCCCGCCTCGTGCACCTTCTCGACGGCCTCCGGCCCAACCGGCTGGAGGGATTCCTCAAGTCGGTTGCGCAGGTCGGCGATGCGCCCAGCGGTGGTGGTCAAATCCGGCTTGGTTGAACTCATAGCGCCCCATCCTAGTGTTCAGGGATTGGGTGCGGGCAACATCGGTGCGGGTTTCCCGCCCGCCGGGGTGTGGTGGTTGTGGTGGTTGAGCTCTAGCAGCTATCAACGCGAGCAGGGGGGGAGCCTGCGGGGAAGGCGCCGCGTACCCAATCCTCGAGAAGGTAGCAGTTGTGGCGTCCGGGCTGGCCTGTATGGAAATGGGCGCCATGTAGTGTGAAGGAGTGCACATAAGGAGTCGGATCCCGCGGCTAATTGTTCTCGTCGCGCTGGCCGCTGTGCTTGCGGCCACGATCGTGGTCGCCGTCGCCATTGGGCCAGTGAGGATCCCGCTGGCTGAAGTTGTGGCGTCGTTAAGCCCGCTCAACGAGCCCGTCGCTGCGCAAGAAGCGCTGGTTACTGCGGTTCGCGTACCGCGGGTCCTCGTCGCGGCACTCGTCGGCGCTGGACTGGGTGTCGCCGGCGCGGCGATGCAGGCGGTGTTTCGCAACCCGCTTGCCGAGCCAGGAATCACAGGGGTCTCCGCAGGTGCCGCCACCGTGGCGGTGGTGATGATTGTCAGCGGGGTTGTCGACAGCGCACCGTGGGCACTCCCGCTTGGAGCTTTTGCCGGGGCGCTGGCCATTGTCGCGCTTGTCCAGGGAGTGGGCATGATCGCGCGATCTACGGCGTCGCTGCTGCTGGTGGGCGTGGCAGTCAATGCCTTTCTTGGGGCGGTGATCAGCGCGGTGGTTGCCAACGCCGTCAACGCGGAGGACGCGCGCTCGGCGATGTTTTGGCTCAATGGGGACCTCACGGGTCGCACGATGGCGGACGTGCGCATGTGCGTCATCCCGCTATGCATTGGCGCGGTAACCGTCCTTATCTACGCCCGCGAGCTGAACCTGCTTAGCGTCGGTGAGTCGCTCGCTCAGACGTCTGGGCTCAACGTCGTGCGGGTCAAAAACGTCGTGCTTGCCGGCGCGGCGCTGACCACGGCCGCCGGAGTGGCGGTCACCGGCGCGATCTCCTTCGTCGGGTTGCTCGTCCCGCACATCTTAAGGCTCGCTTTTGGGGGCGACCACCGTTTCCTCCTCCCCGCCAGCGCGCTAGCCGGGGCGGCCTTCCTCGTCGCCGCCGACACAGCAGCGCGGATGCTGTTCAACCCGGTGACATTGCAGACAGGGACTGTAACCGCTCTGGTAGGGGCGCCGTTCTTGCTCGGTCTCGTGCTTACGAGGGCGAGGACAACATGAGCGGGGAATTCGCCCTCGAGATTGTCGACGCCTCAATAAGCCGCAACGGGCATGCTATCCTGCGCGGGCTCAACGCGGGCTTCGCGCCCGGTCTCGTCCACGGCGTGATCGGCCCGAACGGCGCGGGCAAGTCGACCCTGGTGAAGGCGGCGCTCGGGCTCGAAGAATACTCGGGGGAAATCCGCGTGTTGGGCCGAGACCTTGCGGGGTTGACCTTCCGGCAGCGCGCGCGGCTGATGAGCTACGTTGCCCAAGCAACCGATCCCGGGATCGAGTTCACGGGACGCGAGTACGTCTCTATGGCCCGCTACGCGAGGCTGCCGCGGTTCGGCTCTCTGAGCCGAGCGGACGAGGAAGCCGTGTCGGAAGCCTTGCGCATCACCGGGGCCACGCAGTGGGCGAACGTTCCGGTATCTCGTACCTCCGGCGGAGAGCAGCAGCTCACTGCGTTTACCCGCGCGCTCGCCCAGGGTGCGGATCTCATGCTTCTCGACGAGCCCACATCCGCCCTGGACATGGGGCATGAGCTCGACATTTTGGAGTTGCTGAGCTCCTGGGTCGGGGGAGGAAGGGGGATGCGTACTGCCGTTGTTGTCTTGCACGACCTCTCGCTCGCCGCAAGGTTTTGCGACTACCTCACCCTCGTCGTCGCAGGACGCGTGCGCGCGCAGGGCACCCCGGCCGAGATCCTCACTCCCGGAATGCTCTCCGAGGCCTACGGCGTCGAGGTCGACGTACGGCAGCTCGACACAACGAAGTCCTTGGCGGTCACCCCGTTGAGGCGTATCGACGATCATTCGAAAGGACGGACATCATGAACAAGGAGATAGCGTGCTTGGCGGGAGGGATCCTCACCGTCGGGCTGGCGCTGGGTGCCTGCGCGGCACCGGATGATACGGGCGCAGCCCCAGCAGCGACATCCCCGACGAGTTCGGACATCCACGCTGCCCAGTGGCCACGTACTGTGGAAGTTGATGGCGCGGCGGTAGACATCCCCTCCGAGCCGAAGCGCATCGTCGCGGTATCTACCGAAACCGCGGATCTAGCGCTCCAGCTCGCCGGGCCGGATCGCGTCGCGGCGGTGTCGAAGGCAAGCCAGGACCCCGCTGGAGGAACGCAGGCGGAGCTCGCGTCCCAGGTCGAGGTCGCTTTGCCCGCAGGCACTGACCCCGACCCGGAACAGATCCTCGCGCTCGACCCCGATCTGGTGCTCACCACTGCTCGCCACGGCGGGGAAAAAACAGCGGGCGAGCAGCTGCAGGCCACAGGTGTCGCCGTGCTGAACTTCAGCGCAGAGACCTTCGCATCCCCGGAGGGGGTCGCTGCGGCGACCCGGACTCTGGGGAGGGCGCTGGGTGAGGAGGAGAAGGCGGAGGAGCTCGCGGGGAGGTTTGAGACGTCGATAAGCAAGCTAGATGAAGCGAAAGTTGCCGGAGCGCCGAGGTTTGCCGCGCTCATGTCCCGCGGGGGGAAGGTCATGGCTATGGCGGACGGGCAGATGCTTCCCGGCCTGGCGGCGCGCGCGGGAGGAATGAACGCAGGAGGTGCCGTCGGGATCACCCAACCCCGTCCGATCGATGCGGAAATGCTGGCGAAGATGGCTCCGGAGGTCATCTTTGTCGAGGATTTCCGCGGCCAAGGCCTCGCTCCCTTTGCCGAGCTGCTGGCCAACCCAGCACTTGCCGACATCCCGGCGGTGAAGAACCAGCGAGTCCATGCGATCCCTGCGACGGACGCCTCGGGGGTCTCGGGACTCAACACCGATCGCGGCTACGCTGCGATTGTGGAAGCACTCGGCCTGGCTGTCGCATCGTACGGACCGTAGCTGTCTCTTCACCGTTAGCCCTGGGCAGCAACGTGGTGTGTGGGCCGGGCGCTACGCCGGCATTCGCGGTCTCTGGAGGATTCCTCATCGGCGGGAAGCCGCCGGATCGTTGAGGTCTAGTAGCTATACCGTGGCAGGCAAAACACATCAGCACCCCCTGCCACCCAGTATGAGGAGGGGGTAGTTTTGGAGGCGTCGATAAGCACCCGGACACCAAGGCGGAACAGATTGATGAGCACCCCAGCAGGCTTCGCGGTTGTGGATATAGAGACCACTGGGTTTGGCGGGATGGACAAGATCATCGAGGTCGGTGTCGTCGTGCTGGACCACGAGCTTCGGCGGGTGGGGGAATGGGACACTCTCGTGCAGCCCAACCGGGACATCTCGAATAGCTTTGTGCACAAGATCACTGCCACCGACGTCGTGGGCGCTCCGGTGTTCGCGCAGATCGCGCCGTACCTGGCGTCGCTACTCGAAGGTCGCATCCCGGTGGCGCACAACGCGGGTTTCGAGCGCCGCTTCCTTTCTCGCGAGATGCGCATGGCGGGGGCGGAGTCAAACTTGGCCGACGTGGAGTGGCTGGATACTCAGGCGCTTTCGGCCAAGCTTCTCGGCGTGAGCAAGCTTGCCGACGCCACAGCAGCCCTCGGCATCTCCAACGCCAACCCCCACGCCGCCCTGGCGGATGCCGAAGCCACGGCTGAACTCCTGCGCGCACTCGCTCAGAGCCACTCGATCGTGGTGAAGCCTGGCTCGCGGGTGGTATCGCTAAGGTCCGATCCCAGCGAGCCTCCGCGTCTTTCTCGCACGGCCCCGCAACCCGCGGGCGGGCACTGGTTGGCGGACCTTTTCGCCCAGCTCCCGGCTGATGCGCAGGCGAACGTGCAGCGCTACCGGGCGGCGCTCGCCTCCTGCCTGGCGGACCGCACGCTTACCGCGGCCGAGATTGCGCACCTTGCGGATGTGGCGTTAAGCGATGGTCTCTCCCCCGACGATATCGCGCTCACCCACGAGGAATTTCTCCGCCAGCTCGCCGTGAGCGCCTGGTTGGACGGCGTGGTGACGGCGCAGGAGCGCGCCGAGCTCACCGAGCTGGGGGAGATGCTCGGCGTGCCGGCTCGGGAGGTGGAAACGCTGCTGGCCAACCCAGTGGAGGGGGAGGCGTTCGAGGGCGTCTACCTGCGGCCGGGGGATCGGGTGGCGTTTACCGGCGCGCTGAGTTTGCCGCGTGAGGAGTGGGAGGCACGCGTCGCAAAGCTTGGGCTCCGCGCCGCCGGGGTGTCGAAGCAGACGGTCGTGGTCGCCGCCGCCAACCCGGATTCGTATAGCAGAAAGGCGTTGAGGGCGCGCGAGCTCGGCATCCCGATTGTCAACGAGCACACCTTCTCCACCCTCGTCTCCAGCGTGGAGTGCACCGGGGAGGATGGCCCGTCGGTCACGCGCGATGAATCGCGGCCCGATGCCGCCGATCTGTTCCCGTGGTTGGGGCGGCCGGACGTGGGTTCGACCGCGGAGGTTGCGGAGGTGTGGATAGCCCACCACCCGCACAAAGCCCTGCACGCGTTGTCGCCCTACCTGACTCTTGGCGAGCCAGTCGATCTCGCGAACTCCCCGGCGGAGCGCGCCGGGCAGCGGTGGCGGGCCCAGTTTCCCCAGATGCTCGCCGCCACCGTGGCGGATCTGCGCGCGCTGCCTGGGGTGGGGGAGAAGCGACTGCGCCATCTCGTGGAGGCCGTGGCTCTCGCCGCGCTCGACGCGCAGATCGACGCGCAGGGAACGGCTGATCCGGGCGCCCCGGAATCCATTGTCGCTGGGTGGACGTTTCTCACCGGCGCGCCTTTCCCGGGGGCTTCCCGCGATACGCTTTCGGCCCTGCTGGAGGCGTGCGTTGGCGAGCTGGTCGAGGCGTGCGCCGGCGACGAGCGTCTCGCCCGCATAGCCACGCAGCGCTGGCTTGGCGGGGCGACTCTGGAGCAGCTGGGCGAGTCTTTCGGCGTGACCCGTGAGCGCGTCCGCCAGCTGGAGGTCTCTCTGCGCGGCACTTTCGAATCCCGCGCGCGCCTGAGCCCAGAGGTGGCGCGGCAGATCGCCACACGATTCGGGCCGCTTGCCCCGCTGCGCCGGGTGCTCCGGGAGATCCCCGAGCTCGGCGAGGTTGCAGAGCCGGTGGGCGTGACGTACGAGGAGTATTTCCGCAGGCTCTGTGGGCTCTGGGAGGTCCGCGATGGGTGGTTGATACGCCCGGGGCTTGAGGGTGCGGCCCTCGCAGCGGTCGCTCAAATGGCTGATCGCTATGGCGTATTCGACCCGGCTGAACTCGCTCGGGCACTCGGCACGGAGGAGTCCGAGGCGCGTGTGTGGCTTTCCGGCACGCGGCGATTCGTCGAGCTCCCCGGCGGAGCGCTGGCCCGGGCCGCGAGCCACCAGGATCGTGCGGCTGCGGTCCTCTCCGTCACTGGCGTACCGATGACACCTGAGGAGATCCTTGCCGCCCTCGGGGCGGAGGCCAACGTTCGCTCGGTGGCCAACCAGCTCGCGCTGGACGAGCGCATCTCCCGGGTCGCCCCGAACACCTACGGTCTGGCGGAGTGGGGGCTGGAGGAATACACCACGATTGCGGATTGGATTGGCAAACGTATCGACGCCAGCCCGTCCGGCTCAGTTCCGCTGACCGACCTGCTCGCCGAGGCGCCGCGGCTGCGCATCAGCGAGTCCTCGGTGCGAGCTTACGTCGCCAGCAGCGGCTTCCAGGTAGCCGACGGCGCCGTTTCCCGCTCCGACGAGAGCCCCGAGATCATCGAAGATGACCCGACGGAGTTTAAGAACCTCTATGTCCGAGACGGCGCCTGGCAGCTGCTGCTCACCGTAACCCGCGACCACCTGCGCGGGTCGGGTTTTCTCGTGCCGCGCGGCGTCGCCGGGATCTATCGCGTGCCCGTCGGCGGCGAGGTGGCGATCCCGAGCCGGCTCGGGGACCAGTTTGTCCGGGTGAACAAGCTCAAGCAGACGCTAAGCTCGACGATTCGCCGCTTCCTCGAGGAGCTCGGCTCAACCGAGGGCGATCGCGTCTGGCTGCGCTTCGAGCCCTCGCTTTTCGACGTCACCCCAGCCCCCGCCGCAGACAAAACCGCACGCGGGTTGGCCGGGTTGCTCTCCGGGATGGGCATTGACCCCGCATTGGCCGACGACCCGGGGCAGGCCCTGCGCGAGATCAACGCGGCGCTCGGGCTGCTGCCAGACGCCCCGCTCCGCCGAGCGGTGGCCATCCTCGGCCACCGCGGCCAGGACGACTGGGCGGATGTGCTGCGGGCACTCTAGGTGCGGCCGCCGCTTCTGCGTCACATCCGTGCATACAAAAACGAGCATCGGTGCCCACATGCGGGTATGTGGTCCAATGCTCGTCGTTGAATGCTCGGAACCACCTAGGGGCGGTGCCGCCTAGCAGTCGAAGTACATCTCGTACTCAAGCGGCGTCGGGCGCAGGCGGCTCGGCGCGATCTCGTTGGCGATCTTGTAGTCGACGTAGGTCTCGATGAGGTCGGCAGGGAAGACGTCGCCCTCGGTGAGGAAGTCGTGGTCCGTGCGCAGGCACTCGATGACGGCCTCGAGGGAGGTCGGGGCCTGCGGGATGGACTTGGCCTCCTCGACCGGCAGCTCGTAGAGGTCCTTGTCCACCGGGGCGTGCGGCTCGATGCGGTTCTTGATGCCGTCGATGCCGGCCATGAGCATGGCGGCCAGGCCGAAGTAGGGGTTGCCCGAGGGGTCCGGGGCGCGGAACTCGATGCGCTTGGCCTTCGGGTTGTTCCCAGTGATCGGGATGCGCACGGCGGCGGAGCGGTTGCGCTGGGAGTAGACGAGGTTGATCGGGGCCTCGAAGCCCGGGACCAGGCGGTGGTAGGAGTTCAGAGTCGGGTTGGTGAACGCGAGCACCGCCGGGGCGTGGTGGAGCAGGCCGCCGATGTAGTAGCGGGCGGTGTCACTCAGCCCGCCGTAACCGGACTCGTCGTAGAACAGCGGGGAGCCGTCCTTCCACAGCGACTGGTGGGCGTGCATGCCGGAGCCGTTGTCGCCGGCCAGCGGCTTAGGCATGAAGGTGGCCACCTTGCCGTACTGGTGGCATGTGTTCTTCACGATGTACTTGAAGGTCTGCAGGTCGTCGGCGGCGTGGAGGAGGGTGTCGAAGCGGTAGTTGATCTCGTTCTGCCCTCCGGATGCGACCTCGTGGTGGAAGCGCTCGACATCGAAGCCGACGAGCTGGAGGTTTTTGACAATGGCGTCGCGGACCTCCTGGGTCTTGTCCACCGGGGTGTTGGGGAAGTACCCGCCCTTGTGGCGGGTGGGGTTGCCCAGGTTTGGGGTGCCGTCGAGGTAGCTATCCTCGCCGCGGTTCCACCAGCCCTCGTCGGAGTCGACGTGGTAGAAGGAGGCGTTGGTCTCCGCGGCGTAGGAGACCTTGTCAAAGATGAAGAACTCGGCCTCCATGCCGAAGGAGGCGGTATCGGCGATGCCAGTGGAGGCGAGGTACTCCTCTGCGCGCTTGGCCACGGTGCGCGGGTCGCGGGAGAAGGGCTCGTAGGTAAACGGATCGTGGACGAAGAACTTCATGTTCAGCGTCGGCACGGCGCGGAAGGGGTCGCGGTATGCGGTGGCAGGGTCCGGCAGGAGGATCATGTCGGACTCGTCGATGGTGGTGAAGCCGCGGATGGAGGAGCCGTCGAAGGCCAGCCCTGCCTCGGCGGCCTCCGCGTCGAACGCGGAAGCCGGCAGGGTGAAGTGGTGCTCGGTACCGGGGACGTCGGTGAAGCGGATGTCGAGGAACTCGACCCCTTCGTCCTTGATGTACTTGACAACGTCGTCGGTGTTCTTAAAAGCCATGAGGGAGTCTCCTTGTATTGCGGCTCGTGGTACGAGGCGGGTGCCTACGGGAAGTGTAGTGAATAACTGTCAATGTATAGACACGTGTGGAAAAGTGAGTTCTACGTCACGTGTTGCCGGGCTTGTGCCTAGATGCTCAGCGGCGCCTTCGTCGGCTCGACAGGCGATGGCAGGGCGGTCTCACCCATGAGGTCCGCATCCACCGCGGCCGCGGCCGCGCGGCCCTCTGCGATCGCCCACACGATGAGCGACTGCCCGCGGCCGCAGTCCCCGGCGACGTAGACGGCCGGTCCGGCCTCGGTCGTGCGGGCGGCACGGTAGGAGCCGTCGCGGGTCATCCGGCCGCGCTCGTCGATCGTGATGCCCAGCTCGGCGTTGAGCCCAGCGGCCTTCGAGCCGCTAAAGCCCAGGGCGATGAGGACCAGGTCCGCGTCCATCTCGAAGTCGGTGTCCTCGACGGGGGTGCGGCGGCCATCGATGACGCGGACCTCGTTGCCGCGCAAGGACGAGACGGTGCCGTTCGAGCCGTGGAAGCTCACCGTGTTCACGGAGAACAGGCGCGTGCCCAGGGAATCGCCGACGCCGCGGGCCGCCAGGCCGAGCCGGGCGATCTCGTCTGCGGACTCGTCGCCGGTGATGACGTAGTTGCCCTCCTCGTGGGCGGTGGCGGTGCGGAAGAGCAGCGGGTACATCGGCCACGGGGTCGAGGCACCACGGAACTTCGGGGCGCGGGCGCGGATGTCGAACTGGGTCACGCTCGCCGCTCCCTGGCGCAGCGCGGTGCCGAAGCAGTCGGTACCGGTGTCGCCGCCGCCGATGATGACGACCTTCTTGCCGTGCGCGTCGATCGCGGGCGCGTCGGTATCTCCCTCGCAGTACTTGTTCGCCGCGGTGAGGTAGTCCATGGCGAAGTGGATGCCGTCGAGCTCGCGGCCGTCGACGGGCAGGTCGCGCGGCACCGGGGTGCCGGTGGCGAGCACGACGGCGTTGAAGTCGGCGAGATCGGCGGCCGTGGGGGAGGTGTTGACCCGAAACTCGGTGCCCTCGGCGCGCATCTGCTCGATGCGGCGGTCGATGTGGGACTTCTCCATCTTGTACTCCGGCACGCCGTAACGCATCAGCCCGCCGAGGCGGTCGTCGCGCTCGAAGACGGTGACGCGGTGGCCGGCGCGGGTGAGCTGCTGGGCGGCGGCGAGCCCGGCAGGGCCCGAGCCGACGACGGCGACGCAGCGGCCGGTGTCGAAGCTCGCCTTGACGGGTTCGACCCAGCCGTTGTCGAATCCGACGTCGATAATCTTTTGCTCGATGTGTTTGATGGTCACGGCATCGTCGTTAATGCCGAGCACGCACGCGCCCTCGCACGGCGCCGGGCACAAACGCCCGGTGAAGTCAGGGAAGTTGTTCGTCGCGTGCAGGCGGTCGAAAGCCTCGCGCCAGCGCCCCTGGCGCACCAGGTCGTTCCACTCCGGGATGATGTTGCCCAGCGGACAGCCCTCGTGGCAAAACGGCACGCCGCAGTCCATGCACCGGGCCGCCTGGGTCTTGTCGTGGTCCCCGGTGGTCTGCTCGTAGACCTCGCGGTAGTCCATCAGGCGCAGCGGAACCGGGCGGTGCTGCGCCTCTTGGCGCTGGTAGCGCAAAAATCCGTGTGGGTCGGCCATTAGCTCACTGCCTCCATGATTGCTTCCGCCTCGTCGCGGCCGGTGCGGCGCGCAAGGTCGATGATGTCGAGAACTTTGCGGTAGTCGCGCGGCATGATCTTGATCATCTCCTCCGGCTGGAAGGGGATCTCCGCGCCCGTGTAGCGGGTGTGGTCGGAAAAGACCTGGGTGAGGAATGCGATATCGGAGTCATCGACCGCGCAGATGTCGACCTCCCCGGGGTTGATCTTGCGGGCCAGGGTGGCCTCGTTATCCACGGGCGCGAGGTAGGCGATGCCGCCGGACATGCCGGCACCGAAGTTGTCGCCGACCTCGCCGAGGACGACGACGCGCCCGCCGGTCATGTACTCGCAGCCGTGGTTGCCAATGCCGTGGACCACGGCGGTGGCGCCGGAGTTGCGCACACAGAAGCGCTCGCCGGCCACGCCCGCGATGTAGAGCTCGCCGGAGGTCGCGCCGAAACCCGTGACATTTCCGGCGATGATGTCCGGCTCGCCGAGATCGAGCTGCGCCGGAGCCACCGGGTTCGGGCGCACGATGATACGCCCGCCGGAGAGCCCCTTGCCCACGAAGTCGTTGGCCTCGCCGATCAGGTCGAGGGTCATGCCGTGCGGGACGAAGGCGCCGAAGCAGTTGCCGGCGTGGCCGTTGAAGGTTAGCGTCACGGCGGCGTCGTCAAGCCCACCAGCCCCTCTCGCTCGCGTGACGACGCCCCCAGCGAGCGCGCCCACACTGCGATTGATGTTGCGGATCGGGTAGGTTCCGCTAAACGTCGGGTGGGACCCGTCCACCACACCGGCCGAATCCGCCACTACCTTAAGGTCGAGGCTCTCGTCGAGCCCGTGATCCTGGGCGGTGGTGCGCTTGCGCGTCTGGTCGGGGAAGAACTTCGAGCGCGCGGTGGAGAAGATCGGGGAGAGGTCGAGCTGGGCCGCGCGCGGGTTGTTGGCAACGAACTCCGCGTCCGTGCGCTGCCGCAGCAGGTCGGCGCGCCCGATGACCTCATCGAGCGAGCGGTAGCCCAGCTCGGCGAGGTACTCGCGGATCTCCTCGGCGATGAACATGAAGAAGTTCACCACGTGCTCCGCGCGGCCCGTGAACTTCTTGCGCAGCTGCGGGTTTTGCGTGGCCACGCCCACCGGACAGGTATCGAGGTGGCACACGCGCATCATGATGCAGCCCTCGACGACGAGCGGCGCGGTGGCGAAGCCGTATTCCTCCGCGCCGAGCAAGGCGGCGACCATGACGTCGCGGCCGGTCTTCAGCTGGCCGTCCGCCTGCACCGTGATGCGGTCACGCAGGCCGTTGAGCAGCAGCGTCTGCTGGGCCTCGGCAAGGCCGAGCTCCCAGGGGCCGCCGGCGTGCTTGAGACTGGTGAGCGGGGAGGCGCCCGTGCCGCCGTCGTGGCCAGAGATGAGCACGACGTCCGCGTGCGCCTTCGACACGCCCGCGGCGACCGTGCCCACGCCCTGCTCGGCGACGAGCTTGACGTGGACGCGAGCATCCGGGTTGACCGACTTGAGGTCGAAGATGAGCTGCGCGAGGTCCTCGATGGAGTAGATGTCGTGGTGCGGCGGCGGGGAGATCAGGCCGACGCCCGGGGTGGTGATGCGCACCTCGGCGATCCAGGGGTAGACCTTGTTCGGCGGGAGCTGGCCGCCCTCGCCGGGCTTGGCGCCCTGGGCCATCTTGATCTGGATGTCCGTGCAGTTCGACAGGTAGTGGCTGGTCACTCCGAAGCGGCCCGAGGCGACCTGCTTGATCGCCGAGCGCTTCCAATCGCCGTTCGGCTCACGCTCAAAACGCGCCGCGTTCTCGCCGCCCTCGCCGGAGTTGGACTTGCCGCCAAGGCGGTTCATGGCGATGGCGAGCACTTCGTGAGCCTCGGCGGAGATCGAACCGTAGGACATCGCGCCGGTGGAGAAGCGCTTGACAATCTCGCTGGCCGGCTCGACCTGATCGATCGGGATCGGCGCGCGGTCGGGGGCGAACTCCATCATCCCGCGCAAGGTGGCCAAGCGGGCGGACTGCTCGTCGACAGTGCGGGTGTAGTCCTTGAAAATCGCGTACTGGCCGGTCTTCGTGGCGTGCTGCAGCTTGAAGATCGTCTCGGGGTTAAACAGGTGGTACTCGCCCTCGCGGCGCCACTTGTACTCGCCGCCGATGACGAGGTCGCGGTGGGCCTGCTCCTCGGGGCGGGGGAGGAAGGCGTGGCGGTGGCGGATCTCCACGTCGGCGGCGACGTCGGCAAGCCCGATGCCCCCGATCGGGGAGGGTTCGGCGCCGAAGTAGTCGTCAAGAAGCTCCTGGCTCAGCCCTGTGATGTCCGCCAGGCGCGCGCCTCGGTAGCTCGCGACGGTGGCGATCCCCATCTTCGACATGACCTTGAGCACGCCGTTCGTGGCGGCCTTGACGTAATTCGTGCACGCCTGATCGAGCGTGAGCTCGCCGAGCTGGCCGATCATGCGCAGCTCGTCGATCGTCTCAAAGGCCATGTACGGGTTGATCGCATCCGCCCCGAAGGCGATGAGCATGGCCAGGTGGTGGACCTCGCGGGCGTCGCCGGACTCGACGACCAGCGATGCGCGGGTGCGGGTGCGCTCAGCAACCATATGCTGGTGCACCGCGGAGGTGAGCAGCAGCGACGGGATCGGCGCGAAGCGTTCGTCGGACTCTCGGTCGGTCAACACGATCAGGCTCACGCCGTCGCGCACCGCCTCGGAGACCTCCCGGCGCACGCGCTCTATGGCTTCCTTCATGCCCTTGCCGTGGTGCGCCTTCGGGTAGAGGCCGGAGATCTTGCGCGAGCTAAAGTGCGGGAACTCACCGTTGTCATTGGCGTGCACGAGGGTGGAAAACGCGTGGTTATCAATAATCGGCGAGTCGAGCTGGATGCGCGCGGCCGCCTCCGGGCCAGGGTTGAGAACATCCGACTGCGCGCCGAGAAGGGTGTGCATCGATGTCACAGGCTTCTCGCGGATCGAGTCCAAGGGCGGGTTGGTGACCTGGGCGAAGCGCTGCGCGAAGAAATCGAACAGCAGGCGCGGGCGCTGGGACAAGGCCGCGATCGGGGTGTCGGAACCCATCGACCCCAAGGCCTCGGTGCCGGTGAGCGCCATCGGGCGGATGATGAGGTCGACGTCTTCTTCGGTGATACCGAACACGCGCTGGCGCAGCACAGCGCGGTCGTGCTGCATGTAGCTATAGCGGGTCTGGGGGAGAGCACCAAGCGGCGTGAAGTTCTCCTCGATCCACTTGCCGTAGGGCGCCGCGGTGGCGAGCGCGTGCTTGATCTCCTCGTCCGGCACGATGCGCCCGGCTTGCGTATCGACGACGAACATCCGGCCCGGGCGCACGCGGGTGCGCTTGACAATCTTCTCCGCCGGGATGTCGACCACGCCGGCCTCGGAGGCCATGACCACGAGGTCGTCGTCAGTCACCCAGATGCGGCCCGGCCGCAGCCCATTGCGGTCGAGCACGGCGCCGACGTAGCGCGAATCCGTAAACGCGACGGCCGCCGGGCCGTCCCACGGCTCCATGAGGCAGGAGTGGTAGGCGTAGAAGTCCCGCAGCTCGTCCGAGATCGTCGGGTTGTGCTCCCAGGCCTGCGGGATGAGCATGGACATCGCGTGCGGCAGGCTGTAGCCGCCGAGTGTGAGCAGTTCGAGCGCCTCGTCGAGGCGCGCGGTGTCCGAGGCGCCAGGGGTGCAGATCGGCAGCACCCGCTCCAGCGGACCGAGCACATCGGAGTTGATCAGCGCCTCGCGGGCCCGCATCCAGTTCTCGTTGCCCTTGACGGTGTTGATCTCGCCGTTGTGCGCGATGAGGCGGTAGGGGTGTGCGAGCGGCCAGGAGGGGAAGGTGTTGGTGGAAAAGCGCGAGTGCACCAGCGCGACCGCTGACTCGACCCGCGGATCGCGCAGGTCGGGGTAGAACTCCGGGAGCTGGTCCGCGGTGAGCATGCCTTTGTAGACGATCGTGCGAGACGACAGTGAGGGGAAATAGACGGTGTCGCGCCCGTCGGTCTCGCCCAGCTCGCGGGTGAGCCGCTTGCGGATGAACCACATCACACGGTCGAGCTCGATGCCCGATCGGCCCTTGGCCGCGAAGAACGGCTGGAGGAAATACGGCATGGCGTCAAGCGCCATGCTGCCCACGCCCTCGGGGTTGTACGGCAGCTCGCGCCACCCGAGCAGCTCGGCGCCCTCCTCCGCGGCGATGGTCTCCACCGCGCGCTTGGCGTCGAGCATGGCCATGCGGGAGGTGGGCATGAAGGCGATGCCCGTGGCGTAGTGCCCCGGCTCCGGCAGCGAGAAGCCGAGCTCTGCGGTGACCTCGCGATAGAACTGGTCGGGGATGCCTATCAGAATGCCCGTGCCGTCGCCGGTGTTGACCTCGGCGCCGGCTGCGCCGCGGTGGTCGATGTTGATGAGCACGTCGAGGCCGTACTCGACGATTGCCCGGCTGGCGCGGCCCTTCATATCGGCCACGAAACCGACGCCGCACGCGTCGTGCTCGTGCGCCGGGTTGTATAGGCCGATGCGTTTTTGACTCAACGCTGGTCACCTCACTCGCTTTCGAAGATCTATCAAGCTATAGAAAACACGTCCACGGTGGTCTACCGCAATTCAACTTTTGATTGGTCGATAGAAAAGCCCAGCGTGGCGGACTCTAATGTGTTGCACATCACGCTATAGGGCGGGGTGTGGTCGTCCTGTCGCGCCTGTGCGTGAATCGCGGGCGATGGGTGTCGCGATGAAATTGTACGGTGACACGCGTGATGCTCTCCGCGAAGCCGACTGCCGCCATACACTCCACCGCCAACCGCGCTGGTGACGAACTGTTCGTCACTGCAGCCGTCGACGGGGAAATCGTCTACTCGGCGAGCCGGCCGATGGCCTCGCGTGTCGACGCACTGGGAGCCCTCGTCGATGCCTTCATTGAGACGTGGAAGCACCAAAGCGGCGGCATGATCCTCTATATGGGAGACACGACGGTTCGCCGCCTGCTTGCCGACGCCGTAGGGAGCCACCCCGGACTCGACCTCCGCAGCGTTGTCACCGGCCCCCGACTCAAGGCCACGGGGGAGGCGGCCCGCGCCGCCCACACCCCGCTCGGGTACGATCCCTGCCCGCCTCAGGTCCCCCGCTGGAAATCGCACCGCGTCTACGCCGCAGACGCCTCCAAGCAACGAGGCGACAACCGCATCGGCATCGCCTACGTCGGCTCCACACACAGGGTCCGGGTCGGGCATGTCCGTGCCGACACCATCGCCGAGGGCGAATTCGCCGCCGTCTCCCTCGTCCTCAGCAGCCTGCTCGAGAGTCGCACTGCGCGCGAGGTGGACATCCTCACCGATTCCCTGGAGGCCGCGCGCAAGCCAAGCTCCGAGAGCCCAGTCTGGAAAGGGCGCACCTTTGAGAGGGAGTGCCTGCGCAAGCTAGACAACGTTCAGGCGTGCGGCATCACCGTCCGAGTGAGCTGGGTGCGCGGGCACGCTGGCAACCCCCTCAACGAGCTGGCGGATCGCGCCGCAGTTGCCGCGCGCCGTTGCACCCAGTGGAAGCAGTCGCCCAACCAGCACGTGGCCAGCATCAGAACCGACCTGCGGGCCCTCCTCGCCTCAACCGACCCGGCCACCTTCGTCCCCAGCGAATCCCTGCCGGGGTGGGCGCGACCGGGCGCCTCCGCGCATGCCTAGCGTGTGAATGTTTCGGCGGTCGGCTCCGCAGTTGCAGAGTAGACCTCTCACGGGCTGCGCATTGCGGAGTTTTTGGTGGGCTACTTTTCAAAGAACGCTGACAGCTATTGACCGATGCACTCAACGACCCAGATTTCATGACCGCACCTGGCGCGCTCGGGGACCGGCGAGGGGCGGCAAAGTGGATCGACGGCAACCTGTATCGCGCGGACTGGTACCCAGTACGCGGCGTTCAAAAGATCGCATCGTTCTATCCGATATGCGGAGAACATATAATGGAGGTAGACGAAAGTGGTCGTATAATGGTCAAAGTAAACCTGTCAGACAAAGATACAAGGGGTTGGAAGGAGGTGCGGAATGGGGGATGAAATCGATAATCGGATACGTGGTTGGTACCCGGTTGAGTGTGCGCTGATCGAGTGGATTAGCGATGTCAAACAGGATGATGTTTGGTACGCGTTAGTCTCTGACCTCGAGGTAGGGGAGCCTGACCTCGCTTTCTACACCGTGATCGCAACCGCTAGACGTGACGGGCTGACCCTCCCCCCGAAGCTCCTCCGGGATAGTCTCGAGCACGCCAAGATCGGTGTTCTTGAGGCTGATCTGATCGTCCCGTTCCTCGAAAAACAAGCCGCAGCGTTAGACGCAAACTGACCGCCAGGCTCCCCACCCCATACTGCTGTGTGTTATCGCCCAAGGAGGCGGGGACACCGAGAGGAGAGCACCACAAGGACGGTCACGCGAAAAGTGCATCTGACTGTGCATTTAGCGCCACGCGACTCAGGCGACTTATATATCGGCTAACCGGGGCTTCCTGCACACCTCTCCGCTTCCGGGTAAACCCAGACGGGTAAGAATGCGCGAAAACCCGGAGAATCGGCGCATGTTTACCCGTCTGGGTTTACCCGGAAGGCGGCACCCGGGCGCCCGCTGCCCGCGCGATTTAACATGACACCATGCCAGTGCCTCACCGCCGCGGGGCAGCGGATCCCGCCCCGCTCATGAGCCGCCGTGACGTCCTCGCCGCCGGGATTGTGGGAACCGCGGGGCTGCTCGCGTCGTGCGCGGCGCCGAAAAAGCCTCCCGCCGCTCCTGAGAGTTCGGCTCCGGTTCCCACGTCGACGGTGGTGGGCGTCGCCAAGCCTGCTCCAGCGGAGATCGCGGCGCGCTACGCGCACGCCGAGCCGCAGGGGTGGGGCCTTGACCTGCCGGGAATCGTGCAAAGCACGCCGAACCCGAGGAGCATCGCGCTCACGTTCGACGCGTGCGGCGGGCCGCAGGGCTCGCTTATCGACGACCCCCTCCTCGCCACCCTCACCGAGCACAACGTCCCGGCGACACTGTTTTGGAACAAGCGCTGGATCGAGGCCAACCCGCAGCGCGCCCGGGAGATCGCGGGCAATCCGCTCTTCCAGATCGAAAACCACGGCACCGCGCACAAGCCGCTCTCGGTCAACGGCCGCGCCGCCTACGGCATCCCCGGCACCGCCAGCGCCGCCGAGGTCGTCGAGGAGATCGAGGGAAACCGCCAGTTCATGCGGGATTTCCTTGGCGTGGAGTCGAACTGGTTCCGCTCGGGTACCGCCCACTACGACGACGTGGCGGTGCGCATCGCGGGGGACCTCGGCGTTTCCATCGCCGGCTTTGCGGTCAACGGCGACGCGGGCGCGACGCTGCCTCGCCCGGTTGTGGAGCAGAACCTTCTCGGCTCTACCCCTGGGGCGATTGTGATCATGCACATGAACCAGCCCGGGGGTGGCACTGCCGCGGGGGTGAGCGCGGCCATTGAGCAGCTGCGCGCGGCGGGCTACACCTTTACGAAGCTCGGCGCCGCACCGTTGTAGCTTCACACCCTCTCACGAGGCGCGGAAGAGCGTTTCCTGGCGGCCGGGGGCTCCGACAACGGAAAACGGGGTCGTGCCGTTGGGGTGGACGGTGCGGATCGACCTGCGCGGCGTGATGTCGGCGTAGTCGCCAAGAAGCTGGGTAATCGTATTGGCGGACTGCGCGATCTTCATAATCGACATCGCGCGCGGCCACGTCGTCTTGCCGTCGAGCGCGCTTCCGACATAACCGCGCAGGTAGGCCGCGGAGTTGCCGTCGACGCCGTGAGTCATGCACACCAGGTACGCGACGGATTCAGCCTCCAGCTCGGCAATGGCCCGGGGAAGGTGCGTGCGCGACCGCGTCTCGGCGTTCCACTCGTTATCGGGGGCATCCGAGTCGAGCGGGCCCAGGTGGCCAAGGAGCACGTGAGCGTATTCGTGGGCGAGCGTCTGGAATTGCGCCGCGGGCGAGTGCCGCTGGTTGTAGCGCACGAGGAACCGCAGGGTGAAGTGGTGCTCGTTTCGCTGCCTATGTACGACTTTGACGCCGCGGTTGATGCGGCGCGCGTCGCCAGCTAAGGCGTCGCCAAGATGGGATGCTACCGGATCGATCCCGATGTGGCAGGCGTGGTCGAGCAGCTTGTTCACGTAGGGAGCTGGGTCCGCGGAGGCCTTCACAAGCTCGAACGGCGGGGTCAGGTCGATAGCCTCGTCCTCGCGACCCGGGATCGGCTCCGTATCGCTGAATTCGAAGACGGGCTCGACCGGGCCGAACGGTTTGAGGATCATGATCGCCGGCGTAGCGTGCCGCGGGCGCCGCGCATACTTTTCCCACTCCGTGCGGCTGAGGGCGTGGTGCGCGCCGGGCCGCTGCAGCTGCACCAGCATCGAGTTAAACGGGGAGAGGGTTCGGGTCGGCTTGGCAACGGATTCCAGGAGAGTCATGTACGACCTGGTTGCCTCATCGGCATCCTGGATCCTGGTCAGCAGGTCTGCGAGGTGTGCGTCGAAGGAATCAAGGCTCATGGCGCAGAAGGTAGCCGCGCACCGTGACACCGCACCGGAGACGTTCGAACGATTGTATGGGGCGGGGCGCGTGCCGACGCCACGTCGAGCGCAAAGTCATACGCCCAAAAGCAGATAGTTCGCCGTACCGATGCGGTGCGACCAATCTCGTGGGCGATCTATACGCCTTTGGATATCCGGTTTTAGGCATTTCGTTTCTGTGCCGGGCGGAACCCCATGGCTTCGCTACGGAGTCCTAACCGCGTCCTATCGCTTGGATACCGCTTGAGAGGCGAGATTGGATATGCCTGCGCTCTGCGGAGACGAGAGATGTGCTTTTTGTGGGCCAGCCGTGTGATCGGCATGCGTGAGACATTAGGCGGCGGAAACGATTTCTTACCTGCTCTCAGCGGTAGGGCCCGAAGAGGATTCTTCGTGAGCGTAGGGGTTCTCTGTTGGCGGCATTAAAATGGTGCAATTATTGCATATCCAGGAGATCCCGCTTCAGGCATGTAGTTCACTCACTCTTGTTATACTGGTTGCGGTAAGCCGTGAGGAGGGGGGCGTCCCCCGCGTGCGGTGGATCTGATACCAACTCTATTCTAGAAAGGTTCCTGTGATGCCTGACACCATGAAAGCCGCTCGGATGCATATCGACGGGGACGTTCGAGAACTCCGGATTGATGAAATTGCTATTCCTGAGCCGGGGCCCGGCGAAGTTCTGGTCAAGGTTAAGGCCGCCGGAGTTTGCCTTTCGGACGTGCACCTGCTCGACGGTTCTCTCACTCCGCCCCACCTGGAGGGCAATGTGGTCACTCTCGGTCATGAAACGGCTGGGGTGGTAGCGGCCCTTGGTGAGGGCGTGACCTGTTGTAAAGAAGGGGACCGGGTAGTGCTGCGAAGTGGATACCGTTCCGCTGATGGCAAGACCTATGGCTATGGCATCGATTTTGATGGTGGTTGGGCGGAATACATCGTCGCAAAAGCAAGCGTGGCTATTGAGCTGCCGGATTCGGTTCCTTTCGATGTAGCGGCGATCGTCCCCGATGCGATTTCAACCCCTTGGTCCGCCATCGAATACACGGCTCAGGTCAGTGCGGGTAAGGCCGTGGGAGTCTGGGGGGTCGGTGGACTTGGTGCTCACGCAATCAAGCTGCTCATTTCAAAAGGGGCAAAACCTATCCTCGCTATTGATCCGTCCGAAGCCGCGCGCAAGAGGGCTGAAGAATATGGTGTGGATCTTGCGATCGATAGCTCGGTTGAAAATTTCGCAGAGATCGTCTCCGAAGCGACGGGGGGTAATTTCCTAGATTTTGCTTTCGATTTCGCCGGAGTTCCGCCCGTGCGGAAGCAAGCGTTGGAGGTTCTTGGCACCGGTGGTGCGCTAGTCTTGGCAGGTATTTCTGGCAAGGAGGTGGTGATCCCTAATGACTTGGAATTTCAAATGAAAAAGCAGTCAGTGTTGGGTCACTATGGGTCTCAGCCGGGGAGCGTGTCAGACATCATTGAAATGCTTAAAAATGGTGTTGTCAATTTCGATGACTCGGTGACAGAGACGCTGCCATTGACTGAGGCGCAGACAGCTGTGGAGCACCTGGAGAAAAAGGTGGGCAACCCGATCCGAATCGTGCTGCATCCCGAGGATTAGCCGTGCTTCCCTGCGGCGTTGATCAGGGCTTGTGAGTCGGTGATGGGGGTCCTTATTGGCCGATCCACGCGAGGGGACTTCTGAAGGTCCACTCTCCGTGGAGCTTTGACCCCTGACCTGCAGGCTCAAAGACGTGATACCCGACGGTGGTCCGCGGGGGAGAAGGCAGCTCGCGCCACTCGGTTTTAAGTAGTCGTGGCCGATCGCGCGCACTGCGCTGGCCTTCGTTGCTGCTGTCGGGAGCATAAGAGGATTGCTCCTCGGCGAGCGCGCTCTCTCCAAAAAAGAATCGTGCGAGATCTCTTCGATATCGACATCGCCTAGTTCGGTCTCGTGCGCTTCCGCACAGCTAGTGAAGATCACCCCCCCGGGCGTCCCATGCCCGGGGCGCTCAACGTGCGATAGAGAGTTCGACATCAATATTGTGGTGGCAAGCCCGCGCTGCGCCGCGCGCTACCCCGACAACGAGGGCGGCGGCAGCACGGCGACGCAATCGAATGACCCTCCCTCACGCGTACAGGTTGCCTGGCTTACAGAATTCCTACGTCAGGACGCCTAACGCCGCGGGTACATGCCGTCTGCCCCAAGTCGCGCGCCAGGGTCGAGCAGCAGAGCAATTTCGCCGTCGTGATCGTTACCGGGGACAAAACGACGATTCTCCACCTGTGTAAACAGTGCCCGTCGGCCCACCATGCCCGCCTCGAGGTGCCCGGCACCGGCACGCAGGCGGGTGGTGGCGCGGGAGCGCCATGTGGAAACCGACGCTCCGGAGGCGGCGAGTGCTGCCTCGAACACGCCCGGGTGCGCGAGAACCACGAGCGCGCCGACGTGGCCGAAGCCGAGCGAGGTCAGCGCCGCGGCCTTCACCGCACCCGCCCCGAGCGACAAGGGGGAGCGCAACCACACCAGGTTGCGCGCCTTCTCGCCGACCAGGGGATCGACGCAGTCAAGTGACGCGTTGGCGGGGATGTCGCCTGTTGCGAGGGCGTCGATAAGCCCGCCGATCTGGAACAGAGCGGCGCCCGCCTTCGCGTGGCCCGTGAGCGTCTTCTGGGAGATCACGAACATCGGGGCTCGCTCGTCGCGCCCGATCGCCGGCCAGAGTAGGGAGTGCAGCTCTGACTCGTTCGGGTCATTCGCGTTGGTGGAGGTGTCGTGCTTGGATAGCACCTTCACATCCGTTGGCGTAAGCCCGAGCGAGGACAGCGAGCGCGCCAGGCGAGATGATTCACCGCCGCGGGCCGCGGCCAACACCCCCAGGCCCGGCGCGGGGATCGAGGTGTGCGCGCCGTCGCCAAAGGACGACGCGTACGCGATCACGGCGTGCACCGGCAAGCCGAGCTCGGCGGCCAGCGAGCCACGGGCGATGAGCACCGTCCCGCCGCCCTCGGCCTCGAGGAAGCCGCCGCGGCGGCGGTCGTTGGCGCGGGAGATAAACCGATCGGAAATACCCTTAGCGCGCATCGCCGCGGTCTCGGCGGTGGCGTTCATGTCGCCGAAGCCCTGCAGGGACTCGACCTGGACGTCGTCGATGCCGCCGGCGACGACGAAGTCGGCCTTGCCCAGCGCGATCTTGTCCACGGCCTCCTCCACGGACACAGCGGCGGTGGCGCAGGCGCCGACCGGGTGGATCATCGAGCCGTAGCCGCCCACGAGCGACTGCATGACGTGCGCGGCCACCACGTTGGGCAGTGCTTCCTGCAGGATGTCGGACTGGCGCTCGTGGCCGAGAAGCCGGGAGACGAAGACCTTGTGCAGCGACTCCATGCCGCCGATGCCGGTGCCCTGGGTCGAGGCGATATCGGCCGGGTGGATCGCACGCAGCAGCTCGGCGGGGGTGAAGCCTGCGCTGACGAAGGCATCGATGGCGGTGACGAGGTTCCACACCGCGATGCGGTCTAGGTTGTCGATCATCTGCGGCGGAATGCCCCACGCGGCGGGGTCGAAGCCATCGGGCATCTGCCCGGCGACGGTGCGTGTCAGTGTCGCCTTGCGCGGCAACGCGGACTTCGCCCCGGCGAGGCGCGTGACAGTCCACTCGCCGTCGGCCTCGCGCACGACCGTTTTATCCGGGTCAGCCTCCTCGTAGGAGCGCGCCTCCGCCTCGCCGGACACGGTGAAGGTGACGTCTTTGTCCAGGAAGACCTCTGCGAGGTCGATCGAGCCTCGGTCGGTGAGAAAGTACTTGTCCGTCAGCTCTCGCACGCCGGCGCGCGCGACGACCTCGTCGCGGAAGCGCTCATAGATGTCTTCCTCGGCGATAGGCTCGCCCGCGGCGTCGTACCACCCGGGGTTGGGGTCTTCCGACCAGCGCACGAGCCCGGTCATCCACGCGAGCTCGAGCACTCCGGCGGCGGTGAGGTCGACTCCGCCGTCGCGCCGGATGCCGTACTCGGCTTCGCGCCGGGTGCGGCCTGAGCCCCAGGAGGAGGCCTCGCCGATGCCGCAGATGACGATCATCTCCTCGAGCGGGCAGGTCACCTCGCCGACGTCGACGCCGGCGGGCTGGGAGGGATTGGCCAGGCTGGGCAGGGCCTTGATCTTCTCGCTTGTCGACGCCTGGATCGCCGCCGCATCCTGTGCAGCAGGCAGATCCGCCGTGCGGGCAAGCTCTGCAATGGAAATCCCGGCGTCGGCGAGTCCTCCGGTTAGGTCGAGGTCCAGCGGAGCCTCGGCGGCCTTTTCCCGCGCCTTTTCCGATGCCAGGGCCATGAGCTCGGCGGCGATCTCCTCGGGGCTCCACACGTGGATGCCCGCAGCCTGTGCGGCCGGCACGAGCGCGTCGTTGCCGCCCATCAGGTGCGTGCCGGCGACCCAGCCGATGCGAGCCTGGGCCAGGGTCACGCCCTCGGGCCAGCCGGTCTCAGAGGACCACTTGTTCACCACGGCATCGAGCGCGGCCTTGACTTCGCCGTAGGCACCGTCACCGCCGAAGGTGCCGCGGTTGGGCGAGCCCGGCAGGACGATGTGGGTGCGGCGGCCGGAGGCTGACTTCTGCGCGAGCTCGGACAACCCCGCGATGGTGCGCTCGACGGACCACAGCAGCAGGCGCGCCTGGGTCTCGGCGCTGCCGCCGACCTCCGCGAGCGAACCGGATACGCTGGGGGCGGCGAAGGGGAACGCGAGCGTGGGCACGAGCGCGGGTTTGATCACGCGCACGTCTTTCCCTACGGTCTCTTTTTGCTCCGTGCCCAGCCAGGCAATCAGCGCGTCGATGTCGCGGTAGCTCGACAGGTTTGCGGGCACGAGCCAGAGCGCGGCCCCTGCGCAGGCGTGGTCGCGGTAAAGCGTGCGCGCGAACTCCTTGCGCTCCTGGGTAACGTTCGATGCCGTCATGATCACGGTTGCCCCGCCCGCGAGCAGGCGCTGCACAAGTGCAGTGGCAATCGAACCCGGCGCCGCGCCGGTGACCAGGGCGATCTCCCCGGCATAGGAGCCAGGGGTGGTATCGGCTGCGGCCGCGGCGATCTCGTCCAAGGGGCCGGAATAACCGTGCTCGGCGTACCAGCGGGCCTGCGCGGCAACGACCTCGCCGGTGCCGCGGAACCGTGCGGCATCGATGTCGGCTTCTCCGAGGGCGACGCGGGCGAGATCCTCGCGGGCCTGGGCCCAGCGGTCGTCGAAAAGCACGGCCCTGGCGGCGTCGAAACGCGGGGTGACCTGGGAGACCCAACTGGAGCCTAGCTCAGCCTCGATGGTGTCCAGGATCGTGGTGTCGGGAGCGGGGACCTCGACGTGCTCGTCCTCGATGCCCAGCTTGCTCAAGAGAGTGCGCGCTGTGCTAACGAGCGTGTCGGTCACCTCGTCCTTGTATGCGTCTAATGCCGCGGAGTCGACGACGCTACCGCCAGATCCGCCAGCAGACTGGGCCCGGTTTACGTTCTGGCCGTGGCGTGCGGCGACGGCTGCCACGGCGGCGTCGATAAGCGTATTTACCTCGGCCTTCGTGGACGCGCCCGGAAGAGTCGCGAGGCTGCCGCCGCGCACCGACTCCTCCGCACGAGTACCCAGCAGGATCTCCGCCTCGACGTGCGGGACCCAGGACGTGGGCAACGCCCAGGTACCGGTGACGTAGTCGGTCACGTGCGCAGGCTTGAGCCCGGCACCCCCGAGAACCTGGCGCAGGCGCGCCCCGATCGCCTCGGACAGCACGGAGCCGAAGGGGGCATACCCGGGCGCGGCGGAGTTAACGCGCTCGCGCAGGGTGGCCACGTCCGACTCTGCGGCGCCGTCAATGGCGGGCACACCGAGCTCAGCGGACATGTCCATGAGCAGCTGGTTGCGGCGCGACGATACCCCGCCGGTGAGCTCCTCAATGGTGTCCGAGTCGTTGATCTGCTCGGGGCGGATCTTGTTCTGGAAGGCGAAGAGCACCTCAATGGCATCCGCCGCGCCGAACGGCAGATCGGTGGCGGGAGAGCCGCCGGTGGGAGCCGGTGCGGCGGGAGCGGTAGCCGCCTGCGTGTCGGGGGTGGGTTCTGGCGTGCTGTCGGCGGTGGCCGGCGCGGAAACCTCCGGCTCAACCTCCGGTTCGACCTCCGGCTCCGGTGCGGAGACCACATCGTTCAGCATGACCTGGTCCTGGCTGGCCTCGACGTTGAACACCGGGATGTGGTGGCCGATGACACCCATCTCGCGCTTCGCCAGGTTTGTCAGCGTCGGCGAGGAGGCGAGGCCGACCTCGATGAGTTGGTCGACTTGGCTGATAATGAGGTCCTGGGTTTCTATCCACCGCACCGGGGAGGCGAACTGCCAGGCCAAAAGCTCGATGAGCAGGGTGCGGGCGAGCTCGCCCGTGGGTGTGTTGTCCACGGTCACGCCCGCCAAGCGCTCGGAAGGTACCACGGCGGTTACCGCGTCGATGAAGTCCTGTGTGAGCTCGAAGGGGCGCGCCACGAGGTTGGGAACGTAGCGCCCCGTCAGCGTGTCGGCATCGATGACGGCCGGCAGGAGCTCGTCGAGCTTGCGGGCGAACGCCGGCACGCCGGGGCGCAGGACGCGGGAATGGAAGGGAACGTCGATGCCGGGGACGGTGACGTAGGCGCGCTCGCGCACGCCGTTAGCGGCCGCCGACAGGGCGGCGAGGCCCCGCTTCGTGCCGGCGATCGAATACTGCTGGCCGGAGATGTTGTAGTTGACAATTTCCAGGAACTCGCCGGAGTCTGCGGCAATACCGGCGACGTACGCCTCGACCTCGTCGGGATTGATGCCGATCATGTTCGGGCGCAGCGCACCCATGCCGTAGTCGGAGTTGCCCTCGGCATCGCGCGGCACGAGCGAACCCATCGCGGAGCCGCGCGAGTAGACAATGTCAATCACGGCCTCGAGGTCGAAAATCCCGCCGAGTGACGCAAGCGCCGTGTACTCGCCCAGCGAGTGCCCGGCGAACATCGCGCTGGTGGCCAGCGCGTTCGCGTCGCGCAGCCGCTCGGTCTGCGCGTACGCCACCACGGCCAGGGCCACCTGGGTGAACTGGGTCAGGTGCAGCACGCCATTCGGGTGCTTGAACACCTCGCCGCGCACCGTGATCTCGGTGGGGTTATCATCCACGATGCGCTGGATGGAAAATCCGAGTTGGGTGCGTGTGTGTCGGTCAGCGCGGCGCCAGATCTCGCGCGCGGCCGCGCTCGCCTCACGGTCGCCGGCGCCCATGCCTACGGCCTGCACGCCCTGGCCCGGATAAAGGTAGGCGGTGCGCGGCTGCGCGAGCAGCGCCTGGCCGCGCGAGACCACCTCGCCGCCGATGCGGCAGGTCACCTCGAGCGCGGGCCGGAGCCCGACCCGCCCGACACGCTCGACAGTGATCTCGATGGTGTCGCCAAGCTGCACCATGCCGTACATGTTGTACGTCCAGCCGGTTACTTCGCCGTGGCGCCCGGCGAGGTGTTGGGCGGTGGCGGAGAGCCACATGCCGTGCACTAGGGGCGCTCCAAGCCCGACCAGGCCGGCGGCGTTGGAGGATGTGTGGATGGGATTGTAGTCGCCGGAGACCAACGCGAACGGGGTCATGTCGTGCGGGGCGCTCACCTCCGCGCGCTCGAGGAAGGAGCGCGGGGTGGCCTCGACGGCCCCCGCCAAGTCGCCGCCGCCGAACGGTGGGGCGGCAACCGGCGGGGTCGTCGTCGTGGCGCGGCCGCGGATGGCGAAGCGGTGCATCTGCGTGGCCACGAGCTCCCCACCGGAGGAGAGCTCGAGCTCCACGGTGACGATGCGCCCGGCAGAGGATTCCTCGATGGACGCGCAGCGCGATGCGACGTCGATGGTGCGGCCGTCCGCCAGCTCGTGCAGGGGTGCGCGCAGGTCGATGACGTGATCGAGGTGCACGGCGTTGAGCAGCCCCTCAATGACGGGGAAGCCGTCGGGCAGCAGGCCGGAGCCGAGTGCGGCATAGATTGCTGGCCAGCAGGGCCCGACTAATACGTCCGCGGTACCCACGCGGACCTCTCCGCCAAGCGCGGTTCCGGTCACGGCGGTATGCGCGGCCAGCAGCGAGGCGGGGAAGGTAAAGGATGCGTGGGCGATGCCGTCGATTAGCTGCGGCATGGCGGTGATGGTGTCCCCGGCCTCGGAGGTCGAGCCCACCCCGGCCAGCCCGGCGAGCAGATCGTAGACTGCGGCAGGCAGGCGCTCGTCAGAGACGACAGGGGAGGCACCAGTGTGCACACCGCTCGGCAGGTCGATGGGGATTTTCACCTCGCGCACGTAGAAAGGGCGCTGCTGATCGGGCAGGTGGTCCCAGTAGGAATCGGTGACGATGCGGATGACCCAGCCGTCGGCGTCCTCGATGATCTCGTACGCGCTCTCATCCATGGTGTGGGCGGGGTTATCCATGAGGTGGCCGTGCCACATCAGCGTCGGGACGGCCTTGAGGTAGTCCTCCACGCTGGTGGCGTCCGCGAGGCGGGAGAAGCGCTCGGTGGTCTCGGCCCCGGCGTCGATTAGCGTGCGCGTGGCGGCGGACTCGAAGCGTGCAAGCAGCTCGGCGACGGGCTCGTTTTTCCTTGTGATACCCGCTACCGCGACGGGGCCGGGGATGATGCGCACCTCATCGGCGCTGTAGCGGGGGTCTTGGGCTTGCCAGAGCGTGTCCTTGCCAAACCACGTCTTGAGGTCGCCGTCGATGGCCGGCACCCACGGCATCGGTTTCGGGTAGGCGTAGTGCAGGGCGATCCACCACGCCGCGTCGCGCGGGGAGACCTTTATCTCGCGAGCGAGGGGGTAGGCAGCGAGCAGCGTAGCGACGCCTTCTTGCGCGCCCACACCTTCTTCGAACAGCGACTCGATCTCCCCATGGTCGCGCTCGTGCAGGCGAGCCTCGATGCGGCGCAGCACGGCGAGGAAGCGCTTGTCCCAGGAAGAATCCGTAAACGGGTGCGCCAGTTCGACGAAGCGATTGGCCCACTGCGCGTAGGTCATGTCCTCGATGTCCCCGAAGAAGGGCTTCGAGGTTTTGTTCAGCGCTTCGATGATCTCCTCGCGGCGCTCCTCGTACTCGTCGATGCTCAGGCTGGTGATCAGCCGGGAGGCGCGGGCAAAGGAGTTGTCCAGGTCGTGGATGTCGGCGAGCAGGTGGCTTTGGGACGACGCCACCCCGCTCCGCCCCGTGCCCCGCGAGACCCAGCCGCCGTTGTCTCCCGGGCTCACACCAGGGGTGGCCACCAGCAGGTCTTTCACAGAATCGGTCGCCTTGGCCTCCTTGGTGGCCATCGCCACGGTGCCCACGAAGACCGCGTCAACCGGCATCTCCGGCAGATCCCAACGCGCTGCCCAGGCACCGGTGAGCAAATCAGCGGCGCGCTGCGGGGAATACACGCCGCCGCCGACGGCGAGGTAGGCGTTGTCATGGGAGCGGACCTCGCCGTAGGTCTCCACGAGCAGATCGTCGAGGTCTTCCCAGGAGTGGTGGCCGCCAGCGTGACCGTCTTCGACCATGAGGATGATGGGGACGTCGGGGTTGGCCTCCGCGATGTCGAGCACGGCGCGGATCTGGGCGGCGGTGCCCGGTTTGAAGGCGATATGCGGGAAGCCTTCGGCGCGCAGCCGGGCGAGTAGCTCGGTGACCTCTTCGACATCGGGGATGCCGGCGGAGATGCACACCCCGGAAAACGGGGCTCCTGCCGCCCGAGCCTTGGGCACCATCCGGCTGTGGCCGAACTGAAGGTTCCACAGGAAGCGGTCGAAGAACATCGTGTTGAACTGGGCGGTGCGCCCCGGTTCGAGACGCTCCACGAGGGTGTCCTTGTGGGCAGTAAACACGTCTTCGGAGTACATCCCTCCGCCAGCGAGCTCCGTCCAGTAGCCGGCGTTGGCGGCCGCGGCGACGATCTCCCCGTCCGCGGTGGTCGGAGTCATCCCACCGAGAATGATCGGGGAGAGGCCCGTGAGCGCGGAGAACCGAGTCTGGGTGTAGGTCTCACCGTCGGGCAGGCGCACCAGGCGGGGGGCGAAGCGGGAGTAGTCTGCCGCCTCGGGCAAGGATTTACCCGGGCGGGCGAGGTCGTCGCGGGTAGCCGCGCTCGCCGCTGCCACCACCGGCACCCCAGTGCCCGCAAGGAGCCGGGAGGCGATGGTGGCGAGGGAGGGATCGAGTGCGATCACGTGGGACACGCCCCGGGCGAGCAGGTCTTTGACCCGCGCCGGGAAGTCGTGGGGATTGCAAAGGATCTCTCGCGCCAGCTCCTGCGGCCTGTCGTGCCCCAGGTCGATCCCGCAGGACGCGGCCCACTCGCCGGCCAGCTCGGCGGCGCGGGCGTTGCGGGGGTGGTGGAAAGGGTAGGCGACGTCGAGCTCGTCGAAGACCGGCTGGATTCGAGAGCCTCCGAACTCGCCGTCTGCGAGCTTGGCGTTGTGTTCCGCGGAGCGCCGCTCGATGACGTCTCGTGCATCCGCGAGAGCACCCGGTTCACCGGAGAGCGCCATGTGCCGAGGCCCGTTGATCACGGCGCGCACCACACCGCCTGCGCTTGGCGTGGCCACGTAATCGCTGGGTACACCGCGCACCGAAAGCATCCGGCGGCGGGTATCGCGCGCGGAGGAGGTCGAGTGCGCGGCCGCGCCAAGAATGAAGGCGAAGGCGAGGGCGTGGACCGGGTGGGATACCGCTGCAACACCGAGGCTGCCCTGGGAGTGTCCAGCGAGGGCGGCGCCGTCGACATCGAGGCCGAGGCCGCGCAGCTGATCGACCGCAGCGATTTGCCCGAGTACGATGCCCGGCACGGCCACGGCGGGCAGGCGGTCAGTCTCCTCCACCGCGGGGTGGCCGTCCATGATGGCGCGGAGACGCTCGTGTGCACCGGGCGCGGCGGCGGCCAGCTTACGGGCGATCGGGCCGGTGAGCGCGCGGGCCGCACCGAGCAGCTCCTCGAGGCGCTCGCGGACGAGCGGGGTCGAGGCGGAATCGGTGAGCGCGCGCTGCCAGTCGGTGCCCTGCCCGTGGAAGAGGATCGCGGGGCGCGCCATGGAGGTCAAGGGCGTGAGGTTTCGCATCGTGATGAGGTCCTTAGGAGGTATGAGAGAGGGAGGTCTAGAGGGGGATGTTTCCGTGCTTGCGGGCGGGCAGGGCGACGCGCTTATCGCGCAAAAGGCGCAGGTGGGCGGCGATTGCCTCGCGGGTTTCTGAGGGGGCGATTACGGAGTCGATCAGCCCGCGCTCTGCGGCGACGTAGGGGTTTAACACCGTGTCTTCGTACTCCCGCTCGAAGGAGGCGATGAGGTCGGCGAGCTCCGCGGGGCCGAGGCCGCGGCGGCGGGCAGCGTTGATCTCCCTGCGGTTGATAAATCCGACCGCACCGGCCGCGCCCATCACCGCGATCTGGGCGGTGGGCCAGGCGAGGTTCACGTCCGCGCCCAACCCCTTCGAGCCCATCACGCAGTACGCCCCGCCGTAGGCCTTGCGCATGATGACGGTGACCTTGGGTACCGTGGCCTCGGCGTAGGCGTAGAGCAGCTTCGCGCCGTGGCGCAGGATCCCGCCGTGCTCCTGGTCGGCTCCGGGGAGGAAGCCGGGGACGTCGACAAGCATGACGAGCGGTATGTTGAACGCGTCGCACGTGCGCACGAACCGCGCGGCCTTGGCGGAGGCATCGATGTCGAGGCAGCCGGCGCTCACCATAGGTTGGTTGGCCACGAAGCCGACCGCCACGCCCTCGATGCGCCCGAGGGCGACGACGACGTTTTCGGCGCGCTGCTCCATGACCTCGAGGTAGTCCCCGCCATCGGTGATGCGGGAGATGGCCTCGCGCACGTCGTAGGGCTGGTGGGGGTGATCCGGGATGAGGCCGTCGAGCGCGTCGGTGCCGGCGGTGGGTTCGGCGTCCTGCCGCGCGCCTGCGCGGCTGCTGTTGGGAGGAAAGTAACCCACGAGGTCTGCGACCCAGTCGAGCGCGTCGGCGTCGTCGGAGGCGACGTAGTGGCAGGTCCCGGCCTCGAGCATGTGGGTCCACGCGCCGCCGAGCTCGTCTTGGGTTACCTCCTCGCCGGTGACGGTCTTGATCACCTCCGGGCCGGTGACGAACATCTTGGAGGTTCCCTCGACCATGACCACGAAATCGGTTAAGGCCGGGGAGTAGGCATTGCCGCCGGCGCAGGCGCCCATGATGACGGAGATTTGCGGGACGACGCCGGAAGCCTGCACGTTGCGGCGGAAGGTCGCGGCGATCCAGTCGAGGGAGACGGCGCCGTCTTGGATGCGCGCCCCCGCGCCTTCGTAGAGGCCGATGAGCGGCCGGCCGGTGGTGAGGGCGAGGTCTTGGATGGCGACCATTTTCTCGCCGTAGACCTCCCCGAGCGCGCCGCCGAAGATGGTGCCGTCTTGTGAGAAGATGCAGACCTCGCGGCCGTCGATCGTGCCGAACCCGGTGATGATGCCGTCCGTAAGCGGCCGCTTTGACTGCATCCCGAAGTCGTGGGTGCGGTGGCGCGCGAGCTGGCCGGACTCGACGAACGAGCCCTCGTCGAGCAGGTAGTCGAGGCGCTCGCGGGCTGTCATTCTTCCCTGCTCACGCAGCTTCTCGATAGCGCGGGGGCCAACGGGAGCCTGCGCATTCGCGCGGCGGCGGTAGAGATCGGCGAGCTTGTCCGATGTGGTGATCGGGGCACCGGCCTCGCCCAATTGTTCGTAGGCAGAAAGCGTCATGGGGGAAGAATAACGGCGCAGGTGGGTCCATGGCCGATTGGTTACTGGTTGGTAGGTTACTAAATGGTAAGTTATGGTCGTATACTGCGATTATATTGTAATGTGAGTTTAGTCACATAAATGGGAAGGGGGCGCTCCATGGAAGCACGGCACATCGGCGTTGACGTCGTCGACATCGAGCGGTTTCGCGAGCAGTTAGGTAGCGCCGGGACGACCTTTAGCTCAGTCTTTACTGACCGCGAGCTGCGTGACTGCGCCGCCAAGGCGGACCGCGCGGCCTCTCTTGCTGCGCGTTGGGCCGCCAAGGAGGCCTACATCAAGGCCTGGTCGCAATCGCTCTTCGGTGCCCCGCCGGTGGTAGGCGCCGTCGACTTCCGTGACATAGAGGTCATCTCCGACGCCTTCGGGCGTGTTGCCCTTGCGCTCCACGGCGAGCTTGAGTCGGTGGCGCCGCCCGCCGCCTCGCTCTCTCTGTCCCACGACGGCAACTGTGCGGTGGCGGTGTGCCTAGTTTAGGCCTGGTGTAGGCCGCGCCCCGCTGAAAACGAATAGGCTTATACCCCATGACAGTGCGCAATATTGAACACATTCAAGGCGCGGTCGCGCACGCGTGGCGCGACGTGCGCTGGGTAGACACGATCGGCTCCACCAACGCAGAGCTGCTCGCCACCGGCAGCCCCGGCAGTGTGCTCATTGCCGACGAGCAAACAGCGGGCAAGGGACGGATGGGGCGGAGGTGGGTGAGCCCGAAGGGGTCCCAGCTCGCGCTGAGCGTGCTTGTCGACGCCCCCTCTAGCGCACCCCTGGGGCTAGCGTCCCTGGCCGCGGGGCTGGCCGTCACGGACGTCGTCCCAGAGGCGGCGCTGAAGTGGCCCAACGACGCGCTTTTGGGCGGAAAGAAATTCGCCGGCATCCTCTCCGAGGTCGATTTCTCCTCCGCGCCGCCGCGGGTGGTCATCGGCATCGGCATCAACGTCGCGTGGCGCGCCGAAGACCTCCCCGTCGAGGGAGCGACCTCGCTCAACCTCGAGCGCATCGAGGTCGATTTCGACGAGTTTGCCGTGGACCTGCTTACCGCGCTGGCGCGGCGCCTCGAGCAGTGGGCGCAGGGCGACGGGCAGCTCTTGGAGGACTACCGGAGGGTGTGCGAGAGCGTCGGTAAGCACGTGCGCCTCACGCGGGCGGAAGGCGACGTTGAGGGCACGGTAGAAGGGGTGAACGCGGCCGGCGAAATCCTCATCGGCGGCACCGCGTATAGCGCGGGGGACGTCACCCACCTGCGTCCGGCGTAATGGCGGGCAGACTGCCGCTCGCCGAAGGCGAGGTCGTGCTGGCGGATACGACGAGCCCGCTGAGCAGCATGATTTTCCCGCTGCTGGAGTTCGTCGTGGTCACCGGGGTGTGCTGGGGGGCGATCGGTTGGATGGACTTTCACGCCGTCCCCGCGGCCGCCCGCAACCTCGTCGTAGCGCTGTGGGCGATCGTCGGTGTGGTGCGCTTCCTGCTGCCGCTGGTTGCCGCCCGGCGGCGCCGCTTCGTGGTCACGCAGCACCGCGTGCTCGCGCGCGGGCGCCGCGGCGCGATCGATTCCATCCCTTTTGGTGACATCCACTCCGTGCGCCGCGAGCGCGGCGGGATCTCGGTTGCGGTCTACGGCTTTGAGCGCCCGCTCTACTTCCCCGAGGTCGGGCGTGCCCGCAAGGTGGAGCGTGTCCTGTGCGCCCAGCTCGGGCAGGGCTAAGGTAGGTGGGCGTGAGTTACGCAGAAAACATGCCCGTTGTTGCAGTCATTGGGGACGGCCAGCTGGCCAGGATGATGCAGACCGCAGCCATCGAGCTCGGCCTCGCGCCGCGCGTGCTGGCCGCAGACGATAATGCCTCGGCCGCGCAGGTCTTCGGCGACGTCCGCATCGGCGACTACCGCGACCTCGCTGACCTCCAGGCCATCGCGGAGGGGGCCGACGCGGTGACCTTCGATCACGAGCACGTGCCCAACGAGTACGCGCACATGCTTATCGACGCCGGAATCAACGTCGAACCCCGCCCCCACGCACTCCTCTACGCCCAGGACAAGCTCGAGCAGCGCGCCCGGCTTACCGAGCTCGGCGCCCCGGTCCCACCTTTTTCCCCCATCGCCTCCGCGAAAGACGCCAGCGACTTCTTCGAGCGCGTCGGAGGCCGGGTGTGCCTGAAGTCCCGCCGCGGCGGGTACGACGGCCACGGCGTGTGGTTTCCTGACTCGCTCGAGGCGTTCACAGAGCTCGTGGAGAAGCTCGTGGGCGAGGGCGTGGAGCTCTACGCCGAGGAGAAGGTCCCCTTCGTCCGCGAGCTCTCCGCAATGGTCGCGCGCAACCGCTCAGGCGAGGTCAAGGCCTGGCCGGTAGTCGAGTCCCGCCAAGCAGACGGGGTCTGCCGGGTGGCCATCTCGCCCGCGCCGGGGCTTGACGCGGAGCGGGCGGCCGCCTGCCAGGGCTTCGCCGTGAAGATCGCCGAGGCACTCGACGTCACCGGCGTGCTCGCCGTCGAGCTTTTTGAAACCGCAGACGCAGTGCTGGTCAACGAGCTGGCCATGCGACCCCACAACACCGGCCACTGGACCCAGGACGGGTGCGTGACATCGCAGTTCGAGCAGCACCTGCGCGCGGTGATCGACTGGCCGCTCGGCTCGACCGAACCCACCGCGCCGTACACGGTGATGGTCAACACCCTCGGCGGTGACTCCGACCCGGCCGTGCCCATGCGCGAGCGCGTCGCCGCCGTGATGAAGAAATACCCAGAGGCCAAGGTCCACCTCTACGGCAAGGGCTATCGCCCGGGCCGCAAGATGGGCCACGTCAACGTCGCGGACGAGTCGCTCGAGCGCGCCCTCGACGTCGCCGAGGACGCCGCGCACTACATCATCAACGCACAATGGAGGTAAGCATGCAGCCAATTGTCGGACTGATCATGGGCTCCGATTCCGACTGGGACACCGTCGCCCCCGCCGCCGAGGTGCTCGCGCAGTTCTCCATCCCCTTCGAAGTCGGCGTCGTCTCCGCCCACCGCACACCTGAGAAGATGCTCGCCTACGCCACGTCCGCCCACGGCCGTGGCCTAAAGGTCATCATCGCCTGCGCAGGGGGAGCCGCCCACTTACCCGGGATGGTCGCCGCGGCAACCCCGCTGCCGGTGATTGGCATCCCGCGCGCCTTAAAGGACTTAGACGGCCTCGACTCCCTGCTCTCCATCGTGCAGATGCCCGGCGGCGTGCCCGTGGCCACCGTCTCCATCGGCGGCGCGAAGAACGCCGGCCTGCTCGCCGCCCGCATCATCGGGGCTGGTGATCCGCAGGTGCTGGAGAAGATGTCCGCCTACCAGGCCGATATGGCCGCCGAGGTTGAGCGCAAGGACGAGGCGCTGCGCGCGCGCCTGCTTGGTGAATAGCCCCATCGTCGTGCTCGGCGCCCGCGTCATCGGCGGGCGCCCCTCGCCGATGCTCGAGGCGCGATTATCCAGTGCGCTTACGCTCTGGAGCGCTGAGCCCTCGCGCGACATTGTCGTCAGTGGGCACCGCGGGGAGGCCGCGGTGATGGCCGCCTGGCTTGCCCAGCGGGGGGTTGCCTCGGTGGTGGAGGAACCGCTGGCCCGCTCGACCAACGAGAATCTGGAGAATTCCGCCGCGCTGTATCCCGGGGTGCGGTTGACGGTGGTGACTAGTTCCTTCCACGTCCCGCGCACCCGCGCGTGGGCGTGGCACTTAGGCATCCCGGTCGAGGTCGTGAGCGCGCCGACGCCGCGGCGCTCCCGGGCGAAGAACTATGCCCGGGAGGTCATCGCGCTGCCGCACTCCGTGGCGCGGGTGGTGTGGAGGCGGCTGCTCGCTTCCGCCTCAACCCGGAAGCCTAAGAATGGTCCGGGTTGAGGCGGAAAGACCGCGGGTTGAGGCGTCCGGGTTTACCCTAAGGGGCGGCGGCCCCGGCCGGGCCCTCGCGCCAGCGCAGCCAGCGGCGCACCAGCCACCAGGTGAGAACGCACAGCGCCCCGGCCAGCAGACCCGGCCACAGCGCGGGGGAGGGCCGGAACAAGTTGAGCACCGCCTGAGCCAGCGCGAGAAGCGCGAAGAAGCCCACGAAGCCGATGAGGGTTTGCCACAGCAGGTCGCGGCGCATCAGCCCTTCACTCCGCCCGCGGTCAAACCCGAGACGATACGGCGCTGAAAGACGAGCACCATGATGATCAGCGGCACTGTGACCAGGGAGCCGGCGGCCATGATCGCAGCATAGGGGTATTCGAACGCGCTCGGGCCGCTAAAGCGCGCAATCGCCACGGTGACAGGCTCGGTGGCGGTGGTGGAGAGCTGGCGGGCCAGCATGAACTCGTTCCAGGTGGTGATGAACGCGAGGATCGCGGTGGTGAAGATCGCCGGGGCGGCCAGGGGGAGGAGCACGAGGCGGAAGGCCTGGGCGCGGGTGGCGCCGTCGACACGCGCGGCCTGCTCGAGCTCCCACGGCAGCTGCTGGAAAAACGACACCAGGGTGTAGATGGTCAGCGGCAGCGCGAAGGAGATGTTCGGGATGATCATCGCGCGGTAGGTGCCAATCCAGCCGAGGTCGCCGAAGAGCTGGAACAGCGGGGTGACCAGGGCGATGCCGGGGAACATGGAGGCGGCGAGGATGACGCCGGTGACGACGCCCTTGCCGGGGAAGTCGAGCCGCGCGATGGCGTAGGCGGTAAACACTCCGACTGCCACCGCGATCAGGGTCGTCGATAAGGAAATGAGCAGAGAGTTGCCGATCGCGCCGAGGAAGTCGTTGCCCTTGTCCGTGGCCAGGGCGTCGCGGAAGTTATCCAGCGTGACGTGGGTCGGCCAAGGGGTGGTATCAAAAGTGTGCGCACTATCGCGCAGCGCGGTGATAAGCATCCAGTAGAAGGGTGCGAGACCCCAGAACATGATGAATAACACCCCGGCGTAGTGGACGAACTTTTTCATCGCGAATCCTCCTTCGCTTCACGACGCCCACCGCCGACGTCCGCGCCGAGGAAACGAATCATGATGAACGCGACGGCGAAGATGAGCAGGAAAATCAGTGTGGAAAGGGCCGAGGCCGAGTTGAAGTTGCCCTGGCGCATGTCTTCGACGACGAGCTGGGAGATCGTCGCCGTCGGCGAGTTGGAGGAACCGGAGATCATGATCACCGGCAGGTCGTACATGCGCAGCGCGTCGAGGGTGCGGAAGAGCACGGCGACCATGAGCGCCGGGCGCACGAGCGGCAGGGTGATCCGGGTGAACTGCTGCCAGCGGGTCGCGCCGTCGACACGCGCGGCCTCATAGACCTCCCGCGGGATCATCTGCAACCCGGCGAGGATGAGCAGGGCCATAAACGGGGCGGTCTTCCACACGTCCGCAATGATCACCGCGGTGCGCGCCGCCCAGGGGTCTGTCGTCCACGCGATGTCGGCGCCGAGCAGGGAATTAATGATGCCGGCGGGAGCGAACATGAACTGCCACAGCTTCGCCGTTACCGCCGTCGGGATTGCCCAGGGGATGAGCACCGCGGCGCGGATGAACGCTCGGCCGCGCGACTCGGTGTTCATGATTAGCGCCATGGCCATGCCGAGGGCAGTCTCCAACAAGACCGTGACCACGGTGAAGAACAAGGTAATGCCCACCGCCGGCCAGAAATCCGTGGACAACACGCCGGGCGGGCAGGTGCCGATCACGCCGGTGGGCGACATGCACCGGTTGGTGATCCAGTACAGGTAGTTCTCCAACCCGGCGAACCCGCCGTCGGTAAACAGGCCCGTTGCCGGATCGAGGCGGCGGTTGCCCTGGAAGGACAAGATGATCGCCCGGATGATGGGGTAGCCGATCACCACGGCGAGCACGGCGAGCGCGGGGGCGGTCAGCAGCGCGGCGCGGCCGGTATCTGAGCGGCGGGGTTGAGCGGTAGCAGTGGTCATCAGGATCTTTTCGTTGCGTCTGGGGGCTTGAGACGGGGAAACGCCCGTCCCCGATCGTCTCACGGGTTCGGGCGTTTCGCTACGCGGGCTGCGGGCCCTCCTAGGAGCCGGCGGCCTGGCGGATCGCGGCGGCCATGTCGCGGGTCGCGTCGTCGACGCTCTTGCCCGCGGTCAGCGCCGCGTACGCGTTGTCCTGGATGGCCTTGGAGATCGCCGGGTAGAACGGCGAGACCGGGCGCGGCTTGGCGTTTTCCAGAGACTCCTTCAGCGCCGGCAGGTAGGGCTGCTGGGAGATCAGCTCGGCGTCGTCGTATATCGAGGCGAGCACCGGCGGGAAGGAGGCCGCGGCGAAGGAGCGCTGGTTGTCCTCGTTGATGATGAACTCGATGAAGTCGCGGGCCGTGGCCTTGTTCTTCGAGTGGATGTTGATGCCGTTGTTGTAGCCGCCGAGGGTGGACACGCCCACGCCGTCCTTGCCCACGAGCGGCTGGACCTCGACGCCGACGCCGGCCTCGACCGCGTTGGCGTACATGTAGGGCCAGTTGATGGCAAACGCGGTCTTGCCCTCGGTAAAGGCGAGGTTGGTCTCCTCTTCCGTGGCGGCGGTGGAGGCCTTGGAGATGGTGCCGTCTGCGTAGGCGTCGACAAGCGCCTGGATGCCCTCCTTGGACTGCGGCGACTCGACGGCGGGCGCGCCGGAGGCATCGAGCGCCTCGCCGCCGAAGCCGTTGATGAAGCCCAGTGTGTTCACTGTCAGGCCCTCGTACTGCTTGAGCTGGGTGGTCAGGCAGTCGGCGTTGTTCACGGCCTTGCAGGCGGAGGTGATGTCGGCGAACTTTTGCGGGGCTTGAGCGGCAAGCTCAGTGTTGCGGAAGAGCAACTGGCCGTTGGTGTTTTGCGGCAGGGCGTAGAGCTTGCCGCCGTAGGTGGCGGAGTCGACGGTGGCCTGCAGCAGCTTGGAGGTATCGACCCCGAGCTCGCCCTCGAGCGGGGCGAGCCACTGGTTCGCGGCGAAGTCGGCGGTCCAGACCACGTCGAGCGCCATGACGTCGTAGTCGGAGTTGCCCGCCTGCAGCGACTGCACGAGGGTATCGCGCTGGTCGTCGGCCTCGCCGGCGAGCTCTTTGAGGGTGACCTGCTCGTCCGGGTGCTCGGAGTTCCACTTCTCGATGACCGGGATGAGCTTGTCCGTGTCGTTGCGGCCCATCGCGAAGGTGATGGGGCCGCGGCCCTGCGCATCAGCTACCGGGGCCGCCGAGCCGCCCTGGGGCCCTTCCTGGGAGCCGCAGGAGACGAGCGCCGCCGAGCCGATGGCGGCGGTGAGGATCACGGCGGGGACGCGCAGCCGACGCCGGGTGGAAGAGGAGAACATGTGGGGCACCTTTCTCGGTCGTTTGGTGCCTTTAATGTAGTTATGCGCAGCAATTCCCCGGTAAAAATCCAGCGTTTTACCCCCAAGCAGGGGGAGTGTCGCGCCGGAATCGGGCAGGCGGCTACTCGCGGGAGAGATAGTGCGTGACGTTTTCGGCCTCTGCGATCGCGCGCAGCCGCTCCGTGGAGTTCAGGCCCAGGCAGGCCACCACCGAGCCGCCGGCCGCCAGCGGGGCGAGCAGACGCTTATCGACGTCCACTCGGTCTCGCCACGGATCGACCATGTAGCGGTGGGCGCCGAGCTCCCCATCGGCGTAGGCAGCAAGCGCGGGGGAGTCGCCGAGATAGCTATCCCCGTAGAAGCGCACCGTGGGCCCGAAATCGACCGTGCCCTCCGGCAGCTGCCCGCCGGATTCGATCACGCCGCGGCCGAAGGGATCGGGGGAGACCACGACGACATCGCGCGCGGCGGCATAGGAGGGCGCGGCCTCGACGGTGGTGAAGACGAGCGCGGGCGCGGCCTGCTCCTCTGCCGCGTCCGTCTCGCCGGCAAACACCGGCTTACGGGAGGAGTTGATCACGCCGAGCGCGATGACCGCGAGCTGCCACGAGGCCGGGAGGTCGATGAGCACCGTTGCGCCGGGCTCGAGCTCGAACTCCTCGTCGAGCATGTTCGCGATCTTCGCCGCCCAGTTATCCAGCGTAAGGGCGGAGAACTCCATCCTCGTGCCCGCCGCCTCGTCGTAGACCGTGAGCCTGGGTGCCTGGGGGTGGTGCGCAAGCAGGGGTGCCATGATGCTCATGTGCGCCCATCATAGGGCCTAGTTCACGCAGCGCGGCCCGTCGCCGCCAGCGTCGATTTCGGGGGCGACTACGGCGGTGCCGAAATCCTCCCCGGGGGTCCCCACGGCGTCCTCGGGGGAGGGTTGCGCCGAGGTCGCCGTGGCGGCCGCGGCGGAGACCGGCCCGGCGTAGTCGCCCGCCACGACGACGACGAGGCTACCCGGCTCCAGGCCCTCGTTTGCCGTCACGGGCAGCCCGCCGAGCATCTGCGCGAGGGCCTGGGCCGCGGGGTCTTCCGCGTCGAGCGCGACGACCTGGGATTGCGAGTAGACGCCGGGCACGGCGTTGGAGACTTCCGCAATATCGACGCCGCGCTCCTTCAGCCAGCCGGCCACGCCGCCGGCCTGCCCGTCGGTCTCCCCGGCGTTGAGTGCGTAGATGGTAGCGCCCGTCAGCGCGTCGGCCCCGGCGGGCGCCGCGGGCGCGGCGCCGTCCTCGGGGGCGGGCTCCGGTGGTCTCACGGCGGCGTCCATGAAGTCGTGCACCTGGGAGACGTCGACGGTGACGATGGATTCTCCGTAATCGCCCACCCCGTCGACCGAGGTGACCGGGATGGTGGTGAAGGTCACGTCGCCGGCCGCGAGCCCGGACATCTGCTGGGCGAACTTCACGACGTCCCAGCCCTCGTCGAGGGTGACTGAGCGCTCCGCGGCGCTGGCGAGCTCGCGCAGCTTGCTCGGGTTTGCCAGCGTGCCCGCCGAGAGCGTCTTGTGGACCAGCGAGGCCATGTAGACCTGCTGGCGCACGATCCGGTCGAGGTCGCCGCGCGGCAGGTCGTGGCGCTGGCGGACGAAGGAGAGCGCCTGGGCGCCGCTGAGGGTCTGCTCCCCGGCGGGGAACTTCGCCCCGGAGAGCGGCTCGTCGACGGGGGCGTTGAGGCACACGTCGACGCCGCCGACGGCGTCGGTGAGCAGCGCGAAGCCGAGCAGGCCCACCTGGGCAAAGTGGTCGACCTCCACGCCGGTGAGGTCCGCCACGGCGTCGATCAGCCCCTCCTGGCCCGCGCGCGCGACGCGCTTTTCCAGCTCCGGGCCCTCGGAGGCGCCGCCCGCGAGCTGGCGCTCGCGCTCCTTGGCGGCGTAGGAGGCGTAGACGCCGTTGATTTTCATGTTGCCGAACTCGTCGTGGTGGATGTAGGTATCGCGCGGGATCGACACCGCGGTGGCGCGGGAGCCATCGTCGGGGATGCGGATGACCATGATCGTGTCGGTATTGATCTCGCCGTCGGCGACACCGGCGTTGAGCCGGGCAAGCTCGTCCTCGCTCAGCGGGTTGCCTTGGGCGTCGGTACGCGAATCCGACCCGACGAGCAAGATGTCGACGGCCCCATCGAGGCTGTCCGCGCCGCCCTCGCGCAGCTGCAGCTCGGAGGCGCTGAGCTGGCCGCCGAGGCGGCCGACGGAGAAGTAGCCGATTCCGGAGATCGCGATGATGGCCGCGGAGGTGGCGGCGAGGGCGCCTTTGAGCACAGGGTGTCCGGCCTGGGAGATGTCGCGCACCCGGGAGGGGGCGGGCTGGATGTCTCGCGCGCGGCGCTGAGCGGGCCGTGCTGGCCCGGAGTTGTCTGTGTTGACGCTCACCCACGGGAGTATACGACATTGCCCGGCGGGTATCCGCGCCGCAACCGGGCATTTCGCGCCGTAGGCGCTAGGCTCGTGTCATTGTGACTACTCGTGATGCGCCGCTTGCCGTAATAACGGTGACGTTTTCCCCGGGACGCCACCTCGACGCGCTCGCCCGCTCGCTCCCGGAGGCGTGCTCCCGCCCGTTTATTGTGGTGTGTGCGGACAATGGCTCGACCGACGGCGCGCCCGAGGCTCTCGCTGCCGGGCGGGAGGACGTGGAGGTGCTGCGCACGGGCGGCAACATCGGCTACGGCGCGGCGATTAATGCGGCGGCGCGGTGGCTCGAGGGGCGTCGCCACGCGGGCGAGATAGACGGCGAGTACTTCCTTATCACCAACCCCGACGTGCGCTTTTTGCCCGGGTCCATCGACGAGCTCGCCGCGTGCCTGCGGCGCCGGCCGGAGGCGGGCGCGGTGGGGCCGAGGATCGAGGAGGAGGACGGACGGGCCTACCCGAGCGCGCGCGAGGTCCCCGGGCTCTTTACGGGCATCGGGCACGCTCTGCTCTCCGGTCTCTGGCCGTCCAACCCGTTTAGCGCCGCCTACCGCGCGGAGCGCGACATGGACACCGAGCGCGTCGCCGGGTGGCTCTCCGGGTCGTGCCTGATGGTGCGGTGGGACGCCTTCGACGCGGTCGGGGGGTTCGACGAGCGCTACTTCATGTACCTCGAAGACGTCGACTTCGGCGATCGGCTCACCCGCGCCGGGTGGCGCAACGTGTACTGCCCCTCGGCGGTTATCCACCATGATCAAGGTCACGTCGCGGGGCGACACGCGCGTGTCACGGTGCCCGCCCACCACGCCTCCGCGTACCGTTTCCAGGCAGACCGTCACCCGGCCTGGTGGCAGGCGCCGCTGCGCGGGGCCCTCTGGCTCGGGCTGAGGGCACGCGCCGCACTCGAGCTAGCGAAAGGTACCTAAGTTATATGTCTGATCCAGCGCATACCGACGCCGTCATCCTCGTCGGCGGGCGAGGGACGCGTCTGCGCCCGCTGACGGTGTCGACCCCGAAGCCGATGCTGCCGACCGCTGGGGTGCCGTTCCTCGGACACCTGCTCGCGCGGATCCGCGAGGCCGGCATGCGCCACGTGGTGCTGGGCACGTCGTTTCGCGCCGAGGTCTTCGAGTCCTACTTCGGCGACGGCTCGGAGTGGGGCCTCGAGATTGAATACGTCGTGGAGGAAGAGGCGCTTGGCACCGGCGGGGCGATCCGCAACGTCGCGCCGAAGCTGCGCTTTGATACCGCGATGGTGTTCAACGGCGACGTGCTCTCCGGGGCGAACCTGAGCGATATCCTGCACACCCACGCCGAGAAGGACGCGGATGTGACCCTGCACCTCGTGCGGGTGCCCGATCCGCGGGCGTTCGGCTGCGTGCCCACGGACGGCGACGGCAACGTCTTGGAATTTTTGGAAAAGACCCCTGATCCGCCGACGGATCAGATCAACGCGGGCTGCTACGTGTTCAAGCGCTCGGTGATCGACCAGATCCCGGCCGGACGCGTCGTCTCGGTCGAGCGCGAGACCTTCCCGGGGTTGCTCTCGGCGGGCGCGCGGATCGTCGGGCACGTGGACACGACGTATTGGCGCGATATGGGCAGGCCCGACGACTTCGTGCAGGGCTCGTCCGACCTCGTGCGCGGCATCGCCTATTCGCCGTTGCTCGTGGGAAAGACGGGCGAGGCGCTTGTCGACGACTCCGCCGGCGTCGCCGGTGGGGTCATCCTCATGGGCGGTACCACGGTGGGCCGGGGCTGCGACATCGGCGCCGGTTGCCGCGTGGATGACAGTGTGATCTTCGATGGGGTGACCATCGAGCCGGGGGCTGTGGTGCGCGGCTCGATTATCGCGGCGGGGGTGCGCATCGGGGCGAACGCCCGGATCTTCGGCTGCGTGATCGGCGAGGGCGCCCAGATCGGGGCGCGCTGCGAGCTCCAGGGCGGGATGCGCGTGTGGCCGGGCGTGGACATCCCGGATTCGGGGATCAGGTTTTCGCCGGATGCGTAGCGACACGCCGGGGGCGCGACCGAATAGGTGTGCTGCGGGTGGTCTACCACTAGATGTAGTACCCCCTCTCGCTACCCCCTCTGGGCGGGCCCTGTTGCCCATGTGACTCCTGTGGCGAATGACGGCGGTTCTTCGGGCGCGAGCGCGAAAAGACGGCCCGAGAGGTTGCGGCTATTTAGTTTCTCGGTGTTCAATCGCTAGTAGAAACCACACGGAAATGGCACCGGCGTAATTACACCGGATCGCATCGGCAATGGCGGCGGTGCCGGATCACAGACCACAACGCAGGAAGGGGACGGCGTGGACAACACGGCTGACAACGCCATTCTCCGCGGCGCAGCTGCGGGCGGGATGACTCTCGATGAACTCTTCGGCACCGTCGAGCAGGAATGGCAGGATCAAGCCCTGTGCGCCCAGACCGACCCCGAGGCGTTTTTCCCGGAAAAGGGCGGCTCGACGCGCGAGGCGAAGCGCATCTGCCAGGCTTGCGCGGTGCGCGACGAGTGCCTCGAGTACGCGCTCGAGCACGACGAGCGCTTCGGCATCTGGGGCGGCCTGTCCGACCGCGAGCGCCGCAGGCTGAAAAAGCAGATCGGCTAGAGCCCGAAGTCCGGGTCTATATCGCGCGGGTCCAGGTTGAGGTGGTAGGCCACCAACGCGGTGAGCACCCACGTGAGCAGCTCGGAGCGCTCGGTCGCTGTCTTCGCGCGGTGCTCGATCGGCGCACGAAATACGACGATCCGGGCGCGCGTAGGGCTGCCGTAGCGGTCCACCCCGGCGGCGAGCACCCGCCCGAGCGGGACCGGGCCGTCGGCAACGATGTCATCGGGAATGATCGAATCCGGCCGCAGGCGCATCCGTGGGATCGTATCCACGGCGAGGTCGACCCCGGAGAGCTGGTCGGGGTAGGAGTTGTGCAAAGGGGCGTAGCTCTCCAAAACGAGCTGGTCAAAGGCCATCGAGCGCGAGCGGTAGCGCGGCACGCCGATGGGCAGCAGCGGCCCGCGCGGCCCCCGGGCGCGGCGGTCGCGGGCGGGTCGGATGTGCAGCGGGTCGGCCTTGCTCATGGCGTCCTATGATAGGCGGCGGGCGCGGCGCTTCAGCGGGAGCGCGCCGCGTGTCATCCGCCTAATCTCAAGGAGAAGTTTAGACTTGGGCCCCGTGAACACCTTCCGTCGTTGCTGCCGACCGGGCTGCGGCCGACCCGCCGTGGCCACGCTCATCTACGCCTACGCGGACTCCACCGCCGTCGTAGGGCCGCTCGCGCCCGTCGCCGAGCCCCACTCCTGGGACCTGTGCGAGCACCACGCGGCGAACATCTCGGCGCCCGTCGGCTGGGACATGGTGCGCGTCGAGCACGTCGACATCGACGACGAGGAGCTCGAGCAGCTTGACGACGACGACTTGACCGCCCTGGCCGAGGCCGTGCGCGAAGCGGGAAGGGTCACCACCGGGCTCGTCGACGCCGGCGAAGACCCCATTGAGTACGCGGCGAACCACGACTTCGGCGACCCCAGCACCTCCAATCACCCGGTCCACCGCACCAAACGCATTGAGGGGCAGGTCGCCGCCGCCAAGGCCGCGCGCCGCTCCCACCTCCGGGTCGTGCCCGACCCGGAGCCCGAGGCACAAAGGGAGCGCGGCGAGGAGGGCTAGGATTGTCGCCATGGCAATTCAGCACACCACAAGCTCCCTGCGCAGCGTCATCAAGGCCTACGACATCCGTGGCGTCGTCGGCACGGACATCGACGAGGAATTCATCTCCGTCGTCGGCGCGGCCTACGCCCACATCCTGCGCGAGGAGGGCGAGCGCCGCATCGCGGTGGGCTACGACATGCGCCCCTCCTCGCCGCAGCTCGCCGCCGCCTTCTGCCGCGGCGCGACCTCGCAGGGGCTCGACGTCATCGAGCTCGGCCTGACCTCCACCGACGAGCTCTACTACGCCTCCGGCTCGCTGTCCTGCGCTGGGGCGATGTTTACCGCCTCGCACAACCCCGCGCAGTACAACGGCATCAAGCTATGCCGCGCGGGGGCGAAGCCGGTGAGCACCGAGACCGGCCTGGCCGAGATCGCGCGGATGGTCATCGACGGCGTGCCGGGCTGGGACGGGGAGGTAGGGGGCGTCGATAAGCGAGACGTGCTCGAAGACTACGCGGCGTTCTTGCGCGAGCTCGCGCCGCTGCCGCAGCGCCGCCTCGTCGTCGCGGTCGACGCGGCCAACGGCATGGCCGGGCTGACGGTACCCACCGTGCTCGACGGCCTCGACGTGCGCCCGCTCTACTTCGAGCTCGACGGCACCTTCCCCAACCACGAGGCCAACCCGCTCGACCCGGAAAACCTTGAGGACCTGCAGAAGTTCGTCGTCGAACAGGGAGCCGATATCGGGCTCGCCTTCGACGGCGACGCCGACCGCTGCTTCGTCGTCGACGAAAAGGGCAACCCCATCTCGCCCTCCGCCGTCACCGCGCTCGTGGCCACCCGCACGCTCGCCAGCCACCCCGGCGCCACGATCATCCACAACGCGATCACCTCGCGCGCCGTGCCCGAGATCATTGAGGAAAACGGGGGCACGGCGGTGCGCACCCGCGTCGGGCACTCCTACATCAAGGCGCACATGGCCCAGACCGGGGCGCTCTTCGGCGGGGAGCACTCCGCGCACTACTACTTCGCCGAGTTCTACAACGCAGACTCTGGCCTCCTCGCCGCCCTCCACGTGCTCGCCGCGCTCGCCGAGCAGGACCAGCCGCTGAGCCAGATGATGGGGAGCTACGACCGCTACTGTGCCTCCGGCGAGATCAACTCGCATGTGAGCGACCAAGAAGCGGCCACCAAGCGCGTCGTCGCTGCGTTTGAGGACCGCGCCGTTGACATCGATCGCCTCGACGGGGTGACCATCACCCTCGGCGAGAACCCGCCAGTGTGGTTCAATGTCCGCGCCTCGAACACGGAGCCCCTCCTGCGCCTCAACGCCGAGGCGCCCACCCAAGGCGAGGTTGCATCCCTCGTCGAGGAGGTCCTCTCCGTCATCCGCGCGTAGCCTGGCGGGCATGGACGACTTCGCCGACCCCCGGGCCGACCCCCGTGCCGCTCTGCCCAGCAGCTGCGAGCGAGCAGCCTTCTTCGACATCGCGCACGAAGGCGCCCAGCTGCGCGCGATTGCCGAGGCGGCCGACGTGTTTGCCCCGCTGCGCAGCCTCGCGCCGCGCAGCCTCGTCATCGTGCCTGCAGACCAGTCCTCCGCGGCGGCGGCGCGCGCGGCCGTCGAGCTCGCGGCCCCGGCGGCGCTTCCCGTCATGGTCACGCCCGGTCTGCCGCACTACGTCGGTGCGCTCGACGTCGTAGTCGTCGTGGGGGAGCCGTCGTCCCCAGAGGCGGCCGAGGCGGCATCCCGCGCTTTGGCGACGGCCGCGCGGCGTGGCGCGGCGAGCGTGCTGGCCGGGCCGGCAGGCGGGGCCGTTGTCAGCGAGGCCCCCTCCGACACCATCGTCATCCCCGCGCCGCCCGGGCCCGAGGGGCCCTCGGCGCTGCGCTCCTTCGGGGCGGCGTGGGCACTGGTGCGCCCCGAAGACGCACGCGGCGGCCTGCTCGGCGCCGCCGCCGACGAGGTCGATCGCGAGCTAGTCGGGCTGAGCCCCGAGCGAGACGCCACGGTCAACCCCGCCCGCGCCCTGCGCGAGTTCGCCGCCGCCGGCCCGCTCGTGCACACCGGTGTGAACAGCTGTGGTCGAGTCGTCGCCAGGGCGGTGGCCGAGATGTGGTCCGTCCGCGGGATGGCCAGCGGGTTCGTCGACCGGGATGAGCTGGGCCGCGCGCTGCGAGAGACCGGGCCGGAGGACATCTTCCACGATCCCTTCATCGATCCTCCCGCGGGCGCAGTCGGGCCCGCGGTGGTGGCGTGGAACCAGGATGACCGCAGGCACCTTCCCGCGGGCCGTGCCCGGGCCGAGGGCGTCGCAGAAGGCGAGACCGGTGCCTTCGGTGCTGCAGCGCGGTTGCTCGTGCGCGCCCTCGCGGCGACGGTGATGGAAAACGCCTAGGGGGTTCTGGGAGCCTCTAGAGGATCTGCCTGCCGATGGCGCCGCGGAGGCGCTCAAGCAGCGTCTCTGGCGGCTCGGAAGAGGTCGCGTCTTCGGGAACGGCCTGACGCAGCGCCTTGTCCGTCGGGATCGCCGCCGGGCTGGGCTCCGTGGCCGGGGTCGGCTCCGTCGCCGTGGTCGGCGTCACCGGAGAGGTGCTCTCCGTCGGGGATTGCGTGCTCGTGGTCGGCGCGGTTGTCTGCGGCACAGGCACAGACGTCGACGGGGAGGAGGGCTGCTCGTAGGTAGCCTCGCCGGGGGTGGCGGGCTCGCCCGCACCGGTGGGGCCGGTGAGCAGGGCCCCGTCGGGCGCGGAGGCCACCGATGTGGGGACGACGTTGGAGGGGCGCAGGATCTGCGTCGGGCGCGAAGCCCTGGTGGAGGGGTTGACCACGGCGTTGGGCGGGAGGAGGGGGTCGCGCGGGGCGCCTTCGGCGCCGCCGCCCGTCCCGTCGGTGCCCCGCTGCGCCGGGGGCTCGGTCGCGCCCTCCGCGCCAGGAGCGTGATCGGCGTTCTCGTCCGAATCGGAAGCCATGGTCGAGCGCGTCGGGGCGGCGGGGGAGCTCGAGCGCTCCTCGTCCGCTGCGGGCTCCACAGCGTCGGCCTGGAACGTCGGCGCGCTGCCGGACGAGGGGGAGGAGACCTTCCACACGATCAGGCCGATGCCCAGCGCGAGAACGAGGCCAACGGCCATGAGCGCTGTGACAAGGCGCTTGGAGTCGTTCACGGGGTGCCCCTTCATCGGTGTGTCTACGGTGTGTCCTTCGCGTATCGCTACTGGTTACAAGTTGGTAACAATTAGGCGTCGTCTTTGCATTTATAGCACGTCAACCGGCGGCTGTGAAGTATGCGCGGGTCCAGGGCTTAGCGGGAGGTCCGCCGCGGTGGAATCGCGCCGCTGGATCGCGTACTAAGGGGAGGTGCGAGGCCGCGAGCGGCCACGGGCACACATCACCGAATGCAAGGGAGGGAAAGACCCATGAGCACGTGGGATAGGTTCATCTTGACGGAGGAGGCCAACGTCGATTTCCTCGACGATCTCAACGACCTCGAGCCGGAGGAGGCGGTGCAGGCGGTGCGAGACGCCGTTTTGCTCGCGGCGGGTGAGACGACGCCGACCGGCGAAGAGCTCGCCAACGGCCGCGCCGCGGCCACGATCGCCGCGATGTGGGCGGGGGCGCCGTTTAGCGCGGGCGATGTTGTGGATTCTTACCCCTTTATCCGCGAGGTTGATGCGGAGGTAGACGAGAAGCTCGCGGAGGCGGCCGCGGGGCTGCTTGAGGCGGTCGAGGGTGACGACGAGGACTTCGCCGATATCGACCAGTTTATTGAGGCCCTCTCCTAGACGCCCGCCCCCGCCCCCCGTGCTGCCCGGGGGTGTCGTGCCGGCCCGATTGCTGCGGCTAAGGTGTATAGAGTATTCTCACGCCCCCGCCGTGACCTGCAGGGATGGAAGAGGCCCGCACGAGGACAGTGGATAATAGCCCAGACGAAAGATGTGATTCGATGAGTAACGCCAGCGCCGTGAGCGACTACAAGGTCGCGGATATCACCTTGTTTGAAGCCGGCCGCAAGCAGATCGAGCTCGCGGAATACGAGATGCCGGGCCTGATGCAGCTGCGCCGCGAGTACGGCGCGGACAAGCCGCTGGCCGGGGCGCGGATCTCCGGGTCGATCCACATGACCACCCAGACCGCCGTGCTCATCGAAACCCTCGTCGAGCTCGGGGCGCAGGTGCGCTGGTCGTCGTGCAACATTTTCTCCACGGAAGATGCCGCCGCCGCGGCCGTGGTCGTGGGCAAGCACGGCACCCCGGAAAACCCGCAGGGCGTGCCTGTCTTCGCGTGGAAGGGGGAGACGCTCGAGGAGTACTGGTGGTGCGTCAACCAGATCTTCAGCTGGGGCGAGGGAATTTACCCGAACATGATCTTGGACGACGGCGGGGACGCGACCATGGCCGTGATCAAGGGCCTCGAGTTCGAAAAGGCCGGTGCCGTACCGCAGGCCCAGCCGGGCGACTCGGACGAACAGGTCGCCTTCTACGCGATGCTGGCCGAGACGCTCGAGCGCGATGCGGCCAAGTGGACGCGCACCGCCGCCGAGGTCAAGGGGGTGACGGAGGAGACCACGACGGGTGTGCACCGCCTCTACCACTTCGCGCGGGAGGGCGTGTTGCCCTTCCCCGCCATGAACGTCAACGACGCGGTGACCAAGTCGAAGTTTGACAACCGCTACGGCACCCGCCACTCCGTTATCGACGGGATCAACCGCGGCACCGACATGCTCATCGCGGGCAAGAGGGCCCTGGTGTGCGGCTACGGTGACGTGGGCAAGGGAGTCGCCGAGGCGCTCAGCGGCCAGGGCGCGATCGTCTCGGTCACCGAGATCGATCCGATCAACGCGCTGCAGGCCCTCATGGATGGCTACAGCGTTGTTACCGTCGACGAGGCGATCGCCCAGGCGGACTTCATCATCACCGCGACAGGCAACCTGGGCATCATCACCTTCGAGGACATGCTCAAGATGAAAGACCACGCTGTGCTGGGCAACATCGGGCACTTCGATAACGAGATTGATATGCACTCGCTGCTCCACCGCGACGACGTCTCGCGGACCCAGATCAAACCGCAGGTTGACCTGTTCCACCTGCCGTCGGGCAACTCGATTATCGTGCTCTCCGAGGGGCGCCTGCTCAACCTCGGCAATGCCACCGGCCACCCGTCGTTCGTCATGTCGAACTCTTTCGCGGACCAGACCATCGCTCAGATCGAGCTGTACACCAACTCCGCGAAGTACGGCAACGAGGTCTACCGACTGCCGAAGCACCTCGACGAAAAGGTCGCCCGCATCCACGTCGAGGCGCTCGGCGGCCGGCTCACCGAGCTCACGAAGGAGCAGGCGGAGTATATCGGCGTCGACGTGGCGGGCCCGTACAAGCCCGAGCACTACCGCTACTAGGGCGGGGGGCTACCTGCTCATGATCATCGCGGTCGAAGGCATCGACGGGGCCGGCAAGAACACGCTGGTCGAGGCCGTCACGGCGGCGCTGGGCGCGCAAAGCCTGGCGTTTCCGCGCTACGAGGTCTCCCTCCACGCCCAGCTCGCGCGCGACGCGCTGGCCGGCCGGATGGGCGATCTTGTCGGCTCCGCCCACGGCATGGCCACCCTCTTCGCGCTTGACAGGCACGGAGCCAAGCCGCTTCTCGACGCCTTCGTGGGCGCCCCGGATAAGCTCATCGTCCTCGACCGCTACGTCGCCTCCAACGCCGCCTACACCGCCGCGCGCACGGGATCGGATTCGGCGTTTGGGTGGGTCGAAGAGCTCGAATTCGGCCGCCTCGGGCTGCCCCGGCCCGACCTGCACGTGCTCGTCGATACGAGCCCTGCTGAGGCGAAGGAGCGGGTGCGAAAGCGCGCCGCGCACGACGCCTCGCGCGAGCCCGACCGCTACGAGCGCGACGCCGCGCTGCAGGTTGCGACGTTTGCCGCCTACGAGCGCCTTTCCGCGTCCGGCTGGGCGGGGCGGTGGCTGCGCAGCGCCCAGCCGGACGCTATCATCCAAGCAGTCGAAGACCTTCGCCTAAGGAGCCGAAATGACCCCCAGAATCCTCGTCGTTGATGACGACCCGGCGATCAACGAAATGCTCACCATCGTGCTTGAGGCGGAGGGCTTCGAGTGCAAGCCGGTCACCGATGGGGCGGAGGCGATCGGCGCCTTCGAGAGCTACGACCCGGACGTCATCCTGCTCGATTTGATGCTGCCGGGGATGAACGGGGTCGACATCTGCCGCGAGATCCGCAAGGTCTCGGCGGTGCCCATCGTCATGCTCACGGCCAAGACCGACACTGTGGACGTCGTGCTGGGGCTCGAATCGGGTGCCGACGACTACATCACCAAGCCGTTCAAGCCAAAGGAGCTCATTGCCAGAATCCGCGCGCGGCTGCGCCGCACGGACTCCGAGCCGAGCGAGGTGCTCACGATCGGGGACCTTACCATCGACGTGCCCCAGCACATGGTCACCCGCGCCGGCGAGGAGATCGCGCTGACCCCGCTCGAGTTCGACCTGCTGCTGGAGATGGCGCGCAAGCCCAACCAGGTCCACGCCCGCGAGGAGCTCTTAGAGACGGTTTGGGGCTACCGCAACGCCTCGGATACCCGCTTAGTCAACGTCCACGTGCAGCGGCTGCGCTCGAAGATCGAGCACGACCCGGAGAACCCGGAGATCATCTTGACGGTGCGTGGAGTGGGCTACAAGACGGGCAAACCGGGAGCGTAAGGCACTGAACACCAACCGAGTTCGGCGCGCCAGGGAGCGTGCCGCCGAGGCGTGGCGGACCTCGCTCCAGGTGAGGTTCGTCGGCACAGTGCTCATCGTCTCCACGGTGGTCATGATCGTGCTGGGGTTCTCACTCGCTTCCGTGGTCACGCAGCGCGTCACCATGGCGAAGGCGGACCTCGCGGCGACGGAGATCGAGCGGGCCCGGCTGATCGCCGAGGAACAAATCGACGGCTCCGGCTCCGCCGGCTCCACGCAAACCCGCCTCAACTCGGCGCGCGCTGTGCTCGGACAGCGCTCCCAGCAGGATTCAGACCTCGTCGCGGTCTACGAGCCGATCCTGCTGCTCGAAAACGCCGACGGCTCGTTGACCACATCCCCGGAGGGATACGAGATCCCGGAGCGGCTGCGCCGCTTCGTCACCGAGGGCAACGTCGCCTACCAGTTCCACGAGGCGCACAGGGCGGACGGATCGACCTACAAGGCGCTGATCGTGGGCACCCCGACCAACTCGGACATCCCGGGCCTGCAGGTCTACCTGGTGATGAGCATGGAAGGGGAGGCCTCCACCCTCGCGCTCATGCGCGGCATGCTCGTCTCCGCGATCCTCGTCGTTGTGGTCCTACTCGTGGGCATCGCCTGGCTCGCCTCCCAGCAGATCGTCGCCCCGGTGCGCTCGGCTTCGCGCACCGCGGAGCGGTTTGCGGCCGGCCACTTGCGCGAGCGCATGCCAGTCGACGGCGAGGACGAAATGGCGGTGCTTGCGCTGTCGTTTAACAACATGGCCGACAAGATCTCCCGCCAGATCAACCAGCTCGAGGAGTACGGGGACCTGCAGCGGCAGTTCACTTCGGACGTCTCCCACGAGCTGCGCACGCCGTTGACCACGGTGCGCATGGCAGCGGACATGATAGCGGCGGACCAGGACAGTCTCGCGCCGCACGCGAGGCGGGCCACTCAGCTCATGACCCGGGAGCTCGACCGCTTCGAGGCCCTCCTCGGAGACCTGTTGGAGATCTCGCGGCACGATGCCGGGGTGGCAGACCTCTCCCCGGCGCAGCTCGACGCGCGCACCCCGATCCTCTCCGCCTGGGAGCAGACGAGGTACCTCGCCGAGCAGCTCGATGTCCCAGTCGAGCTCGACCTGCCGGAGGAGCCGGTGATGATCGAGGGCGATTCCCGCCGCATCGAGCGCATCGTGCGCAACCTCCTCGCCAACGCGGTCGACCACTCGGAGGGCAACCCGGTCGTGGTGGAGCTCTCGCAAAACGACGAGGCCGTGGCCGTGACCGTGACCGACCACGGGGTGGGACTCAAGCCGGGGCAGGAGGAGCTCGTGTTCAACCGTTTCTGGCGGGCAGATAAGTCCCGCAAGCGCCACTCCGGCGGCACCGGGCTCGGCTTGGCCATCGCCCGGGAGGACGCCTTGCTGCACAAGGGGACCTTGGATGCGGCGGGGACTCCCGACGTTGGCTCACAGTTTCGTCTTGTCGTCCCCCGCGATCCCCGCGTGGGGTATTCCACGGCCCCCGTCGACGTGGTGGCGCCGACGCACAAGGGAAGCGAGGTCTAGCAGATGGGGCAGGTAGGGGCCAGGATCGTGCTTGTCGCTGCGGCCGTTGCGGCGGGGCTCGTGATGGGGTCGTGCGCGGCGCTGCCGACGGATTCGGAGCCGGAGGTCATTCGTCGCTTCGACGCCCCCACCCAGGCCAGCCCCGACATCCGCCCGGAGCCGAACAGCGATCCGGACATGTTGCTGCGGGACTTCTTCGCCGCCTCGGCGGTGCCGGCGGCGAACTACGAGGGGGCGCGCAGCTTCCTCACCGAGCAGGCGCGGCAGGCGTGGGACCCGTCGACCTCGACCATCGTCGTCGATCGCATAAGCATCAACACCCTCGCCGGAGGGGGTGAGACCCAGAGCTTTAACGTGCAGGGCAACGTCGTCGGCGAGCTGCTACCCGGCGGCGCGTTCGTGCCCACCCGGCAGGGCTACGAGGCGACGATGGAGCTCGAGCGGGTCGACGGGCAGTGGCGGATCTCCTCCCTGCCCCCCGGCACGGTGATCGAGCGCTCGGAGATGCGCAACCGGTACCAGCCGTACAACGTCTTCTACTACGCCCGCGGGGCACGCGAAATCGTGCCCGACCGCCGCTGGGTCCACGCCGGGCGCGACTCGCTGGAAACGGCCGTCATCTCCCTGCTGCTTGCGGGCCCGTCCACGCGGCTGCGTGACGTCGTCGACTTCGAGATCCCCCCGGAGGCCGCCTACACCGGCGTCCAGGACGGGGCATACGCCTTTACCGGGCTGAGCAAGCTGAGCGAGAACCAGCGCGTGCGCTTCGCCTCGCAGCTCGTCTGGACCCTCTCGAGCATCGGCATCAACCGCCCCGTCGCGATTACCGCCGACGGTGACCCGCTCGTGCCGGGGGTGGAGACCTTCAGCCGGGAGGACTTCGCCGACGCCAACCCGCAAGCCTCGCACGCGGCGGAGGACAACCTCTACACGTTGGCCAACCAGAGCCTGTTCAAGGTGGACGACGGCAAGGCTGAACCCCTCGACGGCCAGCTCGCCGAGCAGGGATCGATCGCCTCGGCCGACATCGGCGCCGGGGGCAACTACGCGGTGGTAACGGGCAAGGACGGCGAGCAGGTGCTCAAGATTGGCGAGTTTGACAAGGGCTCCACAGAGGTCGCGCGCGCCAAGAACTTCACCCGCCCGGCCTACGAACGCGGCAAGGCGGGCGTGTGGGTCGTCGCCGACGGCAAGCGCGTGGTGCGCTTCACGCGCGCGGCCACGGGGGAGTTCGCCTCCAGCGATGTGGCCGTGGACATGCCTGACGGGGTCGATGGCAGCATCTCGGTGCTGCGGCTCTCGCCGACCGGCGTGCGCGCGGTGATGGTGGTCGAGGGCACGCTGTATACGGGCATCGTCGAGCAGGACCAGGGCGGCCAGCGCCGCATCACCAACGTGCTGGAGTACGCCCCGGACTTAGCGGGCAACGTCATCGCCGCGGATTGGCAGGCGGACGGCTCGATTGTCGTGGGTACCTCCAACCCGGGCTCACCCGTGGTGCGCGTGGAGCAGGACGGATCGGGCACCACGGGCAAGCCGATCGGTAACATCACCGCGCCGGTGGTCGCGGTGGCGGCCGGGGCCGGGATGGTCTACGCGACCGATGCCAACGCGGTGCTGCAGATGCCCGATAGCGCCGACGGCGCCGCGGAGGCTACGAACTGGCGTGAGGTGCCCGGCCTCCAGGGCGTGCGCTCGGTACCGATCGTGGCGCGCTAGGCCCACGCAACTAGGCTCGCGGCCAAGGAAGACATTGGGGGAGGAGGCGGAGACGATGGGGGGATTGCTCGAGCTGGTGCTCCCGCGCAGGTGCGCGGGGTGCCAGGCAGCCGGGGACGTGCTCTGCGCGCGGTGTCGGCGCGAGCTAGAGCGCGTGCCGTACCGGATGGCGCCCTCCGTCGACGCGTTTGTGCCCGTGTTCGCGCTCGGCCCGTATTCGGGGGCGCACCGCGGGGTGGTGCTGGCGATGAAGGAGCGGGGCAACCTCGCCGTGCGCGCCCACTGCGGCGCGGTCCTCGGCGCCGCGCTCGCCCACCTCGAGGCGCGCGGGGAGATCCCGGCCGGGGCGGGGCTCGTCCCGGCGCCGACCCGCCCCCGCTCCGCGCGGAGGCGCGGGGGCGACCCGGTGGAGGCGATGTGCCGGGCGAGCGGGCGGGCGACCTACCCGGTGCTCTACTTGCGGGATTCGGCCCGCGACCAGGCGGAGCTGAGCGCCGCGGAGCGCCGCGCCAACCTGGCGGGGGCGGTGGCGTGGCGCGGGGCGGTCCCTCCCGGCGACCTCGTCGTGGTCGACGATGTGGTCACGACAGGGGCGACGCTTGGGGCGAGCGTCGCCACGCTGCTTGGGCGCGCTGCTCACGTGCGCGCGTGCGTCGCTCTGTGCGCCGCGTGAGGCGGGGAGCCGGGGGCTTGCTGTGCCGTGGAACCCGCACGGAATTGGCGGCGCATTGTGCGCCATATGGTTATGACCAGTTGTATACTTGAAAGCGGATCCCATTCCTACGACACCAAGGGAGGAAGCAGATGACCGCATCTGAATTCGCCGAAGAGACCCGCGCAGAACAACCCGAGGCGCAGGTCACCATCACCGGCCGAAACGTCGAGGTCCCCGAGCACTTCCAGGAGCGAGTCAACGCGAAGCTCGCGAAGATTGAAAAGCTCGACCCGACGCTGAACTTCTTCCACGTCGAGCTCACCCACGAGCCGAACCCGCGCCGGGAGGCGCACGCCCAGCGCATCCAGATCACCGCCACCGGCAAGGGCCACCTCGCCCGCGCCGAGGCGAAGGAGGACAGCTTCTACGCCGCGCTCGAATCGGCGATTGGCAAGCTCGAGCGCTCGCTGCACAAGGTGAAGGTTCGCCGCGAGATCGCCCGCTCGGGCCACCGTGCGCCGAAGTCCGCCGGCGAGATCGCCGCGGAGCTCGAGGCGGAGGCCCGACAGGCCCGGCAGGCGCGGCAGGCGCAGGAGGGCGCCTACGACGTCGACCCCTACGAGGGTCGTGTCGAAGATATCGTGCCCGGCCAGATCGTGCGCCGCAAGGAGCACCCGGCGACGCCGATGAGCGTGGATGATGCGCTCTCCGAGATGGAATTGGTAGGTCATGACTTCTACCTGTTTACCGATGCCGAGACGATGCGCCCCTCGGTTGTCTACCGCCGCCACGCCTACGATTACGGTTTGATCTCGTTGGTTGACTCGAACGAGTAACGTGCGTGCGTACAATGGCCGGTTAGTAAAGCCTACTAACCGGCCAATTGCCCGCCGAGAACATTTACCGCAGTAAAGGACCCCACCTACGTGTTTGGATTATCCAAGCTTCTCCGAGCCGGAGAAGGTCGCACTGTCAAGCGCCTGAGCAAGATCGCCGACCAGGTCATCGCGCTCGAGGACGACTACGCCGCGCTCAGCGACGCGGAGCTGAAGGCGAAGACCGCGGAGTTTCGCACTCTCCTCGCCGACGGGGCGAGCATGGATGAGATTCTGCTCGATGCGTTTGCCACCGCGCGCGAGGCGTCGTGGCGCGTGCTTGGGCAGAAGCACTTCAAGGTGCAGATCATGGGCGGCGCGGCGCTGCACTTCGGCTCCGTGGCAGAGATGAAGACTGGCGAGGGCAAGACGCTGACCTCGGTGCTGCCCGCCTACCTCAACGGCCTGGCGGGCAAGGGCGTGCATATCGTCACCGTGAACGACTACCTGGCCAAGCGCGACGCGGAGATGATGGGCCGCGTCCACCACTTCCTTGGCCTTGACGTCGGCGTGATCCTCTCCGAGATGCGCCCGCCCGAGCGGAAGAAGGCCTACGCCGCCGACATCACCTACGGGACGAACAACGAGCTCGGCTTCGACTACCTGCGCGACAACATGACCCGCTCGACCGCGGACATGGTGCAGCGCGGTCACGCCTTCGCCATCGTCGACGAGGTCGACTCGATTCTTATCGACGAAGCCCGCACGCCCCTGATCATCTCCGGGCCGGTCGATGGTTCCAGCCAGTTCTTCTCCGTTTTTGCTCAGCTCGCACCGAGGATGCGCGAGGGCATCCACTACGAGGTGGATAAGCGCAAGCGCACCATCGGCGTGACGGAGGAGGGCGTGGAGTTCGTCGAGGACCAGCTCGGCATCGACAACCTGTATGCCCCGGAGCACTCCCAGCTGGTGTCCTACCTCAACAACGCGATCAAGGCCAAGGAGCTCTTCGAGCGCGACAAGGACTACATCGTGCGCAAGGGAGAGGTCTTAATCGTCGATAGCTTCACCGGCCGCGTGCTCTCGGGCCGCCGCTACAACGAGGGGATGCACCAGGCGATCGAGGCGAAGGAAAACGTCGAGATCAAGAACGAAAACCAGACCCTGGCGACGGTGACCCTGCAGAATTACTTCCGCCTCTACGACAAGCTCGCCGGCATGACCGGTACCGCGGAGACGGAGGCCGCCGAGCTCCACCAGATCTACGGCCTCGACGTCGTGGCCATCCCGCCGAACAAGGAAAACCAGCGCGTCGACCGCGATGATTTGGTCTACAAAACCCAGGAGGCGAAGTTCGCTGCGGTGGCAGATGATATCGCCGAGCACGTGGAGAAGGGCCAGCCGGTGCTCGTGGGCACGACCTCGGTGGAGCGCTCCGAGTACCTCTCGCAGCTGCTCACCCGCAAGGGCGTGAAGCACAACGTGCTCAACGCCAAGCACCACGAGGAGGAGGGGCGCATCATCGCCGAGGCCGGCCTGCCGGGCAAGGTGACTGTCTCGACGAACATGGCCGGCCGCGGTACCGACATCGTGCTCGGCGGCAACCCCGAGGTGTTGCTCGACGCGCAGCTGCAGGAGCAGGGGCTCGATCCCTTCGAGGATGCGGAACGCTACCAGGAGCAGTGGGAAGCGCTTCTGCCCGCGGCCCGCGAGCGCTCCCAGGAGCTCGGCGATAAGGTGCGCGAGGCCGGCGGGCTCTACGTCATCGGCACCGAGCGCCACGAGTCCCGCCGCATCGATAACCAGCTGCGCGGCCGCTCCGGCCGCCAGGGCGATCCGGGCGAGACCCGCTTCTACCTCTCCATGCGCGATGACCTCATGGTGCGCTTCGTCGGCCAGTCGATGGAGAATATGATGAACCGCCTCAACGTGCCGGACGATGTGCCGATCGAGGCGAAGATGGTCTCCAACGCGATCAAGGGCGCGCAGAGCCAGGTGGAGAACCAGAACTTCGAGATGCGCAAGAACGTGCTGAAGTACGACGAGGTGCTCAACGAGCAGCGCAAGGTGGTCTACCGAGAGCGCCAGGAGATCCTCGCCTCGGCCGACCTGAAGGAACAGGTGCGCCGCATGATCACAGACACCGTCGGCGCCTACGTCGACGGCGCGACGGCAACCGGCTACGTCGAGGATTGGGACCTCGATGAGCTCTGGAGTGCGCTCGATTCTCTCTACGGCCCGAGCGTTACCGCGCGCGAGCTTGTCGACGGCTCAGACTACGGCCGCCCGGGCGAGCTCACTGCCACGGAGCTGCGCGAGGCGCTCGTGGCTGACGCGCAGGCGCAGTACGACGCGCTGGAGGGACAGGTCGCCGCGATCGGCGGGGAGGCGCAGATGCGCAACGTCGAGCGCATGGTCATTTTGCCGATTATCGACGCGAAGTGGCGCGAACACCTCTACGAGATGGACTACCTCAAAGAGGGCATCGGCCTGCGCGCCATGGCGCAGCGCGACCCGCTGGTGGAGTACCAAAAAGAGGGCGGGGAGATGTTCCAGGCGATGGAGGAGGCCGTCCAGGAGGAAACCGTGCGCCAGCTGTTCATGATGCGCAGGCAGTTCGAGCAGCAATCGGGCGAGCAGCCCGTCGCGCAGGCCTAGCCCGCCCCTCCCCTCAGAGCACCTTGAAGGAGACGAGCGCTCCATCGCGCACGCGGGCGGCGTAGCCGAAGCGTCGGCCGCCGGCGTCGACGGTGCCGAAGAACTCCCCGCCCTCGCGGGCGTGGCAGCTCACGATGCGCACGGGACCGTGGGCCGTGGCTGCGGCGGCAAGCCTGCGCCTGGCGTTGATGTGGTTGCGCACCCCGAGGGCGTAGAGCTTGGAGGTGAGCGTGGCCGCTTCGCGCACCCCGAAGGCGGCGTCGAGCGCGCCGCGCACGAGGGGAGAGACGGCGGCGGCCTCCGAGGTGGGGGCGCGGCGGGCAGGCGGCGCGGTGCGCGGGGTGATGATGCGCATGTACTGGTGCCCTGGCACGGGGTAGTAGGTGGTGCGCACGGCGGCCGTTCCTCCTTGGCAGGTTGTGTGTTCCACGCAGCAGGTAGGATTGTGTCACGATTCGCGCGGCCGGAGGGGGCCTCGCGCGCACACTTTAGTATGCACGGCTTTTGTGCACAGACAGACAAGGGGTTGGAAGCAGGATGCAGGCACTGATTATTGACTACGCAGGGGTGCTCGATACCGACGCCGAGGATAAGCGCCGCTGGCGCCAGTTGATCTCTGCGGTGAAAGAAGTCGGAATCAAAACCGCCATTTTGTCCAACGCAAACGGCGACGACCCGGCCGCCGAGGCCATCCGGGAGTGGGAGTTTAGCGGGGTGGTCGACGCGGTGATCCTCTCGAGCGAGGTCGGGGCGGAAAAGCCGGATCGCGTGGCGTTCCAGGCCGCCGCCGACGCCGTGGAGGCGCCGTTGGTGGACTGTGTGATGACCGATGATGACATCATGAACGTCCGCGCGGCGGTGGAAAACGGCATGATCGGCATCTTGCACACGGCCTTCGAGCGCACCGCGGTGGAGGTCCAGTCCCTCTTTGGCATCGAGGGCGAGTTCTAGTGCGCGTCTACATCCCGGCGACGTTCGCCATGCTCGCTCAGCTGCAGGAGACCGGGGTGCTCCACGCCCGCGGCGGGTGGGCGTTCGCGGCGACGCCGGAGCTCACCGAGTTCTATACCTCCGGCGACATCGAGGAGATTGAGGCGATCGCGTTCGACGACGCCGCGATGGCGTCGATACGCCTGCTCGCGATTGGTGACGAAGAGAGGTTCCCGCACCGCCGCGTCGTCGTCTCCGCCGACGTCGAGGGCGCGGCCGGCGAGCCGGAGATGGGCGAGAGCGTGGTCAGGCTCGCGGGGCCGATTTCGCGTGGCGACGTCGCCGCGGTCCACGTCGACGTCGCTGAGGCCGAGGAGGCGACGCGCAGGGCGATTGCTCACATCGACGCCGCCGATCTTGGCGACGAAGACGCCGAACTCGCCGTCGGCGACGCGCAGGACAACTACATGGCCTTCTACCACCCGAGCGAGCTGCCCTTTCTTATCGAGCTCCTTTAAGCTCCCACTCGTTGTTGCTGCGCAGCGCCTCGAGCAGCCTGCGCACGGCCCGGGCCCGCCTGCCCACGGGAGTATCCGCGTCCAAGGCGTCCCAGGCGCACTCCGGATCGGCCGGCGGGCCGAGGTGGCTGCACCCGCGCGGGCAATCCTCGGCAGCGGCGGCGAGCTCGGGGAAGACCGCGACGACCTGGTCGGGCGAGACGTGGGCGAGGCCGAAGGAGCGGATACCGGGGGTGTCGATGATCCAGCCCCCGCCGGGCACCTCGAGGGCGACCGACTGGGTCGAGGTGTGGCGGCCCTTGCCCACCCCGGAGACTTCGCCGGTGAGCCGGTTGGCGCCGGGGACGATCCTGTTGACCAGCGTGGACTTGCCCACGCCCGAGTGCCCGATGAGCGCGGTGAGCCGTCCAGTGAGCATCGCGGTGAGCTCGTCGATCTCGTCGTCGATGCCGACTTCGAGGACATCGACGTCGAGGTCGGTGAGCTCGGAGCGAAAGACCCCCGGGTCGGCCAGGTCGGATTTGGTCAGGCACACCACGGGGGTCACGCCGCCGACGAAGGCGGCGATGAGGGCGCGCTCGACAAAGCCTATGCGCGGCGGCGGGTCGGCCACGGCGGTGACGATGAGGAGGAGCTCGGCGTTGGCGACGATGATGCGCTCGTAGGGGTCGGTGTCATCGGCCGTGCGCCGCAGCACGGAGCTGCGCTCGGCGCGCTTGACGATGCGGGCGAGGGTGTCTTTGCGCCCGCTCGTATCGCCGACGACCCCGACGCGGTCGCCGACCTCGACGGAGACCCGCTTGAGCTCGCGGGCGCGCATGCATTGCACCACCGCCCCGGTGTCCTCGATGACGACTCCCCACCGCCCCCGGTCTTTGGTCACCACCATGCCGTCGACGGCGTCGTCGTGGGAGGGGCGGTCCTTCGAGCGCGGGCGAGATCCCTTGCCGGGCCGCACCCGCACGTCGGACTCGTCGAAGTCGCTAAACCGCCGCGCCACGCGCTAGGCCTCCACCGCTGCGGCCTCGCCCACCATGTCCTCCCACATGCCCGCGAAGCCGGGCAGGGTCTTCGCGGTGGTGCCGATGTCTTCGACGCTCACGCCCTTAGTGACAAGCCCGATGATCGCCCCGGCCGTGGCCATGCGGTGGTCCTCATACGAGCGCCACGTGCCGCCGTGCAGGCGCGCCGGGCTGATCCGCAGGCCGTCCGCGCTCTCCTCGCACCTGCCCCCGAGCCGGTTGATCTCCTCCGTTAAGGCGGCAAGCCGGTCGGTTTCGTGCCCCCGCAGGTGGGCGATGCCCGTGATCTCGCTCGGCGAGCTGGCGCAGGCCGCGAGGGCAGCCACGGTGGGGGTGAGCTCGCCGATATCGCTCATGTCGAGGCGGATGCCTCGCAGCGTGCCGCGCGAGGGGCCGCGCACAGTCAAGATGTGCTCGGCGTCGATGTCGATCTCGCAGCCCATGCGCTCCACGATGCCGCGAATCGCGTCGCCGGGCTGTGTGGTCACGGCGGGCCAGCCCGGGACGCTCACCACCCCGCCGGTCACCGCGGCCGCGGCGAGGAACGGGGTCGCATTCGACAGGTCGGGCTCGATCTCCCAGTGGCGGGCGCGGATGCGCTGCGGGGCGACGTGCCACCTATGCCCGGAGGATTCGACCACCACCCCGGCCTCGGCGAGCATCGCTAAGGTCATCTCGATGTGGGGAAGCGAGGGGAGCGTCGCCCCGGTGTGGGTGATGCTCCCCCCGCGGTCGAAGCGAGCGGCGGCGAGCAGGAGGCCGGAGACGAACTGAGAGGAACCGGAGGCATCGATCTCGACGTCGCCCCCGCGCACAGCGCCGCGGCCGTGGACGATAAAGGGTAGCTCGTCGCCGGTGATCTCAACGCCGAGCTGGCGCAGCGCCGTGAGGATCGCGGCAATCGGGCGCTGGCGGGCGCGCGCGTCGCCGTCGAAACGCACCTCGCCCGTGGCGAGGGCCGCCACGGCGGGCACGAAGCGCATGACGGTGCCGGCGAGCCCGCAATCGACCTCGGCGCCGCCCAGCTGGCCCGGGGTGACCTCGACGACGCCGCCCGACTCGGCGAAGCCGACGCCCATCGCGCCGAGCGCCTGGCGCATGAGGTCGGTATCGCGCGAGCGCAGCGCGCCGGAGATGGTCGAGGTTCCCTCGCCCAGCGCGGCGAGGATATAGGCCCGATTGGTCAGCGACTTCGACCCCGGGATGACCTGGGTATGGGTGATCGGGGTCGCGGAATAAGGCGCGGGCCACAGCTGTGTCATGCCCACCATCATAAGCCAGCCATAATGGGGGGTATGTGTGGACGTTTCGTTCTCTTTACAACGGGCAACGAGCTTATCGACGCCATCGCGGCGATCCCCGGCGTCGACTCCGTTGCCGCACCCGACGGCACGCCCCCACCGCGCTACAACGTCGCCCCCACCCAGCAGGTCCCCCTCGTGCGCCTGAAAGGGGCCCAGGCCTCGCTCAACGCCGCACGCTGGGGCCTGATCCCGCGCTGGAAGAAGGACGAGCGAGGCGCCCCGCTGTTTAACGCCCGCGCCGAGACGGTGGCGGAAAAGCCGTCGTTTCGCCAGGCCTTCGCGGCGCGGCGGGGGCTCATGGTGCTCGACGGGTACTACGAGTGGAAGGACAAGGTCCCCTACTTCGTTGCCCCGGAGCGCGGGATGCTCTACGCGGCGGCGCTGTGGGAGACCGGGGGCGATCAGCTCTCCGCGACGATGGTGACCACCGCGGCCGCCGAGCCGATGGAGTGGCTGCACCACCGGCTGCCGCTGTTCCTCCTGCCCGAGGAGGTCGAGCAGTGGGTGCACGGCACCCCGGAGCAGGCCGGCGAGCTGCTTGGCCCCTCGCGCGTGGCCGGCGAGCTGCGCGCGCGGCACGCGGCGCCCGAGGTGGGCAACGTGCGCAACGACCACGCCGAGCTTATGGGGGCGAACTGAGCCTCGGTGAGGGAGGCGAGGTCGCCGGGGGCGAGTCTCGCGGAGAGGCCGCGGTTGCCGGCGGAGACGGTGATGATGTCACGGTGGGCGAGGGGGGCGTCGATAAGCGTGGGCAGCTTCGTGAGCGTGCCCAGCGGGGAGATGCCGCCAACGATGTAGCCCGTGGCGCGTTGCGCGACGGCCGGATCCGCCAGCTCCGCGCGCTTCCAGCCAAGCGCCTTGGCCGCCTGCTTGAGGGCGAGGCGGGAAGAAGAGGACACGCAGCACAGCGCTAAGGCGCGCTGCGGTCCAGCGACCACCAGCGTCTTGACCACCTCGGCGGGATCGAGGCCGAGCTCAGCGGCGGCGTGGAGGCCGAAATCGTCGCTACCGGGGGTGTATTCCACAACCTCGTGGGGCACCGCGGCAAGGGCCGCGAGCGCGCGTGTCCGTGCGGCCATCGCCCTAGACCTCCTCGATGACGATCGTGCCCATGCGGGAGGCGCGCTCGAAGGCACCCGGAGTGCCGAGCAAGGACCTGTAGTTCTCCGGCACGATCTGCCAGCTCAGGCCGACGGGATCCCTCATCCACCCGCAGGGCCCGGGGATGCTCGCCAGCGCATCCCACCAGGCGTCGACCTCGGAGTAGGCGACCGCGCACTCTGCGGGCTGCAGGTGCACCCGGGAGGCGGGGAAGGTCTCCGTGTAGAGCGCCCTGGCCTCCCCCACCCGCCTGAAAGCGGGCCCGGCAAAGAGCAGGCGGGGGGACACCCGCTCGGCGGCGTCGTCGTCGCTGCACCAGACGGTCTGGATGATCCTTTGCATGGTCTTCGAGACTATCAGCGTCTATCGGAGCAGATCAGGGCCTACCAGGTCAGCTGCGGGCGGCGGGGCCGTGCGTAGAATGGCGCGCATGGCCGAGACTGACCTCGACACTAGAGACGCTGGCGACACGGGAGACACGGGAGATACTGCCGACCTCAAGGAGCGCTTCGCCGCGGAGGCAATGCCGCTCGTGGACCAGCTCTACGGCGGCGCGCTGCGCATGACCCGCAACCCGCAGGACGCCGAGGACCTCGTGCAGGAGACCTTCCTCAAGGCGTACAAGGCGTTCGGCAGTTACACCCCGGGCACCAACCTGAAGGCGTGGCTCTACCGGATCATGACCAACAGCTACATCAACACCTACCGCAAGAAGAAGCGGCAGCCGCTGGAGACTTCGACCGATGACGTGACCGACCACCAGCTCTATACCACGAGCTCGCACGACTCGACAGGCCTGGAATCGGCCGAGGTGGCGGCGCTGAAAAACATGCCGAACGGCCGGATCTCCGAGGCGTTCGACGAGCTCAACGAGGACTACCGCATGGTGGTCTACATGGCCGATGTTGAGGAGATGGCCTACAAGGAAATCGCTGAGGCGCTCGGCATTCCGCTCGGCACGGTGATGTCGCGCCTGCATCGGGGAAGAAAACAGCTCCGCGCGATGTTGAAAGACGTGGCGAACGAGCACGGAATCGGCCTGGAGGTAGAGAACTGATGAGCGCCGGCAACCACGACCGCACAGCTTATGGTGCACAGGGCTGCGACTGTCCCGAGTGCGGCGATGCGCACCTCATGCTCTGCGAGCTGCTTGATGCGGAGACCACCGCCGAGCGCGCCGCGCAGATCCGTGAGATCATCGCACGCTGCCCGGGCTGCTTCCGCCGCTTGGAGGACGAACAGGCCGCTCGGGTTTTGGTGCGGGACTGCTGCGGTGCCGCCCGGGCGCCCGAAGGGCTCAAGCGGCGCATCCTGGCGCAGATCACCACCCTCACTGTGTCCCAGGTGACTCAGGTGACTCAGGTGTCCCAGGTGACTCAGGTGCGGGTGAGCCGGCCCGGGCGCTAGGCGCAGGGCAGGGAAAATCGCCCCGCCCCCCACTCGCGTTGCGGTGGGGGGCGGGGCGTTTTTCGGTTCTTATGCGTTAGGGCGCTTGCCGCGGTTCGCGCTCTTCTTGCGGCGATCCTTGCGCTTCCGGCCACGCTTGCTCATGGGAGCCTCCTTCATGTCAGTGCGGAGTAGGGGGATATCTGGCCTATCACTCTATCGCCGAGTGCGCGCTGGCCACACATCGGGTGTGCGCTCTCTCCGGCGCACGCGCGAGGTTAGGCGGTGAGGCGGGCGCGGCCGCGGGCGCGCTGCTTGTTGCGGCGCTTGAGCGCGCGGCGCTCCTCCTCGGAGAGGCCGCCCCACACGCCGGCGTCCTGGCCGGTCTCCAGGGCCCACTTGAGGCACTGGGAGGTCACGGGGCAGCGGTTGCAGACGAGCTTCGCCTGCGCGATTTGGGCAAGTGCGGGGCCGGAGTTGCCGACGGGGAAGAAAAGCTCGGGGTCTTCGTCGCGGCAAACAGCTTCGTGGCGCCAATCCATGGTCGTGTCTCCTTCGTAAGGGTCTGTCAATGTCGGGCGGTCAATCGGGTCGTGCGGGTGCGTGCGCGTCACGAGACAGCCCCTTGAGATGAGGGGCGCAGTCGACGTGATCAGCACGTGCAGGGCGGGCGGTGGGCCCCGGTGGTTCCGGGGGCCGTCATCGCTTTCCCTACTGTTAACCCCGTGGTGGTGTGGGGTTAAGGGCTAGGTAACCAGCCCGTCGTTTTTGCTACCCGAGAATAATGGCACGTTCATCACGGCTTCGCTAGAGATAAAGGGTAAAATGTGATGGAGATCATAAAATATTATTCGGGCTGGAGGCGCCGAATTGGTCGCCACCAACCAAATCGCGGACTGGATACACGCCGACTACCAGCGCAGATATGCGCGTGTCGCCGAGCACGATGCGAACCCCGCGGTCAAATCAGGGCAACACCGACCGGCCCCCCCCTAGGCACGCCTCTCGTCCCCGTCAAGGCCCGGTGGATAGACTTTTGGGTTGTGATGTCAACGCAACCGCCCCACCCCGACCGGCCGATGCCCGCGGCCTCCGTGCCCGTCCCCGCGATCGTGCGCTTCGGCGGGGCGGTCGTAGCCCTGCAATGCGCAGCGATGTTCGTCTATGCGATCTCGCTCATCGCCACCAACCTCCGCGCTCGCGCGGGCGGGGCCGCCTCGAGCCTGCAGTCCGATTCGGGCGCGGCGAACTACGTCGGCGTGGGCACGGCCGTATTCCTCCTCGTCGTGTTCGGTTTTGTCGCCTTCCACGCCGTGCGCACGGTGGCGGGCCGGCCCTCGGGGCGCGGGGCGATCGTCCTCATCGAGGCGATCTTGCTGGGCGTGGCGGTCTACATGTTCAGCGGCGGTGCGCCCGCGCTCGGAGCGGCCACGGCGGCCTCAGCGCTCGCCGCGCTCGTAGGCGTGTTCCACCCCGCGGCGGTGCAGTACTGGGAAGCGCGCTACGAGCTGCGACGGCAGCGCTAGAGCGCGCTCAGCGCGACGAGGGCGTTGCCTCGCTTTTCGACGACCACCTCGCCCGCCGCGGCAACGCCCACGCGCCTGGCCTCGTCCCCGCCGCGATCGACGGCGATGACCCGCTCCACCTGGGGCTCGGGCGTATCCGCCCGCGTCACCGCAAGGCCTCCGTCGATGGGCACGAGCACCCGGTCGCCGGCCGCACACCCCGTCCCCAAAGCGCCGTCGAGCGAACCGGAAAGGCTGAGATCGCCCGGGCGGAAGAGCAGGAGCGCCCCGCCGCTTGCGGCCGTCATGTGGTGCGGTAGATCCGCGGTGGAGACCGCGGGGTCGAGCGGGGGTGTCGGGCTGGCGGATTTTTGCGCGCCGTCGGTGCCGAAGGAGCGCACCTCGCCCGCGGCCGGGTCGTAGATCGCCGCGGCCTCGGGAGAGACGGCGAGGAGAAAAGAGCCCGCTGCTACGCGGGTGCTCGAGTGGATCTCGGGTTTACGGGAGTCTTCCGGGGTGGCGTCTAAAAGCCTCAGCCAGGTCCCGTCGGCGCAGGTCTCGGTCACCGCGAGGAGCTCCTTGCGGGTGAGCGCCGAGGATATTTCGCACTGGTGGGGCTGGAAATCTGCCTCCTGCGGGGCTTCGACTCGCCCGTATTCGACGGTGCGCACGAGGTCGGAGCGCCACAGCTCCACCCGGCTCGCGCTCACAGTGCCGACGCGGTCGTTCGACGAGATGCCGCGCACTTCGTCCGGCGCAACCGCCGCGCGGGTGCCGGCGTATTGGCCCGAGAGCGCATCGATGGCGACGACGTCGCCGCAGCCGGCCCGGTCGCGGTAGGTGGCCACGACCTTGCCCCACGCCTGCCCCAACGAGCACAGCTCCACCTCGCGCCGGTACGTCCACGCGGTGGCGCCCGTGGGGGTGGTAGCGCTCAGCGTCTTCTCAGCGGCGGAGTAGCTGATGATGAGGCCCTGAGCGATAAGCGGGGCGGCGCCGGGGGAGTCGTCGACAAGCCGGAAGCTCTCCGCGAGCTGCTGCGGGGCGGAGCTCAGCGGGGCGACCGATTCCAGGCGCTCCGGCGCCGGGGTGAGCTCGGAGGAGCGGATCGGGGCCGTGGCGTAGGCGCCGCCGACGAGCGCGAGCGCGGTGGCCGCAATCGCGGCGCTGGCCAGGACATCGCCGCGGGTGCGGCGCAGCGCGGGGCTCATCGGCGCCTCCGATCCGGCCTGCGGCGCGGCTCGGCATCCCCGAGCAACTCCGTCGGCGGGCCGACGCGCTCGCCGGCGGACGCCGGGATGGCAAGCGCCTCGAAGAGCTCGGGCGAGGTGGAAAACCACGCCGGGGGCTCGGGCATGCCCAGGCCGAGCTCGGAATCGATCGCCTCCCACTTCGCGGCCTCGTCATACCCGACGAGGGTCACCGCGGTGCCCGAGTTACCCGCGCGGCCCGTCCGCCCGATCCGGTGGACGTAGGTCATGGGGTCATCCGGGGTCTGGAAGTTGATCACGTGGGTGACATCGTCGATGTCGATCCCGCGCGCCGCCACGTCGGTGGCCACGAGGATCTCCACCGCCGCGCTGCGAAACGCCTCTAAGGACCTCTCACGCGCCGCCTGGCCAAGGTCGCCGTGCACCGCGGCGACGGTGAAGCCGCGCTGCGCCAGGTCCGCAGCAAGCTCGGCGGCGGTGCGCTTCGTGCGGGTAAAGATGATCGTGCGGCCCCGCCCCTTTGCCTGCAGAATCTTCGCCGTGACCTCGGGTTTATCCATCCGGTGGGAGCGAAAGACGACCTGCCTCGTCGTGGCGTGAATGCGGGGCGAATCCGCGGCCTCGGCGCGGATGTGGACGGGCCTGTTCATCAACGAGCGGGCGAGGGTGAGGATCGGCCCGGGCATCGTGGCGGAAAACAGCATGGACTGCAGCGGGCGCGGCAGGGCCGACCAGAGCTTCTGGATGTCCGGCAAAAACCCGAGGTCGAGCATCTCGTCGGCCTCGTCCAACACGAGGATGGCCACCCGATGGAGCGCGAGCTCGCCGCGCTCATAGAGGTCGATCAGCCGCCCGGGTGTGCCCACGACGACGTCCGCGCCGGAGCGAAGCTGCTCGATCTGCGGCTCGTACGCCCGCCCGCCGTAGATCGTGGTCACCCGCACCGGCGTGTGCGCGGCGGCGTGCACCAGATCGTCTCCCACCTGCACGGCGAGCTCGCGGGTGGGCACGATCACCAGCGCGCGCGGGGTGCCGTCGAGCTCGGCGATGTCGGCGTCGTCGAAGACGCGGTCGATCACGGCTACGCCGAACCCGTAGGTCTTGCCCATCCCGGTGCGGGCCTGCCCGATGAGGTCTTTGCCGGCCAGCGCGATCGGCAGCGCGAGCTCCTGAATGGAAAACGCGTGCGTGATACCGAGCTCGCCCAGCGCGTCGACGATCTCGGCGGCGACGCCGAGCTCGGCGAAGGTCGGCGCGGTGTGGTCTGCGGGCGAAGGCACACGCTTATCTTAAACATGTTTGCGCCAACCCCAACGTCGGGTATTGTCCGGTCGCAGCTCAGAAGGGGCGTCGTCACGCGTGGTGCGCGAGGGGACGCGCGATGGAAGCCGCGCGATACAATGGGCCCCTACGTACCTGCACGCGACCTTCGACAAGACACGATTTAAGGACAGTGAAGTTTTCGACTATGGATATCAGGATCGGCCTCACCGACACCGCCCGCGAGCTCACCGTGGCCAGCGCAGAGTCCCAAGACTCGGTGCTCGAGCAGGTCAAGGCGGCGATCGCGGAGGGTGCACCGACGGTGACACTGGCAGATGACAAGGGCAGGATCTACCTCGTGCGCACCGAGCGCATCGCCTACGTCGAGGTGGGCACCTCCACCGCCCGCTCCGTCGGGTTCGCGCGCTAGCTGGGCCTGGGGCGAGACGCTATGACCCATCGGCAGGGGCTCGGCCCTACGCTGGGCGAGGATGTGGAGGCGCGAGAGCCGTTTCTCCAGCGGTTTGTCCGCGAGTACGGCTGGCGCGCCTACGCCATCCCGGTCCTTTCGGTGATCACCCTCCTCGTCGCGGCCAACGTGGTGGCCAACCCCGATGACGCGGCCCTGGCGGCCCCGGCGGGGCAGGAGGGCGCGCCGCACGAGGCCGCGGGCCACGACGGCGAGCCGGTGCGCGATCCCGCGCAGCTGCCAGAAGGGAGCGTCGGGCTCAACGACCTCCCGCCCGGCGGGCCGTATACCGAGGCCGGCACGCGGACCTACCGCGAGGTCGGGGCCCCGGGTGCGAAGGCGGGCAAGGGCGAGGAGCTCACGCTGCGCTACGTCGTCGAGGTCGAAGAGGGCATCGACGCGGTGCAGTTCGGCGGCGATGACGCCCTATCCGCGCTCGTCGATGCCACCCTGGCCGACCCCCGGGGCTGGACCAACGACCCGCGCTTCGGCTTCGAGCACGTCACGGGCAGCGAGAACCCAGACCTGCGCATCCGGCTCACCTCGGCGGCTACCACCAGGGAAAACTGTGGGGGAGACCTCGGGTTGGAGACCAGCTGCCGGTCCATGGCCACGGGGGAGAGCACCGTCGTGCTCAACGAGGCGCGCTGGGTGCGCGGCGCCGCTCCCTTCGAAGGCGACCTGGGGCGCTACCGCCAGTACCTCATCAACCACGAGGTTGGCCACGCGCTGGGCTTTGCCGCCCACGTCGCGTGCCCGGCCGACGGCGAGCTCGCCCCGATCATGATGCAGCAGACCTTGAGCCTCAATAACGCAGAGCTCCACGGGCTCGACCCCGAGGAGGTCTACCCCGATACGCCGGAGACGTGCCGCGCCAACCCGTGGCCCTACCCCCGCCCGGCGGTGTTGTGAGGTGAGCGGCGTGGACATCCCGCGGCACGTCCTCTCGGCGTTCCAAGTCGACGGCATCAACCCGGTCGCCGCGGGGCCGGCCTGGGACAACGGCGTGCGCTACGCCCGCGTCGTTATCGCCCCGGCCACGGCGACATCCGCGTGGTCGGCGAAGGTGCGCGAGAGGTTTTCCTCTCCGGCGCTGAGCGTCGCCCGCCCCGTGCGCGCCACCGACGGGCGCGTGGTCGTGGGCGGGTTTAGGGCCAACGACTTCGTCGAGGGCGAGCTCGCCGCGCGTGCCGACGAATCCATTGCCGCCGCGCTGGCATTCGACGACGCCGTTGCCGGCGTCGAGCCCCCGGCGGGGCGTCGCGAAGATCGGTGGGCGAAGGCTGACCGCGCCGCCTTCGAAAATGAGCAGTTCGACGGCCCCGTCGGTCTAGCCCACCTCGACTTCTTTTCCTGCTGCATCTTCTCCGGCTCGCTGCCGCCGACGCTGACGGATATCGTGCCCTCGGCCGAGCTTCGGCCGCGCGGGTATACCGCCGCGCTCGTGCTTGTCGATGCCTTGTTGACCAGCTCCGTCGACGAGCGCGTCATCGCCCGCTGGGCGCACGTTCCTCACCTGCGCGAGCTGGCGGCCTGCGCGCTGCGCTACCGCGAGGCCACGGTGGCGCTTGAGCCGGGAGTATCGAACGTGAGTTCTATTTTCTCTCGGGTGCGAGACCTGCTGATGTCGCACTAGGCTGGCACAATCGTGGCCATGTCGATCGCATCTCCGCTCCCGCCGACGCCGCGGGCATACCTCGTCCCGCGCGAGCGCCGTCTCAATGACCGCCGGTGGGACCACCCGCTGCCCACCGAGGGCACATGGAAGGTGACCGGGCAGGCGGGCTCGGGGGTGAGCAGCTTCCTCATCGACACCGTGGTCAACGCGGTGGCCTCCGGCGCCGACCCCCGCGGCATCCTCGTCGTGGCCGCCTCGAAGGAATCCGGCGCGCGGATGCGCGTCGAGCTCTCCGACCGCCTCGCCGCCTCCGGCTTCGTCATCGACGAGCCCATGGTGCGCTCCGTCCACTCGCTCGCCTTCGCGCTGCTGCGCCAGCAATCCGGGGAAGACATCAGGCTCATCTCCGGCGCGGAGCAAGACGCCGTGATCCGCCAGCTCCTCGCCGGCCACGTCGAGGACGGCCGCGGCACGTGGCCGGTAGAGCTGCGCCCCGCGCTCCCTCTGCTCGGGTTCGCCCGCCAACTGCGGGATTTCCTCCTGCGCGCCGTCGAGCGCGGGGCAACCCCCGCAGACCTTCGTGCGCTCGGTCAGCGCCACGGCCGGCCGATCTGGGCCGCCTCCGGGGACTTCCTCGAAGAATACCTCCAGGTCATGGCGCTCAACCCGGCTCGGACACTGAGTGCGTCCGAGCTGGTCACCCAGGTGCTCAGGGCAGAGGTGGAGGGGCACTGGCACACCGTTGTGGTTGATGATGCCCAGCATCTCGCCCCCGCACCGGCCGAGCTGGTCGCCCGGCTCGCTGCGCGCGCCAGGCTCGCCGTCGTCGGCGGCGACCTCGGGCAAAGCGTGTTCCACTTCCGCGGCGCCTCCCCGAACTTCTTCCGCGACCTCGGGGGGATCGCGCACGAGACGATCAACCTCGGGCCCTCTCGGCGGGGACCGCAGCGCCGCGCGGTGGTGTGCCCGAGCGCCGCGGCCCAACACTGCGTCGTCGCCGACGAGCTGCGCAGGGCCCACCTCGAGGCGGGTGAGGCCTACCGAGACATGGCGGTCATCGTTCGCTCCAGCGCCGCGATCGAGCCGATGCGCCGCGCGTTGCTGCAGGCCGGGGTGCCGGTCATGCTCGATCCCACCGACGTGGTGCTGGGCGAGCAGCGCATCGTCGCCGCACTAGTCCTTGGCCTGCGGGCGCTCACCGAGGACCTCGACCCGGCTGCCTGGCGCGAGCTCCTCCTCGGCCCTGTCGGCGGGACCGACCCTGTGACCTACCGCCGCCTCTTGCGCGGCCTGCGCAGATACGCGCCCGCGCGGCGCGCCGAGGACACCCTGCGCGACCTTGTCGCCTCGCCGAACCCGCTGCCCGATTTCGGCGCGATGCTCACCGAGCGCGAGCTCGACATCCTCCTCCACGTGCGCGCCGTCCTCGACGCCGGGCGGGCCGAGCTCGGCTCCGGCAGCGTCGAGGAGATCTTGTGGGCGGTGTGGAACGCCACGGGCCTGTCCTCGCGGCTCCTCGCGGCGGCGCTGCGCGGCGGGGCGACCGGCTCGCAGGCCGACCGCGACCTCGACGCCGTGATGGCGCTGTTTGACGCCGCAGGCGACTTCACGGAGCGCCGCGGGGATTCCGGGATCAAGGGATTCATCTCCTACATCGCCGACCAGGAGCTTCCCACCGGTGTGCGCGACCGCCGCACCGCCACCCCCGACGCCGTCTACCTCCTCACCGCCCACGGCGCCGCCGGCCGGGAGTTCGCCCGCGTTGTCGTGGCCGGGGTCCAGGAGCTGGAATGGCCCTCGCTGGCGGTCACAGGGACGATCTTCGGGCAAGAGGAGCTCGTGGACCTGCTCGACAACGGGGTCGACCCCTCCGTGCCGGTGAGCCGGAAGGCTGAGCGGGCCGCCGAGGAGCGCAGGCTCTTCACGGTGGCCACCACGAGGGCGACCGAATCCCTCCTGGTCACCGCGGTCGACGACCCAGACGGCGACGAGGTCGTCTCACCCTCGCGCTTCGTCGAGGAATGGTGCGCCGCACACGACGTCGAGCTTCGTTTCGCGCGCGCTGAACACGCGAAAGAACCGCTCGGAGTGGGCGGCGGGGAGGCGCTGACCCTCCGCGTTCTTGCCCACGACGACCTCATCGCCGAGCTGCGCCGTGCCGCCCGCTCGGACGCCCTCGGCGAGGCGGGCCGGGCGCAGGCGGCGCGTCAACTCGCCCGCCTCGCCGAAGCCGGGGTGCCCGGCGCCGATCCTGGGCAGTGGTGGGCGACGACCACGGTGGCCTCGGAGAAAGCCCTGCCGGTGCCGAAGAAGCTCTCGCCCTCGCGCATCGAGGGCCTGCTGGCTTGCCCGATGAACTCGGTGCTCGAGCGCATGGTCGGGCTCGACGGGTCCATGCGGGCGGTCTACGGTGCGATGGCGCATGCCTACCTCGAGGCCCTAGGCAGGGGGGTCGACGAGGCCCTTGCTCGCGCGGAGGTGCTCGATGCCCGCCGCAGCGCCGACGCCTCCCCGGCGTGGAAGCGAGAGCGCGACATCGAAGAATTCGAGCACACGATTGACAAGACGCTCGGGTGGCTCCAGGCCTCCCGCGCGACGTTCGAGCAGGTCGCCGTCGAGGCGTCGATCGACGTCGACGTTGCCGGCGGGGTGCGCATCGTCGGTCGCGCCGACCGCCTCGAGCGAGAGGCCAGCGGGGCTCTCCACATCGTGGACCTCAAGACGTCGAAAAGAGCCCTCTCGAAGCCGGAGGCCGCTGACAACGCGCAGCTCACGGCCTACCAGCTTGCGCTTGCCCACGGAACCCTCGAGGGAGGGCGGGTCGTTACCGCCCCAGGCGGCGCCGCCCTGGATCGCGTGGGGGGAGCGGTGCTGGTCTACCCGGCGGTGGACTCGGTCAAGCTCACCACCCGCGAGCAGGCGCCGAAGTCGCCGGAGGAGCTCGAGCAGTTTGCCGAGCTCGTGCGGCCCCTACCCGAGCAGATGGCGGGGCCCGAGCTCCTCGCCCGCACGGGGAAGCACTGCGAGCATTGTTCCGTGCGGGCGCTGTGCCCGGTACAACCCGAAGGACAGGTGATCACCCGTGGATAGGCGCGACACACAAGGCGGAGGGCGCCAGCCGATGAGCCCGGCCGTGCTCTCGAAATACCTTGGTCAAAAATTCCCGCCGACTGAGCAGCAGGCGGAGATCATCGGCGCCGAGCCTGGCCCCCTGCTCGTCGTGGCGGGCGCGGGCGCGGGCAAGACGGAGACCATGGCGGCGCGCGTGGTCTGGCTCGTGGCCAACGGGTACGCCCGCCCCGAGGAAGTCCTCGGGTTGACGTTTACGCGCAAGGCGGCCCAAGAGCTGGGTAAACGCATCCGCGACCGGCTGAGCGCGCTCGCCTCCAACGCTGACCTCGTGCGCCGGCTCGACCCCTCGGGGCAGCTGGCGAGATCCCTCGAGATCATCGCGCCGACCGTGTCCACGTACGACGCCTACGCCGGCGACCTCGTGCGCGAATACGGCTTGCTCGTCCCGGTCGAGCCAGATGCGCGCATGATCACCGACGCGGAGCTGCACGCCATCGCACACGAGGTCGTGCAGGACTACGCCGGGACGCTCCTCGTGCCCGGCGGGGCGAACCCGACCCCCGCGTCTGTCGTCACCGACCTCCTCGACCTGGTGACCAACATGGGTAATGACCTCGCCGAACCCGACGAGGTTGCCGAGCATGCGCGCACGTTCCTCGCGGAGACGGAGGCGCTGGACGGGGGTAAGGATCCGGCGAAGTTCACCAACGAGATGACGAGATGGCGCGCTACCCAGGAGCGCCGCCGCGCCTACCTGCCGCTGGTGGAAAAGCTTGCCTCCGAGCTGGCCGCACGGGGCGTGGTCACCTTCAACGAGCAGATGTCCGTCGCCGCGCGGCTCGCTTCCCACCACCCGGCGGTGGGAGCATCCCAGCGCAGCCGCTTCCGAGTGGTCATGCTCGACGAATACCAAGACACCTCCCACGCGCAGCGCGTGTTGTTGCGCAGCCTCTTCGGCGAGGGCTCAGGCAGCAGCGAAGACGGCCGGAACCCGCTCACGGTCACCGCGGTGGGCGACCCCATGCAGGCCATCTACGGCTGGCGCGGGGCTACCGTGGAAAACCTCGCCGCCTTCGTCGAGGATTTCCCTGCCCCAGACGGCGGGCCCGCGCCAAAGATGCAGCTCACGACCTCGTGGCGCAATCCGCCGGAGGTGCTCGCACTCGCAAACGAGGTC